>CAYQOU010000005.1:59799-99760 GCA_964419255.1 uncultured Fibrobacterota bacterium | reverse complement strand
AGATGGAGCAGACAATCCGTGATGCCTACCGGATCATGATGAACCGGGCGGAAAAGCCGGGGGGCGGAGTCGATGGGGTGGATTATATCTACTTTCGGTCAAATCCCAGCTGTTCCGAAGGTGACGGGTATGCGCTTCTGGCGGCTGCTGCGATGGCCGATAAGGAGACATTTGATGGTTTGTGGCTCTGGATTCACGATTACCGTATGAATAAAGTTAAGCGCTATAGTGACTGTGAGGATTCCAGTCCTGAGTATGCTTACAGTCGCCTTCCTGGTTGGACGGAGGCTGGGGCTAATTCGGCTGCAGACGGCGATTTCGATATCGGACTGGCACTTTTTGTCGCCTATCTTCAATGGGGTGAGTTCATGGGGATCACCGATGCCTGCGGTGAGCCGATCTCCTATAAAAAAGAGGCGATCGAATTTATGAAGGCTCTAACAGATACTGTGCCATATAACGACAACGATAACTATGTAGTAGGCGATATAGGCCTGGATGGGTATTTCAAAGGCGGTGATTCCTGGACCGAACTGACTGGTTGGGCAAACGATATGGCCACCAGCGGATTTCCGTTTCTACCCGAGCACAGAGGTCCTTCCCAGCAGCACATCGATTATACCGCACCAAGTTATTTCAAGGCATTCGCCGATTTTCTGAGTCAGGAAGACTCCACTAAGTATGCCTGGAACATCTATCAGTTCCGCCGTGCAGAAGCTTCATCCGACTGGCTTATGGGCCAAACCCTTCTCAACGAACAGATGATTCCTTTCGCAGGGTGGGTAGAGCTTGATGAAAACAACAACGCGACGTTTTCCAACTTCTCCGATGGAGAAGATTTTCGAATGCCATGGCGGACCATCCTGAACAGCGTATGGTATGGAGATCCTACTTATACCTGGGATCCGCAAACCCACCAGGTACAGCAAGGTGTTCCCAATACCTTTGAAAGCGATGTAGCCAGGCGCTACGCCCGTTTTCTGTGGGACGACCGTGCAGATCCATGGAATAACCCTTGTGAGCCATGCGCCGATGGTGACTCTGAAACCCTTTTCTGGGGGTCGGATAAACTCAAATATCAGTATACACCGGAAGGCGAGCCGTTGCAGACGTTTGCTTTGAACTGGGTACCCGGTACCGGATCGCCTGCCGCGGTGGTTGCACAGCATTTCGACCTTATGGCCCAGTTGTATCGTAATCTGGAAATCAAATGGGATGGTACGGAGGGGGGAAGATACATCACCAGCGTACCGCACTATTTCCACGGCTGGTTTCGTCTGCTGGGGATGCTGGTTCTGACCGGAAACTATCAGCGGCCATCGGAGATAAAGCCCACGGCCAATATGAAGGTGTATCTGGATATCGACAAGACTTTTGCATTCGAGAGAGATACGATCACCTACACGATCGATTACCGAAACTACGGCTCGCTCGATGCACAGAGTGTCACTATCACGGACACCCTTCACCCGGATTTTGTGTATGTCTCGTCAACCGGCGGTGGTGTTTTCGATGCCGCATCCAACGTGGTCACCTGGAACATCGGAACCGTTCCCGGTTTTCAGACTGAAACCGGCGTCGAGCCCACCACGGGACAGGTATCGTTGAAAGTCCTGGTGGGCACGGCAAACGAGAGTCAATACCGGAACCGGGTGTCGATCACCTGCGCAAACGGTACCGGATGGACATCTAATGATTTCCCCAACAATATCAGCTCGGTGATGGAGAGAAATCATCTGGATATCGCCAAACGCGCTCTTGTAGTGGATAAACGTGCCTCAAACACCCATGTAAATCCGGGAAGCGAAATAGAGTTTACCATCGATTTCGAAAACACCTCCGAGGCCGGATGGATAAATGGCGGGCGTCCGGGGGTACATTTCGCATATTCACATGAGCCTTTGCCCTCAGGCACAGCTGAGATGACAAGCATGCGTGCAAGACTTTTCCATGATGCGGATGAGGCTTACATCGATTATGGTAATTACCGTATTTCATATTTCCTGTTCGATGCCGGTTTGAAGTGTTACGCCGGAGATGACGGGTGTTCGAACGGCTGGCAGGTACAACCGACAATCGTCGAGGGTGTCGATGAAAATTTCGTCACCATTCTTCACGAAAATATCACACCCGGGGAAGATGAAAACGGCAAATGGAATCAGCGTATAATCCTTCAATTTTCAGAGCCTACTAATCCAGAACGAACAATCAATCTCATAACGACTAATTATCATGTAAACTGGTACAGAGGTATCGAAGGGATGATTCATCGGGGCGGTACAGAAACCCTTCGCATGGTATGGAACGTAAACACCAGTACATGGACTGACGCTATCTGGAGTGATGACTGGTCGTGGGATCCGGATGCTGAGGATACCGATGACGGCAAGTACTGGCCGGTCACAAATGACTGGACAGACCCTGATAATCCAGACGTTCCGGTGACAACCTGGAACCCCAAGGAGTGCGACACCGCCTCTCATACGGTCGATAATGTACTGGTTGAAGAATGGGATGGTTACACCTGGAGACGGGTCGCCGGTAACGGGCCGCTTCCGGGAAGAGATGTCTCCAACCTGGTCATCCGCGATACCATTCCAGCCGGTTTTTCCTTCAGCCGTTTTACCGGTGACGCACCCTTTGGGGTCGAACCTTCCGTCGATGGAAATGTCATTTCCTGGTCAATACCAAAGTTGCAGATCAATCGGAAGGGTAGCATCTCATACGTGGCGACTGCATCGGGAGCCTGCCCCATGCAGGATAATACGATCATGACCCGCGCCTGGGCTTCTGCGGACAGAGAGTCTGCAATCTCCGACAGTATGGCGGTAACCGTCACTTGCGATTCGGTGCCTCCTCCGCCCCCACCTCCCACGACGATATACAAACGCTCCGACAGACCTGTGTACCAGGAGGGCGATACCGTTACCTATAACATCACCTACAAGCAGACGCACGGATCGATTGTCACGGATGCGTCCGATATAAACGAGTGGATAGACCAGAGCGGAAACGGAACATTCAGCATGTCTGACGACACCATTGCCTTTGACAAACCGGCAATAACCATGGTGCACTCCTACTCCTATGGAGTAAACGGTACATTTGGCGGAACAATAAACCCGCCATACTACTCGGAGTTCTCCCTGGTTGCCCGAAGCAGTGAAAGCGATTTCGTGGAGATACGGTTTTTCAAGGACTATGGTGATATGCGGGTGCAGTTTTATAATAACGGCACTCAGGTGGGTGGAGATCAAAGCTTTACATACACCAATTTCAGCTCGACACCACCGACTTTCGATTTTAAAATCAAACTGGCCGGGGATACGGTCAGCCTGTGGGCGGGAGATACAACCGGTCCATCACCGAATGTAACCCAGACCGGAATCATGGTGCAGCCCGGATACGCGGGAGTGAAGTCGGTGAGCAACGATAACGGGCAGGCGCAGTTATGGAGCTGGAACAGCCATTTTGATGCCGCATTCGATGTCGTCATACACGACCCGTTGCCGACCGATCTGACCTTTACCTCCGCCGGTGGTTCCATCGTCACCGGACCGCTTGCGGGGCGGGAGATTTCGGCAGAGTATAACAATGGCGACATCACCTGGCCGATTGTCTCCGGCCAGGAAATCCTGGAGGCTGACGATTCTCTGGCGCTGTGGGTCAGGGGGACACTTAACCGGTGTACCGGGGATACCATTCTCAATACCGCCTATGCAAACATCCGCGGGTATCCGGTCGATTATATCGGCGCACGCTCCCGCATAAGCTGCGCGACCGAAGATGACGGACGACCCTGGCATGTCGATATTATTCTCGACACAACAAGTTTCAACCGTACCTCCGATGAAAACATCGACACACTCGTCCTCGGGCCGAATCAGCGCACCTATACGCTTTATGCGATCATTCGTGACAGACACGGCAACTTCCTCCGTTTCGCCAACGCCGCTGCCTGGAGCAGTACCGACGAATCGGTGGCATCGGTATCCGGAACGAGCGGTGGCGCCGGGGTCGGAATCATTTCAAACGTCGGTTCGGGCAGCGCGCTGATTCGGGTCAATGAGCCGGAGATACAGGGCGATTCGATCGTGGTAACCATAACGAACGCACCCAACTGGCCGGCGATACAGGCTGCGGTGATGCTCGACAGTGATGGGAACATCTGGCCGGATATGGTTTCGCTTTCGTTGCTGAGTGATTTCGAAGAGGGGCAACGACTCGACTCCGTGACAATGGACTATCGTGGTAACCACTACCAGATTCCTGCCGACTCGGTAACCAGGCTGGGGCTGGTGTTACAAGTACCTTTTACCACTCTCAGCGGCATCGACGGCAGACCAGCCGGTGATGTGACCATTCATATGAGTAACGGCGAATCATCGCACCACAACACCAGACCGTTTGTCGATGGTGTAGGCCCCGCACTATCGGCCGCATCCGTGATGGAAAACAACGAAGATCAGCCGGATACGCTCATATTGACTTTTACGGAGCCGGTACTAACATCCTCCCTTCATGGAACGCAGCTTCTTTTGATAAAGCAGAACACCACCGATACCACCGAGCTTACGATACAGGGTGTTGTCGATTCTTTGAATGACCGGCTGATGATGGTGAGTGTCACCTCTGCATCACAAAGGCCGGCGGCGGGAGACGCCCTCAGGCTTATGCCGGAAGGACAGGACGGTACTATCAGCGACCTGAATTCAAATCTGCCCCACGATTTGAATCCACCGGTGGAGCTGACGCTGAGAAGAGGACCGGCAGCCATCAGCTCTGCGGCATACTTTGATGACGATGCCGATGGATTTGTAGATTTTGTACGGGTTCGTTTCAGGCGTGACGTAGAGCTGTCTGAATTCCAAAGCATTTCGGTAGTATGGAATATCGAATCTGGTGCGGTGGAGCAGACGATACCGCCTGATCAGCTGCACCAAGTGGATGACTCTACTCTACAGATACCGGCCAGTGGCGCCGCAGTTTCACCGGAAACCATAATGACCGACCCGGATATGGACATAAGCATAACGTATGTAAGTTTCTCCGAGGCTCCGATACGTTCTGCCGTGGCCGACAGTGCGGCGCCGGTTATATTGTCCGCGCAGATATTTCCGGGCACGGTGATCAGCAGCGTCCGTCAGTCGGATACCTTGAAGGTGGTCTTATCCGAACCGATAAGTCTGACTCATGGAGCGCAACCATTTACTTTCGAAACACAGGAAGGCCACCGGTACAATCTTACCATGAATCTGAAAAATCTCTTCGGGACAACCTACATTTTCATGCTGGAGAATAATGATGACGGGAATGCCAAACCGTATGCGGAAGGGGACTCGCTCTGGATTAATCCCCAGGCTCAGATTACAGATGGCCGGGGAGCGGTTCAGGATAATCCGAATAATCGTCGTGTTGAACTGGATGTCAACTGGCCGCCGTCAGTATGGGAGATTAAAGCCGGACCCAACCACTTTTCACCTAAAAGCAATGGTGAGAATATTACTATAAAAGTGAGGCCGACCACGCCTGTGGAATTCGATGATATAGAGATCGAGTGCATCATATACGATGCACTAGGTAATAGACTTGACAAGCAGATTTTACAAATGCAAGGATATGCTTTCTTCGGCACCTGGGATGGTTGTAATGAAAACGACAGGTATGTCGGTGATGGCGTATATACAGCTTTTATAATTATCAGAGAAGAAAAAGGCGAAACAATCAAGAAGTTACCTATCGGGGTGAAAAATTAGTGGCCGTGAAAAATTCTGTTGAACAATTGACGATGAATTCCCGAATGCGATTCGGCGTTTGTGGCGACGATGAACCGGATGAGTCGTGCGCTGGACAGAGACCCTTATAGCGCGCCGTGTGGGGTATCATCACCGGTTTTGAGGCTACCGATGCATTGCGATAGTCGTGAGATAATCTATGACCATCGGGATTGAGCTATTCTCTCGCAGACTTTCGCGCGCGATTGCTTCAACTCTTCTGCAGTACCGGGAGGGTAGGGGATTCATGCGCTTACATGCCCTGACAAAAGCGTTTTTTAATTCCGGCCTTGCCGGACTGTCAATGCGCACCTTTTCCGGTGATAACGACCATGAATGTGCGGAGAATGATTTTAAGGTCGAGGAGAATCGACATGTTTTCGAAATAGTACAGATCGTACATCACTTTCTGCTTTACATCCTCTATAGTCTCGTCATACTTGTGCTTTATCTGCGCCCATCCCGTTATGCCCGGCTTCATCTTAATCCGTCTCACATACCAGGGAATCTCCTTCTGAAGCTCCTCGATAAAATGCCTGCGCTCGGGTCTCGGCCCGACAAGACTCATTTCCCCTTTGAGCACGTTTATAAATTGAGGAATCTCGTCCAGCCTGGTTTTTCTCAGAAATCGTCCAAACGGGGTGATCCGTGGGTCGTTTTCGGTCGCCCACACCGGCCCCGATTTCTTCTCGGCATCCTCATACATCGAACGGAATTTCATCATGATAAATGGCTTGCCGTTCTGGCCGATGCGCTCTTGCTTGTAAACCGCCGGTCCCGATGAGCTGAGCTTTACTCCCAGTGCCACCAGCAGCCAGAATGGCGCCCCCAGGCTAAGAACACTGAATGATACCGCAATGTCGATAAGCCGCTTTATCTGTGCCTCCCAGCTGGGCATGTGGTCCTTAAGAAGAACCATCAGCGGAATACCGAATATCTGGTGAGTCTTCAGATGCCCCGAAATAACATCTATCAACGACGGTACCATGTATATGGTCAGTCGCACATCCTCGCAGTAGCTGACAATCTTGAGAATCTCATTTGCGGATGTCGAAACGTGGGAAATAATCAGGCCGGCAACATTTTCCTTTTGTACGATCGACGGAATGTCCGAGTAGGTGCCCAGTACGGGTTTGCCTGCAATGGTATTTCCCTTCTTTCTTCCATCGTCATCGATAAATCCTACTACCCGGTATCCCAACTGCGGAAACCCACTTATCTTCTTAAACAGCTTCTCACCTTCCTCCGTTGCTCCGATTATGACCAGGCTTTGCACCCCAATGCCGCGTGAAAAGAGCCAGGCAAGAAAACTGTGCATCATGAAACGGTCGAAGGTGGCGAAAAAAAGCATGCATCCGCCATAGGTAAACAGCGTGGCAAATTTGGTGCGGGTGAAAAGAATTTGCGGATCTCCGCTTCTGGCAAAGGCGATTATCTGCGGTCCGCTGGTTAGAAGGAAAAGAAGAAAAGTACCGACCAAAACGGTTTTTGCCACCGCGAAAAACTCATCGAGGCGGCTTTCCTTATACCAGTCGCGGTACAGCCCTGTGATGAAGAAAAGTATCGCCCACCCGCAGGAGAGGATGACCATAGGATGATAATAATCATTGAAGTTGAGAGCTGGATTTAGCGCTTCTGGAAAGAAGCCGCTTTGGTAGCGCAGCCAGAATGTGGTGTAGAAGGCTACAAAAAAAGCCAGTATATCGAAAACGAAAGTCAACACCTTTTCGGCAAGACGCGTACCCATTCAGTCAGTTCCTAATCGAAATTGCCGCGAATAAACGTATCAAAAAGCTTAACAGCGGGAATAGGGGTTAGAGGCAAGGCTGTAGCTTCACAATACAGTGCGTTTATATCCGGAGATATATTGTGTCCGGTGACCACATACGGTATAGGTGCACGGTCATGGGTTCGAGTCGATAATAACGTGGCATGATCGGGAAGAACCAGAATGCGGCAATTCTCATACTTGGTGAGAACCGGCAGCATCTCTCCTACCACATGTTTGTCAAATTCTTCGATAGCCTGAAGCTTTTTTTTCAGCGATCCTTCGTGAGAGGTTTCATCGGGAGCTTCCACATGCAGATAGACAAACTCCTGCTCCTTTAAAGCCTGCCGTGCGGCTTCCACCTTTCCGGCGTAGTTGGTACCAAGATACCCGGTCGCTCCCTGAACATGACACACCGTCAGACCGGCCAGCTTTCCAAGCCCCCGTACCAGGTCGACTGCGGAGATAACTGACCCATTCAGACCGTACCTCTGGTGAAGAGTGGGAAACTGCAGCGCCTTTCCCTGTCCCCACAGCCAGATATCCGTCACCGGCTTCTTCCCCTCGCGTATTCTACGCGCATTAACCTCGGAACTCTCGAGAATCGCATGTGCGGCCTCACTCAGCCGGAGCACAATTTCTTGCCCCGGTCCGTGAGGCAGATGCTGCTTTACCATCTGTCCGGAAATGTCATGTGGAGGAGTGCATTGCAGGTTGTCGGGGAAATCATCAATCACCAGAAGATGCCTGTAGCTGACACCCGGGTAGAAAGCGACCGTATCACCGTTTAGCTTCTGTTGCAATTCGTTGATAATCATTTCGGCATCTTCATTCTCGATATGTCCGGCGGAATAATCCGCCATAGTGCCGTTTTCGATAGTGACCAGATTGCAGCGGAAAGCGGTTTGGTTCGATGACAGCGAAAGCCCAAGGCTGGCTGCTTCGATGGGGGCCCGGCCGGTGAAATAACGCGCGGGGTCATAGCCCATCAGAGACATATTTGCCACATCGCTGCCCGGAGGCATTCCCTCGGGTACGGTTCGTGCACGCCCGATTCGTCCACTTGATGCGATACGATCCATGTTCGGCGTATGTGCGTACTCCAGGGGTGTTTTGTTTTCAAGCTCTGCTATGGGGGCGTCGGCCATTCCGTCACCCACCAGTATAATCCGTTTCATAAAACCACCATCTATGTAAGACTGTCGAGGACAGCCTGTTTCATTTCTTTGATATCGATGACACGCCGGTGTCTGATTTCCATGGAATCCAAACCGTCGACTGCCGAATGTATCGGTACATTCGTGATTTCCTGTAACCGTCTGATCGAATCGAACTCATTCTCTATGTACTCACCATGTATCCCCTTGAGCACATCCCGACTGAACTTAAAGGGGCTTGCAGTGGAATCGATCACCACAGGAACCTGTTCATCCTGCATCTCCTCTGCCGCCGCTACCGCCACAGCGGTATGCGTGTCGATGGTATAGCCGGTCTCCCTGAAAACCTTGCCGATCGTTTCAAGCACCTGGGGTTCATCCACCCAGCAGGGAGTGATGGTCTGATCCATCCGCGATTTTATATCCCCATTAACCGAGAAACGCCCGGTCTGACTCAACTCGTTATACATCCGGATGATTTCCCGGCCATCCTGCCCACTGATTTCGTAAAGGAAACGCTCGAGATTGGATGAGATGAGTATATCCATGGATGGACTCATCGTCCGGTAGAAAGAGCGATTTCTATCGTATATACCGGTGGTGAAAAAATCGGTCAGAATCTTGTTTTTATTCGATGCGCAGATCAGACGCCGGATGGGTACCCCCATGCGCTGTGCATAATAGCCGGCCAGGATGTTGCCGAAATTGCCCGTGGGTACACAGAAATCAACCGGAGAACCGGGCGTGATACTACCGGCGGAAAGAAGCCGGCCATATGCCCTGAAATAATAGACGATCTGCGGACTCAATCTGCCCCAGTTTATGGAATTTGCGGAAGAAAACTCCAGATTTCGCTCCTTGAGCTGTCGGCCGAGTTCGGCAGTGCCAAAGATCTCCTTCACACCCGTTTGACAGTCATCGAAATTTCCTCTTACTCCCACCACATGCGTGTTATTGCCCGTGGTGGTCACCATTTGGAGTTTCTGAATCGGGCTGACACCCCCATCAGGAAAAAAAACGATAATCGAAATCCCCTCACAATCCTTAAACCCCTCCAGGGCAGCCTTTCCCGTATCGCCGGATGTGGCCACCAGTATAACCGTGTGGTTGGTTTTATTCAGTTTGTTTTTGGCGATTCGCAGCAAATGGGGCATGATCTGCAGCGCGACATCCTTAAAGGCAGCAGTCGGTCCGTGCCACAACTCCAAAACGTGTCTGTTCCGACCAATATCCGCCAGCCTGACCACGGAAGGCGTATCAAATGTCTGCTCATTGTATGCGGATTGGATACATTCGGTTAATTCCTGGTCCGAGTAGTCGCTGAGCAACGGTCGCAGGACCCTGAATGCGGTCTGGTGATAGGTCTCATCGGCCGCCGCGGATGCATCAACATGTGGTAGTGACTGCGGAACAAAAAGACCGCCCCCGGGAACCATTCCGAAATTAATCGCGGCCGCCGATGAGACAGGCTCATGGTTATCACGTGTACTGATATAGTTCATTGTATGGCTCATGTTAGATTCGTTGTATGATAAAGCACACTTTTTTGGCGTAAAATTTGTCACATCTGCTACTGTACCCAATGGCCGAGTGGCCGAAAACCGAAGTTTCGGCTCTGCCGGACTCAGGTATTAATCTTCAATACGAATTATCTGTGTTTTATCTCTGACCACATCGGGCATTTCTTCGATTTCGGCAATCGCCTTCTGAAGATTACGTTCTCTGGCGGCATGTGTCAACATGACAACCGGTACATCGTCTCCGGAGCTTTCCGGCTGGACCAGAGAAGCGATGGATATACCATGGTCACCGAGAACGGAGGCAATCTGCGAAAGAATCTTCGGACGGTCCGGTACGGTGAAACGCAGGTAGTACCGAAGAACGACATCCGCCGTACTGCGCAGCTTCTTTTGGTTGCTCTGCACGTAGAAATCCATCGGGATGCGAACCGGGGTGTTTCCGGTGATGTTTCTGGCGACATCGACGATATCGCCGACCACCGCCGAGGCGGTGGGCAGTTCGCCGGCACCCTTGCCGTACAGAAGTATCGGTCCAACCGCGTCTCCCTCGAGAAGCACAGCGTTAAATTCGCTGCTCACCGAAGCCAGGATATGATCCTTTTTGAGCATGGCCGGATGCACACGAACATCTAGTGGTTTTCCCGGCCCTGAAGACTTGATTACCCCCAAAAGTTTTATGCGATACCCAAGCTCGTCGGCATATTCGATATCATCAGCGGTAATGCTGGTGATACCCTCAATCGGCAGGGATTCGTAGGGAACATACCCTCCGTACAGAAGGGAGGCCATAATCGCTACTTTGTGTCCGGTGTCTCCGCCACCGATGTCGAGCGTGGGATCCGCTTCGGCAAACCCGTTTTTCTGGGCAAGATGAAGCGCATCGTCGAATGTGAGCCTGTTGACTTCCATTTCGGTCAGGATGTAGTTGCAGGTGCCGTTTATGATGGTTTTGAGGGACAGAATATCATTTGCCACCATGGATTCGCGGATGGTCTTTATGGTGGGCATCCCGCCACCAACCGATGCCTCAAAGTAGATCGATACACCATTTTTTTCCGCAACCTCGAATATCTCCGGGCCGTGCTCGGCGATCAGCGCCTTGTTTGCGGTGACAACATGTTTTTTTGCCGACAGCGCTTTGAGCACCAGCTCCTTTGCGATCGTCGTACCACCAATCAGCTCGACAACCACATGGATGTCTGGATCGGAGATGATATCGTCGGCGTTGTCGGTGCATATGGCATCACCCACGGGAAGTGTCTCGAATCTGCTGGTCTGTTTATCCACTATTCGCTTGAGTTTAATGGTGAGCCCCAGCTCTGAGGAGAAAAAGAATTCCTGTTTGTGGAGGATTTTAGCGACACCGCCGCCAACAGTCCCCGCACCGATCAAACCGATATTGCACTGAGCCATAATTGATCCTTCCTGCACTGATCATGAGCGAATTCGGGAGATTCAAAAAAAAGCTAATCAGGCGGGAAAATATTCGACCACCTAATAGCCCATAAAAATACAATAGGGGATTGTGCCACATGGAGGGGGAGGAGCAATGAAAGGCGTATCGTGCGGAGAACGTGATTCGTTATTCTTCATTGAATTTTTTCAGAAACAGCTGCTCTACCGCTTGGAGTGCATCCTGCTCATCTTCACCGTCAGCCTTGATTGTGACCTTTGCATTGTGAGCCGCCGCAAGCATCATCACACTCATGATACTTTTTGCATCGGCACTGATACCGTCTTTTTCCAGAGAAATGACACTGCGGTACTTTGTTGCTGTTTGAACTATCATGGATGCCGGACGTGCATGGATGCCCAGTGAATTTGTGACTGTGATCTCTTTTTCAATCATTATCAGTTTCTGTTTTTCTTTCTACCAAAACCCAGTTTTATGCGAAGTTTCAATCCGTCTTCATTTACTTCGGTGAGCAGGGTGTCCAATTCCGAAGTCATCGTCTTCAACTTCGTATAAAATACTTCATCCTGAAGCAATTGTCCTAATGATCCTTCACCATTCTGAATTTTATCCACCATATCTTTCAGAGATACCGATATGGAGTCTATCCGGCCGGTGAGTGTAAGGGCCTGTTGCGTCAGAAGACTGCCGTTGGCCATTATAGTGTCAATATGCGAGCTGTTATAAGTAATAAGCTTTTTTACATCCGTGGTAACGGTATGGATATTGTCGACACTTCGATTTATCTGATGCTTGTTCTGATTGATCAGATCTTCCACTTCGAAAGTAATCGTATCCAGCCGCCCGGAAAGATCGCTGAAAAGCGTGACAAATTGGGTGTCTCCGATGGTCTGCTCAAACATCGTGCTGACGTTACCTAAAAGAACCTCTACATCCGCCAGCACATTGCCAAGCATTCCCATGGCTTCGGCTATACCACTGTCGAACCGGCCGTACATGAAGGTCGTGTCCTGCGAACTGTTGGGGCTCAGACGTTTACCTTTTCCCGAAATCTGAATCCCGACCGCCCGCTCTCCCATAAGACCGACATTCTGCACGACTACATTGGAGGAATCTGTCAGCCCCACACTCTTTTCCACCTTCAAAATAACCGCCACCACTTCGTCGCGAAGGTACATGGAACCCACATGTCCGCGTTTGACACCATTTACGTTTACCGGATCGCCTTTCTGCAACGCGCCGACATTCGGAAACAATACGGTATACTCAACCATTTTGCTGGCAAGTGAGGCCTCTTTTAGCCACATCACCCCCGCAATGAGAATAAAGAGAGCAAAAAAGATGGACGCGCCTACCAGTAGTTCGGCATTGGCTCTTTTCACGACTGATTATCCTTTCCCATCATACGCAGGAATTACAAAATGGTTTTCTTTGAGAGGTATGGCAACAATGTGCTGAAACGATATAAAAAATATAATGTCGGACAACTGACGTATTTGTCGCAATATGGATGAGGGGCTTAGCCCCTCATCCGATTCTATAAGGCGGCACTTTCAGGCAAATCCGCTTTGGGTGATTTTGAAGGTTTGTGGTCTTTTAGTTTATCGTTGAATTTCACCAGCTGCCGCCTCATCTTTTCCATGGCAAGATCAACTGCTTTACCGGTTTTTTCCGCCCTGGCTTTAGCACTTAACCTCTGACCAAGTATCGTCACCACTACTTCCGCCAACCTCTCATCATGCACAGAATCAAGTATTACGTGACTGGACGTGATTTTATCTGTCCACTTTTCAAGATTATGCAATTCTTCCGTGATAAAATCCTGCATGGATTGAGATGCTTTGGAATGTCTGGCAGTAATTTGAATATTCATCCTGAAAACCTCCCTGGACGATAAAAAAAAGCAGTTTATGAGGCGTTGCCTCCACGTTTATATGCTTCCGATGCCTTGTACGAGCTTCTCACGAAAGGCCCCGATATGACCGCATCGAAACCAATCTGCTGTCCGATGCGAGCATATCGTTGAAATTGTTCAGGTTTTATGAATTCGGCCACCGCAACCTGCTCCGATGTCGGCTGCAGATACTGTCCGATAGTCACAAGCCTGCACCCTGCATAATGTAGATCGTGCATCAGAGTTATTACCTCATCCTCTTTTTCGCCCAATCCGACCATAAATCCGGATTTCACGGTTATGTCCGGACGGTATGTTGCGCTCCGGGATAGATATTGCAGTGACCTTTCGTAGATGGCCTGCGGCCGAATATGCGGGTACAGTCGCGGCACAGTCTCTACATTATGATTCAATACGTGCGGATTACTGTCAAGAACTGTTTTGAGCGCGGAATGATTTCCCTGGAAATCGGGAGTCAGCACCTCCACAACAAGTTTCGGATGATGCTTTCTGAGTGTTGAGACTACCGATGCGAAATGGGAGGCTCCACCATCGGAAAGATCGTCTCTGGTAACTGAGGTGATAACCACATAGGAGAGACCCAGTTGCCCGACAACCCCGCTGAGTCGCGCCGGCTCGTCGGCATCCAGCGGAAGCGGGGCGGAGGTGGTGACCGAGCAGAACCGGCAACCACGGGTGCATATGTCACCCATGATCAGAAACGTAGCACTTCCCCGGGAGAAACACTCCGCCCGGTTAGGGCATTTGGCTTCCTGACAGACCGTGTGAAGACGTCCGGTACTCAGGGTGGCGAGCACCTGGTCTTTTTTCCCGATACAGGGAATCGGGCGCTTAAGCCAGGAAGGTATACGCGCCCGTTCGGTTTTTTTTGTGTCGGTCCGCCGGTATTCTGGCATACTCATTAGGCACACACTCTATTTAGCTTCTGTTCGGATTTCGCATTACCCGAGAATTATGCTTGGTGCGATTCACCTAGGCATTCCCCGCCTCCCGCCTTCATGCCTCAGTGGGTGGGGTAAGATTGCTCCGTGAACAGTAACTAAGTACGTTAATTGTACTTTTGTCTAAGACGTGCGGGCAGAATTTTCATCTGCTCGCGATACTTGGCAACCGTTCGTCGCGCTACTTTTAAGTCTTCCCGGGTCAGGATATCGGCAATCTTCTGATCGGAAAGCGGCTTGCGGGAGTTTTCGGTCTCCACAAGCTCCCGGATACGATTCTTTATCCGCTCACTCGATACATCCGCACCGTCTCCGTTGCGACCAACCGCCTCGGTGAAAAAATACTTCAGTTCAAATATCCCGTGCGGGGTCTGCACATACTTGTTACTGGTGACCCTGCTGACCGTGGAGATATGCATATCTACCATATCGGCAATATCCTGCAACTTCAACGGAGAGAGGTTTGGCGGCCCCTTCTCGAAAAAATCGGTCTGCCGCTCGATTATTGCATACATCACACGAAGCATAGTAGTCTTTCGCTGCTCGATTGAGCGAATCAGCCAGGTTGCGCTGTTAAACTTCTCGCGGATATACTTCTTGACATCCTTGCGCGTGTTACTGCCCCGCTTAAGCATATTGGCATACGCCCGGTTGATATGAAGAGAGGGAGAGGAACGGTCATTGAGTGTAACCACAAACTCTCCGTCTATTTTTTCAACCAGAAGATCGGGTACGATCGCCGATGAGCGATCTTTGTTGACCAGGTAGCCAGGCTTGGGATGAAGCTTCTTGATGATATCGATCGAATTTTGCACATCACGCGTGTCGATACTGAACTTGCGTGAGATATCGGGGATCTTGAGTTTCTCGAACAGCTCCCAGGTCTCTGTGATGATACGCATCGCCAGAGAGTCGTGAAGGTTGAGCCGCCGGAGCTGAATCTGCAGACACTCCTGCAGGTTGCGCGCTCCGATGCCGGGAGGTTCCATGCGCCATATCACGTTGAGCGCCTCCTCCACCTCAAAGGGATTGGAGTCGGTGACCTCCGCGATGTTTTCTATGGGAATACGCAGATAGCCGTCACTTTCGAGACAGCCGATCAGAAACTGCACCAGAAGCGCCCGGCGCTCCGGAAGCTTCTTCTCCGCAAGCTGCTCGGTGAGATACTCCTCCAACGTCGGCTGATACACCGCTGTAGGCTCGTAATACTCCTTACTCCTGTCTACCTCCTCACTGCTGCTGTAGCCCAGGTCAAAGCCCTCCTCAAGATACTCCTCCCAATCCACCTCATCCTCATCGACCTCTACCTCTTTTTCTTCGTCCTCTTCCTTTTCCTTCTCCTCAACCTGCTCCTCAAGCCCGTCCAGCTCATCGGCGGCCTCCAGAACAGGATTCATCTCCAATTCGTTTTTCAAAAGCTGTTCTAACTGAAGGGTATTAACCTGCAGCAGCTTCAGCGATTGAATCATCTGAAATGAAAGCTTCTGCTGAAGTTTCATCGACATATCTAGATTCAGATTCAAAGCTGCGTCCCCTCCTCATAAAGGTGATTTTGTAGTTTAAACAGCCGACTCATATGATACTAATATAAAACAAGAATATGCAAAAGCAAATACCAGGCCAAGCTGCGTCGGGCAAAACCGGTCTAATCGAGCCGGAAATTTTGCCCAAGGTATATACGACGTGCCTCCGGATTCTCAGCTAACTCTTTTGCCGTACCGGAGATGAGAATTTTACCCGCATTCATTATGTATGCCCGATCGGTGATTCGCAGCGTCTCCCGCACATTATGGTCGGTGATCAGAACGCCGTAATTCTTCTCCTTCAACTCATGCACAATACTCTGTATATCTTCCACCGCAATCGGATCCACTCCCGCAAACGGTTCGTCCAGAAGAATGAAATCGGGCTCATTTGCCAGACAACGTGCAATCTCCACCCGCCGGCGCTCCCCGCCGCTGAGCGCATAGCCCGGACTCTTCTCCAGATGCGACACGTGAAGCTCCTCAAGAAGCTCATGCATGCGCTGCTTGCGCTGCTTCGGACTCATACGCCGGTTTTCCAGCACCGCCATGATGTTGTCCTTTACAGAAAGCGTACGGTAAATCGATGCCTCCTGGGGAAGATAGCCGATTCCCATCTGGGCACGCTTATACATGGGACGATTGGATATGTTCTTACTGTCAAGGAAAATCTTACCCCTGTTGGCCTTGATCAGCCCCACTATCATGTAAAAGGTGGTGGTCTTGCCCGCCCCGTTTGGACCCAAAAGCCCCACAATCTCTCCCTGGTGCACCATTATCGATGTCTGATCCACCACTCGACGCTTGCTGTAGATCTTTATCAGATTTTCGGTGCGTATCTCCCTGGTGCCGCTCTTTCTGTCTAATTCCTTGGTCAGCATTGTCTGGTGACTCTCTTGCATCATGGGAACTCCGTTTGCCTCGTCAACTGACCTGTCCGCTGTATCCATAATCATTTCCCAACTATCGCTGACGCGCGAAATACTTCCCGCGCACATCCCCGGTCATGGTGAGAAAGACCGCCCTGCCGTCCCGGAAGGCCACCTCGATCTTCTGACCGTCGGCGATATTACGGCCGCTATCTTTCCCGTCTTCCTGTATATAATAAATACTTTCCGCGTTGCCGCTTATGGTCAGATGATGCGCCTTGCCCTCATCAAAGGCCAGCGCCATCATCTTTCCCCGCGCCTCGTTGGTCTGATCCTTTTCGTCCACCCGGTAGTATTTGCTGATCGCATTGCCGTGTACCCAGGTCGTGTCGATCCGACCCTCAGGGTTTATCGCCATGTAAAGGCTGTCTCCCACAATATCGGTTATAATCGTATCTGTCTGCAAATCCTGCGGCGGATCGCGATGAATCGCATGTGCATCTCCATCCACCGATACACCCGTAAGCAGCCGTTCATCGAAAAACAGGTCGATCGAATCGCCCTCCACATGGTGAATATCATAGAAAATCTCCGGATCTTTCCGCAGACGAGCCATATCCTGTCTGGAATGATAATAGGCAATCTGGCTGTAGGCCACCAGCGGTCCGCGGGTTATCTTCACCGAACCTCTGGCGGCTGCGATTCCGGTGGAATCGTCGTAATGCATCGACGTGCTGATTATGTTGAGCGTATCCGTATCGGTGGTATCGTAGCGTATCAGCTGTGGATTTCTGATCAGCTCGAGTGATTCCTTCTCAAGATGATAGGTCGCCTGAGGAGCCAAAACCCGTGTACTGCGCTTTTTGTCGAAATAATCGACGTTACCCGATGCCGTAACCTGCATCCTGTCCCGATAGAAATGAAGGCGGTCGCAGGAGAGTGTCTGATCGGGCATGTCGATAAACACCCCATCCCTGAACTGTATGATACCATCGCTGCGGTACCACTTGGCATAGGTGGAGCTAATCCTGGTATCACCAAACTGGAAATCGACATTCCCCTCCAATTCACTGATCAGCTTGCCGCCACGCATGGTGTTTTGGTTGAAATCGGCGTGGCGCAGCACAAGCGGTGTCTTCTTCTCCTCCGCCCCGAACACCGCAGCCGAGAGGCAAAGCAGGAAAGTGATAAACCGGAAAAAATTAAAATTCTTCGTCTTCATCAAACCGTCTCTTAAAATCGGGGAATTCACCGGTCACGCTTTCCTTCAGGCTCCACCTTGTAAACGACTCGTTGGCATCCAGGCCTCTACCTCGAAGCACATCACCTCCCGGGGTGACAATCTGCACGAAATCATCCGAGCCGATCTTTGCCGTCTGCTGATTCCACCACAGCGATTCGCTACGAATCACCATGCCGTCATTGGTTTTTACGTACACATCACCCCAGATCAAAAAGCTGTCCCGCTCGGCTGTGGTGAAGCCCGAGTCTGCCAAAATTAACGAGCCCTGTGCCCCGGTCGTATCATACAGGGTCAACTTGACAGGTACCACCAGGATTTTCGCCGTATAACTGAGCCCCTTGCGCATGTAATCTGTTTCAAGCTTCAGCTGCTTGTGAGGACCATCATAGGAATACAGCACCGATTGACCAAATTCCTGATAGGGCTCAGTAATCATATCGCTTCCTTTTGGAAGCTTTTCATTTTTCTGTCCGCACCCAGCCGCAAGCAGTAGGGGCAGGCACAACAAACCAGCAACAATCAGGCTCATCTTTGTATCATTCTGCTTTGTTTCCATCCCGTTATCCATTTCAAATACGAAAGACCAACCATATCATTGCCCCGCACTTTGATAATCCTCGATGGATGGAATACCCGAGTACTTGGGCTGATCGGGCTGATGATGCCAGCGGCGATGCATCCATACCCACTGATCCGGATTTCGCAAGATCGCATCCCCGATAATCTTGTTTATCCGCTCCACCGCCCGCACCGTATCCCCGGTAAAATCATCTGTTTTCTGCACTTCGATCGGTCCGGTCACGGATACATGATGGGTATTATCCTCCCGGCGAAAGGTGGTAAGCACCGCCATCGGGATGTCAAAACGTAAAGCCATGCGAACCGGAGCGGAAGGCGTATAGGCAAGGCGGCCAAGAAAATGCGCGAAAACTCCCTCAACATTAGTATCCTGATCGACCAGAACACCGAAGACTTTTCCCTGCCTGAGCAGCCGAATGATGCTGCGGCTGCTTCCCTTGCGATGCATGTATGCGATATCCTCACCACTGCGCAGCTCCGCCACCAGGCGATCCAGCCTTTCATCATACAGCTTCGAGCCGATTGCAAAGGAGCTGAACCCCATATGGCCGAAAAAATGCAACAGCATCTCAAAGCAGCCCACATGTGCCGTTATGACAATGAGCCCCTTGCCCCTTTCGTATGCTTTTCTAACCTCAGCGAGATCATCAAACGTTACCCGGGACAACATCTGTTCTCTGCTGCATCTAGAAAAATAGAGTGAATCAAACAGGCTTTTGCCAATATTCTCGTATACCGCCCGTGCCGTGCGTCTAATCCGCTTTTCCGACCATTGAGCTCCGAATATGAAACGGAGGTGGTCAAATGTCCGTTGCCGGTCTTTGGAAGGCACCAGGAAGACTGCTTTTCCCAGCGCCCCGAAAAACCTCACACCCGCCCGGGGCGGTAGAGGCCTTGCCACCCACACAACCAGTCGGATCGCCAGGTAGATGGCATCGTTTTTTCGACGCTGCAGCCATCTGTTGCGTTTACGCCGATGTCTGGACATGGGATACCGCTATGCGAGCAGAAAAACCATTCACCTCAATCTCTTCGCCATCCTCGACTGATCCTTTCCAGTCAATGCCCACCGCAAGCGTCTCTGCCTTGATGTATTGCTCAAACTGCGTAAGAGCATCCTTGAGATCCTCATCACAGCTGCAGACGATCGATATGCGATCGGTGACATTGAAGTCGTTGTTCTTTCGCATATTCTGCACCCGGTTGACAAATTCACGCGCATGGCATTCCCTCAGAAGCTCATCGGTGATTTCGGTGTTCAGAGCCACAGTGATTGCATTCTGGGTCTCCACCTCTATCCCCTCGTGCTTCGTTCGCTGAATCACGATATCGTCGAAGGTTATCTCATTACCCAGAACCTCCCGCTTCTCCCCGGCCTCAAGCGCACGGATATCACTATTGCTGAGCGTCTCGATCTGCCGTGCGGCTTCCTTCATCTTCGGCCCGTATACCTTGCCCAGGTTACGGTAGTTTGGTTTGGCCGAGATAGACACCAGGGAATCCTCGTTGTCACTGAACGTGACATCCTTAATGTTAAGCTCCTCCTGCACCAGTGAAGCCATCTGCGCAACCAACGCACGCTTGTGATCATCCTTAACCACCACCGTCAGCTCCTGCAGCGGCTGGCGGTTTTTGATCGAAAAGCGGCTGCGCAGAGCCCGACCCATGGTGACCACCTGACGGATGATATGCATCTTGGACTCAAGATCCGGCTTGGACAAACTATCATCGGCTGCCGGATACTCCGTCAGATGAATGCTTTCGGGCGCATCAGTTCTGAGGCTTCCTACCAGATTCCGATAGATCGCCTCGGTCAGAAACGGCAGAAACGGCGCCATCACCTTCGAAAATTCGATCAGGACGGTATACAGCGTGGCGTATGCGTTGTCCTTGTCCTGGTCGTTTTCGCTTTTCCAGAACCGACGCCGGCTTCGTCTGATATACCAGTTGGTCAAATTATCGATAAAGTCAACCAG
The DNA here is from genome assembly GCA_964419255.1 of uncultured Fibrobacterota bacterium. GTDB lineage: Bacteria > Fibrobacterota > Chitinivibrionia > Chitinivibrionales > CAYFVL01 > CAZPHU01. The sequence continues at coordinate 79,081 of CAYQOU010000005.1, read as the reverse complement.
AAGCGGCACCACTCGATAGAGGTTGTACTCTTCCATCTCCCTGTTGACCGATGTGACAACATGGTTGAGCAGGCTTATGATCCACTGGTCAAGCTCGTTTGTGCTTGGCTCCATATTTTCTTCGGGCTTCCATCCGTCAACATTTGCGTATGTGACAAAGAATGCGTAGGCGTTCCAGAACGGAAGCAGAATCGCCCGCGACATCTCCATCACACCCTTTTCGCTGAACCGCAGATCCTCGGCCTTAACAGCGGGGGAGTTGATAAGAAACAACCGCAGCGCATCGGCGCCAAGCTTCTCCAAAATTTCGGCCGGCGGCGCGTAGTTTTTCAGACGCTTGGAAAGCTTCTTGCCGTCCTCGGCCAGAATGATACCGTTGACCACCACGTTTTTGAACGCTTCCTTCCGGAAAAGCGCCGCCGACAGCACGGTCAGTGTATAAAACCATCCGCGTGTCTGGTCCAGCCCCTCGGCGATGAAATCGGCGGGAAAGTTACTGTCGAACTGCTCTTTCTCCTCAAAGGGATAGTGATTCTGCGCATAAGGCATCGATCCCGACTCAAACCAGCAGTCAAGCACTTCGGATGTACGCTCCATCTCCTGCTGACACTTCGGACAGTGAACCGTCAGCTCGTCGATTATATGCCGGTGGATGTCGCGGTCGTCGATGTCGTTGTTCTGTATCTTCTCGGCCCATGCCGGATCTATTCCAAACTCCGAAAGCCGCTTGTCTGCCTCCCGCCGCACCCGGTCGGCCACCGTGCGCGCCGCCTTCTGATGTAGCCGGCGGCCCTGCTCCACATCACCGTGGGCCAGAAGGCCGTGAAGCTGCGAAAGGCTGCCCACGCACTCCCGGTGTCCACACTCACACTCCCAGATGGGAAGCGGGGTGCCCCAGTAGCGGTTTCTGGAGATGTTCCAGTCGGGCGCGCTTTCGATTCCCTTGCCGAAGCGGCCGTTCTGAAGATGCGAGGGTACCCAGTGAATCCGCTGGTTGTTTTGCAGCATATTCTGCTTCAACGGCTCGATCTTCATAAACCAGGTGGTTATCGCCTTGTAAATTAGCGCGGTATCGCACCGGTAACAAAAAGGATAGCGATGCTCCATCTTGCTGCGATGAACCAGTCGACCTTTCTTCTTTATGGTCAGCGTGATATCATCGTCGGCCGTATACACCAGCTGCCCCTGCCACTCGGGAACCTCCTCGGTAAATTTTCCTTCTTCGTCAACGGGGCAGACGATCGGCAGCCCGAGTCTCTGGCCGACCTGAAAGTCGTCCTCCCCAAAGGCCGGTGCCATATGAACGATACCGGTTCCATCCTCGGTGCTTACGAAATCGGCGGTAACCACCTGGAAGAAATCGTCGCTTCTGTCCACAAAGTAGTCGAACATGGGCACATAACGCAGCCCCGCCAGTTTACTTCCCGGCATCTGCTCCACAATCGTGTATTCCGATTCGTTCTTGTAGTATCCGCTCAGCCGGTCTTTGGCCAGGATGTAATAGCGGTCGCCATCCTGTATCTTTACATAGGTGATATCTTCACCGGTGGCTAAAAGCACGTTGGAAGGAAGCGTCCAGGGGGTCGTTGTCCATACCAGGATGCTTGTGTTGAGATCATCCTTGAGCGGAAACATCACTGTAATCGACGGTCCCTTGACATCCTTATAGCCCTCGTTGACTTCGAAATTGGACAGGGGAGTGGCACAGCGGGGACAGTAAGGCTGTACTCGAAATCCCTTGTAGATAAGATCCTTGTCCCACACCTGTTTGAATACCCACCAGATACTCTCCATGTAGGGCGGGTCCATGGTGCGGTACTGATCCACAAAATCCACCCAGCGTCCCATGCGCAAAACGATCTTCTCCCACTGGCTGGTGTAGCGCAGCACGATCGAGCGGCACGCCTCGTTAAACAGGTAGATGCCCAGCTTTTCGATATCGCGTTTTCCGGAGACCGCAAACTCCTTCTCCATCTCGTTTTCCACAGGAAGCCCGTGACAGTCCCACCCGAAACGTCGCGATACATAGTGGCCGCGCATCGTCCAGTAGCGGGGGATGATATCCTTGAGCGTGCCGGCCAGAAGGTGCCCGTAGTGGGGAAGGCCGGTGGCAAAGGGCGGACCGTCATAAAAGACAAACGGCCGGTTGCCGGAGGTCTGCTCCAGACTCTTATCGAATATCTTCTTCTCATCCCAGAACGACAGAACCTCGTTTTCTACCGCGGGAAATCTGATTTGCGTATTGACCGGTTTAAACGGTGTCGAACTCATAATGCCTGTAAAACCTTTTGGATTAATGTAACCAGTTTGGGTTCAGCTTTGTTTGCAACGGCTATGATCTCCTTGATATCCGTTGGCTTGAGTGCATCGGGCAGACAGGAATCGGTGATCACCGAAAGCCCCAGAACACGGATGCCCGCGTGCACCGCCGCGATCACCTCGGGAACCGTACTCATCCCGATCGCATCCGCCCCCAGCGTCTTGAGCATCCGGTACTCCGCCTTCGTCTCAAGGCAAGGGCCGCTCATTGATGCATACACGCCGCGTTCCAGAGGCAGTTTGTTTTCCAGCGCAAGATTTCGGGCAATCCCCAGAAGCTCCTCGCTGTATGGCTCGGACATATCCGGGAAACGGCTGCCGATGCGGTTGTCGTTGGGGCCGATCAGCGGGTTGTCGCCCAGAAGGTTGATATGATCTGTGATCGCCATGATTGTGCCTGGAGGAAACTGCGGATTTATACCACCGGCGGCGTTGGAAACGATCAGGGTCTTTATGTCCAGAAACTTCATCACCCGAATCGGAAATGCGATCTGCTGCATCGAATACCCTTCGTAGTAGTGAAAACGTCCCTGCATAGCCATAACCGTCTTACCCGACAGAGTCCCGAAAATAAGCTTACCGGCATGTGCCTCGACGGTCGAGACGGGGAAGTGGGGAATCTCCTCATAGGAGATCTCCACCTCTTTATCGATAGCATCCGCAAGGCGTCCCAGGCCGGTCCCCAAGATTATCGCAACATCTATGTCGCCACTGTACTTGCCCCTGATAAAGCCGACGGTTTCCTGAATCTGATCAAACAACTCTGCCATACCACTGCATCCTTTCTATAAGCGTCCCGATGCGCATTTCAATTTATCTATGATATCTTCTTCTTCCATTCCCTCGATGCTGACGGTCTTGATGCGATTTGTCTGACCGTGGACAATCCTGCAGCTCGACTGAGAAACCCGTAGGCTTTTGGAGAGCATTTTTATCAGATGCGCGTTGGCCTTACCTTCCACCGGCCGGGAGGTGATCCAGATAGAGATATCCTCGGGCGATTCGGCCTTGATCGCGTTTTTCTTTGCCCCCGGCTTCAGTCTCACGGTCACGGTGGCCATGACTACTCCTGTTCATCCTCCAGATCGATCAGTGATGAGAGATTGGGCTGAGGAGGTACCTCATCCATGGTCTCGCCACCCCCGCGTTTCTGCGGCCTGGGCGCCGAAGGCTGCCTCTTTTGGCCGGCTGCCCTCTGTCCCTGTTCCGATTCCAGCGAATCATTTATCACCTCAAGCAGCGAGAGCTGATCCTTAAGCAATGAGCGAAAACGGGTGATAAAACTCTCCCGCTGTGCTTTGAGCGACACCAGCTCCGACTGCATGTTGTTTACTCGCTGTCTGCTCTGATCCTCATAGCGGTCCGCACGGATCTGCGCGTCTTTGAGAATCAGCTCCGCTTCCTTCTGCGCATTGAGCCTCGCCTCATCGGTGGCGCGCTGTGCGGTCAGAAGCGTTTCGTTGAGCGTTTTTTCAATCTTCTCGTAATGTTCCAGCCTCAGTCGATACTGGTTGACCTGACCGGCCAGCTCATCATGGCTGCGGTTGAGTGACTCAAACTCATTGGCAACCATCTCCAGGAAGCTGTTTACCTGATCGGGATCGAATCCCATCATGGTCTTCTTAAACGGTTGTTTCTTGATATCCAGAGGCGTAATGCGCATGCAGATACTCTCCTTTGTCAAACTCCAAAAGGAATTTGCGGATGATTAGAACATGCCGAAGCTGCTGCCGATAACCAGACGCTTCAAAATATTAATAAGAATAAAAACTACAATCGGCGAAAAGTCGATGCCCATACCCTGAATGGGAAGCAGCCGTCGTATCGGCTCCAGCACCGGATCGGTCAACTTATAGATCCACTGAACGATCGGATGATACGGATCGGGTCGAATCCAGGACATGACTATTCGGATGATCAAAAGCACCTCATACAATTGAAGTGCCATGTATATGATTTTTGTAACGGACATATTTGTATACCTTTATAGTATATATATAAGATTGTTTATCCTGCCAACTCACCCCATCCGACCAACCTGTCAACACTCAGGTTGGCAACCTTCCCCTTGCCAAGGGGAAGGCATTTGAAGAACGCACTGCCTTTGTCTTGCTCCTACCCCTTACCACTGGGAAGGCTGAGAAAGGGTGAATAGGTTCCCCTCTCAGGGGGCCGCCTTCCAATTCGTAATTGGTCATTAGTCATTAGTAATTTCTTTTAACCAACGCCGAGCCCACGCGAATCATCGTAGCCCCCTCTTCTATGGCCCAGCCGTAATCGCTGCTCATGCCCATGGACAGTTCCAGCTTTTCGGTCAGTTCCCCGCATTTCTCGCCCAGATTGCGAAGCTGTGCGAACGACTCCCGGATCTGCTTCTCATCCCCGCCCAGAGGACCGATGGTCATCAGGCCACGGAAGCGAACCCATCTGCTTTGCGCCGTCTTCTCACAAAGTTCCAGTGCCTGTTCGGCTGATATACCCGATTTACTCTGCTCACCGGTGGTATTGACCTGGACCAGGCCGTTTATGGGCTTGTCCAGCCGCTCGCAGGTTGTCTCTATCCTGGACAGAAGCTTTTCGCTGTCGATCGACTGGATCCAGCTCACCAGCGGCACCACCTTATTGACCTTATTTTTCTGGAGATGGCCTATCAGGTGCATAGTAAAGGAACCGCTCAACACCGGGATCTTTTGTTCGATTTCCTGCACCCGGTTTTCTCCGATATCCATAAGCCCCGCATCGATAACCTTTTGTACTACGGATGCCGGATGGGTCTTAGTGACCGCAATTATGCGCACCGAATCTTCCGAGCGTCCCGCCCTGGCACAATGCGCGGCTACATCCTCCCGGAGCTGCTCGAGTCGCTGCTGTATCGAATCATTCATAAAAAATGGTCAGATTTCAGGTTCTACGAATTGTGGTAAACAATCAAATATAAAACATCGTCAGGGGGTAAGAGTGGACAGCGGGTAGTGGATGGTGGAAAGGGGGCGGAGTTGTGAAGTGAGATCATATCAGTTTTGCGACATACACCCTTTTGGGCGTGTCCCCCAATTGCAAGCAATTGGGGGTCGGGGTTCACGGCGCACGTCCTGTGCGCCGCTCTTCGAGCTGCCTGCGGCAGTGCTCTCCGCCCATCCTGCGCTACGAGTCTCCGGGCTCTCGCGCTCCGCGCGAACCGGTACCTTCATTCCTCATTTGTGCTCCACATCCTGTTTCGCACCCTTCGGGCTGCCTACGGCAGCGCTCTGCGCACATCCATGTACTACGAGTCGCCTGAAACCCTCAGGCTCATTTGTCACTCCGGCACCAAAAACCTCACGTTGTTTCGATTTTTGCCCTTCGTCCCCGATAGTTCGCAGCCCCTCCGTTTTGTCACTGCGTCGCGCTCATCCCGAAATGGTCTCTGAATGATCGAGCCAGGGATGCGGAGGTCGAAAACCCGGTGTCAAGCGCGATGGCGATCACCGAGCGGCGGCGGTCGGCCAGAAGCCGCATCGCGGCTTTTTCCACCCGCACCCGCTGGATAAAGCCGGCCAGCGTCTCACCCACCAGCGCACCGAAAATGCGGTGGAAATGGTAGGGAGAAAAATGCGCCACCTCGGCAATTTCCTTGAGCTGAAGCGGCCGGTGGAGATTGTTCAGAATAAAATCCATCACCCGGTTGATTCGGGCGCGGTATTCCTGTCGTTGGTAGTGGTTGTTCATAGATACCTTTCCCCATCTCTTGAAAATGCAAAAAAATTAGTCCGGGGAGAAGAAAACGGTACGTAAAATCTCCTGAGGACGAGGCGGACAGACGATCGGCATTTCTTAATTCCAAACAGCATAAATATATGAATCACCCCATCGGGATGATAAATGATACAGCTGTTTGTACCCCGGGTAATGCATGGTCAGACTGCGCTATGCATTCCTCTTTCGATAAAGCTTCAAAGAACAGATCAGAGGTCGAGTCAGAGGGTAAACATCCGTGTGGTACTTTTCTGAACAGAAACTATTTATTTTCATACCCATGACTAATCGTGATCTCTTCCAACCAAAACTTTTCGCTACCTGTCTCCCCGATGATCTCGATGCATTCGATCTCGATCGACTCAAATCGCTCGTCTCACCCAAAAGGCGGGAGCGTTCGGAGAAGTTTCTGTTCAAGGCGGATAAGGCGCGCTGCCTGACCGGGGAGCTGCTTTTAAGACACGCGTTAAAAAACATCGATATTAAAACGCCGCACGTGCTTGACTTTACATTTAACCAATATGGAAAGCCCTCCCTGGCCAATATCGATAATATCCATTTCAGTATCTCACACTCCGGTAAATGGGTCCTTGTCGGGATAAGCTCTGCCGCAATCGGTGTGGATGTTGAACGAATACACACAATCAGTGACGGCTTGGCGCAGCGGTTTTTCTCACCCGATGAATGTATGCTTCTTGAAGATTGTGACGGCCACGATCACATGCTTGACATGTTCTACCGTATATGGGTGCTCAAGGAATCATATATCAAAGCTATTGGTAAGGGGATGTATTGTCCCCTGGATGCTTTCAGCGTTCTTCCCTCCGACACAGACACAGCGTCTCTGCGGTTGCATGATCAGAGCCTGCCGGATATGTATCTGAAAGAGTATTCGATTGGGCGGGGGTATAAGGCCGCCATGGCAAGTGCAATCGACCGATTCCCCGCGGTCGTGGAATGCGCCGATATAAATCATGTCATACAACTGACATTTTCCCCGTACTAATTTTTTTTCATTTTTCTATTTCTACAAAAGGAAAAAAAATAGTCCGGTTCAATTGCTGATATTGCTCCATCGAACTACTCCAGTTAGTGGTTTGGTATTCTTGCAGGATCAATATGGTAATTGACCCACCTCTTATGCACTAACTGTTGCAGTTGCTACTTGAATTCAGGCATTGTCTAAGGAAGCGTAATCGTTAGTGAATCCGAAACGACGGTTCCTTTCCATACATTATGGACTGGTAGATACTGCCTTCTTTGCGAATCATAATACATATCTATTCTGGATCTCCAACTTGCTGAAACCGTATATGAGCCGGGCGTTATAGAACGAAACACAAAAGCATCCCAATTCAGCAGATATAAACTGTCCTGTCCCTTTTCGAAAGATTGCCTTTTTATGACCGCTGAGTCGCGCGGAGCAAGTGTCTGGAAATCATTCAGATCGGGTTTGAAGTGATATCTCATTTTTTCCCGTTTATCATAAAACGAAAGAGTATCACCATTTTCGGAGATGATAGTCAACTCTATGGGTGCAGCATATTTATGGTGCTTATATTTGTAACTCGAATCAGATATATTTTTTAAAGTAGCAGTAAGCAGGAGGCTGTCGGAAAAACCTATATGTAATGAAAAGGGTACTGAATTCGTCTCTTTTTCACCCGCAGTTAAGAAAATAAGCGAAAGAATTAATAGCGGAATACTTCTTCTGATCATAACGATTAATCTTTATCTTTTAGGCATCCGATGCAGAACTTGTTGCTTTATACCAAAACCTGGTTCATTGTAAATTAGATGGATATCTCCGCGCAGAGTCACAAGCAATTGTGGAAATTTACGATTTTCAGTCATAGTCAAAACACATTCGGGGTATTGTCCTTGCTTACTGTAGAATACTTTGCCGTGAGTTGAGCAAAAAACTGCATGCAGTAATCTTTTATTATCCTCGACTATATGGCCCGCAATCACCTCCTCATTTTCCTCAATTAAAAGACCTCCAACAGGTTGTTTAATCAGCACCATATTATCCTTTTCCGCAGGATCGATTGGAGCTTTTATCATATATACTTCACTTGTCCATTCATTGCCAACCAGAAGTAATGCAAGCAAAGCCATGGCATTATGGTTTCGTACCGAAACATTCAATGATAGTATCGTTACGATTGCTGTTCCTGTATCATCTTTGCTAAAAAATGGAATATCCTTTTTATCGATTACATTTCTGTCTCCGACTATAGTATTATTTTCGAAAGTTTTTAATTTAATGGGAAGAACTTTTTCAGTATCGTGCGCCAGGTAAAATCTTTCGAAAATATCGGTCTCGGCGGTAATAATCCGAGGTATGAAATCTAAATTGATGAGATGATCATCTTTTATGAAGTTAAAATCACAATCGTACTTGATTCTGTGAACTTTTTTCTTTTCACTAATCATCGTAACAGAAAGGGAGTAGTCCTGATGTTGAACAGGTCTTCCAATAATGGAAGAGGGCGAGGTAAATGTATCGGAGTAGAATTCAGAAAAAGTATCCCCATAAAATTTGCAGGCCATTAGCTCTGTTTCTCCTTTAAAGAGTATCCAGCGATAATAGTTGTGCATTGTATCGTCAGGTCTCACCACGAAATCGGATTCAGACAATAAACCTTCAGGTAAATCAGGACGACTGACAGCGGCCCCCTTTCTGAATCCCAACGTTTTTTTTCTTGAACTTATATGCCCAATGAGACTATTTCCGGTATACTGAATGAAAAAGAATACATTTTCACTATCATTGAAATCGAACCAAGTACAGTGGTTTTCTTTTACATGGAAAGATACGGTATTTGAAATGAGTGAGATACCTTGCGGCTCAAATCGAAACAGAGCTTTCAAATTATATGAACCGCTACCGTTAACAGGAATAAACCGAAGCAGCTCCTCCTTTATTTCCATTTTTTCGTATGCTTTAAGTTTTTTTGTCTGTAATTTATTTTGGGGCGTTTTTATTACTTTCCGTCCTCTACGCTCAACCGCAGTATAACCGTCAGCCTTAGAAAGCACCTTTCCTTGCTCATTAGAAAGTTCAAATGTAAACACATCCGTTTCAGAAAATCTATAGGGAATAGTTGCATCTTCAGGTCCATTTACCATTCGCACGTAAACAGGAATACTTTGCTGACTGAAGAATTTTTCATTGGATAGTTCTATTTTCAATTGCATATCTGTTTCCTTTTCGGACATCAGCTCGAAGCAGGTAATCGTTTATCGGTATTATCCCAGCCTCGCATTTTCAATATACATTTTCCACATAATCTGGGTTCTTCTGTATCACCCTTATTCCAGGTTAATCCTGGTCTGCTTGCGATCCCGTCCGGATAGCACATAATGCAATTGTGATCATTAATATCATGCTCATCGGGGTTGTCGGACCCTGTGCCAGAGGTTTCATGGTGCAACAAAAACCGGCAATGACCAATTTCGTGACCGAATAAAAAGCCATCCTGCTCATCACCCGTCATAGGGTTATCCATAAGCACCATTCCATTGGATCCCCCATAACAGTAATAGGCAGGAATATAGGGTTGTGAATACGTTGGATCTGCCGGATCTTTGATAATGTATTCTCGGCACCAGTTTGGCCTTAAAACAATAGCACCGGCGGGTCTCAATGTTCGCACCTTTTCAAACAGCATCTCAGACAGATCGTCAAGAAATCGAGATGAATTCGGCCCATCTGAAAACATTTCGACAGTATCATAGATTTCATCTTCGTAGTCACCGGGAGTTTCTTTCGGGCCCTGCGGTCTGATCTTTCTGGGATAGAGCCCATTTTCATCGAAAGCCATATCTTTCATTGCATATCCGTAGTGGCGCTGCACCAGATTCAAATACGCCTGCTTATCTGCATTAGTAGAAAATAAATCAGTAATCTTATATTCAACAGTAACTGGATCCAGCTCGCAATGAGCAAGCCTATATTGCAAAGCTACATCATTCCATTTGATGCCCCTGCCCGGATCGGGCCAGTTTACTACGGCTGCAATATGCTGTTTTCTCCACAAGGTAAACATACCTGATTCAACGGAAAATTTCTCCTCAAACGAAGTTCCGAAAAACTTCTCATGCAACGCCTTTATATTTTTGTCCTTCTCATTATCTTTAAGGTACACTTGCGCTGCTATAATATAATTATCTCCGGCAATGTACGATCCCCTGAAAAGAATTCCTGTCGTGCCATCTTTGGGACAATTCCCGTTTTGTTGAGTGAATACCTTTGACAATACAATACCGTTGTTTTCTTTCGACATATACGGCTTCAATTTGTCACCCGTTCTAAAATAACGGCCATTGTTTTTTCTTTGCCCATAATTGTTATCACAAGGGCAATTATCATTACCATCTTTCGAAGCATCATTGCGAGTATTACTCAGAGCATCCTCAATGTAGGCTTTTCCCTTGAAAGGAATATCGGCTGTAGGATTTGGCAGAAAAGTGGTATCTTCAGCTGGATCAATTACCTCCCATTCTACATCCAAATCATTCGATCCACCTGCAGCTGCAACACCAACTCCGGAACCATCGGGATCACTCTTACTTACCAATAATACGGAACATTGTACTGGTAGTTCGAAACGGTCCAATTTATCTTCATCTTTTTTACAATGCCCCTGCGCTACTCCAAATTCTGCTTTTGTGGCGGTGTCACGATAGAAATAATCATGTTCGATGTATGCTTTTACACTCTCTCCAGAGTCAGGAAATTTACCATTTTCAAATATCTCTACTTTCTGTGTATCTTTTTCCAAGTTTTGCAGAAGAGTTGAATCATTTTCATCATCAATTTCTTTTCGCGGCGGATGACCGTAATATCCAGCTGTTTTGTAAGTATAACGACGCATAGCCCGCCTGGTCTGTTCACCCTTAATTCCATCAATTGGTCCTGAAAAGTATCCCAAATAGTTTAACTTATACTGGATCCATTTTATAAGCTCACTGTTTTTATCCGGAACAGATCCATTTTCGGTATATGTACCTCCATGAAGCGTTAGGGAATGGATATAAATATGGAATTCTTTTTCGTCAAAGACAGCCTCGTCTTTGTATAGGCGAACTTTATATGGGCCATATAACGGATTAATAAAAAGCCCTGCAAGAGGTCCCTTTTCACAATTTGTCTTGCCATTCCAGTGAATTGTATGTTCTCCGTCAGTTCTATTATCGGTAGCAACGGGTTCCTTGAAAAGAATATTTTCCGGATAACTATCGCTTGAAACCTCCAAATAAATGTTGTTCTTTTCACAATTATTTATGCGATATTTGATATCCATTTCCTCAGCCCCGGGGGCAAAATGAGAATCCGAAGAAACGATTTCAATGTTTGCATCTGCAATTATATCGATTAATTCTTCGGTTACCTTTTGCACCAACCAGGTAAAGTTAGTTATTGGACATACGTCGGGTGAAAGGTTTCTGTCAGCCGAAGGCGGACTCAAATTATCAGTTAATTTGCCTTTTTCATAGAAAAACAGTTCTACGCGTCTGTCTCTCTGCGAACGATAGTCATATTTCTCGGATTTAGGCATGCATTCTCCACAGGGATAAACACCCATGCCCTTATACCCGAGAGTTATCTCAGGAAGTGTCTCTGTTTCAATCAGTGATTTTACCGCTGATTCAATGTAATACCGATATGTATCTAGAAAAGCTACCCATGTCTGAGGGCCAACAATGCCGTCAATTGTTATATCCTGATTGAATTTCCGGTTAAATCCTGATTGGAATTTAGTTACAGCTTCTTTTGTTTGCTCATTTGAATCATTGGTAATTTCCCCCGGATCACAGTTCCAGCCATGTTTCTCTGAAAGTGTTTTAAGTATTGCCTGGTAGTCTTCGGTTTTACTTTTTTCAGTTATTTCTTTCCAGGCGTCAACATCATTTTTAAGTACAGAAAGATATGCTTTACTACGCATTTCCGATAACTCAAAATTGTACTCTTTTTCACCAGATCTGTCTGTGTGGCCAAAAATGACCAATTCCTTATTTTCGTTATTATGAACGTAGTTAAAAACCGTAGCTGCAGATTCAAGAAGCCAACCATTGCTATCTATACATGGAACCGCACTATTATGATTAAACAGGATATCCGGCACCTCGATGCAATCAACTGTAAGCTTATTGGTCTTCAAGGTTATGGTATAGTGTTTTCCGGCTTTGATTTCAATTGGCAACCCTTCCTGTGTATCTATGTCAATAGTTATTTTTTGGGTCATAATTCACTACCCTTGCTCTTGAGCTCATGGCATCTACTTATTGATGCGAAAAAAAAATCTATTTCCCATGCTTTTACGATCCTTCGAAAATGCATTCTGAAAAAGAATGCTCGCAATACAAAATAAATTAAAAGAAATCCAAAGAATGTATTTTTCTTTCATCTGGTTTGAGCGGTTCTGAGCGGATTAGTCGTACAATCTCTTGAGGGCGGAAGGGGTGAAGCAATCGGTTAGAATGAGGAGTATCAGAATCCTCGCAACCAAGTGCTGATTTCACCTTCGGCTTCTTTTTCTCCTGCATTCCCCGCTTCTTGTTCGAATACCAGCCGTAGTATCTTACCTGGTACCTTCTTTATTAGGGATATGCCGTGTATCTTCATCAAGAAAATCCAGCAGATCATACAGTTATAGATAATGAGTGGTTTATTCCATCATGGAAATGGCGAAATCATCTCCTCTATCATGCCAAGCATATACGGTTAGCTATACCATGCCCGGCTTACATTATAGTCAATCAATAAACGTAATCTTTTCGGTGGTCACTCTCTTTCCCATCGACATTTTCAGGTAATAGATGCCTGCAGGGATTTCTTGCCTTATCTGTCGAAGAATCGATTTTCTGTTCAGCTCGTTACCGGAAAAGACAGCTACTTTTTGCCCTCTGGCATTGAAAACATCAACTTTCTGAATAGCCGGAAGAGAAAACTTTACGGCTGATGTCGTTGTTGACATTTCATCCTCAACAAAATTGGGGGTAAACGAAAGGGGCTGCTCAGCAACGATATTCAGCGTTGCCGAGGTGTCCTCTGATGAGCCGGACCAGTGGCTGAAACGGTATCCCTGGGACGGTACAGCCTGTATTTGAATGGGTATACCGCTGAAGTATGTTCCGGTCCACGAACGATCGGTGACTTTAGCCGTGTTGATTCTCACAATTCCCTTTTGATTTTCATCATTATTTACCATTATTGAAACTGTGTCTTCAATATCGAAAAAATCCAGAATATGGTTAACCATATACATTTTCCTGACTGTGGCAAAATTAACCATGCTGTCAACATAACCTTCCCAATCACTGTATTCTTCGGGCTGTCCCCATCGGTTTATATGTTCTTCTATTAATGGGGAATAAACCTCTTTGATTTCCCGGATTTCTTCAACGACTGTATCGACATGAAAGACAGTATTCATAAGATCGGCGAACCGATTAATCATTGATACACGGAAATTGTCATTCTGTAAAAGTGTCCTGAATAGTGTTGTTGCCCACTTGCAATCAGGGTCGTTAGGGCATGCAGCATACTGCAAAGTGTTTTGATCTGGGGTATTGCGCCATATTCCAAAGCCAAAATCCAGATCGTACAGCATCCATCGCCACCTGCCGTCATGCCCATATGGACTATCCGGTTGATAAGAATCCGTGCGTAGTCTCCACCATTTATTATTATTATGCGGCCAGTCGGTATTATGGGAGTAAATTTGTATTGCCTGGTAGGTGATGTAGTTCTCGATATCCATCATTGTATTCAGATTGTCATAAACCGAGGGGTCGCTAATATCGTTTTCACTTATATAGTCTAGCATCGCTGAATAATGTGAATCGTCTCCCTCACTGATATCAAAAACCTTATTATCATTGTTCGGGCTGAGAATGTCGAGATTTTCGGGATCGACTCCGTGATGATAGCGCAAATAATGTTTGTCAAGGCGATCACGAATGTTTTTGACCCCCCAGTATTCTCCGTTTATGAAAAGGACCACAGGCCTGCTGGCCTGCTGGTCAATGTTTAAGGATGACACCAGACTCTGAATGAGAGCATCTCTGAATAAAGAAATATTGTGATCATTTCCGGATTGTCTTAAGAGTATCGTTTTGAACGTGTTGATATCTTTGGTTTCAAAAAATTGGTGACTAAACTCCTCTTCTTCGTAGCGCTTCCGTGCATAAAGGCGCAGGCTCTTGTTCGGTGCCGTGCGCGTCCATCCGCCGTGGATCCGTAAACCGACTGCCTGATTCAGGAGCTGATCTCCCTGTTGGCTGAACAGCTCAAAGTTTGCAGTTCGTTCCCACATATCACCTCTTTGAGTGTAGTTTGCGGGAGGATTTTGCTGAAAGCCGAATCCGGGTGTCTGGTTTGTGCTGTCATCAAAAACCTTTCCCGCAACATATATACCGGATTCATAAGAAAACAGTGATGATTCCGGCAGTGAAATGGAAGCAACCTGCACGGGGTAACGGTTGGATTGCTCCGAGTCAACAAAGTAGGTGTGAGTTTTGATAGGGCTGGGGAGAGAGCCTTCTTTTACCGCAATCGCTCGTATGCAAACCCCTCTATATACGGGAGAAACGGGTATGTATGGTGACGACTCAAAGGTGGTATTTATTTCGTTTTGCGGGCTTTGTTGCATTGTTCTGTTTTGAATCGAAATTGGCCCGGTATATTGTCTGGTCTGATAGGTTCTCTGAAGCATTTCCCCATTCTGTAATCCATAATCCTGTTTGTAAGAATATTGTGATCCGGATATATTCTCAGGATCTGGTATCGATCCGTCGATCGTGTAGTAGATAAGCGCCTCAGAATCAGGAGATGATAGTGTGAGGTCGAAGGTTCCGCTGTAAAAGCCACCCTGGTGAGAAAACACAGGTGCAGAAGTCACTTCTCCATATGTGGACGTCGTATTTGAAGCGCCTGGTGTCGGTTGAGAAAAAAACGAAAAGGTATCACCCCCATCTACGACTCTGCCGTACGACACGTCCCGAGGAACCGCGATAGCTGGAACCATATCGATAGTATCACCATCCGGATTGGATATTATAAGTGGTTCCCCCTCCGATGAGATGCGGAAACTGGTGTGAAAATACTGTTCACCGGTGCGATCTTTTCCTGAGGTAAACACAATAAGATGCTCCCCGGATTGCAGGGTGTATGGCGGAAATGACCACTTATCTAGTTTATCGAGATCATCACTGAGTAAAAGACCCTCAAGTTGGATAGGGTCTGCGGAGGAGTTATAAATCTCTATCCAATCTTCAAAATCCCCATCCTCATCAGAGAGTGTAGAGCCGTTAGAGCTGACAAATTCGTTTATGACTACGGCAGCATCGGAAGGAAAGACAGTTAGAAATACGAACGTGGCACATATAAGCATTTTGGTTTTTTCCATCATATCTCCTTAATAAACGATTAACATCTACCCACTAAGATACAGAAAAAAATTCACTATATGCAACCTGTACCACTATCCGTGTGATAAGAAATGGGGATTTTGAATAGTGCATATGGACGTTTTGTTGTTGAGAATCATTTCATCAGAAACACTCAATATTATTAAAGTTGCTTATCTGGATATAACAATCATATCTTAATGTGATATTTCCAATGAAAAGTGCACCGTAAGATCTATTCACAAAATCATTATCAAGCAAAAGCAGGTTTTCGGGATTCTTCTATTGCTATAAAAACATTCACAATATCTGAGGAGAAAATAAAATGATGCGTAGTAGGGCTGGGCATACCTTTCTTGGTTGCCGGATATATGACCGACGGGGAAGGGGAATGGATTCGGTGCTGGTTACGCTTAAAGATATCAGCAACGTCAATACGATCTACTCTACCTTTACCGATTCGGAGGGGCGCTTTACTCTGTTTAATGATTTTTACTCTTTCAGTCTATATGACACGCCAATCAATTTCGAAATGTATGTATTCGTAAACGGGTACGCGGATACGCTGCTTTATGCCTTTCAGAAAAAGAGGATTTGCCACTTTGAGAAGGTCTCCGGCCCTGATACCATAAGGATAATTCCGCATAAATCCAAATACAGACATGTGTTTACACTCTCTGATACAGCTTCACACACAAATCATGACTTCAATCCCGACGATTTGCTTAAAGAAAACGAAAACCTCATTATTGGTATTTGTGGATAATCGCAAACAAGTACATGCCGGAGAGAGAGCAAAGCCCAATGTTGACGAATTATGAATCAGAAAAGTCCACATTCGGCCTGAAATAAAAAACAGGCGCTCGCCCCAATAATTCGATGAACTCTCTTGTGCGGTTGAAATGCGGTGGCACAAAGTTTTGTAACAAAAAGATTTTACACACTGTTCATTCTCGGCTTTGTTCACATTATGACAGGGGGCCATAGAGGTACCTGTCTGGCCCCTGTTTCATTAGCCTATATCAAAAATTCCACTCTACTGTGAGGTTTGGATTGAAAATGTCTCCCTCATACCAGTAATTGCCGTCCACCTTCTTCTTCTCGTCAACGTGCATATATCTTAACCCTGCAAAGATTCCCAGGGGTACTCTTTTTAAGCGTAGCCCGATACGTGTAAAGAAAAGTACAGTCTCGGCATCAATAACAGGAAAGGAGAGGGGTATCTTTACAAGAAAGTTGAAACCTTTCTTTCCGTTTCGAGTGGAGAGGACGGGGCCCACAACAAGCTGGGAAATGCTCATATTATCCTTGAGCTCAACATTTTTAAATCGCGAACTGAAATGCGAAAAGCCTACGGAGATCCCTCCGATAAGGTGAGTATCGACGGCCTATGAAGGGGGAGTTCGGAGGTTTTGTCTGATACACACAAAAAAAGCCCTCGGAATTGCTCCCGAGGGCTTATTGTAAAGGTGGCGCCTCGCAGAATCGAACTGCGGACACAGGGATTTTCAGTCCCTTGCTCTACCGACTGAGCTAAAGCGCCGACCAGAATTTTTTAAGAACAGACATCTAAGATACTTTTTTGGAGAAACGAAATCAAGACCCTTTTATACTTTTGATGTATTCTTTATCGATATCGTACGAATCCTGTGATGAAAAATATTGCTTGAAATCCACGATATCGAAAAAATCTTCCAGGCGGTCGCTTGGCTGCCTGCGAATAAGATGTATGTCAATAAGATTGTATGTTATATGGCCGAAATCATCGGACTTTATTACTCCCCAGGCCGTGAGCACCTCATGTGCCAATGGGCCGAATTGCAGCTGGGCAAACTCGACCAGTCCTCTGGTAAGCTCCTGACCGGTGAAATGGCGGCGTTCCCCGACCCTGGTTCGGTAATATTCCAGGCCATTGAGCAGAAAGGCATATGCCTGAAGCTTATAGCGCCGATCGCGGTTGCAGTCGATGATTTCTTTTCGTATCCTCTGAAGACTCTTCTCTGTCACCATGGGCATTTTCCGGTTTTAATGTATGTACAAATTCGACCATTTCGGGTGTCGGAGGCGTTTTGATTGTCACCACAAAGCAGCCATCCTGTTTGAAACGTTGATCCAGGATGGTCAGAGATGCATGCTTGATTCGGTCAAACCGTTCACGATCCTGCTCCGATACCGCATCCATCGAAGGAAGACTGATCGACATCGGATTCACAAACTGCGATCCCCGTTTCATGCGGTAGTCCAGATGTGGGCCGGTGGAAAGGCCCGTCGATCCCACCGTTCCGATCAACTGGCCCTGCTGTACCTCTACACCGGTGCGGATACCCTGAGCGATACGGTGCAGGTGGCCATAATAGGTTTCGTAGGCACCGTCATGAGCGATGCGCACATGGTTGCCGTAGCCGTCTATAGCACCGGCGAAGCTGACTCTTCCACGGGCTGATGCATAGACCCGGGTGCCGGTCGGGGCGGCATAATCGATTCCCAGGTGGGGGCGCACGATGCCGAGCACCGGGTGGCGTCGGTTATGGGTAAAACCGGACGAGATGCGATTGAATCGAAGCGGAGCCTTCAAGAATTTCTTCCGTACCGATCGACCGTCAACGTCAAAATAGTTGAGACGACCAATAGAATCCTCCATGGCTATCGCGTGATAATCCCGTTTGTTAGTGCTGTATTCGGCGGCAAGAATGTTGCCATAGCCGACGAAACAACCCGACCTGTACAGCTTTTCAAACAGCACCTTGAAACGATCGCCCTTGCGCGGATCCATAAAAAAATTGATATCCCAGGCAAAGATCTCCGCCAGTTTCCCGACCAGCGCATCCCCAACACCGTACCTGTACAGATCTTCCGACAAACTGCTCTCCAGTCTCCCTTTAACCACACAGGTGTGGCGGACTGTTGGCAGCGGCTGCTTACGGGCTGTAAACGAGGTGCTGTCCAGCTTGAGGTGATACCAATGACGAAATTTGCTGAGAATGGAAAGGGAGAGAAGGCGGCTATCCTGATCGGTGGCAACTACAAACGAATCTCCTGGGAAAAGCCCCGTGAGCCCGAGATCCGACAGCGAGCGGTAGAAAGCAATTGCATTTTCGCCAGGCAGCCCGAAACCGGCGAGTATGCTGGAGAACGTGTCCCCTGATTTGACGCGGTGACCTTTGATCACCTGATTCCCCCTGGCGACCGAATCGACGGCTGATTGCAGGGTTTCCGTACCCGGTTGATGTCTCCGGGCTATTTGCGCCGGGGCGTTATTCTCAGACAGTTGCGGCTTCGTAAAAAATCGCCAGCATCCGATCGCCAGTAATAGAAAAAGAAAAGACCGGATAAGAGGAAATCTTCTCATCCGGTCCGAGCTGTTTTTTTTCTTCATAGAAACTAAAAAGTGTAGGCTAACCTTCTGATACGCTCTGCTACGGTATACGAACCATCTGCGAAGGGTTGTCGCCTGGCTTGAACGTCATCTGCTTCTCGACCTCTTTTGCACCCTTGACAAATCGCATGGTGTGCGTGCCGGATTTTATGTTGAGCTTGTCAACATTTGTTTTCCCGATCATTTTTCCGTCCATGTAGACTTCCGCCACGGGAGGAATCGAGGCGATGAAAATCGTTCCCGGTTCTCCGGATGATTGCCCCGAGCTTGCCGAAGCGGCAGGCGTGGGGTCAGAAGCCGACTGGCTCGGGCTGGACGAAGGCGACGTGGATGCCGATGCCGACTGGTTCGTGCTGGACGAAGGCGGCGTGGATGCCGAGGCCGACTGGTTCGTGCTGGACGAAGGCGGCGTGGATGCCGAGGCCGACTGGTTCG
>CAYQOU010000005.1:0-59699 GCA_964419255.1 uncultured Fibrobacterota bacterium | reverse complement strand
TGGATGCCGAGGCCGACTGGTTCGTGCTGGACGAAGGCGGCGTGGATGCCGAGGCAGCCGGTGCCTGTTGTGTGGTCTCGGGCTTGGGCTGCGGCGGAGTCGTTACCTGTTGCTTTTCTGGCTGCGGTTTGCTGGGTGCAGCCGATGGAGCCGGCTCAGAGCGGGCTATTTGCGACTCCGATTTTGGTTCGGCTTCAGGCTCCGGTGCAGCCTCGTCGAGAACGAAATGCTCTCTGGAGGTGCCCCCTGAATACTCTATGCGTTTGGAACCTTCCTCATAGCCATCTTTTTCTACTTTGACCAGTACCTGTCCATACACGGAAGGATTATCCCAGGTGTATGGCGTAGTTCCCCGGGTTTTTCCATCGACGACAACGGATGCACCGCTGGGGGTGGAGGAGATAACGATTTTGTTTCTTGACGCCGTTGACCGTGTTGGTGTGCTGCGAGGCGTTGAGCGTCTGGAAGTCGGTCGGCTGCTGCGTCGGGTGGATGCCGTGCGGGTAGGCGAGCTTTTGGTCTCCTCTTTGGCAACTTCTTTCTCCTCTTCGGCGTCCGCCTCTGCCTGTGCAGTATCTGCGGCGGCCGAATCGGTTTCTGTTGACATTTGCGGCATTTCGGCGGACGGATTTTCGGCCGATGCTGTCTGCTCAGCGGACTTTGCACCGTTACCCATAAAAGTAAGATAGACGTATACGCCACCACCGATAAGGGCAAGAGCAAACACCACCGCCAGGATAGCCCCAACCGGGGACGACTTTTTGGTCTGAATGTCATCATCATCCAGGATATCGGTCTTCTTCAGGCGGTCGTCATCCAGAACCTGCGTCGGCTCCCTGCGGGGAGGCGGTGGAGGCGGAGGTGTCTCTTTTCGCGGCGGTGCATACCCTTCACCCCGTGCCTGCGGTGGCACCTGCGGGCGGCCGGGCCCTTGTGGTGCCTGTCTGGGAGGAACGAATTCGGTACCGCGCTGCTGCGGCTGAGGTCTGCGCGGTGGCATTCCTGCTCCGGGACTACCCGGGCGCTGCTGCTGAGGAGCAAATCCCTGCTGCGGCACGGGCGGCTGCTGCGGTCGCGGATGGCGTTGTCCCTGCGGTGGTTGTTGCGTCGGACGTTGCCCCTGTGGCGGTTGAGGCCGAGGAGCTGCAGGTGGCCTGTTTGACTGCGGCGGTGTCGGGTAGTTGTCTCGAGACTGTGGCTGCGGCGGTTCATCATCCAGCTGAATGCTGTTGCCTATCTCGTTGCGAAAATCTTCGAACTCAGAATGCTGGGAGACCGCATCAGGGGATGCTCCGACATCCGGTGCCTGTTGGATAAACTCCTGAGAGGCGCGGATAAGATCGGAGTCTGATTGATAGATCGGCAGGAAATTGTGTATACCCGCGCGCTCCAGAATCTGCTCTACCCGCTGATTCGGCGACAAAAGTGAAAAACATCCGTTTACATCCTCTACACTTCGATTGATGGCAAGAAACTTGTTCATCGAATCGGAGTAGATGTAGTCAAGATCAGAAAGATCTATGGCGAAATAGTGCTTGCCCTCTTTGAGCATCGAATTAACTACAGACTCCAATAACCCCGAGTCAAGAAGTTCATCTTCTTCGAAGACCGGCTTTATGACCTCAAAGATACCATGGGTACGCGAATCGTATTTGATAGTGGCCCCCTTTGTGAAAGGGATGGACGCTTCCGAAAAATATGCAGGTGGTTGATTTTTCAATTACGCCAGGAGGGATTCGAACCCGCGACCTTCGGCTCCGGAGGCCGACGCTCTATCCAACTGAGCTACTGGCGCATTGCTTCAATATAATATAGTTAATGGAAGAAAAGTAAAAGAAAAAAACACCTTTTGCGTCAGCGTCAAACCCGTTTATTCATAAACTGTTACATATATTATCCATTATTTTCTGCTTCAAATGCGAAAATCGCTTGACAGCATTCTTATTCCGCACTGCAAGTGTGAGGGCACGTGGTGAGCCAATGAGCACGCAAAGTAGACGAGCTCTCGTTATAGCAGTGTACAGAAGATTTCGTTGAAGCATGACGAAATGTTGTGTGCTCAGAGGTAAAATTATGACCGAAAACTCGCTTCCCTGACTCTTATGAATGCTTATGCAATATGCGTGCTCAAGCTCATCCAGATTCTTCCTGTCGTAAGTCAGCACGTTCCCGTCAAAATCAACCAGAAGCGAATCGTCACCGGACTTACCGGTGATAAACCCCACATCCCCATTAAATACACCTGTGTCATAATTATTCTGTATCTGCATCACCTTATCTCCAACCAGGAAACGACTGCTGCCATGCGTCAGCCCATCCTCCGAGAGATTGATGCTGTTTTGCATGATGCTGTTTATGTTCTGCGTTCCCAATATCCCTTTATGCATCGGCGAAAGAATCTGTATGTCTTTGAGCGGATTAAGGCCGTATCGATCGGGGATGCGTCGGGTGGCAATCTCGATGAGCGTGTCAAGACTGGCCTGCGGATCATCTCTGGACATGAAGAAACAATTCTCCTCTGCCATGTTGGAAAACTTCGGCACGATGTCATGAATTATCTCATGCGCCGCCGTAACTATTCGGCTTTTTGCAGCCTGTCTGAAAATGGTGGTAAGCCGTACGTGCGGTATCCGTCCGCTTTCGATCATATCTTTCAATACATTTCCGGCGCCGACGGAGGGGAGCTGGTTGCTGTCGCCCACCATAATCAGTCTGGTCTGAAAAGACAACGCGGACAGAAACGAACGCATCAGCATCAAATCGACCATGGATGATTCATCGATGATCACCACATCGGCTTTCACCGGATTTTTCTCGTTGCGGGCAAACTTCTCACCAGTATTTCGAGGATTATATTCCAGAAGACGATGAATCGTCTTAGCCTTTAATCCTGATATAGTTCCCATCCTCTGGGCAGCCCGCCCGGTGGGCGCAGCTAATACCACATGGATATTGTTTTCCCGGAAAAATGAGACGACTACCTGAAGGGTGGTTGTTTTACCCGTTCCCGGACCGCCGGTGAGTAAAAATAGAGGATTCTGTATCGCATTTTTCACCGCTTCAATCTGCCTGACATCTCCCTGCCAGCCTGTTTTGGCACTGTAGCCCGCTATCCATCGCTCCAGTACCGGTTCGGGAAGGCAACCAAAGTTTGGGCTTTTTTTAGCCCTGCGGCTGAGGGTGGATGCAACCGCACACTCCGCATAGTAAAACTCTTTAAGATATATTCGATCATGTTCATTTATGATTACTTTTTCCCCGGCAGCATGATCCAGAGAGTAGATGACTTTCTCCTTATTCACCTCCAGAAGCGCGGTTGCGGATTCCACAATATGATCACGCGGCAGATAGACATGACCGTTTCCAGAAGCTTCCTTGAGAAGAAAAATGATACCGGCCTTTATCCGGCGATATGAGTCATGCCGTGCACCCAGTTTCTGGGCAATGGCGTCGGCTTTCTTAAACCCGATTCCCCATATGTCATCAATAAGAGAATAGGGATCTCTGGAGATGATCTCCTTTGACTGCTGACCATATGTGCGATAGATCTTGGTTACCATCGAAACGCCGATGCCAAAATCATGAAGAAAAAGCATCAGGTCCCGAATCTTACTCTGCTTCTCCCATGCACGAATAATGCCTTTCAGGGTCTTCTTGCCGATCCCATTGACTTCCAGAAGCCTTTGGGGATGTTTATCCAGGATCATCAGGGTTTGCTGCCCGAATGTCTCGATAATCTTTTCGGCACGGTTGGGGCCGATATGGGGGATGAGGCCTGAGCCCAGCAGCATGGTTATACCCTTGATCGTTGTCGGACGCACAAGCTCATAACCTGCCAGCGAAAACTGAACACCGAATCGCTTGTGATTTTGCCACTGGCCTCGAACCCTTATCGACTCGCCCCGTTCGATGGCCGGCATCGAGCCGACACAGGTACAGACAGTATCATCTTCTTCTCTCTGTAATCGTACGACTGCAAAGCCGGTTTCTTCATTACGATAACTGATATCCACAACGATACCGTCAAACTGTTCTGAAAAGGTGTGAGGATGGTTTTCAGACATCATGCACCGGTTCATAGAAGGATTTGAGGGGAGATAAAAATAAAGGTGTGATCGCTGAGATCACACCTTCTTCTTAAGGCATAAACAAATTCGTTTTCGGAAAAGCATATGCTTAGCGTCTTTGGGTGTATTATACCTTACGCTTCTTGTGACGATTCAAGCGCCTGCGTTTTTTCCTCTTGTGCTTGGCAATCTTTGCTTTTCTGTGCTTTTTAACATTCGCCATGGATATGTACCCTTTCGATATGACTTTTGCAAAAGTAAGTAATCCCATAATATGACTTATGTCACATGGTGGAGTCAAGATGCCTGCATCTTTTCCGTAGACAAGAAATGCGTGTTGTCGTGGAATAAATTGAAAAACTGGAGACAATTGATCTATAATAAATCATGAGCTACAATCTTATCATAACCCATGTACCGCCCAAGAGGGCACGAAGTGTTTTGGCACGGCATATCGCCCGGGACCCCACCATCTCCCTGCAACAGGCGCTGCAGCTTATCGACAATGCACCTTTCGTCTATTCCCATGGTCTCAGCAGAGAACAAGCCGCCCGCGAGATTGCCGGGTTAAAGAAAATGGGCATCCAGCTACGCATAGAGGAAGAGTCGAAGCAAAAAACGGCTGTATCGTCCCAACCGGAAGAAGAGCAGGCTTCTGAGCGGCAGGAAAATGACTCTTTCGAAGATCGCCAACCCGACAGCACCAATCGGCAGGCGGCCATATCCGATGAACCTGTGCCTATCGAGGGTGATAAACCCGGGAAATCTTTGCCGGAATCACCCTCTGAACAGGACTCGCAGAAGACAGAAAACGATTTCACCAGACCGCCGGAACATAAACAGAACTCAAATCATTTAACCCACAGATCGACAGAAAAAAAACCAAGCGGTTCCATCTTGATACAGCCGTCATCTGTAAAAAAAGGTCCGGGCAAATTCGGAGTCGTTTTCCGTTTGCTGCTTGTAGTGTTGCTGCTCGGCATTATTGCATCGCTTGTGTACTACGCCGACCAAAATAAAGATTTTAAAATCGCCTCGGATGGACCGGTTTTGGTAAAAAAAAGTAGCGGCACCAAATCGTCTTCAGGTACTCAGAAAAAGGGAAAAAGTCAAACTAAGCGTGCCAGGACTCCCCGGCGTGAGCCAGTCAGCTCGATACATAAGGCACGATCAACCATGTATGTGGATTCTGCAGTCGAGGCGATGGATCTCATGAAGACGATAAACTTCTATAGGGTAGCCCTCTCCTTTAATCAATACAATATAGACGCCTGGTTTGGGCTTATAAATGCGTATAAGAGTGCGGGCATGCACTCTCAGGCCCGAGAGGCGGAGAAGAAGATGAAAGAGTTATTCGGTATGGATATACTTGAGATCGGCACTATCGTCAAACGGTTCGGAAAACTGGAGGATGCCGTCGGTCCGATAAACGGGATGTATCGGGTGAGCTACGTAACCACAACTGTTTCGCGCTCCGCGCTGGAGAAAGAAACGTTTCTGCTTGCCCGTGCATTAAAATCCAGCTTTGATTGCAAGACACTTATACTTTTCGCCTCGACAGCAAAAGGTGCCGGTCTTCTGGCACGAATTCCTATGAACGATTTCCCATCCACCCTGTCGGAGTACACAAAACGGGCACACATAACAATGGCGCATTAGGCTGCGCCAGTGACTCATGCGGCGCGAGTCTGCAGAAAATCAAGCAGATTTTCTGCCACTTTCTCCAGCTGTGGAGGAAAATTAGGTTCATCGCAGTAGATTTGAAGCACCTCAACTATGGTCAAAAGATCCATGAGCGTGAGCGAATTTGTATTTTTCTTTCCTAGCTTATTGCACACAGTGTCCAGGTTATCATAATTGAACACTACTCTGTCCTGCTCCTGCTCAAGCCGATCGGCCTCATCTTCCAATCGTTTACAGTACCCGAGGATAGGCCCTTCCTCTGTGGGCGTAAACGAAACATCTACCTCTTCTTCCATTTCTGACTCAGAAAACCGTACCTCGTGAAATTGAAAAGCCTTCAGCCGATCTTTGATGGATGCATATTTGATTTTATACACTCCTTCATCTTTCTCAAAATGGTGTTCTATTCCCTCGTGGGCCTTCGCCAGGTGATCCTTATGGACATACAGAATAAACAGCCGATTTGATTCACTCTCCAGCGGAAATGTATCGGAAGAACTCGCACTTTCGATTATAAAAGGTATTTCCCGCTCGCGCAGAATCGCCTGTGCCAGCAGAAGATCGGTTCGGTCGAAATAGTGCTCGAAGGCGACAAAATCCTGAACGTCGTGTATATGGGCAGTCTTCTCGGAGGTTGCCTTCGCCTGCATAATTTGCTCATCGCTGATGTTTCGAAGCGACAACTCTTCCTTCATTATAGCGATCGCCTCGTCGGTATACTCTTTCTGCTTTTGTGTGTATTGTTCAAGCAGCTGCTGATCGGAAAAATCCTTTATGTGATTCCGCAGTTCTTCAGACATAATTACCTCCAGATTGCATATGATCGAAGCCGTTGCACAGATCTTTCTCTCTAAAATATAACTTGTGCATGCGATTACTTCGATGCTCCCGCGCTGAGGTGCACAAGCGGTTAGTCTACCAAAACGGACAAAAAAATCCTTTTGCGCATCGGTTTTTGTAATACAGATGCTACATTTCAGGTATTATTTACGTTGGTATTGATTTTATCCTTTCGTATCAGATACTTTAATAAAGATGCATCCGGAAACTAAAGCATATTCCATGCCTGATCTGTATCGTAGTCGACAGTACTGGCGGGATACGCACAAAGTCACCCGTGCTTCCCGAAAGCGTTACCGGCAGGTTTTTCGGTCGCTCACTCGAGCTTTTCCATGAGCAGAGAAGATTGCGACCCGCATTAGATTTGTGTACGAACCCATCCTCCCTCCGAAGCGGGAGGGCGGGGAGGAAAAGCATGTTTTTTGTCGTACTATTTGATATTGTTTCCTGATTCCTTGATTCTCCGGCTCTGCCGGATATCAGGTAGCAATCAGGTTGTCTCTCAATCTTAAAAAAAAACGATACACCCTGATTGAGCGATTCTCTCGCGATGATTCGCACCATCCCCAGGAGCAGAAGGGTTGAAGCAATCTGCTTTCAAGGTATTCCGCGAATCCTCCACTCAAAATCGCTAAATTGAGGTTGCAGAAATATACCTAGGAGCAACATGCGACCAAAATTATTCGCCTTCGATCTTGATGGTACGCTTTTGACTACTGGTAAGCGTCTAAGCGAAAGAAACAGGGATGCACTTATCGATATGAGCCGAAGGGGTGCGGTGATAGCACTTGCATCAGGGCGTCTGAGAAGCTCGATGGTGCAGTATGCACACTCTCTGGGCATAAATCCCGCCATGCTGACGCTAAACGGGGCGGCGGTGTTCTCCGATCATACCGAGAACTCAAAGATCATCTATCATGCACCTCTTGCCTCCACGTATGCTGATTCACTAATCGCCTATGCTGCCGGAAAAGACTTCGCCATTAACTACTATATCGACAATGAGCTTCACTCCTCACGCTCGGAGGTGAACGCCCGGTGGATCGATCTCTATCATCAGCAGACCGGGACGAAATATCACTTTTTGGAGGATATGTCGGTGCTTGCGGGGCGCTCGCCGTCCAAGGTGATATTCGTGGGCGAGCCTCGCCGCCTGGATAGTATCGAGGATCAATTTCGGCGAAGGTGGAAAAACGATATCTATATCGTGCGTACCTGGGAATACTACCTTGAATTTCTCTGTCGCGATGCCAACAAAGCCAGGGGGCTGCATGCGCTAGCCCGGTCGCTACACATCGATTTGAAAGATGTCGTGGCATTCGGGGATGCGGAAAACGACATCCCCATGCTTCGTGAGGTCGGTCTGGGAATCGCAGTGCATAACGCATCCGACATCG
Source organism: uncultured Fibrobacterota bacterium (assembly GCA_964419255.1). Classification (GTDB taxonomy): domain Bacteria; phylum Fibrobacterota; class Chitinivibrionia; order Chitinivibrionales; family CAYFVL01; genus CAZPHU01. The sequence continues at coordinate 51,712 of CAYQOU010000005.1, read as the reverse complement.
TCAAAAAATCGGCCCATTACGTCTCGCCGTGGACAAACGACGAGGACGCTGTAGCCAGGGAATGGGAAAGAATGAAGAAAAAATTCGACTGATATCGGCAAAGATATTAAATGGAATGCCGCACCCAATTGGATCTTCCAAAAACAGTAGCACCACACTGTGGCTTTCGGGCAAGATTTTTTTTTCGGTGTTAGTTCATCTAAATCCAGATCGGGATCGCTATCGAAATCGATTTATTGGGAAACGCAGAACTCCGTTAAATCATATGGATTCGATAATCTGCCAGGGCTATGTGAGACTTTTTGCCCGAACCTCTGGATTTGGAACAACAAAAAAACCGATGCCGATTTCGATGGCGATTTGGATACAAAACCGGGGGATTAAGGCTCAACCAACCGGCAAAACCCTCTTAGTTACCTCCGATTAGAATTGGTTGGTGGCAAGCATCACAAGAGTGCATCCCTGCACCACCTCTATGTTTTCTTCGGATAATCTCTGCGTAATTTTATCCGATTCGGTACCCGGATTCAGAATGACTCTTTTTGGATGTACCCGAAGAATCTCATCTACCAGTGTCTCCCCGCGCCGAGGACCAACATACATGGTGATCGTGTCAACAGCCGTGTCGATTTCGGACAGGGAATGAACCACTTTAGTATCTTCTATACTGTCCAGTGCCGGATTAATCGGTATGACTCTGTGGCCGTGCTTTTTCAGTGCCGCCACCACCTTGTGAGAATATCTGTCCGGCTTATTTGTTGCTCCTACAACAACCACCGTCTGTTTGTCTTTCATCGAGTCTCCCCGAAGCGCATATATGATTGAAAATATTGATAATACCGTTACGAAATCAGTTTTATCTGTAACAAATTTGACGATTGTTCTTTCTAATATATCTATCAACACTATTTATCAAAGCAGTATTACGCAATTCTTCCGGTACGGATAATATATATGATTATAAACCTGACCACATGTCACGTGATCGCAACCGTCCTGTTTCTTTTGGGATCAGCAATCTCTGTACCAGCTCAACCGGTTTTGACCGAGGCGGATGTCGTAAAAGAAACGATTGAGAAGAATCTTTCTGTGGAAGCTCTAAAACTGCGAAAGCAGAGTAGTGTTTTGAGTTCACATACCGCACGAGGGCAGTGGCTTCCTCGGTTATCAGTGAGTATAGAACAGGATTATACACCGCTCGATTCTACCTCGGCCTCGATTGGTGATTCACTGCGAGAGGGCGACAAAAAGACATCCACGCGGGCTGGAGTTGCCCTGGGGGCCACGCAGGCTCTTCCCGGAGGCGGGAGACTTTCGGCAGGAGTGGATCTGAACAGATTGGAATCGTTTGGTGAAGAGCGGCCACTTATAGACGGAGATCCCGCCAGCGCGCTGAGCGCTGACCCGGATCTTCCCGATCACTCCAACGGCTGGTCGGTTGAATACCAGCAACCACTTCTGCGAAACGCCTGGGGAAATGATCCCGTACGAAGCTCGATATACATACAGCGACTCGATCATCAACGCCTTACACTCGATCAGAAGCAGCAGATTATCAGTCTGATATCCGAGGCTCGCGGACAGTACTGGGAGTTGTTTGAACTCAGATCACTCATTCGGCTTTACGAAACGCAGAAAGCTTCCGCCCAACAGCGCCTGACCGCTGACCGTGCAAAGCTGGCGGTTGGACGGGCTACTCCGCTGGATACATTAAATGCAGCCCTGGAGTTCATGAAGACTCAGACTCAGATCATGCGACTGGAGGGAGATATCTCTCTTGCCCGACACCGACTGGCCAATATACTCAATCGGGACACACTCGATGCGCCAATTGCCATAACAGACAGTATTTCGCTTTCTTCCCTTCCAGCATCGGATGAGCTTTTAAGACAGGCTATGGAATATGATCCGCAGCTTAAAATTTTTTCCGTTATGCATGAGAAGTTATCCCATCAGAAAAGCAGGGCCCGTAATGAACTTCTGCCGCAGGTTGATCTTTCGGCAACCTATCGGCGAGGTGGTCGCGATTCCGATTTCCTGGGAAACGATCGTTTATTTGAACAGAATCTGGTACTTGCGCTTATTGCCGAGTATTCGATTCCAACTCGTGGCAGGAAAAACGATTTACGAATCAGTGAAATTCAGCTTCAGGAGAATAAGCTTCAGGAAAAGCAGCGGCGCGATCAGATACAGCTTCAGATAGATCAACTTTGTATCGCATGGGAAAAGGAGCTGAGTACAATCGATGTCTTGAAGAAAACAAAAGAAATCGCACGAAGGCAGCTGCAAGCATCACAGACCGGCTATCGACTGGGTACTGTCGACAGGTTATCGCTTGTGGATGCGGAAAATGCCTATCTTTCCGCTTCTGTCGACCTGCTTCGCAGTCAGCTTACTATGAAAAGAACGCAGATTGTCCTGGATGAAGTCACCGGAACAGTTTTGCCAACCTTTGGAGTAGTTTTACAATGAAAAAACATTGCTTATTATCAACCGCGGTTGCACTGTTTCTGGTGTCATGCGGCGGGAAACAGGAAACGCAGCAGCACTTCGAAAAATTCGGGATCAGGAAAGTCGACCTGCGTGACGTCATCTCACAGACCGGTGAAGTACAACCGCTGGTAAAAATTGAACTGAAATCGGAAGCAAGCGGCCGGATCGATTCGGTGTATGTAAAGGAAGGTCAGGCGGTAAGTAAGGGTGATACCCTTCTCCGTATAGATCCCTCACGCCTACTCTATCGTAAAGAGAACATGGATCTGGCCGTGGAAAGATCATTTATTCAGCGAAAAATTGCTGAGCGCAATCTCAGTGAGGCAAAGGCCTTGCGCGAGACCGGTACCATATCGGAGCGGCAGATAATCGATCTGGAAAACGAGTATGAGCTGGTCGATGTGTCCTACCGCCAGGAGATTCTGGAGAGAAAAGATATCATCGATCAACTAGGCAATACTGTGGTGATCTCGCCGATGGACGGAGTAATCACGGCCCTTACGGTTGAACAGGGGGAAATTGCGGTGTCCGCAACCTCCGGTATGCAAAGTGGCACCTCTATCGCCACCATCGCCGATATCAAGCGTCTGGAGGTTGTTTCACAAATCGGGGAGGTCGATTATATACATCTGAAAAAGGGGCAAAGTGTGGTAGTCCGCCCCGAAGCACGAGAGGGAACCAGTACGACGGGTACCATCGATTTTATCGCTCTGAGCGCAAAAAAAGACGAAACCGGTGAGCTGGGAACCTTTGAGGTGAGAATGTCGGTTGATTCGATTATTCCCGGAATTGCCCCCGGAATCAATGTTAAGGTAGATTTTGTGATACTGGAGAAGAAGGGAGTCGTCGGCGTACCCAATCGATTTGTCAGAAAATCTCCCCGGGGGCACATGGTGCAGAAGTTGACGCCGGAGGGTACAGTACCTCAGAAAGTAACGGTCGGGCACACCGATTACCGTCACTATGAAATTCTCGAGGGGCTTGCTCCCGGGGATACGGTTGTCAACAAAGCTATGCACGAAAGGGGAGAGATTGGACGCAATGCGCGGGGTGGCAGACGTGGCTGACGGCAACACACCGGTTATCGAAACAAAAGATTTACGCAAGAGCTACCGGTTGGGTAATGAGCCGGTTCCGGTGTTGCGCGACGTAAACATCACGGTAGCCGGGGGAGAGTATTGTGCGATTATGGGTCAAAGCGGCTCGGGCAAATCGACGCTGCTTAATATTTTGGGTTGTCTGGATGTTCCCAGCGAGGGAGATTTTTTGTTCAAGGGCAGGTCCATCGCAACCTATACTCCTACGCAACTGGCTGACATACGTAACCGGGAGATCGGGTTTGTGTTCCAGAATTTCAATCTCCTTCCCAAGCTTACGATCTTTGCAAACGTGGAGCTTCCTCTGATTTATGGAAATATCGGTGCAAAGGAGCGTAAGCAAAAGGTGGAAAATGCTCTCAGACGCTTTGGTCTCTGGGAGCGGCGGGCGCATAAACCAAACGAAATATCCGGTGGTCAAAAACAGAGAGTGGCGATCGCGCGCGCGCTGGTGAAGAATCCATCGGTTATTCTGGCGGATGAGCCGACCGGAAATCTCGACAGTCACACAACGGAGGAGATTCTTCGGGTCTTTGATGAACTTCACCGGGACGGCAACACGATTCTTGTGATAACTCACGAACGGGAGGTCGGTGAGCGCGCGCAGCGGCTTGTGCGACTGGTGGATGGTCAAATAGCGGTATGAGCATGGATCGTACAATTACGATGCTTAGCACCAATGTGCGGCTTTGTATTCTGGAGATAGTCTCCAACAAGGCGCGTGCATTCATTACATCTCTGGGCATATTCCTGGGGGTGGCATCCCTTCTGGTAAACCTCGCCTTTGTTCGGGCCATGGAAGAAAATCTGCTGGAGAACATGGAGCGAATCGGTGGATTGAATATCATCACCGCCAAAATGATCGAGCCGATCACCCGGGAGGAAAAGGTTATGTTCCAGCGATCACCAGGGTTGACGGTAGGCGATGGGCAGATACTGGAGCGGGAAATCCCTGAGATCGTGGGTGTGGTAAAACAGCATGATTTCCACTGGGAGCGTTTCAGTTCGGAGGGCAAACAGACAGGGGGAATACTCAAAGCGGTCGATGAAAACTTCTTTTCGGTTTACAATTATTCGGTCGGATCGGGGCGTACTCTAACTCCGATGGATCTTCAGCAAAAGGCACAAGTGTGTGTCGTGGGACCCCGCCTGGTAGAAAGGTTGTATGAAAACGGAGGCGATCCTCTGGGGAAAAAACTGACGGTAAACTCGCTTACTCTGACTATCGTCGGGGTTTTAAGCTCCGAGGGGATGCGCAGCCGGCGGGATATGGAATGTCTTTTTCCGTATTCGGTTTATCAGGAGAAAATCGGTGGAATAGGCAGAGCGGTTGAGGAGCTGGCGTTACTCGTCGATGGAAGCGGTGATATCGATCAGGTGCGCACAAGAGTAGCCAATCGTCTGGTTGCGTTGCATCGCGGGGTACGGGACACCGAGATAGAGACAAACGCGGATAAGATCCAGGAGATGAAAAGTGCCCAGGCCGGCATACAGATTCTTCTCTGGAGTATTGCACTGATTTCGCTTCTGGTTGGGGGAATCAGTATCATGAATATCATGTTTGCGACAATCGGTGACCGGATACGCGAGATCGGCATCCGTAAAGCTTTGGGAGCACAGAAACTGGATATATTCATGCAGTTTATCATCGAGGCGATTCTGGTATGCGCGGTGGGGGGTATCCCGGGGATGCTTCTGGGGGCGCTTATTACTCTCGCTCCTCAGGGAACCTTTCCGTTTGTACCGCAGCTGACCGTCGCCGATTATTCCCTGGCGTTCGGCTTTACCGTTATGTCAGGATTTCTCAGTGGATTATTTCCCGCCTTAAAGGCTGCCGAAATGCAGCCGGTTGAGGCGCTGCGGTACTAGCGTATGATTATACTCAGGATACTCCGTTCGATTCTGGTGGGCTCGGTGATGGCAGCGGTTGAGATGCGTGCACATAAGCTGCGCTCCGCGCTGTCGATTCTCGGTGTCATGCTGGGAGTAGCCTCTCTGGTGGCAATACTTACCCTGATCGGTGGTATAGATGTCTTTCTGAATGAACGGATGGGGAAATGGGCCGGCTCTGTCTGGTTTTGGAGCAGTAATGATATTTCGGAAGAAGATGAGATACTCAAGAGTCGCTCGCCGGGCATGCGCTTTGAGGATGGCGTGTACCTGGAGGAAAATGTGGAGGAGGCCGAGCAGTTCTATCGAAAAATCGAACGGTATGGACGGGCAATAATCTCCGGTCGCGAAACCAGAGCTAATCTGCGAGGTATTGGTGGGGATGTGGTAAAGGATGAGCTGGAGCATGTGGTGGTACAAAAGGGTGAACCGCTGAGTGACAAAGATTATGCAAACGGAAATAGAGTATGCCTCATCTCCTGGCGCATGGAGCAGCACATACAGCGTCAGATGCGTGCCGGACGTCACCAAGACGATGAGTCGCTTGTCGGCAAAGAGTGCCTGTTCAAGGGTGTCCGCTTCACAATCAAAGGGATTTTTTACCCGAAGGATGAAAATTTCGAGCCCTGGCATCTGCGCAGAGCAGTGGTTATACCGATAAACACCATGAAAAAGTATGTCACCGGGTTTAATCCCGACCCCCGATCGATACAAATCAGGGTGCGGGATGCGCAAAAAGTAAAGAAGCAGGCGGAAAGGATTGCGGTGACACTCACGGCGTTGCATCGGGGGGTGCAAGATTTTGAGTACCGCACGGCAGACTGGCTGGATGAGATCACCGAGATGCTGGATAACATGAGTCTGCTTATGGGAATCGTGTCGGTGGTATCTCTGCTGGTGGGGGGGTTGAGTATCATGAACGTGATGCTGTCGAGCATATCCGAACGTATTCAGGAGATCGGAATTCGCAAGGCGTTAGGGGCAAACACGCTTCAGATTTTCATTCAGTTTATCGGTGAATCGGTCACACTGTCGCTGAGTGGGGGAGCACTGGGCGCGGTGATGGGAATGGCGCCACTGCTATTTAAGGATGCCATCCAGAAATCCACAGATGGGGCAATAGTCCCCACCATTCTTCCCATGCACATGGTATTAGTTTTTGGCATCATCGTTACGGTAGGTGTGCTGTTTGGTCTCTACCCGGCGTTAAAAGCCGCCCGCATGAACCCGATCGATGCACTGCGGTATGAGTGATGATATATGGACAGGGATGAATGTAAGCAGTGCATGGATCTTTCCCTAAACTGGGTTGGAGGTCCTGACACTGGTGTAGTTCAGCATGGTTAAGTAGGAGTTAAGTCGGTAATCGCCCAAAGGGCCTGTATACCGCAGAAACGAGCCTCGCAGAGCCTCTATTGCCCATTTCCGGGCTGGAAAAGTCGGGTTAAGCTTCGATATAGGCCGTTTTTACCACAAAAAACAGGCCCAAAGACCTTGAAAACGGGAGAAAATCGCCCTAAACGGGCTCTTTTGGTTAAAGGATGGGTCCGACCAATGTAATTGCCTAAGCCATTTTGACCGTCCGCAACACCGCGCATGAAATGTGGTGACTGGGTGAAGGTAATCCGGGAGAACAGATATCCTGTCATGTCATCGACTGCACAATTCGCTCGATGATTCTTTCGGGTTTTTGCGAGCAGTCGATCATTGTCAGATCATCGCTGATTTCCAATGTGTCAAACTGGCTCTGCAGGAGAGTCGGCGAGAAGAAATGGCCTGTACGCTCCTCCAGTCGCCTCTGCAGGATCTGCGGCTTTGTAGAAAGGCAGAAGAACTGTGTTCGGCTGTTTCGGCTGATGATTGAGCGGTACCGTTTTTTTAATGCCGAGCATGCAACAACACAGCCGCTTTGATCGCAACAATGAAAAACTAAATAACTGTTTATACTCTCCAGCCATGGAATCCGGTCTTCATCGGACAAGGCGATACCGGAGGCCATTTTGTCCCGGTTTTCCTGGGGATGAAAATCGTCAGCATCAATGAAACACCACCTCAGCCGCTTGGCAAGCATGGTCCCGATCGTGGTCTTACCCGCGCCCGCAACACCCATAATCACCGCTACCATTCGAAAATTCCTGTGATGTATCACGTTTTTCGGTTAACAGCACCACCAGAGCAGTCGTCTCTCTGCTCTTCTCAGCCTCACTCTCTCTTCGCTTCCATCCGTCTGGCCAGGATGTCCCGGTTGGGAATGTAGTAGTCGAACATGCTGATGAAGGTGAAAATTGCTACCAGAAGAATAAGCCAGAACCCGGGGTGAAAGCCCCAGATCGTTTCGGGAACCCAGGCGATTCTGTAGGCCTGAAGCAAAACAATCAGAAGTACCAGAGCGCTGGTGATTGCCTGAAAAACGGCTTTAATCTTCCCTGATTTTTTTGCCGCCATAACCGTCCCGTCGATCGCGCTCATGACACGCAAAAACATCATCAGCCCATCACGGTACAGAAACACCAGAAAAACCCAGATGGGAATGATACCTGCACTCATGTAAGTCAGAAATATAGTCTGTCTGGAGAGACTGTCACAGATCGGATCGAAAATCTTGCCAAATTCGGTAACGGTACCCTGCGCGCGGGCGATCTTGCCATCCAGCATATCGCTGAGTTCAAGAAGGGCCATCATCACAGCCGCTGCCCACAGCCAGGGTATACTCAGATCCTGATCATAGGCATGTAGAAAAAATAGGGCAAACAGAGGTGCCAGAACCAGTCTCGAGCCGGTAAGAAGTATCGGAACATTCATAAGTATATATCCTCATTGAAGGTGACTGTATGTGCAATAAAATACATGCATTCATTGGATGTAGTAAATGATTACTGTACAGGTCTTTGTGGAAACAGCTCACTCTCTCGATCGGTTGCATCGAAACCATGACCAACTTGTTTCTCAGAGGGTTGTGCGGTATAATGACAAATGTTGCAAAGAGGAAAAACATTTTGGGGCATGGTGACCTCAAGGGATTGCGTGAATAATCACGTCAGAACCGCTTAATACGGGTATTTCTTAGGGAAAAGATGTGTTTGGGTGTTAGGCTTAACTGTTTAGGTATATATTTTAACTTCACTGTGCGAATCGCCGCGAGAGTCGCGCAATTCAGGTGTAGGATATCTCTTATCATTTCCATTGCATGAGTGATGAAGGACTGAGCGTGCAGATACTGAAAAAAATTCTCAAAAGTTTTCTTATCGGGACCCTGGCTGGATTAGCAATCGCGTTGATTACGCACAATTTCGTTCCCGAGCTTATTGACCGTCTCGAATACCAGAGCTATTACATGCGCTATTATTGGAAGTATATGGATCTTGATGGAAATGACAACAATGGGGCTTCCGAATCGGGGATTTGTATCATTGATATCGATGATCGTTCACAGCATAAGCTTGGTAATTACTGGAATTGGAACCGCTCCTATCATGCCAGACTTATTCGGAACCTGAGCAGCCACTACCCGGCGGCGATCGCATTCGATATTAACTTTTACGATCCGGAAGATATGAATCACAGACTTCGCCTCCAGGAGCTGCTTGAGAGAACAAAGAAGATGTCGCCGGATATCAACCTCTCGGACCAGCTGCGCCGTTCAATCATCTCTTGCGTCGACTATGATCGTCAACTTATCGATGCGACCGAAAAGGCCGGCAATGTGTTTCACGGGGTCCGCATGTCCGAGCGGGTGGATTATCCCGAACATTCACTATCTCAGGTTGACGTGCGAAAAACGGTTGCCTGGCACGACTCTCTTCACCCGCAATCCTCTGTTACAATCGATGCCTCAAAACGCAAGAAAATAGTCAACAAAAAGGAATATATCGATGGCATTTTTCCTGGAATCGCGAAGGCATCCAGAGGGATCGGGCATTTGAATATTACTCCTAATTCGGATGGCGTGATCAGAGAAATACCTCTGCTGTTTGGATTCGGTAGTAAAAAACCGGTGGTTCTGCCGATCAGCTTGCGAACAGTGGCTACTTTGTTTGCAACTCCAAATGAAGAGATCGTCTTCGAACCCGAAAAGTATCTGGATATTGGCCATCCTTTCAAGATTTTCAAGGATAAAAGCAATCGACTCAGCATCTCATATCCGCATGTTTCTCCCTCTCAGGTCCGGGCAATCGTGGATGCCGGGGAGCAGATCCTTTCTCTGAAACCGGATCAGGCTATCACTATCACCGGGTATGCGGCGCTGGGACGGGATGACAGTGGAAATGTTTATCTGTCGCTGCATGCAGGAGATCTTCCCACCCCTGTCCTCGATGCTCTTCGGGCCACAAGTCTTTCCGGAGTATCGGAAATGGAAGTAGGGGCCGAAAAAACATTAGCCCCTGATGTATCAATCATGCGGGACTCGGAACTGGATTGGGTTCTTATGGCCCCTTATGGCTACGAGGAGTGGTGGCTGTCACGCCAGGACCTCCGGACTATCCAATCAATCGGTGATGATGAGTATGAATCGTTGAAAAACGGGCAGCGCAAACTGATATTCCAGACGTTTACCGTTCGCAATAAGGATGGGGAGCTGTTTTCTTCCATTCCGGTATTGCGGGGAAAAACGCTCAGGCAGCTTTGCAAAACATCCTGGGCTCAAATTTCTGAGATCGATCCCGGTAGCCGCATGAATTTCGGGGATCGTGTGCAAATTCCTCTCACTCAAACAAATCGACACATAATCACCTATTTTGGTCCCAAAGGCAAGCCTTTCAGGTATTACTCATATGTGGATATTATGAATGACCGCATCCGGGGCAATCTGGAAGGCAAAATATTTCTGGTCGGCTCAACGGTCCCCAACATGTTTGATATTGTTTCCGTTCCGCTCTACCATGTCTACCCTGGGGTAGAAGTACATGCTTCGATGATGCATTCCTTTTTGACAAACCAGTTTGTGAAACGGTTGAGTGGATGGCAGGATTTTCTCATTCTGCTTCTGGTAGGTGTGGTTATCGGAGTGATTGCGATTCTTCTACGGCCTCTGTTTAGTGCGATACTCACGGTTGTTGCTATTTTCGGGTATTTCCTTCTGGCGATGACCCTTTTTGGTACCGACAATCTGTGGATTGAGATGGCGCGTCCCGCCATGACCATCCTTCTTACCTATACGGCCGTCATGGCCTACAGGTATATGACTGAGGAGAAGGACCGCAAGTATCTTCAAAGCACGTTCAAACAGTACCTGTCTCCCGAGCTTATCGATATGATGTATCAGGAAAGAAAGATGCCAAAACTTGGTGGTGATGAAGGGATTCGAACGGCATATTTCACCGATATTCAGAGTTTTTCAACGTTTTCGGAGAAGCTGGGCTCTCCCACACGGCTTGTGGAGCTGCTTAATGAGTATCTGACCGCAATGACGGATATCCTGCTGGCGCATTACGGGACATTGGATAAGTACGAGGGGGATGCGATTATTGCTTTTTTCGGTGCTCCGATGCCCATGCAGGACCATGCGCTTCAGGCGTGCAACACAGCCATCCGGATGCAGCAACGTCTGGGTGAACTTCGAAAGAAGTGGGAGTCGGAAGGGGATAAGTGGCCCCGGATAGTGCATGATATGCGAATGCGAATAGGAATAAATACCGGAGCTATCACCACCGGAAACATGGGGTCTGCTGTGCGGATGAATTACACGATGATGGGGGATGCGGTCAATCTGGCCGCACGTCTGGAGAGTGCGGCCAAGCAGTATGGGGTGTATACGATGATTAGTGAGGCCACATACGAGATGGTCAAAGATTATTTTGAAGCACGTCTACTCGATAAAATAGCGGTGGTGGGTAAGTCGCAGCCGGTTATGGTATACGAATTGATAGCCGAAAGGGGAGGGCTCAACTCCCGGCAGGAAAAATTGATCTCCACATATCGGGAGGGCCTTGACTATTTTTATGCACAGCAGTGGGATAAGGCTATCGAAAAGATGAGGCAGAGCGAGCAGCTTGAGCCTCATAGTAACAGTACACCCGGTGGTATGAGTCCCAGCAGAAAGATCATTCAATATTGTGACAGGTTCAAATTACAGCCTCCCGGCTCTCAATGGGATGGGGTAATACGATTAACATCAAAGTAAAGGAGCAGCGCTATGATTGGAAAAATTATAACTCTTCCCTTCTCAATTTTAAAACTGGCACTGACTCTCGTGTTTCGTCTGGTTTCCACCGTTCTGTCGTTGGTGTTTGGCACCATCGGATTTGTTCTCAGTCGGGTATTTGGTACCGTCTTCGGTGCGGTGGTCGGGTTACTGTTGGGCAAAAAGCATGTTGGGATCAAGCTTTTTAGGGGTAAGAAGCTCAAAAAACAGTAGCGTCGTCTTTGTTGCCGTAAGCTTGCCTGCTACACATATGATGTGGTCATCTTGTGCTATAGCCTCAGAGAACGCGCCGGAGTGCAGACAAACAGGGGGTGTCTTATCAAGGGTTTGTATCTGAACCGATACTATGTATGTTCTGTGGAGAAATGTACTTCCTGGTAAGTTACTATCCGAAGCTTTGATTGATTTCTTGTCTATGACACCTGTCTTCCGTATCCCATCCTGTTTCAGCGGGACGGGATGCGGAGTTCGTGCACGTCTTTTCGCACCTTTGCTTCTCGTTTTTTGCCAAAATAAATACTTGTTAGCAGGCAAGGCATACATCCATAAATGGTAGACCCCTTAAAAAAGTGCCAAGCCGCGATCATGCCGGTTTCCTTCTTTCGCCCGTATAACTTACTTTTTTAGGGGGTTATATCGGCGCCATATTCATTATTTTTGGCGAGACGGAGTTGGGGAAAATGGATTGAGGCGATGGAAACTGTAAAATTTTCAGTGCAAAATTACTACGTTCGCCGTTTTATTCTACCTTTCTTTATTAAATCTATTATATTAAAATTATCGGGCGGGGGGTCTATTCAGTCGATGCATTTAAGCATTTAAGTTCGCCATAACATACTCATTTTGTCTTATTATACGTTACCGGCAAAGGAAATGGTAGATGTATTTGATGTTTTTTAAGCGAATACCGTTGTTTCTTCTTTCGCTAAGCTTGTCTTTATGGGCTCAGCACTACCCGGAGACAATATGGATACCAGTAACATTCTACGATTTTCATGCAGACGGCAGTAATCCGGAATTCAATACGGACAGGGGAAGTGGATTATTTACCGGTATGGTTTCCGAAACGCTCGATGCAGAAAACAAACCTGTGTTGGGGGAATCTCCTTTTTACAACCACTATATACACAAATGGTACCGTCCCTGGGAGCCGGGAGACTATACAGCGCCTCATTATTCCGAGGAAACCGGAGAATACGTAGAAACTGTCATGCTGGACCACGATACATCCTTTAAAAATATTGTTATCCACGATTCGCTTCCGTTCACACACATGGGTGACGGAATGTACAGGTACGAAGATAGAAACTTTTTCCCGCTGGATCGGAGAGGCTTTGGTATAGAGCCGCGTGGCAGCGGGCACAATTATTCGTTTACCATGGAGCTTCACACGACTTTCACCTATAAACCCGGACAGACGTTTTCGTTTCGCGGTGATGATGATGTGTGGGCCTTTGTAGACGGCAAGCTTGTAATGGACATCGGGGGGATTCATGAGGCCCAGTCAGGGTCTTTCGATGTCGACGATCTAGGTTTGCAGGAGCATCGCGAATATTCTTTTTCTTTCTTCTTTGCCGAGCGCAGAGAAGTGCACAGTACGATTCAGATCACCACAAATATGATCGGTCCTCCTGCCAATGTCCGCCTCTATCCGACCCCAACACCGGAAGGCAACCAGTATCCCGAAACTATTGAGGTGCATGCGGGGGATACACTGCCGATTTTTGCCCATGTATTCGACAGCGCCGGAACGTGGGTGCCGGATTATGATTCCCTGGTACGATGGGAGATGATCGGCGGCAATGGTCAGGGCCTTTCGTATCAGGATGGGGGTGAAAATTACTACTCTCCTACCGAGGCGGGCGAGGAGGTGATCGTGCGGGCTGTATTCAGGCATCCGGACATTCCGGAAATCTATTCTAATGCCGAAATAATCATTACCATTCTTCCCGGCCCTGAACATCACGTAGATATCATACCCGAACCGGAGGTGACGGATACTCGCAACGATGAGAATTTTACTGAACTGGTTATTCCCGTGGAAAACTACAACGAGACGGTGTATGCGGTTATCCGGGATGAATTCGGTAACTACATCCGGCATGCCGATGAGGTAAGCTGGCGAAGCGAAAATACCGATATTTTGCAAATCTCGGGCAACGAGTTTCGGGGCACCATTGAGAAGCTGCGAGGTGGGCAGACTCATATACACGCCTCATACGGATCTCTTCTTCCGGACAGCCTGTTTGTACGGGCACTTTCTCCCCTTACCCAGCTTATGCACGCATTCACCAGGGATTCCGATGGCGATGGCTACCTGGATCAGGTGGAGCTTCACTTTGACAGCACGGTTGCTATTCCAAACAGCGTAGACCTTTCATATTACAGCTTCACTCATGGTGGGACAAGCTTCAGCGTGGAAAGTATCATCGACAACAACAATCCGCACGATTCGATTATAATCATGCAACTGCAGGAGTCTTCCAGCGGACCCCTACAGGTAGATTGGACATTGGAAGCCGGCGGCTCTCTTGAAGGCACAGAAATTTGGCAGAGTTTCCCGGTGACGGATGGAGCCGGGCCGGTCATCGAGTCCGCGGTATTGAGTCCTGCCTTTGGCGATTCACCCGACAGCATTTTGGTTACCCTTGCCGAGCCGATTTTGTGCAACGACTTAACTCATGCCATAGCGGAGGATGTTTTCGACTTTTTTGTCGGCGGGCAGGGACAGTCCGGAATTCCGCTTCAGAATGCGGAGATGATCTACTCCTGCGATTCCTCACAAATGGTTCAGGAAATGGTAATCGTTTTAAACTCGATGTATAATCCGACGGTTTACGAAGACAGCCTGAGACTGGGTCAAGGAGTTCGTGACAGTCTGGAAAACAGGCCGCATAGAGAAGGACGAAAAGTGGCGATTTCATCATCAGGGAGAAACAACGTACAAATAACCTTTGCTCCTATCAGTGATCTTATTGGAACCAATCTATTGGAAGCATACGGCATTGAAGGGGTGAACGGCGCTGAGCAGGGAGTACTGATCGGTATTCAGTTGCAAAAGCCACTAAAATGTATAGATGGCTCCTGCGGCACGGGGACAATTTTCGACGCGGTAGGTAATCTCATACGTGATGATCTGGAAATCCGGGAGACGCCGCTGAGTATCAAGGATTATGTAGTATTTTGGGACGCACTTAATAAAAAGGGCCGAAAAGTTTCCGGTGGTGCATATCTACTAATCATTCAGGGTGTCGATGTGGATGACTTTGATATTAGAGAAAAAAGGAAGATAGGTTTTCCTCGCTAATTGTCATGTCCCTGGTGGGAATGGAAAGAGAGAAAGCTATGGTTCGCCGCATGTCTAAGAGTATTCTTTTAGCTATTGTCCTGCTTTTCGCAACTGCTTTCGGCGATTACAATCGGCGTATTTAGTAACGTTGCCGGATGTAAATAATCTGGTTTGCCAGATCAGGATTGAGGTATCAAGTGGTACATTTATAAACTTGACGCAGGCCAATGTGGGGCGAATAGATGATAACAGCTTTGAAATATTACTGAACGTCGGTCCCAATCCTTTTTCGCCGACGGGAGGGAGTAGCAGTCTGTTACCTCAACCTGTCAGGGATTATTACGCAGGAGTAATAAACTGACAAACAAACGGAACGATTATAAGTATCACGTTAAACAAACCCTTAAAATCTCAAGATCCTCAGAAGCAAATCTATGGTAATGGGACGATATATGATGCTGTCGGAAACATCATAAGGGAAGATCTACCGCTGCTCAAGGCAAACAGCCGAAAGGAATATGGAGCGGTATGGGATGGGACAAACAAAAAAGGTCGGATAGTCGGAAATGGGGGATACCTGGTCGTTGAGGATGCCGTAGATATCTATGGCAAAAAGATTTTCGAAAAGACTAAAGCAGGTGTCACTCAGTAAAAATAGCGTCGATTGTTACTTTTGGGAAGAAAATTTTCCGGAAAAATTTAGAAAACATTTCATATCAGAAGAAAAAATTCATATCTTAAATATGTTTGGCAAACGGCTATCAATAAAATATTGCAGGTGATTTGCACACAACAATTCCTGTAATCGTTGGAGAGGTTCAGATGAATACGCTGAGAACAGTCATAAAAAGAAAAATACTCACTTTTTTAATCTTCGGTGTGATGGCTGGGGTCTTTTCTCCAGTCTACTCGGATGGGTTACCGGGGGAATATATAGTAACTCAGCGATGGCGTGATCTATTTGCAGGCGTTTCGCCGCTGAGTAATCCAGCTTTTCTTACAGAGGAAAACTATATCACTTTGCGCGCTGCTTTTGCTCCCATAATGGAGAATGCGTTTAAATTATGGGAAGTTGGTGTGACTGTTCCGGTGGGAATGTATCAGTCGGCCGGTTTTACCTGGGTAGGAGAAGATGATGGCCAGATAGAGCAGTATAAAGTGAGCCAGGAACGTCTTAAGCCCTCGGGCGAATACTATGAGATGCAAAACAATTTTTTTATGTTATCTTATGCAATTAATCCATGGAAGCGGCTAAGCGCCGGGGCGAGTGTTACGGTCGCTCATCAAACCAACTTCGGGGATCCGAAATTGGGATTAGGTCTCGATCTGGGATTAAGCTACCGGTTGTTTCGGCATGCGATATTGGGAGATCATGTTGCGGGTATTCTTTTCCAGAATCTGCTTTCTCCCAAACCAAATATTGATGTTACAAACAGCTACGCCATGAATATGAAACTGTCGTGGATGGCCAGGTTTTGGGAGGGACGTATAGAGTCGGGGATCGATCTTGATGTTAAGGATCTTTTTGCCAAGGGTGAAGATTTTCTTAAAAAAGTGGAAAGCAATGTAGTGGATAATGGCATGTCTGTCGACAGCATCCTATACATAAAGGGTGATAAAAATCTTGAGGTTGATTTTAATTACAGGATCGGTTTCTGGGCATTGCGGGTACTCAACGCCTACTTTCAGATAGGAAATGACTACTGGGGGATTGTTGGCGGGCTGAATGTGCCTTCGGTAAACAATGGGCGGGATTTCTCGGTGATGTATCAATATATGTCAATGCTTGATAGTGAGAAGGCCAGCGGACATACCATTTATTTCCGTTCTGAGTTGGGAAAACATCGGGAGGAAATCTATGCACGCAAGATGGCTCGTATGGCAAGTGTGATGCCTAATGAGCTTTACAATAAGGCCCTTCGTTTATATACTGCAGGCAAGTACTGGGATGCCTTTTTTGTATTTGGCGAAATTGTGGCCAAATTCCCCGATTTCTTTAAAAATGACTGGGTACAGTACTATCGGGGAAGTTGCATGGAAGAGCTTGACATGCGAGGAGAAGCCTTGAAGCACTATGAAACGGCCAAGGAGAAATATCCCCGCAGCAATGCCATAGAGTATGCGGATCTGGGTATTATGCGGGTACAGTACAGAAACGATAATAACGCCTCTGTCACTCAACAATTTAAACAGCTCAACAGGGATAACGTGTCAGATTCGTTAAAATATCATGCGTTTTATCTGATGGGCGAAACGCATATGAAGACGGAGAATTACAAACAGGCGATCGAGTTGTTCAGCATTATTCCGGAGAGCCATCCAGAGTACATATTTGCTCAGCATAGTTTAGCGATCTGTCATGTCTTTGACCTCAACCTTGAACAGGCGATGTTCTCTCTGGAGAATTGTTTGCAGGCACGGCTGACAAATAAGGCACAGGAGGAGGTGTACGCACGTTCGTGTGTCCTCTTGGGATATCTTTTCTATGAAGGTAATTCATTGAGTAAGGCGGTGACTGCCTTGCGAATGGTTCCTCAGGATAGTTACTACTATCAGGATGCAGAGCTTGGTCTGGCCTGGTGTGCGTTAAAGGCCCGGCAATGGATCGATTGTGTTCAGGCAAGTGAAACTCTTCTGAAGATTACAAAGCACCCCGAAATACGAGCAGAGGCGACCCTGCTAAAGGCGTACGGATTGCTGATGCAAAAAAAATACGATCAGTCTGAGCTGCTGCTTGAAAATGCAATCCAGACAGTAGAGGATATTGAGAGCCCTTCTTTGATTACGCTTGCCGATAGGCGTGAAGAGTACCAGCAGACGAGACAGCAGTATGATGCACTTGCGGAAGATGCGACTCGTATGTCTCTGGTTGATCCCTCTTCAGCGGCGATCAGGATCATCGATAGTTTGCATACGGAGCAAAGAGATGATCATGGTCAAATCGAAGAGTTCTTAGCCTACGCAGATGAGTTCGAGCGCAGACGCTTCTTTGCACGAAATATGGAAAAGGTGCGTGAAGACATAGAATATGCATATGCTGTTGTTCAGAAAATCATGAACCGGGAATCGGGTTTAAAGGAAAACCAGAAGATCATGCAGGAACAGCAGGATATTAACGAAGAATTGAAGAAGCTTGAGGAGGAGATGAACAAGCTTGAAGAGCAGGATGAGTGAAGAGTAACGACAAAAAATCCAAGATGAGGATAAAAGAAAAAGGTCGGGCATGGTCCGGCCTTTTTTCGTGAGGCCTTAGAAAAGTCCCTTTTCTGTGTATATGCTTTTTTTTCGAAACCATGAATCGAGCGATTTTGCACCTGTCGCCGCGAGAAAATCACTCGACTCAGCAAAATGCCATGACGAACAAGTGGAGGGGGGTAAGAAAAGGCTATGCCGGGTTGGCATAGCAGTACATGCATCCGTGAGGACATGCCGGTGAGTACGAGCCGATATCGCGGCTTTCATAGCATCCACAGCCCTGGCGGGTAGGTTTGGAGCGGAGCGCAACATGGCGCTCGAACCTGTCGGTGTGTCGCAACAGCTTCTCATCGACACAGGATGCTTTTTTGATACCAGGTACCATCGAAAGAATCTCAGGATTACAGCAATTATATAAGCTGATATCGTGCTGGTTGGCTGCATCCAGCATCTCGCAGGCAATCGTGGTTTTCTCATCATCGGTAAATGATAAAAATGTCGTGTTTCGTTTGTTCAGTTTGGCGTAGGCTGTGATGAATGAAAAATAACATCGAGTGACTCCCAGCTGTCTGATCCGGGAAAGCATGTTAAAAAATGGCGCCACGTTCAGCATAACATTCCCATCATTGGAAACATATTTACATACCGGGTCAAAACGCCAGCACACCCTTTCGGGGGTGACGCGTTTGCATAGAAGCTCCAGGGTTTTAAACCTGTCTTTTAGTGATGGAACATGCGGCTCAAGCGCGGGCATATCGTTTATAGTGAAATGAAAAAGGGCATTATTCTCCTCAAAGAAGCGATCGAATGCGGCATGGGTGATGAACGGTTTAAAATCCTTTGACCAGAAAAGGTATCCAAGCACGTCCTCCCGTTTCAGGGAGACAGTGTATGATCGGCCATAGCCGCCATCATAGGTGATAGCTCCCTGTTGCAATGCCTCATAGAACCGGTTGTAGTGGAAACGCGGGAAATCGTTTCTCCGCGATGCTGAAATGTATTGTGGTTTAGTCCCGGTCATAAGCTTAGAAATAGCGTTGATATAGAAA
Organism: uncultured Fibrobacterota bacterium; assembly: GCA_964419255.1. Lineage (GTDB taxonomy): Bacteria > Fibrobacterota > Chitinivibrionia > Chitinivibrionales > CAYFVL01 > CAZPHU01. The sequence continues at coordinate 32,557 of CAYQOU010000005.1, read as the reverse complement.
CCAGCCCAATATTACGATTGTCTAAATTCTATATTCGACGACATCCTCCGTTTCTTCCGATGAACCGAAGCGGAAAGGAGGAAGTCCTGCGCGCGCTTTGTTGTCATAGTTATCTCTGCACGCGTTTTTGTATCCAGATTTCTTGTTTTTTATTCTCCGGTTCTGACGGACTCGATTCTGGGGGCAAAAGTTAGCTCAGGGCTCAGAAATGCGAAGGACGATCGCACCATCGACCAGTCCCTGCCTGAGAGTATCGAGTGCATCGTTGGCCTGCTCCAGAGGGAACAAATGTACGGTGGAGTGAACGGGGATTTTAGGAGCGATCCCCAGAAATTCGTCACCATCCTTTCTGGTTAGATTTGCAACCGAACAGATGCTGCGCTCTTCCCAGAGTTGGTTGTAGGGAAAAGAGGGCACATCACTCATGTGAATACCGGCACAGATCACTCGTCCGCCTTTATCAACACTTCTGAGGGCTTCCACAACAAGCGCTCCGACAGGAGCGAAGATGATTGCGGCATCGAGTCTTTCCGGAGGTCTTTGGGTCGAATCTCCCGACCAGCATGCGCCAAGTGTTTTTGCAAAAGACTGCCCCCGGTGATCGCCGGGGCGGGTAAATGCATATACCCGGCGGTTCTGATAGCAGGAAACCTGCGTAAGGATATGCGCTGCGGCGCCAAAGCCGTAGAATCCGATACTTTTGGCGGAGCCGGCCATTCTCAGCGCCCGATAACCGATAAGGCCGGCGCACAAAAGCGGCGCCGCCTGATCGTCGGGATAATCCTCCGGCAGTTTAAAGCAGAATTGCGCGTCGGCAACTGTGTACTCGGCAAATCCACCGTTTCGGGTATAGCCGGTGAATCGGGCGTTGTCGCACAGATTCTCGCGGCCGGACGTACAGAATTTACATCTACCGCAGGTTTTTCCCAGCCAGGGGATACCGATGCGCTGTCCCGGGGCAAAACCTTTAACATTCGCACCCAGGGATTCGATTGTTCCGACAATCTGGTGTCCGGGAACAAGAGGCAGGGTAGGACCAGAAAGCTCACCATCAACGATATGCAAGTCAGTCCTGCAAACACCGCAGGTATGCACTCTGACCAGAACCTCTCCGGGAGAAGGCTCGGGCTTTGGCATATCGATAAACTGAAGAGGTTCTCTCGGTTTTAGAAGGAGTTGTGCTTTCATATCAGTAATCCAAATCCAATTCGGGATCGCAATCTAAAAACGAAACTCGGAGGGCAGGACCCTATAGATCGCATTGATGGGATACCCAGTTGTCCGGGATAGGAAAAGGATATGGACGGTATCCGGTAATACCGAATACCGTCGCAACCGTTCAGGAAACTCTCTCAGTTATTTTAGAAACTGAAATCGGTCCCGCCGTCGTCTTCTTCGTCAGGCTCTTCTTCCTCTTCAGGCTCCTCCTGTGTCGGCTCCTGGGAAGGAGTGGGTGTATAGGATGGTGTAGGTTCATACACCGACTCCGATGAACCACCGCCGAAGTTTAAAGTAAGGGTACCTTTGACAACAGGAGGGCCGGCGACTAAACCTGTCCAGCCTGTCAAACTGCTTACGATATCAAACTGAAATAGCCCTTTTTTGAGTCCCAGACCAACAGTTGGCGTAACCTGGGTATAATCACCTTGTCCGCTAGAATTGGTTTCAACCTCCAGGTCATCATTTGTGCTGCTTACTTTATCATCACTATATTCCAGGAATGCACCTGCGCGGCCGATAAGCTGATCAAAAATCCAGAAACCCTCAACCGGCTTTTCCAATCCGGCAGCCCATCTATGGGTTACATTTGTCAAGGTGCTTGAAATGTCATCACTTGGCTTATCTGTATTATAGTCTAAAGTTAAGGAGTATTCGCCGGCAAATAGCAGGTTGTTAAGTACATTTGTTGTAAAACCAAGGTAACCATTAACGGTATTATTTGTATTGATTGTTTCTTCAGTATTTGTGATCTCGTCAGCAAACCGGAATTTCTCCAGTGACCAAAAAACGCCGACAAACCAAGAGGCGTCCAAGAGTCTCATGCCAAACTCGGTTCCAAGGGTAAAAAATAGTCCGTTTTCAGATGTCCACTCGCTTGAGGTTGTATCAGGCTCTTCAGATATCTGGCTTATCGACGGCCTGCCAAACCCAACCACAGGAGACAACAACATATCGTCGCCAAGAGAAATGTTTGCATTCAAAATGCCACCGACATTGCTTACTCGGCCTTTTTCAGTAGTTTCGTCACCATCTGCATCTCGAGAGTATGAGCTGCGATTCATTTCAATAAACAAATCTAACCCAAGAGTAAGAGCGTCAAAATCTAATCCGAAAAGTAAATGAGGAATCGGAGGCATGTCAGAATCCAATTGAGGCGCTAATCCTGCTCCATCTTCAAGAGCGTCATTTACCGTTTCTATGCCGCTTTGGTAGAATTCATCCAGAACCAGCCCGTTATTTCCCAGAACCCCCAGACTAAACATGTCACCGAGTGACTTTATGCCAATATAGGGGCCGAAACTCTCGCCGCTGTTGGACGCCTGCACCTGATCTTTAAAATCATTCATATCGGCCGGCGCTGTTGTTACCGCACCGATATCGTCGATAACGCTTACCCCTCCCATGGCGTCAATACGTGCATTCTGGGCAAAGCTGAGCGAGGCTGCAACGCAGGTGATAAACACTGCTTTTAGAGACAAACGAAACATACAACCCTCCTGTAGATTATAGTTATACGCAAAAAAAAATCGATTTCTTCTATTCCCCGACAACCTGTACAAATACTTTCCGTTGACGGGGACGGTTATCATGATCGACCACGATGATCTGCTGCCAGGTCCCCAATAACACATCTCCCCCGTGGATAGGTAGCGATATCGATGGTCCCATAAACGTTGCCCGTATGTGTGAAAACCCATTATCGTCTCCCCAGGTCTGAGAGTGCCTTGAATGCATGGTATGAGGGGCAAAGGCCTCGAGCTGATCCTTAAAATCTTCCACAAGAGCCGGTTCGTACTCGATAGTTGTTACCGATGCAGTTGACCCGATAGCCGATACGCAGACGATTCCTTGCTGTACGGCAGATTGCAATACGATGCGGGTTACCTCCTGAGTGATATCTTTAATATCTGAGAAGCCCTTTGTATGAAAAGCCAGTTGTTCACCATATACCATTTTCACGCTCTCCTCAGCAACAGGGTAAAAGAAGAATATATAAAACGCAGAGAGTATGAGGGTAAAACGGCAGAATAAAAAGAATGTAAAAAATGTCGCTTGTCGTTCATGTCTTGCATTTCCGGTGCGAGAGGCCATCAGATGATTAAATCGCTTGCATTACATTATTTTAGTAGGAGAGACATTGTGAGAGGAATAAATTCAGATCTTGGCTTTTAGATGTTAAAAACATCTTTTTGCCGGTCGAGGTCGTCATTGCGGATGTTTGTTATTTGGAACGAATCTGCAATAAGAGCGCAATATGTGAGCAGAGTTTTTCGTTTTATAATTTGAACGATTAATGTGGTTGAGTGTAATGTAAGTAGAGTTAGATGTTCTCTCTTATGCTGTGATAAGGGAGAAATACATTTTTGCAAAATCCTGTAAAGCTGTAAGCGCAAATAACCGATGATTTCTGTGACAGACGAATCTCAACACATAAAAGAAGAAATTAGAAGCCGTCTCGATATTGTAGAGGTGGTGGGGCGATACGTCTCTCTGAAAGCCTCGGGGCAGAATTACAAGGGGCTTTGTCCTTTTCACAAGGAAAAATCACCTTCTTTCATGGTTAATCCCGGGAAGGGGATTTTCCACTGCTTCGGATGCGGCAAGGGCGGTGATGTGTTTGGTTTTCTTATGGAAATCGAGGGAGTCGGATTTGGTGAAATTATTCGGATGGCAGCAGAGGAAACAGGCGTCAAATTACAAAGCGCGCCCACCAAGAACAGTCAAAACAAAGATGCATCCGGCAGCCTTTCGAAAACCGAACTTCTATCAATCCACAAGCTTGCTACCCGGTTTTTCTACAACATGATGCGCAAAAGCTCCGAAGCGATCGCCTATTTCAAGAAACGTGGCATAAGTGGAGAGACTGCCCGCGATTTTCAGCTTGGATATGCTCCGCAGGGGTGGCGTAATCTGCTTTCCTTTATGGCCGGCCAGTCCATAGCCGGCCAGAGCCTCGTTTCGTGTGGTCTTGCGATAGAAAAAAATGAAGGGGCGCAGCCATACGATCGTTTTCGCGGCCGCATCATGTTCCCTATTTTTGATATTGCCGGTCGTCCTATAGCATTTGGTGGACGGGCTCTGACCGATGAGGATCATCCCAAATATCTCAATTCTCCCGAAACCGCACTCTATAATAAAAGCAGAACGCTGTATGGAATGCATACAGCACGTCAGGCGGTAAAGCAGAGCGGTACTCTTCTGGTGGTGGAAGGGTACATGGATGTATTGTCTTTGTATCAGGCCGGAATCCGAAACTCTGTGGCAACATCCGGTACCGCCCTTACCGAACAGCACGGGCAGATGATGCGACGGTTTGCTCAGCGCATCGTACTTGTTTTTGATGGTGACAGTGCAGGGCGGCGGGCTGCGATACGGGCGGTTCACATTTTGAGTCCGCTTAATCTGGATGTGCGTGTGCTGTTGCTTCCATCCGAGCACGATCCCGATACGTATGTACAGCAAAAAGGAGCCGAAGAGTTTCTCAAACAGGCAGATAATGCGGTAAGTGGTTTTGTATTTGTCCTGGAGGATTTGTTATCCACACACGGCGTATCGACTCCGCAGAGCAAGTCCAAAATTGTGCAGGAAATAAAGCCGCTTATTGAGTCGACTGGCGATTCTATCGTTAAAGCCGAATATATTAAAACGGTAGCTGAGCGTTTGGGAGTATCAGAACAGTTGGTGTATAAAGTGGCCCGCCAGGAGAGCATCAGAAGAAACGTAACCGATCAGCCGTCTGCTTTGCAACAACCTCTGGTAAATGTCGGAAGGTATCTTTCGACGATCGAAGGGCATTTCATCATGCTGTTGGTGAATAATCCGTCTCTGGTGGAGGCTGCAATGGAGCGGATTTCGCCTGAGACCCTTACGGATAGCTTCTCCAGAGAATTATATTCTAGTATACTTACTGCCTACAACTCTGACTCAACACTCGCAAGTGTAATAGATCGTACATCTGATGAAAATGCCCGACAGGTTCTATCACATATCACTATGAAACAGGACGGGTATTTGGAGAACGCGGAAATCGAACTTCAACACACGTTGAAGAAGCTGCAGAAGAAGTATTTGAAAGGATGTATGCGTTGCATTACTGCAAAATTGAAAATCGAAAGTGATCTCCACAGAAAACAACAACTTCTCGAACATCAAAAAAAGATCTCCTTGGATCTGAAAGAGTTGGAAACTGGATGGTAAAAAAAGAACAAGCTCAGTCTCTGTCTGTCGAAAAAAAAGTTCAACGGCTGAAAAAGCTCGGTGCTCTTCAGGGATTTGTCTCTGAAATCCAGATCAAAGAGCTGGCCGTTACGCCTGAAGAACGTGAGCAGCTGGAAAAGATGCTCCGTGATCAGGACATTCCCGTAAACACCTTCGTTCGTGATCGTCGCGGGCAGGCAACTCAGCGGCGCATGAGAAAGGGCGCTTTGCCTCAGAAGGGGCAGGCGCGCTATTCTGATCCTACCTGGGTGTATCTTAACACGGTCGGGCGTGTACCGCTGCTTTCTCGCGGACAGGAGGCACAGTATGCTCGTCAGATGGAATATGCACAGAGTAAATTGTTTGAAATGGCCTTCCGCTCCCAAATCGCAATGGAAAGTCTTTTTCGTATCGGCGAAGAACTCAAGGCCAACGAACTTGAGTGCATGGATGTCTTTCAGGTGGAAGAGGAGCAATACGAAACGGAGGAAGATTACGAAAATCTTCGTAAACAGTTCCTGCGCTCGATTTCTCAGATCAAACGTAAGAATACCATGGCTCTGCAGGCCAAAGAAGGCATTAAGTCTGCAGAGAGCAAAGAGCAGAAAGAAAATCAGCAGGAGAAACTGGATAACATCCAGTTAAGTGTCGTTGAGATGTGCCGCGAATTGAAACTCAATGCTAAACAGGTGCAACACATCCTCGACAGGTATAAAAAACACTACGAGAGTGTGCCGGCAAGCAAGCATCTGGAAGATTTCCGATACTGGGAAGAGATGCGCGATCAGGCAAAATGCGCGATTATCGAAGCAAATGTGCGTCTGGTGGTCAGCATCGCCAAAAAGTACATGCTCAAAGGAATGGAAATAATCGACCTGATTCAGGAGGGTAACCGAGGACTCATAAAAGCGGTTGAGAATTTCGATTACCGCAAAGGCTACAAATTCAGCACCTATGCCACCTGGTGGATTCGTCAGGCGATTTCCCGTGCTATTAACGACAAAGCAAAAACTATTCGTATCCCTGCAAACACACTTGATCTTGTCAACAAGACTCTTCGTTATTGCCGCAAATGTGTTCTTGAATATGGCTATGAACCCTCAGCAGAGGAAATCGCCGAAAAACTCAAATGCAGTGTCTCAAAGGTACAGATGGCGCTTGAATATTCGATGGAGCCCATCTCGCTTGATATGGAGGTTGGCAGCGAGGGAAATTCAACTATAGGTGAGTATATCGAGGATACTAAGGCCGAAAACCCGTCCCAGCGGGTATCTTTGATGGGGTTGCGTGACAGCATCTCAGAAGTTCTGGACTCGCTTGATTCGAAGGAACGGGAGATCGTAATCATGCGATTCGGCCTGGACGATGGTCGTATCAAGACGCTCAAGGAGATCGGGGAAGCCTTTAAAATCTCCCGCGAGAGGGTTCGCCAAATTGAAACCAAGGCACTCAGTAAACTCAAACACCCAAGCCGCACAAGACGACTGATGGCCTGGAAAGAGGATCGTGACGAGACGTTTAACGACTATCTGTGATTTTCTCGATACCTACGGATTACAAAATGCCGGGTGAATGTGTACCGGCATTTTTTATATACGGATGAGCGGTTTTGAGGGATAAGTCACACGACACCTGCAAGCAGAAGAGCCTTAAAAAATCGCGTGGTATATCCATCTGAAGAACCAGAATTGCTGAACCCCTTAAGATCCGGGAGATGAGGATAATCGCCGCGAGAGAATCGCTCAAGGTTTCTACCTGAATTGCGCGAATAAGCGTTCATGACAGCTCGATCGGGTGCGTCTCCAGGCACGATTATTTTTCAGAATCAGCTTCCAAATCATCTTCCTGAACTGCATTACTTCCTTGTTCTCTGCTCTCCGGATCGTCCCGTCTCAATTCCATTCCCCCAGGGGGTGGACAGACGCGACATGCATCCACGCGTATCCCTTCAATTTCCCACAGGGCTCTGGCTTCAACAGTATCGCTGAAGCTGAAATATGGCTCGGGGGCTAGCCAGGGAAACAGTCGTCCTTCCGTATGCATGCCGTTGTTGTTAAGGTCGATAAAATAGGCTAATGTCCCCTTGCCTGCAGGAATCGAGTCAAACCTGAAAATCCCCGATGAGTCCGATGACAGAAATTGACTCTGCCGGCTCAGATGTCGGAAAATCCATACCCTGTCCACATCTCCATCAAGACAGGGTGCCCCACCCTTAAGCATCAGGCATATACTGTCTATGGGAAGCGTGGAAAACGAAAAATCTACTGTGGCGGGAGAGGCTGTATCAGCCGTGTCGATCGGATGGTTGCCGGCGATATCAATGACCTGCTCTCGTGGTAGACTGACTCTAAACATGGTGCCGGGGGCGAGAGCGCTATCTATAGTAAGCACGGTCGAATCCGACCATTGTGTAGTATCTGCCCGCAACAGAATCGTATCTGCTGCAATCGTATCCTCCGTCATCGAAAGCAGCTCAATCTCGGATGCGAGAATGCGTACCGGCTCAGACCAGATAACACTGATTCGGGGGCGGAGACTGCTGAGTCCTTTAGGTTGACTGTCGGTAAGAGTCGGGGCAATTGTGTCCGGTAGGGTTGTTCCGTTAAATCGTATGGTGTCTGCAAACCAGGAGAGCGTGTCGGTGCGGCTATACGCTGGGTAAATGAGACGATAGGATGATGTATCCATTGGTGAGTCGAGAGTGATGTACATGCTCATACCGTTTTTCAGGGGAACAATCGAGTCGAGTGAAGGTGGAGAAACTTTCGCCGTGTCCAGGGGAATAATCTGCCAGATAGTATCAAGGGGTGGCACACGGGAAAATGGCTCTTCTGACCACTGCACCCGCAGCACTTCAGCGCTGTGGCCCTCCAGCGATTGGATAGTAATCGCACTGGTATCAGCCCTTGATGGAAAGAGGATAAACGGTCCGGATGTTGTATCGACAATAATTTCGCGTTTCAGCGGCGCAAAAACGGCTTCATCGGCTCTGGAACTCAGTCTGCTGTTATTGTCACGGTCAACAAAAGCTAGTAAAACATATGATCCGGCTCTGATATGGTTGAATGCGTATGCTCCCAATGTATCGGGTTGCGTTACATATGTCGGCGTTATAAAAAGCTGACTATCCAAAGCGAGGGTATCTTTGCGGTAGAGGGCGACCGTAGGTTTCTGGGAAAGAGATGGTACGTCAGGTATGCAGCCGTATACCATGCCACTGTCCAGTTGGGGGCCTGTGCTGAAGTAGAGATCAATCGAAGAGTTGAGTTGATTTCCTCGGAGGTCCTGTAAGGCAGTGGTGAGCGTTACATGATACGTGGTTGAATCCTGCAATTGATCCTTCGGCTTAATGGTAATCGTACGGCCGGAAACATCTACTCTCAAGCCATCCTCTATCGGTGGATAGATTGTTGCACTTCTTTTTGCACTGGCAGGGTTGACCCATTCGCTGAAAAAGAAGCGGATGGTTGCGTCCCTTTTCACGGAGGTTGCCCCGAGGGCCGGTGACGATTCCATTAGGTTTGGTGGAGTGGTATCATCGGGACCGCCCGAGGGGGCTACCTGCTGTGCACAAGAAAAAAGCAGAAAAGCAGTAAAGACAAGCGACGAATAAACAGTTAATTTGTACATAGAAATGAATTCGGAAAAAGGAAAAAGAAATCGAATAGGTAAAAATAAAAGCTGAACGCATCAAGGAAGGCAGCTTTTTGGTCAAAGGGGAAGTAAATATCTGAATTGAGCAGTTTTGAGTGGATGAATCGCCGCTAAAAAATCGCACAATTCGGGCTGGTAGGTTTTTTCGACAACCGGTATGATTCAAGTATAGAGTTGGGAGCCTCATGAAGCAGCGAAAGAAAATGAAATGTATTTTAGAAAAGGGTGATGTTTTTTCATTACTCATTGGTGATTTCTGCCTCTTATTCATGAAGTAACCAGGAGATCCAAAGCTTATGGAGAAAAACCTCGATTTTTCGATAGCCGTCCTTGGTGAAGCCGTAAAATCTTCACCGATAATCTTATCCAAGCGCCTCGATGATTACATCGCAAATTATGTCGGAGATCATCAGCGGGTAATCTACGACATAGATGTGACAGACGAAAACAGCTCTCAACCTGTTGCTCCACGTATGCTTATGGAGCTGGCGGGGCCTCGCGAGAATATTTTTTTCGATCCCTCGAAAGTTTCTGCTGCGGTGGTGACCTGTGGTGGCCTTTGTCCCGGACTTAATGATGTGATTCGCTCGATCGTGATGTCTTTGTGGTATTTGTATGGTGTACGAGATATTTACGGAATCCGGTATGGCTATCGTGGTTTTCTTCCGGAGATGCATTTGCCGCCCAAAAAGCTTACACCCGATGTAGTAACAAATATTCACCGCCATGGAGGTACCATTCTGGGCTCTGCACGTGGTGGTGGAAAAAGGACCGAAGAGATAGTCGATGCTTTGGAACGGATGGATGTGAATATGCTGTTTGCCATTGGGGGTGATGGTACTCAGAGGGGGGCTCTGGCGATTGCGGAGGAGATATTCAGGCGAAAAAAGAAGATCTCGGTCATTGGGATTCCAAAGACCATAGATAACGACTTGAGTTTCGTAGAAAAATCTTTCGGGTTTGAAACGGCCGTTTCGTACGCGGTTCAGGCGGTGGCCGGTGCGCATACAGAAGCTCACGATGCGTTGGACGGAATAGGTATAGTCAAAGTGATGGGCAGGGAATCGGGATTTATCGCAGCCCATACGGCACTTGCGATTAATGATGTTAATTTTGTGCTTGTTCCGGAAGTTCCTTTCGACCTCGAAGGAGAAAATGGGCTTCTTGCGGCTCTGGAAAGGCGCCTTGACCGCAGGCACCATGCCGTGATTCTGGTTGCAGAAGGAGCCGGGCAGGAGCATCTGGAAGCCTCAGCTGCCTTTGATGCATCCGGAAACAGGAAAATGGGCGACGTAGGTCTTTTTTTGAAAGATACCATCGCTTCATACTTTAGGAACAGGGACCGTGAGGTGAATATTAAATATATCGATCCCAGTTATATTATCCGGAGTGCGCCGGCTAATCCGAATGATTCCATCTACTGCCAGCGTTTGGGAAGCAACGCCGTTCATGCCGCTATGGCCGGGAAGACAGCATGCATCATCAGCAGGTTCAATAACCGACTGGTGCATGTACCGATTCATCTTGCTACCAGCAGACGCAATAAGATTGACCCTGAAAGTGCTTTGTGGCGGGATGTGGTCGAGGCTACCGGACAGCCGCATCTGATGCGCGCTGCCAGATAACGCCTCTTGTTAAGGCGAATGATCGGGCGCTTTTTTAGCCCATCCTACCAATTTTCCATGTAAAAAGAAAGGCCGGAAAAAACCCCGGCCTTTCTGATGACGCAGAGGTGAGGCAGGCATCTATTGAGACGTTTGCGTGGCAGCTTCCGGCAGGCCGTCCCATGATTGAATGAGCTTGCCGATACGGTTCCATCTGATTTTGAGTGGCAGCAGGTAGAAGGGAACTTCCTTATCCAGCGAAAAGTAGAGAATAAAGGCTTTCGCCTTAATGAAGTTGCGGTTAAGGTATCCCCAGAATCGTGAATCCATTGAATTGTCACGATTATCACCCATCATGAAATAGTTATCGTTTTCAACCACGTAGCGGTGAATAACCTTGTCCTGAAGATAGACGTACTTTCTAATTTCAACCTGCTTTTCGGGTAAACTGTTTTTGGCCTGTTCGATTATCGATTCTAAAAACGTCCAGTTGTCTATGGCGTCAAAATCAATCTGGTTAAAAGACAATACTCCCGGACCGAATGGTGTAGTGATTAGCGGCTGGTCATTCGCATACTCACCATCGATATATACCTGAAGTTTGAGGGAGACCTGTTTACGGGGGTGCTCCTGATGGATCAGGTGTTTGAGAAACAACAATTCTCGAATGGGAAGGGTGTCGGCGACTATCGTATCGCCTCTGGCCGGAATGCGAAGTGGTGAAAAGTTGGCAACCAGCGGCTCGATATATCCGTCATGTTGATATTTCCCATCCGGTGGCAATTGCATGGTTTTGCCGTCGACAACGACATTCTGCCCGGTGATTTCTATCGTCTGGCCGGGGCCGGCTATGCACCGTTTGATATAATCTTTTCTGTCTGTTCCCGGGTATTTGAAAATGATAACATCTCCTGGTTCAGGATCGGTGATACCCGGGAACTTTTGATAGGAAAAGGGAAGAACCGGGGCACCATAGATGAACTTAAGCCCGAGAAGAAAATCTCCCACCAGGAGGCTGTCCTCCATGGATCCGGTAGGTATGCGAAAGGCCTGAATGATGTAAACGATAGCGATAAATGCCATGAGTAGAGCGGAGAACATTTCACGAGTGAAATTGAGTATACCTGCTTTTTCGCTTCGCCGCTGCTCCTGTTTCTGGTTTTCCAATGCAACCTCCGAAAAAAAGTTTATGCGAAGTGTTCCAGAATTTGATCGTGGATCACACTGTTACTAAGTACGATGGTGTCATTAAAAATGGTATTTTCGCCCCGGATGTCACTGAACCGACCACCTGCTTCCGAAACGATGCAGGCTCCCGCTGCACAATCCCAGGGTTTATCCAGCAGGTTTACACATGCATCGATCTTACCGCTGGCCACACAGGCATACGAGTATGCATCCATAAATCCGTATGTGTAATCCCATTTTTTCATCAGTGAAAACAACTTTTTGCCATTCTTTTCTTCGCACTGTTCAACAAATCCCAGGCCGCTGCCCATTGCTCTATTCAGAGAGCCGGTTGTGGACACGTGTATTGGCTTTCCATTGCAGAACGCACCGATTCCTTTTTCTGCCCAGTACGTCTCTTTCAGGGCCGGAAGGTGGATCGCCGCACACACCAGCTCCTGTTCATCTTCCAATGCTATGAGTACGCTGTGTGTTGGTATCCCCCGAATGAATGGGCGCGTGCCATCAACCGGGTCCACAATCCAGCGCCTGCCGCTGCTCCCCTGAACGGCCCCACTCTCTTCACCCATAAAACCGTCGCGAGGATAACGGGTGAGTAGAATATCGCGAATAAGCGCCTCACATCGTCGGTCTACCTCAGTGACTGGAGATCGGTCTTGTTTGTGATGGATGCTTTCGGGAGATGGTCGGCCGGACAGATGAATATCCCCGGCTCTTAGAGCAGCCTGCAGTAGAAGTCCGAGTTCATCGGTATAGGACATAATCACCAACTCTGAGAAGATATATAATTTTTAATTTTAGTTAACGTTTCGTCTGGTAAACGGGAGGCGTTTTTTTCAGTCGGGAAACGTCCTTCGGCAACATCTGTTGAGTAAGCTTCTATTGCTTTTTCCATCATCTGAGAGAGGTTCCCGAAGGCGTGAGTATGGCGAAAAGAACGACTATTCATGCCCAGAATATCCAGTACAACCTGTACTTGTCCATCACAATACCTGCCTGCACCGATGCCAAAGGTGGGTATGGAAATAGCCGTAGTGATCATGTGCGCAAGCTGCTCAGGAATGAGTTCGAGGACGATGGCAAATGCTCCAGCCTGCTCGATTCGCCGTGCCGCATCCAGCAACATCGTGGCTTCCTGGAAGTTTTTGCCATGTACCCTCGTGCTTTTGGTTTGCGGGGTGTATCCAATGTGGCCGCAGACCGCGATCCCTTCATCGGTCAGGCTTTGGATAATTGGAATAACTTCCTGCTCACCTTCTATTTTTACACCGTCTGACCCGGCTTTAATCAGGCGTCTTGCAGTTGTGAGAGCATTTCGAGGCGTCTGATACGAATTATAGGGCATATCGCTTAACACAAAGGAATGTTTTGCGCCCCGTGATACGGCACCGGTATGGTGTTCGATATCTTCAACGGTCACCTGTCGTATACTTTCGTAGCCCAGCACATTTGTCCCGACGCTGTCGCCTACCAGTTGAATATCGACATTGCACCGGTCCTCTATACAGGCAGTCGGATAATCATAGCTGGTAAGCATGACCAGGGGAGTTTGCGTATGTTTGCGCTTTTTAATTTCTTGTACGGTAATTTTCATTCTTCTCGATCGTGAATAAATTGATTCAACGACTCAAAAATATTATATGGATAGGGGGCGGATGGCTATTGGATGTCGTAATCGGCGTAAAAGTATGGTATAATGTGAATAAGAATTATTCTTTTCGGTTTTTTTTGCCGAAAATGGGTTATATACCGCCTTTGTTTCAGAAAACCTGTTTATATTGTAGATATCAGCTGTTTGGAAAAACGAAGGGACAATCCTGCTGTATCGATAACTCCCCATTAACGGAAGTGGTAATGGCTGAATAAAAGGAAATGCGTGAGACAATTGAAACTGGCATTCTCTTTGGCCGGGCCGGTTCTTCTTTGTGTAGCAATGTGTATCATTTTATACAGTGCGACATATAGTGAGGCATCTGCGAGTGAGCGTCCCGCCATTTTACATAGCATTCATCAGACAGATGCTCCTGTTATTACTGACAGTCGTCTTGTTTATGCGGCTGATTTGAGATTTTCTGCAGCCCCCGAGGCTTTCTGGGTATATTATGACAAGCAGACTCAGGAGCTGGTGTTGGATATCTATGATAAGAAGGTTGTTAAAAATGATTCGGTTAAACGACATGTGATAAACGGAGATATCTTCGGCGAGGTGGATATTATCACCCGTGAGTCCGAATTTTCGATAAATGGCATGCAGACTCAGGTGCGGGTCGTTATGGCAACAGGGTGGCATTATAAGGCCGAGCTTGTTAATCCCTATGCGATCCGGCTAACCGTTTGGAAACATCTGCGTACTCCTTTGGTTGATAACGGAAGAATCAGGCCATTTGCGTATCTGGGCAGTGCCATTGCTATAGCTGCCCTGAGTTTTTTCGGGGTAAGCTTTTTTATCAATTCCAAATGACGAAAAAACTTGCATTCCCTTGTGGATTCGAACATATTATTATACATGCTTTCGAAAATGTCTACGGATGAATGGCAGGCTGAGAACTAATTTAGTTGCGTGTACTCGTCTATACACACATTTTTTCCGGGAGGTAATATGGTTGGAGTAAATAAGGTTATCCTGATAGGCAATTTGGGAAAAGATCCGGAACTGCGACGGACACCGGGTGGGCAGAATGTGACTTCATTTTCGCTGGCTACCACCGAGCGATATACTGGCCGTGATGGTGAAAAGAAAGACAATACTGAATGGCACAATGTGGTTGCCTGGGGGCGCTTAGCCGAACTATCCAACCAGTATCTACGCAAAGGCCGTTCGGTGTACGTGGAGGGGCGTATTCAGACCCGCTCATGGGATGATCGTGATGGGAATAAACGATATCGTACAGAGATAGTTGCCAACAGCATACAGTTTCTTAATGGCGGCTCCAGCAACGATCGTTCCTATGATCAGAGTCCACAAATGGAGCATCCCGCACCGGAAATGAGTTCTCAGGTACACGAACCCGATCCTATCGCTGAAGATGATCTTCCGTTTTAAGATGCTGTCGATTCTTTGAGCACGGGAAGGCCGGCTCTATGAGCAGGGGTGAAAGCAATCATTTCCTGCTCAGGGACACAATTATTTAGTTTAATTTTCGAATATTTACGAAAATGTATCAAATCAAATATAACTTTCTAAATGAGTAATGAAACGGGTGTTTTCTGAAGTGTGTGAGTTATATTGTCTGTTGCTGTTTTATTCATTCCGGGGAGAGTTGGTTCAATGACCGTTGAGATCCTCTTATTGGCAAACCTTGGAGCCTTGACGCTTCTTGCATACATGATAGCTATCAATGCTCATGGCCCGACACGACTTTCTTTTTCCTACCTGATAGCGACTCTGATTCTGGCGGGAACGGTGTATGCCGTTGTTCAGCACGTAAACACGGGTCTTGACCAGAAACAAATGGCCGAATTCAGGCGGTTGGAAAGAGAAAAGATGCAGGCAGAAGAGCAGGCCCGCAGTCAGCAGCAGAAATTAAAAGAAAACAAACAGATGCTTATGGCCGCGGCAAAATTGAATGAAACCATCAACCGGGGTACGGGGCTGGCGACAACGATAATGAACGCGGATTTGCGCGATTTTTCTGTCGAGCTGGATGTGCTCATCGGGCGTGCTGCTGCGACGGGGAAAAAAGTACAGGAACTTCAGAAAGATTTTTCTTCTCTTGCCTTAGAAAAGGACTGGTATTCGCAGAGTAGACAAAATATGGTCAAGGCCTTTGAGCAGTTAGAATCTGCTTCTCAGTACTATTCGCTCTATTTCAGGTCGGAAGATCAGGCCCAGGAGCAGTTGCGCGAAAAGGTCATGCGTCAGCGGGCTCGTGAGGCATATGAACTTCTGAAAAAAGCAAGCTCGGAGATAGCCACCAGTAGTTAGGGGTGGAGGGGGAGTGCCTTATCATTTCATGAGATCGGGTCACAGCGTGTGCTGTTGGTCCGATTTTTTTTGGATGTTCCTTGCTTCCATTCCCGTTTTTCATTCAGAAAAGCCATGTGGATGAATTATCCATGTGATATATCGAAAGAGACTTGACACCTTTTTCCCTGTAGATTTATTTTCTACAAATTATTTATTGGTTATGATCATCAGTATTCGCACTTTGCCCTTCGGACATTCGACATGTGAGCAGGATGTCGTCTTTAGAGATGAGCGGGCCGAAGCGGCAGTTTTTATGGGGCCGGTTAGATGCCGCGCAGAAGTGGACAGGATGCAGAAGCAGATTTTTCTGCAGGTGGAGTACGCTGTTACTGTCCGGTTGGAATGCGCAAGATGTCTCGAGGTTTTCGACCAGAAGCTCACCGGTAGTTTTGGTGCTCTGATTGAGCATCGCACATCCGCAGATGTTTCCACCGGTGAGGATGGTGAAGCGGATGCCTATTATGAGGATGAAGACGACGAAATAGATATCGGGCAGGTTGTCTATGACGAGTTGATGACAAATATTTCGATAATGCCGTTGTGTTCATCCGATTGTGCTGGAATCAAAATAGAAAAAGAAGAAGAAACTTTTGAGGATACGATTGATCCCCGGTGGGAGAAACTCAAAAAACTTCGAGAAAAAAACGAATAACAGGAATTTTATATATAATCAGGAGGCGATATGGCTGTCCCAAAAAGACGAATTTCCCAGGCTCGACGAGATAAACGTCGTTCCCATCTTGCACTTTCAGTGTCTAATCCAGCTCTCTGTTCTCATTGCAAGCAGCCAAAGCGCCCCCACCGGGTGTGTGCAAACTGTGGCTATTACGCTGGTGTAGAAATTGTAGAGCCTGAAGATTAAACAGCTTCTCCCTCTTTGCTGTGAAGTAAAGGGGGATTTTATTTTGAGGTAGCATCAATACGCTGAGAAGTTTAATGATGTTTTTTGTCTTTATCCGCAATTCTGTGTTTTTTTGCTCAAGCTGAAGGCAAATGGAACCTCGTATGAAGTACGCGTGTGTAGATTACAACATGCCGAAAGGTCAACACGACAGGTATGCACATGCCTATTTCGAACAGATTCTGAATGGAATATTCGCCGCTGCCCCATTGTCGAGCATGTAGGGGGAGTAATGGCGATTTGAAAGGACCATATACGCGGTTATGCCTATAAAGCGTGCAAAAATAGTGTCTGTTGGTACGGCGGTGCCCGAAAATATCGTAACCAACTTCGATTTGGAAACGTTTCTCGATACTTCAAATGAGTGGATCGAAACAAGGACAGGCATTTCTCAGCGGCACATCTTTCCCCGCGAAGCGCCGGGAAAGGCCAGTGATCTTGGCATTGCTGCTGCCCAAAAGGCGTTGCAACGGGCCGCGATGGATGCTTCCGACGTAGATGGAATCATCTGTGCGACTTTTACGCCCGATAATTTCTTTCCATCAACCGCATGTGTTATGGCGGGAGCACTGGGGTGTAGAAAAGCCTTTTCGTTTGATATCTTTGCTGCATGTGCCGGCTTTGTTTACGGTCTGACCGTAGCCAATTCACTGATTGTCTCGGGGCAGTGCAGAAATGTACTGCTTGTTGGTGCGGAGGTGATTTCCCGCACTCTGGACTGGACTGACAGAGATACCTGCATCCTGTTTGGTGATGGGGCGGGTGCGGTTGTAATGAGTGTGGAGGAGGATGGGAATGCAGGTGTTCTCGGATCGACTATTTCCTCCGACGGCACGCTCGGCGACATACTGAAATTACCCTCATGGGGCGAGAAGCGGTATATGACCATGAAGGGCGGGGAGGTGTTTAAGTATGCGGTGCGTATGATGAGCGAATCGACTACCGAATGCCTTCAGAAAAGCGGCATTGCAAAGGAAGAGATTGATCTGCTGATACCGCATCAGGCCAACATCCGGATTATCAGATCTTTGGCTCAGCACCTGGAGATGCCGATGGAAAAAGTAATCACAAACGTCCATCTTTATGGAAATACATCTTCTGCATCGATCCCACTTGCTCTGGAGCAGGCCTGGGAACAGAATCGGATCAGCAAAGGTACCGTAGTCGCGTTTGCTTCCCTGGGTGGTGGAGTGACGGTTGGAAGCGCGCTGGTGCGGTTTTAAGCTGCCGATGTGTTTTGCAGAAGTGGAGTTTGTTCGAGTGTTGTAGAAGCCCCGAAAGAGATAATTCCCTTACCGAAAGGTGTTAATCGTATGGCTAAAACCTTCCTTTTTCCGGGACAGGGTGCCCAGAAAATTGGTATGGGTGCCGATTTTTTTCGTAGGTTCGAGTTTGCAAGGAAGAGGTTTGCGCAAGCCGGTGAACTATTGGGCCGTGATCTGGCAGCTTTGTGTTTTGAAGGTCCACAGGATCAATTGACTGCGACTCAAAATACTCAACCGGCTCTGTTTACGGTCGAGTCGATCATCAGCGATGTATTAGCCGAGCACGGGATTGCTCCGGCAATGACTCTAGGGCACTCTTTGGGTGAGTACAGTGCGTTGTATGCCGCCGGGGTGTTTTCATTTGAAGATGGTTTCAATCTGGTATCGGCCCGGGGAAAACTGATGGCGGAGGCGGGTAAAAAAGCACCCGGAACCATGGCTGCGGTAGTCGGGCTTGATAGAGATAAGGTCGCCGAGGTTTTGCGGGGGGTGGATGGGATCGTTGTGCCGGCAAACGAAAACAGCCCCGATCAGACCGTGATCTCGGGTGAAATTGAAGCGGTGAAGGCCGCGGGAGAGGTGTTGCAGCAGGCGGGGGCAAAAAGGATCATTGCTCTAAGTGTCAGCGGTGCCTTTCATTCGCCTCTCATGCAGGAGGCCGCCGATGAGTTTTCGGCGGTACTTGCGGGTGTTACATTTGCCGACGCCCGGTGTCCGGTAATAACAAATGTGACTGCGGATGCACAAAGAGATGGTGAGGAGCTGAGGAAGCTGCTTGTAAAACAGCTGACTTCACCTGTGCGCTGGGTCGACAGTATTCGCTTCGTTTGCTCGCAGGAGCAGGGGCCATGTCTGGAGGTTGGACCGGGTAATGTCTTAAGAGGGCTTGCCCGTAAAATTGACCGCGGTATGATTGTGGTTTCCTGTGAATCCGTAGATAATGTATATTCGGTGATTGATTCCAACAAGTCTCAGCAAGGAGAGTAGGCGTGATTGATTTGTCCGGGAAAACAGCTCTGGTGACCGGTGGCGGTCGGGGGATCGGAAAGGAGATCGCTCTGACGCTTGCCCGTGCGGGAGCGGATGTAGGTATTTGCGATATCGATGCATCGATTGCTCAGCAGGCAGCATCGGAAATAGAATCGCTTGGCCGCCGCAGCTGTGCCATTGGTGCAGACGTATCCAGCAGTAAAGAGGTTGCGGCTATGTTTAAGACGTTTCTTTCTTCGCTCGAGCGTATCGATATCCTTGTTAACAATGCGGGCATTACCAGGGATGGGTTGATACTCAGGATGAAAGAAGAAGACTGGGATTCGGTATTGAATATCAATCTCAAGAGCGCCTTCTTGTGTTGTAAAGAGGCTGCGCGCCCAATGATGAAGGCTCGTGGAGGCAAAATCATAAACATAGCTTCTGTTGTCGGTTTGATGGGAAATGCCGGGCAGGCCAACTACTCCGCATCCAAGGCGGGAATGATTGGTTTGACAAAGACACTCGCACGGGAATTTGCGCCGCGCTCCATAAATGTCAATGCTGTTGCTCCTGGGTTTATCAAAACGGCGATGACCGACAAACTTTCTGATCAGGACAAAGAAAAATTAACCGGTCAGATTCCGATGAAAACTCTTGGAACACCGACTGATATTGCGCATGCGGTTTTGTTTTTGTCTTCGGCACTGGCAGCATACATCACCGGGCAGGTACTGACGGTTGATGGCGGACTTGTCATGTAGTGTGCAAGAAAACACATTTTATATAATCTTTTTTTGATTTTCACCGTTGAAAGGAGAGACCAACGTGAGCGA
Source organism: uncultured Fibrobacterota bacterium (assembly GCA_964419255.1). GTDB lineage: Bacteria > Fibrobacterota > Chitinivibrionia > Chitinivibrionales > CAYFVL01 > CAZPHU01. The sequence continues at coordinate 12,755 of CAYQOU010000005.1, read as the reverse complement.
CAAAGAAGCAAAAATTAAGCAAATAATTGCTGAGAAACTGGGAGTCAGCGAGGATAAGATCACTCCCCAGTCTTCTTTTATTGATGATCTTGGTGCCGATTCACTCGATCAGGTTGAGCTGATCATGGCTTTCGAAGATGAATTCGATGTTGAAATACCTGATGAAGATGCTGAGAAAATGAAGAGTGTGAAGGACGCCATCGAGTATTTAGACAGCAAGCTGTAAATCGGCTGAGTGAGGTTTTTAAAGATCGGCAGGTACGAATACGGACCGCAAGTCACGATTCGTACAGCCGATTTTGTTATGTGGTATCTGATTCTTAAAGCAAAACACGTGTAAGAAGGTGAGCAGTTCATGTCGAAAAGGATTGTAGTAACCGGTTTGGGGGTTGTGAGCCCAATAGGCAATGACATTGATACTTTTTGGGAATCCATGCGTACCGGTCGATCCGGACTCGATACCATCCAGGCTTTCGATCCCTCCAAATATCCATGCAAGATTGCCGGGGAGGTGAGGGACCTTGACTTTTCTCAGTATGTTGACCCCAAGGAAGTCAGAAGAACCGATCGCAATATCCTGCTGGCCATCGTAGCGGCCGAACAGGCGATCAAAAATTCGGAAATAGATCTGGAAAGTGTTGATCGTGAGCGATTTGCCACAATCATCGGCTCGGGAGTGGGTGGCATTTCCACGCTGGAGAGCGAACAGACAAAACTTCTTAACCGTGGTCCTTCCCGCGTTTCGCCGTTTCTGATTCCTATGATGATTTCCGACATGGCTTCGGGAATGGTCTCGATTCGTCATGGATTGAAAGGACCCAACTATTGTGTTGTCAGCGCCTGTGCCTCCGGGGCTCATGCGATCGGGGATGCATTTATGGCGCTGAAAAGCGGTATGATGGATATTGCTCTAACTGGTGGAACCGAAGCAACCATTACCCCTCTGAGTTTTGCCGGCTTCTGTTCGATGAAGGCACTCTCTACCCGCAATGACACTCCCCGGAAGGCGAGCTCTCCTTTTGATAAAAAACGTGACGGGTTTGTCATGGGTGAGGGGTCGGGAATAGTTATCCTTGAGACTCTTGAACATGCACTGGCTCGTAATGCGACGATCTATGCGGAGATGGTGGGATATGGAGCAACCGGTGATGCTCACCATATCTCTGCACCTCCTCCGGATGGTGAAGGGGCATGTCGGGCCATGAAAATGGCTCTGCGTTCAGCCGAACTTACGCCTTCGGATATCGACTATATCAATGCGCACGGAACATCCACCCCACTAAACGACAAACAGGAATCACGGGCGATTCTGGACGTTTTTGGTGAGGAGGCTTACACCGTGAATATCAGTTCAACTAAATCGATGACAGGACATCTATTGGGAGCGTCCGGCGGTATAGAGTTTATCGCCTCTGCTCTGGCTCTCAGGGACGGTATCGTGCCACCTACAATCAATTACGAAGATCCTGATCCGGACTGTCCGCTTAGCTATACGCCAAACGAGGCGGTGAAAAGGAATCTTACCTATGCCATGAGCAATTCCTTTGGTTTCGGTGGTCATAATGCTTCCCTAATCCTCAAAAAATATGAAGCAGATCAGAAAAACGGCTAAACGTTTGTGGGCGCGCCTGTTTCACAAAAGCGCCCGCTATGATGCAAGTCTGGAGGAGCTTGAGGATATACTGGGCTACCGTTTCCATGACCATGCTTTACTTACCCATGCGCTTACTCACAAATCCTACATAGGCCCCGAAGACAAATGCGGACTTCTGTCAAACGAGCGGTTGGAATTTTTGGGTGATGCCGTGCTTAACTGCCTGGTCACCGAGCATCTCTATCTGCTGCACCCCGACAAGGCCGAGGGGCAGCTTTCGAAGATGAAGTCGCTTATTGTCAGCCGAAAGATTCTGGGTGATGTGGCGATTGAGCTTGATCTGGGTGATCATATGATTTTGGGAGTTTCGGAGATTAAATCCGGTGGGCGGAAAAGAAAATCGATTTTATCGAATGCATTCGAGGCGATTGTCGGGGCGATCTATCTGGATTCGGGATTGGATTCAGCACGTCTTTTCCTGTCGAAGAGTCTTTTTTGCAGAATAGATGAATTTCTTAATGATGAGCGAAACATAAATTACAAAAGCCGTATTCTGGAGCGTTCTCAGAGTGACGGGTTGGGAACTCCCCACTACAGGGTGTTGGCAACAAGCGGACCCGAACATGCAAAGAAATTTACGGTGGGTATCGAAATCGCCGGCGTCCCTCTCGGAGAGGGCTGCGGGCCAAATAAGAAGCTGGCACAGCAGGATGCAGCCCAGAATGCGCTTACCGCGTATGACAGAGACATGATTTTATCCCGTATAAAAGGAGTGGCAAAAGATGAATTGGTTTCTGACTGAAGAACAGCAGATGATTGTGGAAACGGCACGTGAAATCGCACAGAAAAAAATTGTTCCTGTTCGTGAGGAATATGATCATAAAGGCACATTTCCCTGGGATGTGGTAGAGGCTTTGGCGGAGGTTGACATGCACGGGCTCTACATCCCCGAGGAATTCGGCGGCTTTGGCGGTGGTGTGTTCGAATTGTGTCTTGCGGTCGAAGAGCTTTCCAAGGCCGACGGGGGTATCTCGCTTTGTATGGCCGCAACCGCACTGGGAACATTTCCTATTCTTCTTTTCGGCTCGGATGAGCAGAAGAAAAAATACCTGCCCGATATCGCCACCGGTAAGAAGCTTGCCGCTTTCGGACTGACCGAAGCAAATGCCGGCTCGGATGCTCTGGGGATGAAAACCACCGCAAAGCTTGAGGGCGATCACTATGTGCTCAACGGGACCAAGCAGTGGATCACCAACGGAGAAAACGCCGAAACATACACCGTTTTGGCTAAGACCAATCCTGCTAAGGGCGCTCGGGGAATAAGTGCGTTTATAGTGGAGAAGGGCTGGGACGGTTTCTCTTTCGGTAAGCATGAGGATAAGATGGGTATCCGTGCCTCCAGCACAACCGAGCTTGTTTTCCAGAATTGTAAAGTGCCGAAGGAAAATCTTCTGGGTAGAGAGGGTATGGGGTCGATTGTGGCCATCAATACGCTCAACTACAGCCGTCCGGGTGTCGGTGCACAGGCTCTGGGGATCGCGGCAGGTGCATTCGAGGATGCCGTCAAGTATTCCCGCGAACGGGTGCAGTTTGGCGAAGCGATCTCTTCCTTCCAGGCCGTTCAGCATATGCTGGCCGATATGGCTACCAAAATCGAAGCCGCACGGGCACTCTTGTATGCTACCGCAAAGACAATCGATGCCGGTGAGAAGAAATTCGCCAAGGAATCGGCCATGAGCAAACTGATGTGCTCCGATGTTGCCATGGACGTAACCGTGGATGCCGTTCAGGTTATGGGTGGCTACGGATATATGCGCGAGTACCCGATGGAAAAGCGTATGCGTGATGCCAAGATCACCCAGATCTATGAAGGAACAAATCAGATTCAGCGCAACGAAATCGCCCTGCAGCTCATCAAGGAAGCCGCAAAATAGATTTTCTTTGCTACGCGCAGTCCATTATAAGCGCAGGGGGGCACAGTCACTCTGCGCTTTCGTATTTTATATGAACCGGATCGAGCGATTCTCCCGCTGCGATATGTGTGCAATCCCCTGAGGCAGGAGAGTCTCATCAATCCGGGAAATACTTCAGAGAGGTTTTCCGGGTGATTGTGTGATCGGTCGACCTTTGGCCTCCAATGGGTCGCGAAAATCATCCACGGACCGCTCGGTTAGTGATGAAATGACATTCATCTGAAAGGACGAGTCTCATGAGTGAAAAGCTCATCCAGGTCGCGCCATCGATTCTATCGGCGGATTTCAGGATACTGGAAAAGGAAGTCAAAGCGGCGGAACAGGCCGGTGCCGACCTGATTCATTGTGATGTGATGGATGGCCATTTTGTCCCCAATATTACGTTTGGTCCCCTGGTTGTCGAGGCGGTAAAAAGATGTGTATCGCGGCCTCTGGATGTTCATCTGATGATCAGCAATCCGGAGAAATATATCACGGCCTTCGCGGATGCCGGCTCGGATACCATCACCGTACATGCGGAGGTCTGCGCCGATCTGCCGGGGGTGATTCAGCAGATCAGGCAAACCGGGGTGCGGGTAGGTATCACGGTCAATCCGGATAAGGATATCCAACTTTTTCTTCCGTACCTTTCCCAGATCGATCAGGTCCTCATAATGACGGTGTATGCGGGCTTTGGCGGGCAGAAATTCATGCCTGAGATGATGGGTAAGGTTGCCAGGGTTAATGAGGCGGCAAAACAGCTGGGAAAAAATATCGATATTCAGGTCGACGGTGGTATTAATCATGAAACGGCTGCTACCTGTGCCCAAAATGGTGCGAATGTTTTCGTCGCCGGATCCTATATCTTCGGCAGCGATGACTACGCCAAAAGAATAGAGGCGGTGCGGGCGGGGGCAAAAACGGGAATGTCAAAGTGACGAGAAGAATTCTACTGACAGCATGGAGCGGGCTGCTTCTCCTGTCCTGCACCGATCCGGTATCAAGAACCAGTCAGGATTTAATCGAGCTTGAGCGGGTATGGCAGTACATGAAAGTGTTCAGTCTCTATCAGGACAGGATCCCCTCCCATGGAGCCGCACTAAGCTTTGATGATCCCCGGCAGCTGGTTGATGCTATCGGGGACACGATAAAAGGTTACGATGCACCGTTGGGAGCATACAGCGAAACCTGCACTAATGGTGAAGCGTTGTCAAAAAGATCATCCTCCAGGATGATACGACAGGGTTCGGTTATCTATCAACGGTTGACTGATTCGACGATTTTTGTGCGCATAGAGACTTTTCACGATAATACCCTGACCGATTGCATGCATGCCTTTGATGATTCCGTTCTGAGTGCTCCGAATCTGATTCTGGATCTGACCGGAAATGGTGGCGGTTACCTCGATCAATGTACCTCCGCTGTTGAACTTTTTCTTCCTTCCGCCCGGCCCTATATCACAACGTTATATCGCAGGAATATTTTTACTGATGGAGATACCGGCACCGCCCAGGTGGACTGGGTGAGTCGCAGAGACGGTGATGGATGGGAAGGAAAGAAGATCGTGATCCTGATCGATTCCCGTACCGCCAGCTCTGCCGAAATGATGGCGGTGGCCCTCAGGGATGCACTGCCCGATTCGGTCACTCTTTTAGGGACCACAAGCTTTGGGAAAGGAATCGGCCAGTATGAGTTCTGTTTTCAAAGCTCATCCGGTGCCCAGCTTCGTCTCACCGGGTTTCATTTCTTTCGCATATCCGGAGATCAGAGGGATTATCATGAGACAGGGATTTTTCCTGATCACAGGGTATCCGGAGGAAAGGCCGATTTGGTGCAAGCCGCGGGAAGTCTTTTGGAGCAGGATTTCGCAAGCCATGTATCGTACCATGAACTTCGAGAAATATTTGGATCACAAATAAATGTGAACCCGCGGGGAGTATCTGCTTGCGAAGTGCGTGTCGATGTCGATGACGAGGTTGTTTTCGATCGGTACTTTTACCGAAACTAAGCGGCTGTGTTGGATGAGTTGCTCAACGCCTTTAGTATAGAAGGGGTGAAGCAACTGCGTGCAATACCGCCGCGGTATTTCCAGAATGTCTGAAAATCTTCTGCTTCAGGCCACTGAGCAAATCGCCGCGAGAATCGCTCAAAACAGGTTTTTTTCTCTGATTAAGGAAAAGTCGTATGGGTAAGGGTATACAGGTTTTTTCAGGATGGTTTCTGCTCTTCTGTCTGTTGGCATTCGCCGGTTGCCGTGAAATTGACAGGTATATCGAAGATCTCAGTACCGCCGACAGCCAGAAGCGTGAACAGGCACTTCATAAGCTGCAGGAGATGGGGCCTGGTGCCAGGAAGGCATTACCTGCGCTTCAACTGGCCACGGAGGATGAAGATCCTCGGATCCGGCGTCTTGCGGTGGAGGCCTTGGGAGCCATGGGTGATGAGGCGTGGCCGGCTGCCAATTCGGTTGTCTTTTGTATGGAGGACAAGGATCTGGCGGTCCGACGTGCTGCCGTCGATGCGATCGGGCGGTTCAACAAGCTGCCCTCCACGGCCATGCCGCTTCTGGAGCAATGTCTCGGTGATGAAGATGAGATTATCCGTAGGCTCACTCTGAGTGTATATGTTGATCTTGGGCAAAAATCCGTTTTCTCGCTGGTGCGCACTCTGGAGAGTGAAAACCCGCTGGTTCGGCGCACTGCCGTTCAGGCGCTGGGGATGATCGGACCGGATGCCAGAAGGGCGGAATCGTTATTGAAGAAATTATCAGAAAATGATAACGATAAACAGACGCGGGATAACGCAACCAGAGCGCTTAAATTGATTTCCAATTAGAATTGGGGAGATTTAAAAAACGCGTGGTACTTTTCCACTCAACTCTTAGCCAGACACTGCTGAAGCTCTTCACGGCTACGGCAGATAGTAAATACCTTATCCAGGCCAACATTGCTGAAACCCTCTTCCAGTTTCCTGGAGACGCATAACAGGAAAAGTTTGCCCTTCAGTTCGTCAATCTGCTTTTTGATGCGGATAATCAATCCCAATCCTGAGCTGAACAACGCGGTGGTCTTTGAGAAATCAAAAACAACCTGTATTCCCCGTCGCGTCAGTTCAGGTTCTATCATCTCCTCGATGTGGCGGTAATTATCCATATCGATAGTCTCGGGCAGAATGATCCAAACCACCCCATCACGCTGCTCAATTTGTGTCGCGAACGCTTTCGGCATCAAAGGCCTCCGAATCTGAAATCAGGACTGTGTCATCAAAATCGTATCAGGAGTAGCGTATTCCTGATTTACTGTCATTGTAAATTACATAATGTGAATCGATAAATAAACCTGTACTGCACGAAATACGATCTGACATGACAGTTAATTTCACTGTTCATCAACAATGCCAGTGAATCCGGCGATCGGCTGAGTGGTACATCGACCCCGGGGGCTTAAAAAACGTAAAAAGCCGACAATGATATGCCGAAGCCGGTGTGGGGGAAAACATGATTTTCCAACGGATAGCTCAGAGATGACTCGTCTATCCGGCTGTGGGAAAACTCGAATTGAAGAGCTATGTTGTCTTCGATGAATACGGAGGCGTCGAGAAACGCTTTGCGGGGTGCGTCTGTCGGGATGACACCTTCCAGGGGAAGCTGATCGATACCCAGGGTGCTTCGAAACCAGAGAACCGGCCACCACGACAAGGATAGACTGAAATCGTATCTGATAAGTTTGCTCCAGTTCGGTTCGCCATCGTAAAATACGACGCCATCATCACCGGTAACCAAAATCTTTTGGACCGTTGTTTCAGTGAAAAATGATTCGCTGAGTGGTATACCCCAGTTCAAATCGGTACCGAGTTCGAGGTTGTGTGGAAAATTACTTTTGTTGATTATCTTGTTTTCACCTTTTCTGTTTGGATACGAGAGCTCTGTTCTTTTTCCCTGAATGAGTAGTTGCTCATCGAGAAAGATGCGCCACCGGGGGCGCGCAAAGGAGGGAGGTATCCTGCGAAACACGATTCTTTTGATGGCAAAGAGGCCCAGAAAATGGAAATTTTGGTGTGCCGCGGCCATATCTTCACCGATGATTGAATCCAGCTCTGCCTTAAACTTCTTGAACATTGCAAGTTCCCGAAGCGTGTAGGAGCTGTTATGCGCCAGAAGTTTGGCTATGCTTGCGATCGTGCTGTCTGAGAGGCTGAAATTTATCGCACCGCATTTTTTCAGTTCCCGTTCCAGATCTAGCGCCAGGTACACCGGGGTTATATTGATCGATCTTCCAAGCGCGATGGCCGGCTGAACCTCGATTAGTGCATCAGCGGAGAGTGACTTTGTGATATATTTATCCGGCATCGGTTCGAAGGCATAGTGTTGGGTATTTTCTTCTTTGTGGTATTTGGCCGAGAGTGCGGCCCTGCCGTTGAGCTGAAAGGAAAATGAGGGCAGGACACGGTTCACCGGGGTGTTGTAATAAGTTTTGTTCTGTCTGTAGTTTCCCAGCAGGAGCACATTTTCCCCGATTGTGTCCAGGCGGTTGAACTGGGTGCCGCTCAGCGAGAAACCGTCGTTGCGGGATGTGGCAAAGAGCTGGGCGTCCAATCTTCGATGGAAATCTTCGGTTTCCGATCCTGAGCGCAGATTCTTTGTGTAGCCAAGCGTCGCCCCATAGGTGCGGGAGAAATGAAGCAGTGTATCGGCCCAGCCGGAGGATGAATCGAAATCGGGATCTTTCATATCTTTAATGTAGCCGCCATGAAGGTACAGGGATCGGGAGTCGCACCGGTAGTGCTGTCCTTCATATAAGCGTAGAATGCGTCTGAGCCGGGAAGATTCTCCAGCCGAATCGATCCATAGCAAAAACAGCATCAGTACAGGTATAGATAGATTTTTCATAAAGAAAAAAAACTCAGTGTTGCGCTCTCATGAGTGTCGGGGGACTCGGTGCTGTATGTGCGTATATATCTGTTTAGTATAATCACAGCTGATTTCTCTGTCATCCTCGCCAACGCGGGTCCACCAAGTAGCCGCGTAGCAAATCTATGGTTTTACCGCAGTTTAGAACATGCCTGTGACCGAGCCCAGTCCAAGCATGGATGCGTCGTATCATCCCGCAAGCGGGAGCATGACATCCGTGGGGTACTTTTCAGAACAGATCCTAAATAGTCGTCCAATATATCCCTTTGGTTCATAGCAAACCTCCTGCCGGTTGAATCCTAACAAGTAACTGCAACCATTTACGTGCACGTAACTATATTCATAGATGGTAGTTCAACCGCTTACTGGCGGCTGTGAGCCGATACTTACGAATATGCAAAAACAAAGCCTGCATTTAGGCAGGCAGGATGACAGAAGATATGATCGCTTATACTCTGAACAGAAAAAATGCACCTGTTTTCCTTTCCCGGGAGAGAGAATATGATTACATTTCTTTTTCTGGTTGGCTTTTTGCTTGTCATGCATACCGGTTGTTCCCGGCAGACTGAATGTATGAAGCAGCTGTCGGTTAAAAACTGCACGGAATTATTCGAAAAGTGCCAGCAATCACAGACCGATCTGGAATCGCAGATGAGATGTTCGCGGTGTTATGAAAAAAGCTGCAAGTAAATAGTACTCTTTTACCCCCGAAAATGCAAGGAGGAGCCTATGCTGGACATGATGAAAAAATCACTTCTGATTGGTATCGGAATGGCTGCGGTGACAAAAGAGCGTGCCGAGGAGATGCTCAAAAACATGCTCAAGGATACGGACATCTCGGCATCCGAGGGCAAAAAGCTAATAGATGAGATTCTGAAGAAGACGGAAGAGACCAGGGCATCGCTGGAAAAACTGATCAATGAGCGGGTACAGTCTACTCTCAATCGTCTGGATGTGCCTACGCGCAAGGAGATGCGTGCATTGGAGGAGAGAGTTATCCAGCTGGAAAATAAGATGCTTGGTGCCGATAAGTTATGAGAAAATTCTCAAAAAAGCCCGGCATAAGCTACAGGCATATCGGGCGTTATGGTGAGATAATATCGGTTTTATTCAAGTATGGTTTCGATGATTTACTCTCTACGTTAAAGGTTGAGCGCTATACCAGAATCGGCAGTCGTCTTATTTCCCGGCGCAGAAAGCGGGTGGCCAGGGAGCTTTCACGATGGCAGCGGGTTACTCTTGCCATGGAAGATCTGGGCCCAACCTTCATAAAGCTGGGACAGTTCATGAGCAATCGTCCGGATGTGGTTCCCGCGGGGCTTCTTGTGGAACTGGAGCGGTTTCAGGATAAGGTGGCGCCTTTTGAATCCCGACGTTCCGTCGAGATCATCGAAAAGGACCTGGGGAGGCGGATGGAAACCGTGTTCGCCTCTTTCGAACACGATCCTTTTGCCTCCGCCTCTATCGCGCAGGTTCATCGGGCAATCCTCAGAACGGGTGAGGAGGTTGCGGTCAAGATAAAACGCCCTCGAATAGATGAGACCTTCAATATCGATATCGAGATCATGTACTATATCGCACACCTTCTTCACCGGCATCTGGAGGAGGCGCGGGGGTTGGATTTGATGCGGGTGGTGGGGGAGTTTGAGCGAGCAGTACGAAAAGAGATCGACTTTCAGATGGAAGCCACTCAGATGGAGCGTTTCGCCAACAATTTCAAAAATGATCCCCGACTTCATGTCCCCTACATCTACCGTTCGTATTCTTCTCGCCGGGTGCTGACCATAGAGTTTATTAAAGGAATGAAAGTCTCCAATGTCGATGAGCTGGAGAAGGCCGGGCTGGACAGCCGTCGTATCGCCTCCGAGGGAGCGGATATCGTTCTCAAGCAGATTTTCGATCACGGTTTTTACCATGCCGACCCTCATCCCGGCAACATTATCATCCGTCCCGACGGGGTAATCTGCTTTATCGATTTTGGGATGATGGGTGTGGTCTCACCCTCTCTGCGGGAGCATCTGGGACTGATCATGTTCGGCATTGTCAACGATGATCCGAAGCGAATCGTAAAGACGCTGCTTCAGTTGAGTCGCGGTCCTGCCGAGGATGCGGAGCTTCTGGAATATGAGATAACCGAGCTGATAGAAGAATATTCTTTTCTTTCCCTCAAGGACTACAACATCGGTGATATGCTTCGGCGGCTGCTCAATATCATACGGAGTCATCAGCTGGTGATGATTCCGGGGGTGTATCTTCTGATCAAGGCACTGATTACCATCGAAGGCGTCGGTCGTCGGCTCGATCCCGATTTCAATATGATCAACCATGTGGAGCCGTTTGCCCGCCGAATGATGAAGGAGCGGTTCAGTCCCCGCAGTCTGGGATTTGATTTCTACATGGCCCTGATGGATATCTCATCGTTGGTGAAGGATCTGCCGACCGACATGCGGGATATCATACGAACGGTTAAAAGCGGCAAGATGCATATCGAGTTTGAGCACAAGGGCCTGGAGCCGATGTTGACAAAACTCGACCAGTTGACCACCCGTCTGGTGTTTGCCATAGTTTTGGCTGCGCTGGTGGTGGGCTCCTCGCTGGTGATCCTCTCCAATGTACCACCGATTGTAAACGGTATTCCGCTAATCGGAATAATCGGCTTTGTCGGCGCAGGGCTTATCGGCTTCTGGCTGCTGTATGTTATCTTGCGCCATGGCAAGATGTAGCCTCCCCCCCCCGGCTTGTTTTTCGTCATCCAAATCCAAATCGCCATCCAAATCGCCATCGGTTTTTTTGTAGTTTGAATCCGGGAGTTCGGGCAAAAGGTTTCCCTTTATCTCACCCCACCCGGGCAGATCATCGAAACCATGTGACTTATCGGAGTTCTGCGGTTTTTGTTTTTTCGATTTGGATTTGGATCCCTGTCTGGATTTGAATCGGCGAAACAGCAGTGGATAAGAGCAGTTTTTTCCGAATCGATATTTTTTTTCATATCGGTAATGCCTGGTTGGGTTTTAAACCGGTGAGAAATTCGGCACAGGGTATACAGCGTATTGCCCCTTCTTTCAAACGATCGTTGCCGAGGTAGAGAAGCGTTGCGGAGGCTTCCGGGTAGTCCTGGAGAAACGCACGCAGGCCGCGCAGGTCTTCGGGACGAACCCGCGTGCTTCGTTTGACCTCAATTGCATGGAAGATCTCTTCACCATACAACACGAAATCTACTTCCGTGCCTGCCGGTGTGCGCCAGAAGAAACATTCGATGCGGGAAGATGAATAATCCACCCAGGCGCGGATATGATTCTCGACCAGTCCCTCAAGTGCGGCTCCCTGGATACCCGCGGGCTCATCAAGGGGGCCGCGCGGGCGAAGATGGTTGAAGACGCCGGCATCGAAAAAGAAAAGCTTGGGGTGATGTACCAATTTTCGGCGGGCTCTCTTCTCGAAAGGGAAAATTCGCCGGGCAATCAGCAGGTCTTCAAGAATAGATATGTAATTCTCGACAACCTTTCGCTGTACCTGGCAGTCACGGGCGATAGCCGATATGTTCAGCACCGCGCCATGGGAAAGTGCGGCGGAACGGAGAAACCGATTGAATGCACCGATATTGCGAGTCAGCCCCTCGTATTTTACCTCTTCCTGCACATAAAGTGATATGTAGGAGTCCAAGCGCTCGGCCGGTGTGCTATCGAGCGTCACCAGTGGGACCAGGCCCGTATCGATAGACTTTTCCATGGAAAATGACGTACCAAGTTCATGGGCGGTAAACGGGTGCATATGTTTGAGCAGTGCCCGACCTGCCAGCAGATCTACTCCCTCTCTTTTCAGTTTTCGGGCGCTGGAGCCGGTGAGCACAAAACACAGTCGCGGGTAGTCCACTATCAGAGAATGGACAACCGGCAGCAATTCAGGAATTTTCTGGATTTCATCGATAACATATACATGCTGTTTCTCATCGGCTTCGACTCTCTTGCGGAGGTTTTCCGGATTTGCCGACAATTCCCGAAACATCGTCGCATCCAACAGGTCAAATGCCACCGCTCTGTCATTGTACCAATCACGCCACCATGTCGTCTTGCCGCAACCGCGCGGGCCGAAGAGGAAAAAGCTGGAATCCGGAGCTGTAAAATCTCGAGGTATCATGGGTAAAAATATACTGCCTGACACATCTAAGAGGCTACATTTTGGAGTCGCCAATTCCATTTTCGGCTCAATTATGGAATCGCAAGTTCCATTATCCGCGTGCTTTTATCATCCAAATCCAAATCGCCATCGCTATTGCAATCGGCATTTACGAAATCGCCGC
>CAYQOU010000004.1:75434-112074 GCA_964419255.1 uncultured Fibrobacterota bacterium | reverse complement strand
CTGTCAGCACCTTATTAAGTACCTGCTTGCCTGCCAGGTTATACACCGAGAGGTTGAGTGTCTCTGATGCAAGCTGAGGCATCGTGTAAACCAGATTACTATTGGTGAAAACCGGCTTGAATGACGTTATCGCGTTATTGGTAAACGGTGAAGCGATGCCGAGGGAAATGTTTTCAATGTAAACATTATCCAAATAAAGATAGGCTGCACCGATAGAATCATAGACGGTGAAACGAAGAGCGGACATGTTATTTAGATCAAGATCGATATCGAGTGTTTTCCAGTCCGGCTGAGCGAAGTCAGAAATATCCAAACGGTAGGTATTCATTCCTTCCGTGACGGGAATTATAACTCTGTGATAGGCACCATCAGTTACGTTTGGCTGTTCCAATTCAACCGCGATGTTTGTGGAGGTATTTGCCTTTAAATCAAACAGGATGGAAGTCGGATTCCCCAGATCGACCGGAGTGCCTTCGCTGTTGAAAGTGGCCCGAACACCCATATAAGCATCGGGACCCGATTCAGAACAGCTGCCTCTGGCCTGAATCACCTCAGATCCATCTTCTGCTCTAGTGCTTATCATCGTCCGGTATAAACCGGAAGTGATTGTTCCGATTGGCTCCCACACACCATCAAATTCATTTATTTCGTCTCCGTCTTCAAAATCATCGAATAGTACATCATCGGGATTTGCGCCAGGTTTTTTTGCACTACCTATTGTAATAGAAATCGGGCTGATATTGACCAGGTCGATGATAGCGATTTCTCCGTCTATGCTTAGCCGGGCGGATACTAATTCATCGCTCAGGAAAAAACCCTCATCGGCAGTACCATCCCATACTTTATTGATGCTGCTTCCGCTACCGGAAAGAGTTTTAGATCCGAAAGAGCCGTTAATGTCGATTGACCATTCAACCGATGAGCTGAAGGTTGCTGAAAAAGTAACCCCCTCATCATTCAAATCAGCATCAGCAGTGGGAGAGGCAGAGAATGCCTCTGTCACTCTCACTGCATCAGACGCGGAAAGAGCTTTCATAAAGGCGACTGCGCCAATGATTCCGGCATTATAATCAATTGCCACTTCGCAGAATTTCGGACTGCCGTCATCGGCCCAGTCTCCATCTCCATTCGGGCCACTTACTAGGGCACCGTTTGGAGTCCCCGGAGAACGGTAGTGAATATCAGAGGGGCCTCCCTCGTATCCCACTATAAATGACTGATTTCTGGGATTGTTTCCCGATACCCAGGCGATATGATCTTCTACCCGCTGGATATATTGTTCCCTGGTGTTTGCCGATCCTGTTGTTACATAGGCCAGGGCATATTCGAATGCCGCGGTTCCGGCATCACGGGCGGTACCCCATCCGCTATTCTGATAGATACCATTGAACAAACCACTCGATCTCACTTTACCCTCAATGAAGTCCAGATTGTCAATGAGTGCGGAAGGAGAACCCAGTCCCTGTCTCCACACTTCGAAACCGGCGAGAGGGCCGATGAAGCTGTAGCCCATGCAGTTAAACACGTCAGGTATTGCTGTTTTCGCCCAGGCGGCGTAGATAGGATCTTCTCCATTTGTTGCGCGGTAAAGCTCCACTCCAGCGGCTGCTTTTCTGTCATTTATCTGACGATTTTCAGAGTAATCATAGAGTGCCGCATTGTCCTTTATCTGTGGCGAGCAGTAATTAGCTCCCTGATCGAAAAAGGATTTTGCACTATTAAATGCAACTTTTGCTTTCTCCAGGCACTGATCCGCGTATGTCGAGTCAAATTCGCGGTAGACCACAGACATAAGTGCCAAACAGGCGGCGTATGTTGCCGGGATGTCTCCACCGTCACAGATGGTTATCTTCGAAGAATTCCTGCCATCGGGGTTGACAACGCCCCATGTCCTGTGCTCTTCGCTGGCGATACCAACATCAAATACGATAGTATTTTCATCAATAACCGCCTTGATCAGGTAATCGGTAGCAAATTTCACCTGGTTAAGGATGTCGGGAATCCCATCGCCGCCATTTGAATGATCTGCTCCATAATTGTCGGCATATGCATTTGGAAACACATCATAGCCTTTGAGAAGACAGTACACACTATAACCAAGATTCATACCAAATTTTATGTAATCACCGGCATCGTACCATCCTCCGTCGACCGGGTTACCATTATAACTGTCTCCACCGTGTGCAGCATTTTCGAAGCCCGAGTTAAGATTGTTTGCACTACCGTTGGCCAGCCCGGCACGCTGGTAGCCGTAAAACTTAATCAGCAGATCGTGCAGCTGATCATAGTCTTGTGCGAAAGTGCTGGAGGCAAGTAGCAGCGTCAGTGCTAATGTCAGTATTCTCATGTAAAAAACTCCTCTGTTCTAAGGTATAAGGTCTTATAAGTAAATATCTGTATAGACTATTATTGTCCGCTTATGAATGCCTTAAAAAGATCGGCTTTTTTTGCACCCTGAAGTTTCAAAAGCCACATGCCTGTTGATATATCTTCAAATGCAAGTTTACTGACACTTGGATTTAGTTTGCCACTTTTTAACACCTGCCCGTTTGCTCTCATAAGAGAATAGGATGTATATGAGTGAGATTGTGGTAAAAGCGCAGAGAAACCCTGCTTGACCATCTCCAGTTTTGCTTTAGCATTCAAGTTCCGCCGGAGTGGATTTCTTGCTATCGCTACATCATTTGTCAGCTCAAGCCATCCGATCTGATAGGAGCCGGTGGTGTTTTGGAAATTAAGTTTTATCACATGTGATCCCGAGGAAATATCAATCTGTTGATCAATTGTCCTCCATTCTCTGGGATCAGTAGATGTAATTGAGAGTTCACCAACCTCCTGGTCATCCACATATATCTCTATGGTACCCGATCCTTCCGGTGCCAAATAACGTGCGAGAAAATATTTGGTGTCTGAAGATGAATTGATCTCATAGGTTACATAATCCTCAGGATCTGTGGTGCTTGCATCGACCTCTGAAACTTCCAAAGCAGTATTGTCTACGACATCTACTCGCCCGTCGTCTTGATCCCAGTCGAAAAATGCAACATCGACACTATGGGCGTAATCTCCAAAAATAGTATTAAACTCCGATGCTGCGATCGTAGCGGGTACGTCAAATGTTTCGCTGTGAATTCGTCTCTCGGATCTACCCGGTACTTCGAACTCATCCTCCCCACCGAGGAACCTGCGTACAACCTGCCCAGATTCACTGGGATTGGTGCTGCCGCCGGAGAATGCACTGGATGTTTCAAAGTCGGATGCCGACCAATTACACCAGCTCAAATGATACTTATCGATGAAATTTTCAAACCACCATTCGGTATTATCTCCATCGACTAATCCTTCGGCACCGTTGGAGTGGGTTGTTCCCCATTCGGACACAAACACAGGGACTCTGCCGACTGCATCTAGAAGATACTGATCCTCGACGCCTCCCCCGAAGTGCGCATTGGGACCATGACTTGCGGCATAAAAATGAAACGAGTAGGCGATATTCTCAAACGGCTCTCCATTACTCTGCACGATTTGATCACTGGCGGCAACTCCCACATGCTGGCAGTAAAAAGGAGTACCTATGATTATCAGGTTCTGCGATCCCGTATTACGAATCGCCTCGGTTACATCGGTCTGATACGGTTTTATTTGCTCCCATGTCTCGCGTGCGGTTCCCAAATCCCCGTTTTCGCTGTCGTCGTGGGTGATCGGCTCGTTATAGACTTCGAAAATGACATTAGGTTCATCTTTGTACTCTTCGGCTCTCTGAGTAAAGAAACTGATGGCGTCATTTGCCCTGTTATGCGCATCATGGGAGTGGTAGTCTATTACCACATATATACCCAATCTTAAGGCTTCATTTAAAACCGGTAGACAGTGACTATCCCAGCTGCCGGGTTGGGTTGGGTCGTAGGCTAGACGAATAACGGTACACTCCCAATCATTGACCAGTGCCTGAACTGTCTCCTCGGTATACCAATGTGCGCCGTTCCAGCCAGGATTACTCCAGTAGAAACTCAACCCTTTCAGCTGCACAATCTTATCGTTCTCATTCAGCAGGTGTTGTTTTTCCGTTCGCAGCCATCCGTGTTTTTCCACTGGTGTCTGTGCGAAAGAAAAAACAATTGCCCCTAGGATAATTACCCCTGTACAAGCCTTTCGCAGATTGGTTTTAATCATACGTTCTCCCTAAAAGCGTTTAAATTGAATTGTTTAAATATTGCCTTGAACCACGGTGGATGGGGGAATTCTACTCTTGTTATAATCCTATTATATAGTTACCGTAATATTGCAAACCGTTCATAAAATATTTCAAAAGAATTGATTCCGTGAAGAATAAAAGTTGTAAAGAGGTTGCTTTATTACGCAATTGTTTTAATAAATATAACAATTTGCCATAAAACGGCTGAAAAAAGCATTCTCTGCCTTCCTTGATCGAAAAAATCTTATTGACGCTTTAGATCATAAACTACTATATTAAATCGACCGATTATTAAGCGTTAAAGCATTACCTCAGGTGAGAAATGCATTTTCTTTCTAGACGTCGATACATCTGTATCTCGCGGGGTTACTACAGAAGGGAGGTGTTTGCGGTTTCTCGGTAAACATAGTCGTTAATAATTATTTTTGGTGAACCTTTTTTCATTATGAGCACACTAAACAAAGCAGAACAGCCATTAATCTATCCTTTTAAAAATTTAACCTTAAAAAAGGGGTCCCTATGGGTCTTTTTAACATCAAAACAGCAGTAATCGGGCTGACTTCTATTTTTACAGCCTCTTCACTGTTTGCTGATCAGGTTCTAGATGAGACGTTCGATGACAATGCGCACGAGATGGAGCAGTACTGGTACTACTACGACGACAACGCCGGTACCGGTGAAGACGACCGTCCGCAGAGCGCGCCAGAGCTTGCTCCATCGGTTATTGATGTTCCTTTCACCGAAGAGGAACGTCAGAGTATTGAAGGTGACGACTGGATGGTAAAGGATTATGAGGTGCAGGTCGATGACCACGCGGGTAGAGCGTGTATCACCATGCCCTTTGAGATGGGAGATGCCTGGGAAGTGGTTAAGTCGACATATTCTTACGTTGCAGATCCATACTGCGGTATTGGTGCGATGCTTGCCCCTGAGGGCGATTCCATCGATTTGACCGGTGTCGACAGTATCGGTTTCTGGATCAAGACTCGTGAGGAAAACGTGTCGATCAATTTCAAGGTTCAGATCAAGGATATGGATGATCATTCCGGCAAGGTTCTCGATGAACCATGGGAAGGCGGAGAATTTGCCTATCACGGGTATGGGTTTACCACAGAAGCAGATGAATGGACCTACGTATCAGTTTACATCGGCGGCGAAGATACCTCTGAAATCGATGTCAAGCAGCCCTCATGGGTAAACGGCGAGGGTCATGAAGCCGGTGTAATGGCTTTCGACATCACTCAGTGTACAAAGCTGGCCTGGGAAGTATCTGCAGATGAAGGTACAGTCGATACGCTGGATATAGCTGATGTTCGTCTGATCGGTGACTATGAGTTTGTCTCGCCAACTCTGTGGACGGAGACCGAAAGCACTGCTCCTAGCGGTAACTGTAAGTTTGCCGATTTTGAGAATACTCCTTACAACGAATCACCTCTGGGCACCTACTGGTATGCATACAACGATGCCGAAATCGGTGGAACTTCTAATGTACTCGAAGATTACGCTACTCTGAATCCTGAAACCGGTCTTCTTAATTTGAAGTTTGAGGAGGGTAACGGTGTCGACGAAGGAAGAGCTCCTGCTCTTGCCTATGAGCTTGGTGTACCGGTCGATCAGGAAGGAACAACCGTGCAGGGGTTCGTCGGTATCGGCTGTAATCTGTATGATTCTCTTTCAGCTACTTACTGGGATGCAGAGGCTGCAGGCGCAACCGGCGTCTATTTCGAATACCAGACTGCCGGTAATGACAAGTACCTGGTACTCGAACTCAGCGATATAAACGATGTCGGTGATGTCGATGATCCCGATAGAAGAGATTCACGTGGTTCGGGTATCGTATACTACCGTAATCTTCCGCCAACAGAAGGTGAATGGAGAAAGGTATTCATCCCGTTTGATGAACTTATTGTGCACAGCGACTGGGAAGGATACGTAGATATTCCTCTCGATCTTACAAAGCTGGCCAAAATTCAGTGGAAGGTTCAGGGAGCTGAAGAAACTCAGGGTGCGTTTGCAATAGATAACATAGCTTTTCCGGAAGTTAACGAGGAATCATGGGGAGCCCTTTCGGTCCTCATGAATCGCTCCAATGCCATGAAGGCTGCCGGTTTCGATGCCATGTTCAACAACGGCAACATCCAGGTGAAGCTCAACAACCCTGCTTACACCAGCGGTACGGTCGACCTGGTTAACGTCAAGGGTGCTGTCGTTCGCAGCGCGTCCATCGCTCGCGGAGCCGATTTCGCAACACTGTCGGCAAAGAATCTCTCTGCCGGTATGTACCTTGTGAATCTCAGAGCAGTCGACGCTAAAGGAAATGCAATCAGAAAACAAACCAGAATCAATATCCTTCAGTAAGGAATTATTTGATCGGTTATTTTCTGTGAGCCGGATACCAGGAGGTATCCGGCTTTTTTGTTTCGTGTTATTTTATTACCCAACCATCCGATGATAAACCCTGCTGAATCGCTTTCTTATCATATTGACAAAGGGACATTTCATGAGAATTTCGGAATGTACCTTGATGCTGCTGAAGCTCATAGTATTCGTTTCTCCCACGTGGCATGCCAACGCGGCTCTCGATGTAACTTCGATGACAACCAGAATGAACTGAATTCCTACCGGTTCTATTATGACTATAATTCCAGAGTCGGGCCTGCCGACCGGCCGCAAGCACAAGACGGATTTGCACCGACGGTGATTAACGCTACGTTTTTCGAGAGAGAACGCCGCAGTACTTCCGAAGAAAACTGGCACGTAAAAGAGTACATGTTTCAGACAGCCGAAAACAAAGGCAGTCGGTGCGCAACCATGCAATTTACCATGGCTAGAATATTTGAACGATCAGAAACAAAAATCATAAAACCAGAACCGGCGTCAAAGACAGAAGATAAATGAATCCCATTCATCGAATTTAAACCAGCAATAGATATTTTCATTCAATCATGGAACGGATTTATTCTAAATTAACCTGTATAAAAGACGGAGCTGCGACACTTTCTCAACATTTTAACACACGCATGATACGTCCTAACACTTTTTTTTAATCTGTTTATTCAAAATCGCACATTGATCCTCCTACACTTTTTATATTTCTGCTCTTCTAACACTTAATGTATGGCGGAGTTTCCCTGAGGAGGTATGTATGAAATACAGGAAGTTTGGTTCGACCGGCTATGAAGTTTCCGAGGTGGGGCTTGGGACTTGGCAGTTTGGGGGTGACTGGGGAGAGATGGCAGAAGAGACTGCGCATGAGATCCTCGGATCGGCACTGGATAACGGCATCAATTTTTTCGATACCGCGGATGTGTATGGTGGGGGAAGAAGTGAGTCTCTGATTGGAGATTTCCTCAGTCCTAAAGACGATCGGGTGTATGTGGCTACAAAACTCGGCCGCCTGGAAGGCTATCCCGACGACTATTCGCTGGAGCTTCTGAGGAGATGCACCGAAAACTCACTTAAGCGTCTGAAAAGAGACTCTATCGATCTGACCCAGCTGCACTGTATCCCCAAAAAACATCTGGAAAGTGGCGAGGTGTTTGACTGGCTGCGGGAATTGAAGAAAGAGGGAAAAATCCGTCAGTTCGGGGCCAGTGTGGAAACGATTGAAGAGGCGATGATCTGCCTGAAACAGGACGATCTGGCTTCACTGCAGGTCATTTTCAACGTATTCCGTCAGAAAGCCGCAGATGAGTTGTTTCCGAAAGCTGCGGAAAAGGGCGTCGCACTGATTATCCGCCTCCCTCTGGCAAGTGGCCTTCTGGCGGGCAAATACACCAAAGAAACCACCTTCGCCCCTTCCGACCACCGCACCTACAACAAGGATGGAGAGGCCTTTAATGTGGGAGAGACTTTCTCCGGACTGCCGTTTGAGCTGGGTGTGGAGATTGCCGATGGGCTCAGACCGATGGTTCCCGATCAGATGAGCATGGCTCAGTGGGCGCTGAGATGGATTCTGGACCATCCGCAGGTAAGTACGATTATCCCGGGAGCTTCAAAGGTCGCGCAGGTCAAATCCAATGCGGATGCCAGTGAGTTGCCTGCCCTGGGTGATGATGTACACGCCAAGCTCAAATCCACATACAAGGAATCAATCGAGCAGAAGATTCGCGGACAGATATAACAGGGTAGAATCTGAAAAAAAAGAGGCGTAATTGCAAAAAAAGATTAAACTTCCCGGCATTTTCTCCCGTCTATAATAACAAGGATTGGGATCCGTTACACCATCCTTTGTTATCCGTCGCGAGGGACGGTTAGGGGAACAGTTGTTTTACTTTCGGAGGCGCACGGTTACTCCCTTTACCGTGTGCCTTTTTTTTATGCCGCGCTCAGCCCCGCCAGACTTCCGCTGGAAAAGGCCCAGTGAAGATTGAACCCGCCACAGGGGCCGTCTATGTCGATCACCTCGCCGCAAAAAAACAGGTTTTTCATCAACCGACTGCGCATGCTCCGGGAGTCGATTTCATTCAGGTCGATTCCGCCACTGGTGACCATGGACTTATCGAATCCGCCCGTTCCACTGACCGTTAAAGGAAGTCGGACAAGCACTCCAATGAGATCTTTTCGTGAATTTTTGGGTAGATCAGAGGCTCTCAAATCGCTTGACAGGCCTAATCTGTCGAAAATATGGAGTACAATGCTTTTGGGAATGCCGGCGGTCAGAAGGGAGATCAGCTTCCTGTTCCCCTTTTGCTGCTGCCATGTTATGAAGCGGTTGCGCCACCGGGAATCATCCGCAAGGGGATCCAAAGAGAGTTCGATCGGCACCGGTTTGCCGGTTTCGAACATCAGGCGTGATATGACGGTGGCACTGTTTAAGGCGGCGGGGCCGCTGAGTCCGGTGTGCGTTATCAGAACATCTCCCCTGAATGATACCGGTTTCCCCCCAATACCGGGTATTCTCAGCAGGACACCTTGCAGGCTCACGCCTGCACAGGATGTGAGTTTTCTGTCCTCGATTTGCAGAGGTGCAAGAGCCGGCAGCGGCTTGATTATCCTGTGACCGCACTGTCGGGCCAGCTTATAGCCATCTCCGGTACCCCCGAGGGAGGAGTAACCTCTTCCGCCGGTCGCGATGATAAGAGCATCGCAAGAGAATCTTCCTTTCGTTGTGTTTACACCGGTGATAATACCCTTATCGAATATGGGTGATGTGGCTGCGCATGCGGTCTGGATTTGGACGCCCTGGTCCGTGCACGCATTTCGCCAGGCATCCAGTACATCAGATGCACGGCGGCTTTTAGGATAGACAAACGACTCCTGTTCGACATCGGTCTGAACTCCATAACTGCTAAGGAAATCCCGTAGCATCTTCTGATCGAAGCCCTTGAGTGCGGCTCGCACAAACCGGGATGGGGAATAATCCCCGCCGCCGCAATGATACAGCCCCGCCATTTTGGTTGGTGGCATCGTATTAGTGACATTGCACCGCCCACCACCCGATGCGAGCAGTTTTCGCCCCGGTGTATCGGAGCATTCCAGAATCGTGACTTGCGCGCACCGGGAGGCTGCCGCGAAAGCGGCGGAAAAACCGGATGGCCCCCCGCCGATTATGATTACTGATTTCATTATACTGAACGGTTATAATTAAGGTGAGCTTTTCTGCCGCCGTTCCCTCTCCGCTTTGCTCAGCGGACAGCCGCAGTAGTCCTGGCGGTAGAGTCCTAATGCCTTACTGTGCTTGATACTGTTTAAAAAGCCGTCTTTCTTTTTAAAATTGTAGGGCTCGTAAATAACCCCATACTCCTTTGCGGCCACTTTTCCCGTCTCATTGAGCATGCTGATCTTCTTATGCGGGCTTATGCTCATGACTGTGGTAAAATGTGACCAGCCGATAGACCGGCAGAAGCGGGCGGTCTGCCGGAGGCGGAGAAGAAAACATTGTTCACACCGCAGTCCGCCTTCGGGAGTGTGCTCCAGGCCGGAGACCGCCTCCTCCCATAATCGAGGGACGTACTCATCGGCATCAAAAGCAACTCCATATATTTGAGCAACTCTCCGTGCCTCGGCAAGACGTTTGTGATACTCCTCGGCAGGTTTGATATTCGGATTGCAGAAAAAACAGTGAAGCTCAAAATCCTGGTTCAGGGAATGTACCACCCATGCCTCATCCGGTGCACAGCAGATATGTAAAAGGAGTCTCGGTTTCATATAATCCTTGCGTTAATATGCATGTTGCTTGTTTTCTGGGCGAAACATCCGGCGGACAAAGCTGCTAAGCCTTCGTACCGCCAAAAAGCAAACCACAACACCTATACAAACAGCTACGGCAATCGGCAGATCAAAAACAAACAGGACTACTCCAAAAAGAAGAAACAGTAACAGGATTGAGGCTATCAGAAGAAACTTTCGAAAATAGTGCGAGAACGCAAAGCTTCTGAATTCGGTGGCTTCCTGACCATAAAAACGCAAAAATCTCAGATTTTCCTGATTCCATTTTCCTTTCAGCCGTTTATGACGGGTAAACGAAATCATGACATCATTCCACCCCTTCTGCTCAACATAGTGTCTGAGGAAAGGCAGCGTATACGATACATGCCCCCTGTTGAGCATGATATCAACCATTGGGGGGATAAGCTCGTTTTCGCCGGGCATGCTTTTGTATGCCAGATGAAGATACCCGAATGCCTTAAGCGGCTGGTTTATCTCCTGGTAGTGATCGGCCAGAAACCAGTAATCCTCCATGCAGTAGGGACGTTCCTGTTTGATTACCTTTTGGATCATCTCGATCATTTGATCATGATGCCCTGCCTGACGCAGGTGGTGGTAGAAGTCCCGCATGATCTCAGGATTGTCCGGTTCCAGTGAAAGTGCGTGATCAAAACACTCGCTGGCCTGAGTATTATTCTTGAGCTCAGAATAGGAGATCGCCTTCACCCGGTAGGCTTCGGCATCAACCGGCGAAATATCCAGAGCCTTATCCGCAGCCTCCAACGCAAGTTCCGGGCGATTGCTGTTGAGGTATACGTAGGACAGATCAACATATCCGACGGGAGAATTAGGGAAAAGGCGAATCGTTTTGCGCGCAACCTGCTCCGCCTCCTCCACCTGGTTATCCTGCGAGAGGCTGAAAACCAGACGCGACAGCGATTTGATGTTGTTGGGGGAGAGCTGCAGATGCTGTCGATACAGTTCGATGCTTTTTGAGGTCTCTCCACGGATAATGAAGTGATCTGCCAGAAGGTCACGTACCTCATCGAAATGCGGCTGAAGGTGAAGGGCCTGAGCAAAACACTCCTGTGCCCGGTCCTGATTGCCAAATCTCTCATAGGCAATGCCTGCATTTCTCAGTGCCTCGGGGTTTTTATCCAGCAGGTCGGCATTGTTTTCGAAACAGGCTATGGCCTTTTCAAAATCGCTCAATTCGGTATAGTACCAGATCAGTGCATTCAAGACGAGTTCATTGCCGGGATACAGCCGCTCGGCTTTATTGAGAAAACGGCCCGCCTTGCGAATCTGATCTATCTGAATGAACGCATAAAAAAGCCCCAGGAGGCAGTCCAGGTTGTTCTTGTCGAGTCTCAAGGCCTTATACAGAAAATCGATAGCCTTTTGCGGATCGTTGTCTTCCGCATACACCCGTGAGTACAGAAAAAAGATTTCCCATTCTCCGCGGTAAACATCGACGTACTGATCCAGCAAATCCTTGGCATCTTCATACAGACCGATTTCCAGGCATTCCTGCACCCGTTCGATAAGATCGGTTAAATCGAGCCAACTATCCATAGAAAGAATTGTTTCCGGTCTGAGGTGAAAAGAATTCGGAGTATCGCTTTGAGAGATGGCAATCATTTTTAGGCTGGCCTGATTACGAAAAACGATTGCTTCCAATCCTGTACATATTTCCAGCGATTCTCATCTATAAATATGCTAAACCGAATGGCCGGATTCAAACACTGAAAGCAGATTTATTCCGGGGACGGAAGTATTTGTGGTGGAAAAAGTGTGTTGAGGAGTAGGTCGAAGAGAAAAACACAGAAAAAACCGCCGATCAAGGCTGCAACTGAGCAGAGAATCGCCGCTGGAGAATCTGCCGAGTGTGGAGCCAGTATAAACCAGCCGAATAGAGTCGAGAGTGCGCAGACAAGGGGAAATCCGAACATAACTATGGCAGAGAAGGCTTCGTTTATGCACAGGCGTCTGATTATGACCTGTCGGCCGGTTTCGAACCGTTGGCTCTCCGGATGTCTGATAGTGATGCGTGGAACAGACCTGTTGGAGCCGCATCCCGAACAGTTACTGCATCCGCCCTTGGGCTTACAATTGTCTGGAAAGATAACCCGTATGCAGCATGTTCTGCTCTCTACAACAATCCCGGTTTTTTTTTCAAACGCGATCAAAGCCATATGTCGTAACTATCTCATAATAAGTGAGGCGGTACCGTTTCCCGGATCGAACCGTCGAGCCAGTAATGGCGTGGCACACTGGTGCTCATGCCGCAAAGGATCTCATAGCCGATAGTTGAGCACATATTCGCCACTTCATCGGGAGAAATCATCGCATCGTTCTGCCTTCCCCAGGCCACGACTTCATCGCCGATCTCCACCGCGTCATCCCCGATATCCACCATGATATAGTCCATGGTAACATTTCCGGCGACAGGGTAGCGTTTGCCGTGAATGAGTACGTTTCCGCGGTTGCTCAGGAGGCGGGGAAATCCGTGAGCATAACCCAGCGCAACGGTTGCTATTGTGGTTTCCCGGGGGGCGTGGTAGTGAGCACCATAGCTTATCGGAGTTCCACCGGCCACCCGCTTTACCATTACAACTTCCGATTTCAGCGATGCGATCGGACGCAAATCGGTGCCGAAGTTTTGTTGCGGATCCGGCTTGCATCCGTAAAGAGCAATGCCCGGGCGGATAAGGTGATTTGCGGGAATATCAAAACGCAGTGCCGCGGCGCTGTTGGGCGAATGGATATAGCGAAAGGAAATCCCCGCATCACTAAACGAATTCAGTGCTTTTTCAAACAGAAGATTTTGTGTTTCAACTGTTTTGGTGTATGGCTCATCCGCGCAGGCAAAATGGGTGAACACCCCCTCCGGTTCAACCCTGCCGTGCAACTGGCTGAGGAGTTTGGCGGCATCAGGAACCTGGCCGGGAGTTATCCCCAGACGCCCCATGCCGGTATCTACATTCACATGAATGTGCACGGTGTGCGTAAGAGAAAAGCGGCTGATGTCGTGGAGAGAGGACATGTCGTTTACCGATACGCGAACGCCGTTTTCGGCGGCCCACTTCATTTCCTCCCCGCTACAGGTGCCCAGACAGAGTATCGGAGAGGTTATTTGTGCCTCACGTAAATCGGCGGCTTCGCTCATCCGTGCAACGCCGAAAAAACCGACGCCCTCCCTTTCGAGCAGCCGTGCAACCGGACGCGCACCGCACCCGTATGCGCAATCTTTGACTATCGCCATAACAGGGATGTCCGCACTTATGCGGGACCGAATCTGCCGCAGGTTATGCAGCAGATCGTCCAGACTTATGTCGATTCGTGCGCGTGTCGTAAACAATTTGCCTACTCCTGAATCCTATCTCCGACAGTCTCCCACTGATCGCCATTTCTGCGGCGGTAAAAACATGACACATAACCTTTGTGGCATGCGCCACCGCTCTGATCAATCTTAAACAACAGTGCGTCACCGTCACAGTCGACATATGCTTCCTTTACTTTCTGCACATGTCCGGATGTTTCTCCCTTGAGCCAGCGTTTCTGTCTGCTTCTGCTCCAGTAAACCATCGTGCCGGTCTCGAGGGTCTCCGCGAGCGTATCTCTGTTCATGTACGCCAACATCAAAACGTCACCGGTGGTGGCATCCTGCGCCACCGCCGTTACCAGACCCTTGTCGTCAAACTTAACTGCATCAATCAAACTCATAGGAAAAAAGCCCCATCTAATGTAAAGAAAATCTGTTCTACTATTCGCGAATCTGTCCTTTTCCTGCCACGACCCATTTATAGGTGGTCAGATCTTCCACTCCCATTGGCCCGCGGGAGTGAAGCTTATCTGTCGAGATGCCTATTTCACAGCCCATGCCGTATTCTCCGCCGTCGGAAAACCGTGTACTGGCGTTGAACATCACGGATGATGAATCGACCTTTTTCAGGAAACGGTTGATCTCTTCTTTCGATTCACTGACAATCGATTCGGTGTGGCGGGAGCCGTAGGTGTTTATATGTTCGATGGCCTCATCCAGAGATGAAACGCCTCGAACCGCCAGCCGCAGATCAAGATACTCGGCTTCCCAATCCTTTCTGGTCGCCTGTTTTATTCTTTTGTCAAGACTTTTGATTTCCCGATCACCGTAGATTGTAACCCCTTCATCAAACAGGGCGTTAATGATTGTCTGCTGATCGGATTTTTTCAGTCCGTTATCTATTAAAAGTGTCTCCATCGCATTACACACGCCCGGGCGCTGTACTTTAGCGTTAACGGCAATCGAAACTGCTTTTTTCATGTCGGCATTTCGGGAAATAAAGACATGGCAGACCCCCTTGTAGTGCTTGATCACCGGAATGTGTGATTTCTCTACCACCATCTGTATCAGACCTTCACCACCTCTGGGGATGATCAGATCGATGTCATCGCTTTTGGTTAAAAGAAGCGAAATCGCTTCCCGATCGGTGGTGGGAACCAGCTGTACTGCTTGAGAGGGGAGCCCCGCCTCTCTTAGTGCTTGGGAAAAAAGCTTTGCCAGGGCACTATTTGAATGAAACGCTTCGGAACCTCCGCGCAATATGACCGCATTCTGAGATTTGAGACAGATAGCTGCTGCATCGACAGTTACATTTGGTCGCGACTCGTAAATGATACCGATAACGCCGATAGGAACTTTTACCTTGTAAATCGACAGTTTGTTTGGTCTGGTGCGTTGATCGAAGCGCGTTCCGACAGGGCTTTTTATTTGAGCTACTTCCTTAAGCCCGCTGATCATGGAGTTGATTGTTTTGTCGGACAAGGTGAGTCGATCGATCATCGCCGGGGATAATCCTTTTGCGCGTCCGGCCTCAAGGTCTTTGCTGTTTTCGCTTTGCAGAGAGCTCTTGTGGCTGCGAAGCAGTCTGGCCATTGTCCGCAAGGCTTTGTTGACAGCCCCGGGAGAGGCGTCTATGAGTTGATCTGCTGCCTTACGGGCGTTTCTTGTGATCGTATCGATTGTCTTGGGCAGAGATTTTGCCGCCATAAAGCCACCTTTCTGCATGATCTCAAAATAATTTCTTTCGTTATCCTATCAACACCAGATTGTCACGGTGAATAATTTCATCGAATGTTTTCTGGCCGAGAATGGATGTGATTTCCGAACTCCGTCGGCCCATGATCTGGGAAATCTCCTTTGCGGAATAATTCGATAGTCCCCGCGCCACGATTTCACCATTTTCGGAGACAATATCAACCATATCCCCGATTTTAAAGCTCCCATCGACCGATTTGACACCGGCGGGGAGAAGGCTTTTGCCTTTATTCTTCAGCGCGTCCCCGGCTCCCGTATCTATGATGAGTCGTCCATGAGATTTGCTGGTAAATGCTATCCAGCGAGCCTTTGAACACATTATTTTCTTCGATGGCAGAAAGAGAGTCCCGGTTTGCGGATCGCGCAAAACAGTCAGCAATCCTTTCGTGAAACCATCACCGATGATTGCATGGATACCGGTTCTGGTGACCATCTCCGCCGCCCGGAGTTTGGTCACCATACCCCCAACTCCTTCGGCGCTTCCCTTTGAATCCGCCAGTCTGTGAACGGCCGAGGAGACTCTCTTGACAAGGGGGATATGGGCCGCCTCCGGGTACAGCCTCGGATTTGCCTCATACAAACCGTTTATGTCGGTGAGATTGACAAACAGATCGGCACCCACGAGCATGGCAATCTGAGCACCCAGCGTGTCGTTATCCCCGAACCTGATCTCATCGACACCAACCGAGTCATTTTCATTTACGATGGGTACCGCACCGCTTTCCAGAAGCATGAAAAGTGTGTTGCGTAGATTCAGATACCGTTTCTTTACGCGCAGGTCATCCCAGGTGAGCAGCACCTGGCCGATAACCGTATCATGTTGCGCAAACAGCGTCTCATACATATGCATCAGGCGGATCTGCCCGATGCTTGCGCAGGCCTGCTGCATCGGAATTGTGCGGGGGCGAGTGTCCAGACCGAGAGCCCGCATTCCGTGGGCGATAGCACCTGAGGATACCAGTACGATCTGTATTCCCCGGTCTCGCAGTTTCGTTATGTCGTCAACCAGATTCTTGAGTCGTTTTGTACGTTCGAGGTGTTGATCGGCAGAAAGAATACGACTGCCGACCTTCACTACAATTGTCTGCAGCGAGGGGAGTTCCTCGCGAACATGGAATGGCATAGTGTTGAAATCCAAATGATTGGTAAAATCAGCGCAGTTGATCGATTTCCTCTATCAATCCTTCAAGCTCTTGAACGAGCCCTTCCAGGGTCCTTATCCGGCTTTTCAGGGTATCATTACGGGTTTCGCAGTGAACAAACGCATTCTGAAGCTCTTCATAGTTCTGGTGGATAGAATCCTGATGAATCTGAAGCTCATCGAGCTTGTTTTGTTTTCCATGGTACTGTTTATCGAAATCCTTCAAGACCGTAAGAACCCGTATCCAGTTGTTTGCCGATTCGATTCGCTCCCCTTCGGGATACCAGGATTGATACAGCTTAAACTCTCTGAGAGCGGCTGCATAATCTGCAAAAGGATTATCAAAATATACATTAAGATAGCCGAGATGA
Organism: uncultured Fibrobacterota bacterium; assembly: GCA_964419255.1. Classification (GTDB taxonomy): domain Bacteria; phylum Fibrobacterota; class Chitinivibrionia; order Chitinivibrionales; family CAYFVL01; genus CAZPHU01. Next base: position 95,137 of record CAYQOU010000004.1, on the reverse strand, counting down.
AACTGTGCTCTGGCCCCTATTGCCGTATTGGAGTATTCGTCTCGTATTTTCATGTACTTGAGTTTGGCATACTCGTAGCTTCCGGCGTCGAATAAAGAATCGGCGTGCACCAGAAGTTGCTTCTCATAGCTGTATCGAGATACCTTCACACGAGATGCGCATCCCAAAAGAGCTATGAAGCATAAAAGAAGAACAAAGGTTAATGCCGTCTTAACTGTCATGAGACGATTTGTCCAGATTAATCATTTGTTCACCGCTGGAGGTGTAATCTTCCACCACTGGATTTCTGATCTCCCGTAGCTTACGAGTAACCTGTGAAATGCGCTCTGTCTCCTCGAGTATCGCTTTGACCCGATTTTGGAGCTCCACCGGGTATTCTTCCATCATCATCATCTCCAGAAACTGGGCGTTTCCGGAGATGATCATCAACGGGTTGTTGATCTCATGATTCACGGAGGCTACAATCTCGCCGATGGCTGCCAGGCGCTTGGATTTGATCAGCTCAGCCTGGGCTTTTTTCAGATCGTGAGACATATCAAAGAATGCCTGAGCCAGATCTCCGATCTCATCCTTTGGAAAACCGCTCGGATCAAAGTCAAAATCTCCTCGGGCAATTTCGTTGGCAGATTCCCGGAGGCGACGAAGCGAATTGGTGATTGCGCGGGAGAAAAACAGACCAAAGAGTATCGAAAAAACCGACAAACCGGTGACTATCACGATTGTCAGCCGACTCATATTATCGATCCTTTTACCGATCTCCTGAATCCGGAGTCTGGTCTGATAATCCAGCAGGGAATCACTGGTGGCCAGCCCCTCCCGTAACCCATGATCCGCACTGTCCAGTACGGAGCTTAAGGACGCGAGGCGGGGATCATTTCGAGGAGGGGCATTACTCTCGATATAGGTATACAGCTCCTTGAATGCCCGATTATAGATAAAGTTGTTTTCTTTGACTTTTTGCTGAATAGTATCCAGAAGAGGCTTCAGCACAGATACCTGATCGGGTTGTTTACTGACTATCGAATCGGCTTTTATCGCAGCGCTCAATTGATGGATAACGGTATCGATAAGATTTGTAGCAGTTTTGCCCCGTTCGATAAAATTTGCGGCGCTTTCTTCTTTGTATAAATCACGATAAATCGTCAGGCTCTGATTCTGCCGAAAATGAACATTTCCGGTATGAAAGAGCTGATTTTTTGCCTCATTTTGTCTTCTGAGAATATCTGCAATGACATTCAAATCGCTTAATTTCGAGACGATAAGCACAAAAAACGCATTCAGAAGGATAATTATCAGAAACCCGATGAACAGCTTTGGGGCAATATTCACTTTCATTCTATATATACACCTCTAGATTACTAAAAATCATATCCCGCAGAAAAGTATAATATGTTTTCTTCCTTTATTCCATAACTGTTTTTCAGCTTATCATTTGTACGAATCAGACGTCCCCAGGCAATCTGTATGGGGCCAAAGAATGATTGATAGGCGAATGCTATCCCCACTCCAAGGGGGGCATCGTGTACAAATTTTCGCGCCGTTTTGGAATCGAAACTAAAATCAGGCTGTTGCCAAACATATCCCCAGTCCAAGGTGGTTGTTATGAAAGAGTTTTTTTGTATACAGAAGGTATAGCTTCCGCTCATCACCGCCATTATGTCTCCCGGCAATGAACGAGGTTTAAGACCGGTGAACGGGATATAATTATAAACGCTTAAATCACGGTATTTTTCTTCCGGAAATATGCCGCCTAAATAGATGCGCTCAACCGCTGGAAGTGATTTATCTGCCCATGCAAACTGAATTTGCGGAGAAATCGTATGTCGTTCGCCAAGGGTGTAAAAGAGGCGAAGGTTACCGCTTAAATTGACAAAGCTTTCAGTTCCACCGATGATATCACTGGCGCCACCAACTGTAATATAGTGTTTTTGTCCATAGCGTGGAAAGGGGAAGCGATCCAAATTATCGATATTGAGGCGTAAAAACAGATACCGTATCCCATCGCGATATCCTCCCAGTGGATTGCCGTTACTCGCGCTCCACAAATCCAACCCTTCACTGCCGCTGCGGCTCAGTGAAAATTTCTCTATTCGCAATCCTCCGCTGATCATCATGGTACGCCCAAGCTGCGCTCCCGCCATTAACAGCAGCCCCGCTTTCCTGAGGCTCGTTTCGGCGTATCTGGTTACTGATTCGTATACGGCGGTATCCGAAGTATCCTCGCTTACTATCACCGTGTCAGTAACTCTTTCACGAGAAAGATATGCCTGAAATAGAGCGTTATTAGCCAGGGCGGGGGAAAAGAGACTGCTTCCCTGAAGCTCAAAGGCATATTTTTCGCGCCGGATACCGTATTGAAGATGCAAAAGAGCACAAATGCCCATACCGAATAAATTCTCATATGCCGGCTGCACATATCCCTCACCCAGATGATACTGATCGAATCTGAGACCAAAACGGGTCCGCCAATATTCTTTTTCCTGAACCAGGATGTGCAACACTGATGAAGAATCCATGTACATGTCAGCCGTATTAAACAAGCCTGTGGCATAAAGACGACCGATTCCTTTCTCGATCATCCCTTTCTTTAGAAAAGCACCTCTCTTCAAATTTGCAGCTTTCAGTATCATATATGAGGTGGTCCCGGTATTTCCTTCAACGACTATATCGTGTATTTTCCCCGGCTCAACGCTGAGAATGGTTCGGTTATTTCCAACGGATGTAGTATATGTGGCAAACGTATGACCGGTTTGGGCAAAAAGGGCCTGCAATACGGCATCCAGAGTATCCGAAGAAATTGTTTTCCCTTCAAATTTTTTCTCGAGGCTCTTTAGTGATTCAGAAAGCTGATTGTCTTCACAGCGGAAACTAATCGGTAGCGGCAGGGCCGAGTGGTGAGAAACAGGTGTGGAAGAGGTGTCGAGACCCGTGGCGTCTATTTTTTTCAGGCAGGTTTGTATCTGTGGAATCATCTGCAGAGTCGATTGGTACCCCTGCTCGATGATGTGGTCGATTTGCGAAAAATCAGTATTTCGTGTCTTCCCTAATTCGGGAGTTATGGTAACGTCGGCGTATCCGCGATCGTTCTTTTTTTGCTTCTCTATACTGATGGCAACTACCTGATTAACCAGCCGCACTGGATTATCCAGTTCTTGAGGATCGGATAGCGGGGAGGTGACATCGACTGCAACAATAAACTCGGCATTCTTCTCCACTGCCGGCTTTACCGGTATGTTTGCCGTCAGTCCACCATCAAGCAATAAAAGACTATCCATCTTTACCGGCGAGAAGGCAAGCGGAATACCGCAAGAGGCCCGTACCGCAGCTGAAAGATTACCCTTTGAAAATACGACCAGTTTTCCCGTGATAATGTCGGTGCTGACAACGCGAAGGGCAATGGGGAGGCTGTCGAAATTTACATCGGCATAAAAAAGCGGGGAAACAAAGCGAGGAGTCAGAAAACTGAAAAAAGATTGTCCATAGGAAAAGGAATTCGGAAGCTTCGGCGTCAAGTCCTTATCGAAGCGCAGCTCGAATAAGTAGTTAACCGGCTCAGCTTTCTGACTAACCAGAAGGGATTTCCTTTCGGCTTCATTAGAAAAGAACTGCTCCCAGTCAATACTGTTGGCCAGATGTTTTAAGGTGTCCGCGCAAACACCGACAGAGTATAAACTTCCGATGATTGCTCCCATGCTGGTAGCAACGATCAGATCTGGTTTTATGTCGTTTTCTTCCAGCGCTTTGAGTACACCGATTTGGGCCAGGCCTCTGGAGCCACCTCCGCTAAGAACAAGCGCAAGACGCGGGGCATCCAGAGATTGGGCAGTAAAGACCGCGGAAACAATAAGAAGAATGTATATGCAAAAAATGTGAAATTTGCGCATGTTACCTGCATCTCGGGTACGATCTGGTTCACCAAGCTATTGAGCACAGCATTATTGCTGCCCGTTTACCTCAGTATTCAAAAGAAACATAGGATTGGTCTTCTAAAAAAAATACATTATCGGCGGTTAGTGTTGAATTCGATTCATACATTTACATTTTTTCACAATTATTTATCCATCTATAGAAAATATACGATAGATTGAAGATCTTTTCGTCAGGAAATAAACATCTGTTGTTTTTGCGCAATCTATATTGGACGATAATTATTCCTGATTGAACATCTCCTGATGGCTGATGCACTCAACCCTGCGAGGGTGCACAATGGCTTTTCGGATTCACCATCTCGTTGCGTTCTTGTGTGGTGTTGTTTTCATTGCGTATGGGTATTGTTTTACCATCGAAAAGCTGCCGCCGGACAAATCCAGCGCCCGGATGCTTGTATCCCGGGGAGAGATCGACTCCGCCTTCTGGGAGCTTATCGAACCGCTTTATGACAACCCACTTGATATAGCAACCGGAGAGCTTGCGATACTTTACGATCGGTTTCCTTTTTTAAAGGAACACATGCCTGATGAAGCCGATCTGATGCACTATCAACCGTGGACGCTCGCCAACCAACAACGATTATTCCGCGATTATCCAGTCCTGATTTCTTTCCAGCCAGTTTTAACCTTTTCCAGTTGGTCGAATTCGAAAGTCGCAATGATTCGAGTTGATACGAAACTGCGCCCTTCTACCGACAAGACCACTCAACGGGTGCGATTCAATATTTCTCATAAAAATAAAATTTCAGCAAAAGGAACTATCAAACTTGATCACCAGACGGCTCGCTGGCAGCGCAGGGTGGTCTGCCTGGACATCTCCGACCGATTATCCATCCAAACAGGAAACATTCGCGGCACCGATGTGATCTCACTGGCGTATGGACGATTCGGTAAAGATTCCACTCTTCAGGAGAATCGCCGGTCGAATTGGCTTTATGGTACCGCATCAACCTGGAACGGCTTGTATGCGCGTGTCCCGTTTTCTTCCGGGTTTCGCATCGAAGGCATAGCTCATGATCGGCCTACAGAGCGCATTGTGTTTCTGAACACGAAAATACCGGTGCGCAGGTGGTGCGAATTGACCCCAGGAGTGTCTTGGCACCGATTGGCTGAGGATTTCGTCACGGCAGACAACAATCATCCAGGGGACTCACGTAGTGAGCGGGCTTTGGGAGCTCATCTGGGAGTTCACTGCGAAATCGGCTCCTTCAAGTTAGCTCTGCATGGAGACATGATGGATACGCAGCCGGGGATCATTCCTGTAATGGGGACTCTATCTTTTCACAGAAGACGTTCCAGAGCTTCAGTACGCATAATTCATTTTCCCCAGGATATTTATTTGCCGCTGAGTCGGGAGTATAAATGGATTTCCGGTCGAGTTTCCGCCTTGGAAAACAAGGCACTGACTCAGGTTGAGGTGATGCCGGTATTCATGCTTTGGGAGAGGATCGATATTCGGGCTCATTATCGCCTGATACAGAGCACCGATCGGTATAGATTTGATTTAACGAATAAAATTTCCTGCAGACAACCACTCAAGCTTACCCTCTCCTATAGATGTAAGGCGTATCAACAGGATATTGCTCATGACATAAGTCTCAGACACTCGAAAGTAGTTAATAAAGAGGTGCAGTATTCTATTACACCTGCCATTAGAATCATCGAAGATACTCTTGCCGGTGCAGATGTAGAGGCTGAAATGAAAGTGAATCTGTTATCGATATTATGTGCATCTGCAGATGTTTTGTTCAGGAAGAAATTTGGGATGTATACATATACCCGAGCCGGTATGACTCTGAGGATGGATCTTTTTGAGAAGACGTTTGGGACATGCAGAATTTGTGCGATTTTTGAAGATAGTCGTTATGAGGGGGTTGAATTCAATGCGCAGACAAGTTTTTGCTTTTAGTGTATTATTGATCTGTTTTTACCTGTCCTGCAGCTCTCCTGTTGAAAGCATTATCCAGGATGAATTGCACTGCCTGATTGTAGATGTGGAAAACGGGCTTGCGCAGATAGTGTGGCGAGAGGATACCGCGGTGGCCATTGATTTTGGTGAGGAAGAGTATAGTAGCAGATGGGCTCAGGCCTACGAGAAAGCGGGCAATCCCTATCTGAAGTGGATCTGTATCAGTCACACCGATGAGGATCATGTCGGTGGATTACGCTCCCTTCCGAACACTCTTTCCTTTAGTGGCATTGTGTATGTCGGTGCAATGGTAGATACAGTCCTGCTGCGCTCTCATGTATCTTGTCTGGATAGGGCTGTGCGATTTCGCAGGCTGACACGGGGCGCCATTGTCGATGGGCCATCCGGAGTCCAATTTACCTGTCTTTGGCCGCCTTCGAAACGATTGGAAGATGAACGGGGGACGTCCACGGCAACAAACAGGTACAGTAGCTGCTTCCGTGTCGATTTCAAATCGACATCATTTCTGATCACCAGCGATATCGATTCGTCTTCCATGCGTCTGATCGCCTCAGACCAACGCTATAATCTGGATGTAGACTGGATGGTCGTTCCTCATCACGGAAGCGGTGGCTCACTGCAGCAGCAATTTTACGGATTTGCATCTCCTCGAAGGGTAGTCATATCCTGTGGAGCCCAAAACGCGTATAATCACCCGGCTCCGGATGTAAAAAGATTTATTGTCACCCACCTCAAGGTACCTTTAGATCTCACGTCCTTATCGGGCGATATCTGTTATACCAGCAACGGGTATTACTGGAACTGGGAATAGCGTGCTCTAATAAATGCAATGGTAAAATCCATTTTTCGACATGCGATAAGTATTTGTTGTTTTATGTTTTAATTGCATTTATTCCCCATATTTTGTATACTAGATAGTAGAAATTTTTACCAGTGGATACAAGCGCTGGTGTAATGCCTCTCTGTGCCTTCAGAAAGAACAGCCAAACAATCATGAGTATCGAGACAAGAAGAAATCTCATTGGTAAAACACAGGCCATCCTGATGGCAGAGGCTGAGTCAGAGCACTGGATCTCACTGATACGTCTCGGACTGGCATCTGCTTTTGCGCTCATTTCTCTCTATACCTATGCCATAGGTCAAATCCCCTTCATTCCGTTCATACTGCAAATCATCATTGCCTTGGGAATCGTGTTTTACTCATCGCCCTTTATTTCCAGGGCAAGTAAAAGGTACATCGTGAAGGGATACAGTGTCTACATATTGACCTTTTTGGATGTAACTGCGGTTACGGCAATAATTTTTTCCTATTTACTATCAGGTGCTCAAGTCGAGGAAATTAACAGAGCTGTTTTTGCGATTTATTTCATCGCGATTGCCTTTACTGGCTTGCATCACAAGGTGCGCCTGTCTCTTTTCGGTGGGGTTCTGGCGGCACTGGAGCTGACCCTTTTGTATGTATGGCAGGCTGTAACCACAGGCGGACTAATCCAAGGCTGGAGTCCGACTTACCTGTTAAGTGTTATGGTTTTACTGATTGTAGGGGTGCTCAGTGGACTTACCTCCCGAAACAACTTCAAATCCATACAGAAGGTTTCCAATTCCGAGGTAAGATATCATAATCTTGTGCACCGTCTTCCCCAGATGCTTTTTACGCTCAATGCACAAGGGGATTTTCTATGGGCGAATATGGCCTCATATGCGATTTTAGGCATTCCCTCAAAGATCATACACGGGCGAAATATTCGCGATTTTATCATCCAGCCGGAGCAATTCAGGTTGGATCCTTTTGGGACCAGAGGAACTTTCCAGGTATCGGATTTTAATGGAACGGTCAAATTCGTCGACATGAATATTCAACCGGTAGATGAGAAAGACAGCCCGGTTGGTTGGGACGGAAGCATGGTCGATGTTACGGACCGTGAACTTGCCATCGGGCAGCGGGAGGAGATGGCTAACCGGTTTTTTCAGTACCAGAAAATGGAATCCCTCGGCACCTTGGCCAGCGGCATGGCTCACGATTTTAACAATATCCTTCAGACGGTAAACGATCTGACGGAAAGAGTATCGGTCCAGACAGGCGAGGAAGAAACAAAGAAGCAGATGAAATTGATCTCAGAGACTCTGGTGGATGCGAAATTTCTCGTCTCGGAACTGTTTGCTTTGGGCCGAAAGAAACCTCTGGATTACAGCACAATCGAGATCATATCATTTTTGCGGGAAACAATCCCACTTCTCACCGAGCAGTTGGGCTCATCCTATAGCGTTAATCTAAACACGGCCGAGGATGCTCTTTTCGTTCAGGCTGATCCGAATTATCTGAAACGAATATTTCAGAATTTCTTCGGAAACGCCCGTGATGCGATGCCGCAGGGGGGATCTATTACTATCGATTGTTTTGCCGTTCGCAAGCAGGGCGAAGCCAATAACGTGGTGATTCGGTTTTCCGACACTGGTACCGGAATTCCCGAAGTGCTGCAGGAGAAAATTTTTGATCCCTTCTTCACCACGAAAAAACCCGGTAAAGGAACAGGATTAGGCCTGGCTCTTGTGCGACGCATAATCACACTCCATAACGGTCAGGTTAGTATAGAAAACAGTGATGCTGAGGGGACAACCTTTCGAATTGAGATACCCGAAAGTGACAGGGGTGACCTGGATATAGACACCAAATCGGTGATGCTCAACAGGATAAAAACTACAATTCTGATTCTTGATGATGATCCTAAGATACGAGATATCCTGCGGTTTTTCCTAAACGAGTTGAAATATGAGGTTCTTGAAGCATCTACATGTGAACAGGGAGAAAACGCTCTACGAGATCACATAGACGATTGCCGGGTGCTGATAATGGACTGGCGACTGGGCAATGAAAACCCCCATACCGTTGTCGAAAAACTCAGAGCCCTCAAGGGTGATCTCATCGTGTTCGTTGTATCAGGATATCCACCGCTAGAAAAAAGCATCAATGAGCTTAAGATCTATCGATGGTTTACTAAGCCGTATGATAAAAGCAGACTCGATCTGGAAATCCAGAAAGCCCTATACCTTGCAAAGAAAAGACATCTAAAATTCAATCGATAGGCAGGCGAAGTTCTTCTGTCTTACACAGAGCCACTACCTCTCTCTTTACAATCTAATAGAAAGCACGGCTGTTTTTCTTTATCTTTAATTCACATCTAAAATCGGGTTCGTATCCGATTCGAGCGATTCTCTCCCTGCGATTTGCACAATTTGCCGGGCATCGGGATTCTTTCAATCAGAAATCAGGTGACCTGATGTTCTTCCCGGAAACGATACGGTGTCGTACTTGCGAAGCGTCTGAACTGCTTTTCCATTTCTTCTACAGATCGGAAACCGCAGAGTGCCGCGACAGATGTTTCGCTGGAGTGGGAGGACCGAAGGCGTTCTTTTGCGATCTCAACCCGTGACCTCATGACAAATGAATCAAAATCCTCATTCTGATTTTTCTTCATCAGAGCATTTATACGTCGGGTTGGGATACGCGTCTGCTGGGAGACTTTTTCCAGCACCAGGTTTTTTTTGGTAATATTATTCTCAATGATATTGAGAATGGCTGAATAGGCTCTTTTGTCTTCTTGCGAGAGCTCAAACTTGTGCAGGGAATTTTTTTTGTGTCGCAAAGAAGAAAAAAGCATCATTATGCCGGCACCAATGAGAAATCCCAGGAAAAAACTGGTCAGCCAGAGGTAGAGGGGGTTTGAAAAAAGAGGCCTCTCTTGCAGCCTTGCTGTACCCCAGACAAAGGGGCTGTAGATATATTGAGCATTCTGTTGTACCCATGACATCTTCTGAATATCCGCATTGCTGTCTATTGCTTTAGCAATGATATTCAACCCAAAGGTTTGCGGGATTTTGTCACCAAAATGTGTTTTCGGAACACGAAAACTAATACTGTATCCCTTAAAATCTTCTTTCTTCACGGTTGCAGGGAAGCTGACCTCAGACTGTGTTTTCACCAGCTCGAAAGATTTGTTTCCATCTATATTCGTAACAACTTTTTCCAGCAAGGGTTTTCCATTCAAAGGAATCACAAATTTCAACGTGTTTTTTGAGGGAAAGGGGGAGCGGGTAAGTAAGGGGTCTATCAGTATCTCGATACCCAGTTGGGAGTATTTTTGTTTTGGAAGATCGGAATAAAACAAACGGTCTTCGACATCCACGTAAAAAACCAGATCATTACTATTCCAGGATATGAAGGCACGGGCTGTAGCTGATCCAAGGCTGGAAAGAAGCGTAATGGGTTCTACCGTTTTGATGTCCTGGTGCGGGGCATATGAGATGTAATATTTAGGATGGTGAATCTTTTCGTGAGTGAGAAAGATGCCTCCTCTGACGAGTCGTTCCTCTGTGCCTTCTTCATCAACAGCAATCGCGCTTATGGTCATCCCTTCATAGAGCTGGTTTGGAAGTGAGGTGACATCCCAGAGGAACTTGAACGGGGCACGGGAAATGGTTGCTACTTTGAGTTCTTCCCGATTGATTCCGTCCCGGGAAAGATAGTCGGCATAAAAAGTGACTTCTTCTATTTGCTCGCAGGCCTCAACAGATAAGGTACATACGCCTGTTTCCAAAGATGTCGCCTGAGGCGGATTCTGAAAAGTGACACACTCTTGAGCATGAGATCCGCTGAAAGCAAAAGCCGCTAAGATAACTAAAAGAGGACTGAAATGAAGGACATCCTTTGCAATAACTGGCAGGTTGGCAGGTAATTTCATTGAACAGGAAATTCCTCACAAATGGTAATTGGGCGCAGCTGGACTCGAACCAGCGATCTCCGCGATGTGAACGCGGCGCTCTAACCAACTGAGCCATGCGCCCTTATCACCTTAATATACTCTTACGCCTGTTTTTTTGCAAGCAAACTCCTGAAATTTGGTCAATAGGGAACATATCTGCTGAGTAAATACAAATATCTGCGGGTGTATATCGTATTTAATTGGCATTGCTTATTTTTAAACCTAATTGAACGATTCTCTGGCGGTGCGGGCGATAGCAAATGAAACAAAGCCCTTACTCGGAGCAGTTCTAATTGTTTCTATTTGCATTTTTTTCACATCTCGTCTTTCTGGCTCCCATTAGAGAAGCGTGCTGTGAATGCATTCTGGCTTGGTTTAACTATTATTTAGTATGTAAGTGGGAAATCGATGAAACTATTACGGCGTATTCTATTTTTTTCGATTACCATCGGTTTTGGAGCGTCCGCACAAGATTATTATGCAAATGTAAATAAATCTCTCTTCGTTTTACCAAATCAGTCGGCTATGGGGCACGCAAACCTCGCGTATGGCAGAGATGGCGGTCCCACAAGCAACCCAGCAAACCTACCTCTCGATTCTGTCACCGATATAGCTCTCTCCTACGGAGGGTTCTGGGGCAATGCTTTCAGCACCTCGGTTATAAGTTATGCTACGTCCCTTTCAGAAAATGATGGTTTCGGGGTATCTCTCGGATATCTGCATGTACCAAATATTAAAGATACCCGAGGACTTACGATCCTTGAGGATAATACCATCGTATACGATGAATCAGATATTTCCTACGAAACGACATCCGAACTGTATCTTACCTTTGGGTACGGAAAAAGTTTTAAACTCAACTCCAAATACATTCTGTCCACGGGACTTGCTTTGCACGCTCAGCGACGGCGATTGCTGGAAGATGAAAACAATGGTACACAGGTGGGCTATGGAATAGGAGCGGATATCGGAGCTACCCTCCATTTCCTTCGAAACGGATTCCGCCTCACTGTACTCGCCGACGATATCACATCAAATTATATATACTGGCATGATGACTACCACGATCAAAGCGGTCCTCACCTGCGATTGGGAGCGGGATGGCGTAAATCAATTCCCTATATCCATGGCCGATTTACGGTAGCATACCAGACTCCCGATCTGTTGCAAAATGAAGGCATTCGTGTTTTGCACGATGAGGCACTCGATCGAATCGAAGTAACCGAGGATGGGAAATACCTCAACGATATATCTGCCCTGTTCACTGGTGGCCGGTTTGGACTTGAATATGTTGTCAGAAACATCTTCGCTATTCGGGTAGGTGTAAACGCTGGTAACGTAAGTTTCGGGGGAGGATTGAGGCTTTTCGATCAGATGCTTGGCATAGATTTCGGCTACACCAGCTCTGAGCTTCCCGGAACATATATCCTCAGTCTTGCATATCGTCTGAAGTGATCCTTTAGGAACATTTTCATGTGTACTTATCTGGCTTGACCTACTCGCTTGGGTGTATATTATTAAAGACTTTTACTTACTATATTAATAGCCTTTGATGAAAATTAAAAAACTGTTAGAAAAAACGTCTGAACATGTCATCCTGATTGCAGACAATGACCGGTCATCGTCTGCGGCGGTTGCCAAACATTTCAGAGAAATCGGCTATACAACTGTCATCGCCGATGGCCACAGCAATTTGGTGCAGGCGTGCGAAAAACACAAACCACACATAATCATTACCGATACCCAAATAGTTGCATCTGATGTTTTACAGTCACTCCAGAAGAATTCGGTGAATGGCACTATCGCTCCTTTCATAATTACTACTGTCGATTCAATAAATGAAATAGAAACAATCGCTGAGACCAATCGTAAAAGAATACATGATTTTATTATTAAACCCATCTCTCTGGATGAGCTTCATAAGAAGGTACAGAGCGTTGTCGCCCCGAGTAGTACCGATTCTTCAGATCCTGCTTTGCCTGAGTTGTCCGATATTCATAAGGCTGCGAATGCCATAACAGGCAGTGACAATGTGGATGATATTCTCGAATCCACTCTCAGTGCGTGTGTCGGATTGGTTGATGCTGAGAGTGGGTATATCGAGCTGGTGAATAAAGGGAAAAACCAGCTGGTTCTGATTCGAAGTACGGGTATCGGAGAGGTGGGGGCGCCGGTCTCGGATGAGAATGCAATCTGCTGGACTGCGGGCAAGTGGGTGCTTGATCACAAACGGTCTCTACTCATCATAGACAGAGATGAGTATCCTCACATTTGCTCGTGTCACAAAGACGCATGCTCGGTGATTTCTCTGCCGCTGAAAGTCGCTGAAGAAATTATCGGTGTCGTTACGCTGAACCGTACCAAACTCAAACCCCCGTTTCGTGCAGTCGACGTGAAAATGCTTGAGATTTTGTCAGTTTCAGCTGCAAGTGCGATTCGAAACGCAAACAGATACGATTCAGTCAGTCGCAAACTTGAGGAATTGTCACTGATTAGTGCTTATTCCGAAAAATTGATAGGCCTTGTAGATAAAAAAGACATAATCAGGTGCCTTTTCGAGACAATTCGCAATCATTTTCCTTTCGATATGATCGGTTTTATTCTCATCAAGCGACGATTTCACCAGTTCCTGTACTGGTCAAAAAAGAAGGTTCCTAACGAAAAGCTTATAGAAATAACGGCCGATGTGGTAAGCCGGTATAATCAACAGACCGATCAGAAACTGATGGTCAAAAGAGTATCTCCCCGCATGTTTATGGCACCGGAAGATGCCGGCAGGCAGCTGGATGGCCTCTTTTTATTTTCCGAAATCAGGCCGGTTGTCTGGGAGGATTATAATTTTGGGGGTGCCTTTTTTGCCGCCCATGATGATATCGAAAACAAAAACGATACTCAGTCTCTTCTATCCAGCCTGATTAACCAGACTCGTATCGCATTAACAAACGCTCGGCTGTACAACGATATGAAAGAAAATTACATCCGGACCATCAAGGCTCTTGCTATTGCGGTTGATGCCAAAGACACATATACTCATGGGCATTCGGAAAATGTTATGAATATCGCAGAAAGTATTGCGCGGGAGCTAAGCGGCGATGAAAAGTGGATCGGCACTATTCGTGATGCCGGTCTTCTGCACGATATCGGCAAGATAGGAATTCCCGGATATATCCTGAATAAACCGGGTCCGCTGACCTATGAAGAATTTAATGGAATAATGAAGACTCATACCACTCTTGGCGCCAATATCGTTCGGGATGTACCCTTTCTGCAGGACTTGTATTCGCTGATTTTGTACCATCATGAACATTATGATGGTTCGGGGTATCCGGAAGGCTTGCAGGGGGAAAATATCCCTCTGGGGGCTCGCATCCTTCATGTCTCAGATGCTTTTGAAGCGATGACATCTAACAGACCTTATCGAAACAGTCTCGGGAAGAAGGAAGCATTCAAGAGACTTCGTGAACAAAAGGGGAAGCAGTTTGACCCCAAAATAGTGGAACTATTCGAAGGTATTGCCAGGAAAAAGGGGTGGCTGGAAGAGTAAAAATTGCACCTGAATCGAGCGATTTTCTCGTGTTGGTTATAAACCATCACTTAAGGTACGAAGGATTGCGCGACTCATCCGCTCAGAAACACTCAATTCAGGCAACATCTTAGCGTATCTCTTACGTTCCCACCGAAAGGAATTACCAATGTATCGATTGTGGATACTGGCATCAGCACTTTTGTTGATTGTTGCATGTCAGAAGAGTGAAAATGTTAGCTCGGATAATGCTATTCGGGTAAATGGAGAATGGATCACCAGAAAGCAGATCGAGGAAGCATCGGTGATGCTCAGGGAGGAGATGCTTCGGTACAAGCCTGAGCAGGCGTTTCAGGGGACGGATGAGTCGACGTGGCAGAATGCAGCCCGTCAGCTGGTGGCAAATATTCTGATGCTTCAGGAAGCCGACCGACGGGGAATCGATTTTAGTGGTTCCAGGTTCGATAGCGCTTATACCGGCTTTAAAAAACAGTTCGGAGACAAGGCTACGTTTACACGCATGCTGACCGCCAGCGGAATAACCGAAGAGGCGCTAAAAAAGCAGGTGCTTAATGGTATGAAACTGGACTCTTTAATGAAGGTGCTTCTTACGGATGTGGATACCGTTTCTGAGGAGGAAATTAGTACCTATTACGATCAGAACAGGGAACTTTTTGACAGCCAGAAACAGATCCATTCCGCACAGATCGTCTTTCTCTTCGGTGATGATACCACTGAGCAGGACAAAGCAGCGGTAAGAGAAAAAGCGGCGGATGTATATGAGCAGATCCGCTCAGGTTCAGATTTTGCCGAAATGGCAAAAAAGCACTCCCAGGGACCCGCTTCCAAAAACGGTGGGAATATTGGATGGCTAAGTCAGGGAGATTTACGCAAGGACATAGAAAACACACTCTTCTCACTCGAGGAGGGTGAGGTGAGCCAACCTCTCGAGACAGAGTCGGGCATATTGATACTGAAAAATTTAGAGGAGAAGCTCGGTAAACAGAAGCAACTCGCGGAGGTAGAGGGGCGGATTAGAACTCTGCTTGAGATCAGGAAAAGAAACGAGGAAGTCAGCGAGTATATTGACAGCCTGGTTCGTCAGGCTGATATCGTATATGCAGATACCACATTGGAGCCGTAGTTTTACACGGTCATAAATCTCGTTATTTAAGGCTGTGCATATAATTTCGCAGCCTTATTTATTTTCGGTTTCCAATCGATGCCTGCCGTATTTCAGCTTTAGATCGTGTAGCAGGTACTCATCTCCTTCAGGTCTCATTCCTGCGCTAAAGAGTGTATCGATGGCTTCGAGTTGTTCGACTGTTCGGGTCAGTTTTTTACGATTTCCGGTGAAGACTTCTGAAAGACTCTGTCGGGTACGGGCATCATTTTCTGCCTTGTTAACCAATCGAATACCATATGGACCTGCAAACTGCTTGAAAGCATAGGCGTGTTTGCGGAAATCTCTTTCGCGACTGATGGATGCGTACCAGGATTCCGCCAGTGCCCAGAAAATACGAACAATCAGGGATGTAAGTACCCAGACCCACCATTTCCTCCATAAGAAGAAGTAGCTCGCAGCACCGATACCAATAGCAGCGTATAAACGATAGAAGCTGAAAAGGAACATTTTTTATTTATCTTTCAGCATTATACTGATAGTTTCGGCAATCAATTTAGCGGCTTCTTTGCTTACAGTTCTTCTTTTTATCCTTCTCGTGCTTACCACAGGGGCTGGTCCGGGGGAGCAAGATTCGGGAGGATGACTCTTTTTGAGTTTCGATTCTCTGAGTTTTTTTCTCAGAGACTGTATCTTGCTACGTCGATAACCCTCTGGAGTAAGATATTGGGGATTCTCGTACATACGTACCTGCCCGGTTATACTTTGAATTCTCTATCCAGTATCTCACTGATAAATCGGTCCAATGAGACAGGATAGTAATTGTACTCAGGACAGAAGATCAGAGCAGTGGTGATATTTTCCTGCATGGAGAGTCTGTCGGCGACTGTATTCAGATGCTGCTCTGCATCCTTATCCATATGGTTAATAGTAAGATAATCATTTTCGACTTTCAAGTTTCTTTTTTTACTGTAGGCGAATGAAAAGAGGCGTCCCTGAAGTTCACTGTCGAATGTTTCAGGATCGAAAACATCCCCAAACGTCTCCCCCATACTGGATGGAGAAATAATAAATTTCGGAGATACGTTAATCTTACCTTGTAGCTCGAAGCATTTTGATGTATCCTGTTCATCGGGGGATACGAGTATATAAGACAACTGATGATAACCACTTACAATGCCTGTTATCGGTTTTCGTATGATGTCGGTCTTATCGTAAATGCTTCGAAGGTGTTCATTTGAATTCGAATCGTTGTTAAAAGAAGACATAGGCGAAAAATAATACCTCCTGAAAATTAATGCCACTATATTACGGGTAATCGTGAATTATTATGACCTAAATCGTTCGATTCTGTGTCGGCAATTCGCATGTCTCTCATCTTAGCCCTGTAATATTGTATTTTACTGTATTAGTACATCTTTGATTGTCGTGAACAGATAAAGCTGAATTGAACGATTCTCTCGCGGTGATTTGCCAAATCTCCTTTGAATGCATATAGGGGCTTCAGCTATCCGGGAAATACCTCAGAGGATATTTCATACGATTGCACGAGTGCTTCACCCCTTCCGACGTCAAGGGGCTGGGTCGAATCGTCCATTCAGAACCGCTTAGTTCAGGAAATTATCCCATTTCAAGGAACTATTAGCCTGTATGTTTCCGATTCGTTGCTTTTATCTATCGAAAACTTCGTAAGCAAGTCATTTTTAGCATATCCTTTCTTGATGCTGCACAGTTATTGGAGATTTGGTGAATCGCTGCGAGATAGTAGAACTTTCGACTGAAGGTGTGTGAACAGATTCGGAAAGGTTGATGTAAATCAAGGAAACATATCGCTGATTTTCAAAGGTGATGCAGCTCAGAGCCGAATAAACATTCAAGAAGGCGCGGCATGACACACAGAGGCCGATTATGAAGACAACAGCAATTATTCTTCTCAACATATGTTTGGTTTGTATATATATCACGCGTGTAGAGGCGGAAAACTACACTCTTGATCAGCTTGTCACTTTTGGGTATAAGAATTCTCCCGAGTTGAAGCAGATAAGAAAAGAAGTCGAGAAAGTTGGTGCTCAGATTGATGAGGCTTACGGACGCGCCATGCCTCGGGTAAGCGTCTCTGCAAATTTCCAATATGCATTCGAGAGTTTTAACGCGTTATCTGCGGGAATGAGCGGGAATTCACTTTCGTTAACCGATATAGCTGGTGATGCGTACAGGAGTAATGTAATCAATGAGCAGGACATGGCTGTTATGGGTATTGTTGACCAGGCGTTAGGGGGGCTTAGTTCCATGGAGGCCCCTCCCAATGCAGTCAATCTAGGCCTTACTCTTCAGCAGCCGTTATTTGCCCAGGGCAAAGTATCTACCGGATTGAAAATCGCCAAGACTGCGCAACGTTCGCTGGTATGCAAGATGCAGGATGCTGAACAGCGCACGAGGGCAGAAGTGACTCGGTTATTCTATGGGGCCATGCTTGCACGAGAGAATATCGCTCTGCAGGATGAGAGTGTACGGATAGCCCGTGAGTCACATCGCCTTTCCGTGGTTCGTCATGCACTCGGGACAGGATCAGAACTGGATACTCTGAGTTCGCAAATACGTGTGCAGCAGGTGCAGATCGAGTCGGAGAATGCTCAAAGCGATTATCTCCTGGCGCTGGAGGCTCTCATCCAGGGAACCGGCATAAAGGATACGCCAGATTCTGTACAGCTCACAGGAGATTTCCCGGACGACGAATTTGACATTTCGCTGGATGAGGCATTGAGTCGAATGGAGAATGAAAACAAGCAACTCGGGCAGCTTTTGAGTGGTGAACAGATCCATGGACATCTTTTGACCATGAGCAAAACAGATTTTCTTCCCAAAGTGTATGCCGGGGCTTCATTGGGAAGAATTGCATTGTTCGATTGGGGGGACCCGGTGACCTGGCATGACGACCAGAAGGTCTTTATCGGTATGGAGATGGACCTGTTCACCGGCGTGCAGCGTCTATACAAGGTGCGACAGGCACGAGCCGATTTGGAAAGAGTTCGTATCAATCGTCAAGATGTCATCAGTGATCTGCGGCTTGCGGTAAAAAGCGCCCATAAGAAGATGCGGTTGGCTCGCCGGCAGGTGAAACAGACAGAGGCGATGATTTCGCTGGCCGAGAAAGGACACCAGATCGCAAAAAGAGCCTATGAGATAGGAAAAAACACTCTCGTTGAACTTCAGAATTCAGAACTGCAGCTTAAGCAGGCACGTATGGCACATAATGCGGCGAGGATGAATTTTTACATGGCAGTTGTGGATCTTCGGTTGCTGATGGGAGACTTCAATATTTAATACCGGTAAAAGAATACCACAGAGAAAGCGGGAGCGGCATGTTTAGATATTATTCGTTTGTCGTCGGTTTCTTTCTTTTTATTTTAATCGGTGGCTGCACCAAAAAAGAAACCGACCACACAAAGAGCATATCGGAGCTTCAGGAGGAGAACGGATATCCGGTGCGAATTCAACGGGCGGCTGTCGACGATTTGATCAGAATCGACCGACAGGGGGGGGTAGTAAAGGGAGTATATCAGACTACGGTTAGGGTAGGTGTGTCGGGAAAGATCACCTCCATTCCCGTTCACACGGGTAGCAGGATTGGTCGCAATGGTGTCATTGCCACGATTGATCCAGATGGCGCATCGCCTTATATCCTTGCAAAAACCGAGTATGATAACACGAAGAAAAGCCTGGAACGAATCGAGGCCCTTAAAGATGAGGGGGGGGTGAGCCAGGACGTTCTTGATCAGGTAAAGGCGCGGTATGAGGTTGCGAAGGAAAATCTTCATGCAGCCCGTCATTCGGTTACAGTTGTTGCCCCTTTCTCTGGAGTTGTTCTTGACATAATGGAGGAGAAAAACAGTAAGGTCGGACCGGGAACAGCAGTGGCAAAACTTGCAAGAGTGGATGAACTCAAGGTTGAACTGTTTGTCAATGAGGCTTCAATTCACGAATATACCGAGGGACAGGATGCCTTTACTATTATAAAAAGAGATACCGTATGGGGAGAAGTGACACGGGTGGGAGCGGGAGCAAACGAACTGACTCATGCTTTCCCGGTGACCGTTTCATTCAGAAATGATGATGAGTTCCTAAAACCCGGGATGTTTGTTTCTGTATACGTGATTACCGCCCGGAAAAAAGCGCTGGTTTTGCCTGTCGATATTATTCAGATGAATGGCGACAGTACATATGTTTACAGTGTGAATGAGGGAATGGCCTCACGGGTTTCTGTTGCATTGGGAATACGAGGGGACGGGGGATTCGAAATAACCCAGGGGATAAAAGAGGGTGATCTGGTCGTTATGCAGGGGGCGGGACTGCTCAGGGATGGAGTAAGGATCCGAATCGTCGACTAGAATCGCTCAATTATGATTTGGGTCCGATGTCTGACCGCTTTTTTCTCGTC
>CAYQOU010000004.1:35082-75334 GCA_964419255.1 uncultured Fibrobacterota bacterium | reverse complement strand
AGGTCGGAAGGAGAAAACGTAAAAGCACGATTTGTTTCTGAATCTGTTCTGAGCAGAAATTGATACCGGATCTATTCATTCATACACAAGAAATGAATTTTTAACAGGACACGAAATGGTACTAGCACATACAAGTATACGAAAGCCGCTTGCCATAATAATGGTGATCCTTGCTTTCGTTTTGTTTGGCATCTACAGTTTCACCCGACTCCCTGTCGATCTGATGCCCGAGATGGATCTACCATATGTAACCGTTCAGGCGATCTATCCGGGCGCGGGCCCACAGGAGATTGAAACATCGGTTGTAAAGCCGGTCGAAGAACAGATGACCACAATTGCGGGGCTCAAAAATGTGACCTCATACTGTATGGAGGGCGTCAGTTTCATTGTTCTTGAATTCGATATGTCAATCGATGCGGATATGGCGGCAATCGAGGTTAAAGACAAAATTGATGCTATTCTCTACCATTTGCCCGACGACCTGGAGCGGCCTGTCATAGGTAAATTCGACCCCAATGATGAACCGATTATGCGTGTTGCTCTGATAGGACCGGCTTCCTCCGAGCAGCTTCGTCGCATGGCCGATCAGCAGATAAAGGACCGGCTGGCACGCATAACCGGTGTGGCCAACATTGAGGTGCAGGGTGGAAAACAGCGTGAGATACAGGTTAATTTGCGTAAAGAGAAGATGGATGCCCACAACCTGTCCATTTTTCAGGTGTATCCTCTCATACAGGCCCAGAGTGCAAATTTTCCGGCCGGGCAGGTCACCGGTGCGTTCCGAGAATACACCGTACGGGTACAGGGGGAGTTTACATCGGTAGATGATATTGCCAATATCAAAATTCCGGCGATGAAGATGGGGCGGGAGCCTGTGCAGTATACCGTTTTGCTTTCGGAGATCGCGGATGTTATCGATTCACATGAGGAGGTTCGAGAAAAAGCCCGTTTCCAGGGAAAGGAAGCCGTAAATTTTGCCATCCAAAAGAGACCGGATGCAAACACGATGGATGTTGCCAAAAGCGTCGTTGAGCAGATCCAACTCATAAACAGCAATTTGGCTGACGGATTTGCTCTGCAGGTCGCACAGGACAACTCAACATTCATTCGCGACTCGGTCAATGACACGTACAGCAGCATGGCATTGGGTATTATACTGACGTCTCTGATTCTGCTGCTCTTCCTCTACGACTGGAAACTGATGCTTATTGCGGCGATCACTATGCCTGCCTCGGTGATTATGGCGTTTGTGGCAATGGAGGCCGCGGGGTTTTCCCTCAACATTGTTACATTGATGGCTCTCAGTATTTCGGTTGGAATTCTGGTAACGAATGCGATCATTGTGCTGGAGAATATCGTTCGCGTTCGAAACAAAGGACTGCCGGTGAAGAGGGCTGCCGAGATTGGAACCGGTGAAATTGCGGTTGCGGTGCTTGCGTCTGCTTTGACAAACCTTGCGGTTTTTCTGCCTATCGCAACCACCGGCGGCATCACGGGCAGTATTTTCAGGGCTCTTGGATTGACCATCGTGTTTGCCACCCTTGCATCGCTGCTGCTCTCATTCACCCTTACGCCTCTCATGGCTTCGCGAATGTTGTCCGGGCGGAATACGCATGGCAACAAGGATCATCTGATCGAGCGCCTGATGAAAAAGGTGCAAAATTCATACGGCAGACTACTACACTCCCTTGTTTACAGCAAAGTAAAAATTGGTATGGCGCTCATTTTTACTGTTTTTCTCTTTGCTTTTTCCTTGTTTGTTGTTGCTCCGCGGATTGGCAGCGAATTTATGGCCCAGGGGGATCAGGGCTATATGATCATAGATCTTGAGTTACCTCCCGGCACACCGCTTCATCTGACGGACAGGCTTATGTCTGTTCTGGAGGAGCGTACCCGCAAACTTCCGGAGGTTGAGAGCATAGTGACTTCCATCGGCGGAAGCGGCGTAAATACGGGTGTATACTATGGGCAGATCATCGCTCGATTTGTTGGGACTTCAGAGCGAAAAAGATCTACGGAAGAGGTTATTTCGGAGTTTCGAGCGCAACTTGTTGATCTTCCTGATGCACGTATTTTTGTCTATCCCATGAAAACCATGGGTGGCCCAGGGGAGGCGGATATACAGATTGAGGTGACCGGAACAGATCTCAATACCATACTTTCGCTAACCGATTCGGTGCGGGTCAAGATGAAAGAGGTTCAAGGGCTGACCGATATCAAGCTCTCATGGAAAGGTAATAAACCCGAAATTCAGATAATTCCCGATCGCGAGCGGCTTGAGCACTATGGCTTATCATCCAACACTGCGGCCTCACTGACTGTGCAGGCCCTGGGCGGCATGATGCGCTTTTCGATGACCGGTAATGATCAGGCTCTTTTCAGAGAGGCTGATGAAGACTATCCGATACGGGTACAAATTGCCAAGCAGGACCGAAACACAATACGTGAGATCGAAGACATGACCATTCCTACACAGAAGGGGATGGTACCGATTAAGTCTGTGGCAGATATTATCTTTGCGGATGGTGAAGCATCCATAATGCGGAAAAATCGCCAGCGCATGGTCACTGTCATGGCCAATGTCTCTGGTGGCTCCACAGGAGAAAAAACTGCTGAGCTGAAAAAGAAATTCAGCTCTATACCGTTGGATGCAGATTATTCTATCGGCTTTGGAGGTGATCAGGATATGATGCAGGAATCCAATCAGCAGCTGATGATTGCAGGGTTGCTTGCAGTTATTCTCACCTATATGGTGCTTGCGGCGATTCTGGAGTCTCTTCTGATGGCGCTGGTGATCTGGTTGACTCTTCCTTTGGGGCTGATCGGTGTTATTTGGGCGCTATTTCTAACCGGCAACACATTCTCTATGATATCCAATATGTCCATAATCATGTTGGTGGGAATCGTGGTCAATAATGCTATTTTGTTGATCGATTATGCCCGGCAACTGCGTCGAGAGCAGGGGCTTTCTTCTCGGGATGCAATTATCGAGGCTGGAAAAACTAAAATTAAAGCTATTCTGATGATGAATCTGGCAATCGTTTTGGCAATGCTTCCTCAGGCACTTGCTTTTGGAAGCGGCGGGCAGATCAGAGCACCCTTTGCCATTACTGCAATCGGGGGAGTGCTGGTGTCAACGGCGCTGACCTTCTTTATAATCCCTGCATTATATGTTATTACAGAGCGGAAGAAAATGAAATCCCAGCAAAACTAAGTTCTGCTGACATGGGACTCTCTATTGTCGCTTTTACCTTTTTTTTGAGACATGTGTGATGTTTTTCTGAACACCCGTGAACGCGATACTATATTAGTAATCACTATCTATTATTTAGGATCCAAACAAGCTCCCGTAAATGTATGGCTACTCGCGTTAAATATACTACACCTGTGGTAAAACTGGCTCTTGAGAGGAAGTGGATATCGGAGCAACAGCTCAATGAATGTAAGGATCTGTTGCGTAAAAGCACCAGAATCGGTCTTGAATCTACAATGGAAGAGATTCTGTTGAAGCAGGGGCTGCTTAACCGTCAGCAGTTGGATGAGCTCACGGAGCTGAGTGATCTGGCGGAGAAAGGTTCTCTTTTTGGGGCATATCGTCTCGGGGAGATGCTGGGTAAGGGGGGGATGGGTAAGGTATACGAGGCGGTTCATGAGATGATGAATCGGGAAGTGGCAGTAAAGGTACTAAACTACAATTACACCCGTGACCAGAACAACCTGAGTCGTTTCCTCCAGGAAATTCGCGCCCTGGCTAAGCTCAATCATGTCAATATCGTACAGATTTTTGATGCGGGAAAGGTAAAACGGCGTTATTTTTTTGCTATGGAGCTTGTGGACGGTGTTTCTTTGCAGCGAAAGGTGGAGCAAGACGGTTTTTTGCCGGAAAGGGAAGTGTTGCGTCTTATCCGGCAAACCGCTCAGGCGCTGGCATATGCGCACAAAAACAGCGTCATACATCGGGATGTGAAACCCGAGAATATTCTTCTTGATAAGTCCGGGGACGCAAAGCTGACCGATTTTGGTGTGGTTATGCATCAGGATGCCGATCACATGACACTTACCAAAGAAGGATTTATGGTTGGTTCGGTTTATTATGCATCCCCCGAACAGGTACAGGGCGAGAGAAACATAGATGGGCGGTGTGATATCTATTCCCTGGGTGCGACCTTCTATTTTGCACTGACCGGCAGAACCGTATACACCGGGAGCAACTCGCAAGAGATACTTCGTAAACACGTGTTCGGAAACTGGGTGTCTCCGCGAAGGTATAATAAAAAGATCTCCCGCTCAACAGCCGGTATTGTAAAAAAGATGATGAATCGTAACCGGGACAAACGCTTTCAGAGCATGGAAGATGTCATTAAAGCTATAGATAATTGGGGTAAAATGCAAAAGTTCACTCTTATTTTACTGGTTATTCTGCTTAGTGCCACGATACTTGTTATTGCCGGGATGGCTATTGAAATGAATTACGAACCATTGAAACTTTTTGCCACCTATCTGATTCACTGATAAATGTAAGTGAACAGATCTTTTTAAGAGTCCGGCAAATTGGAGGTAAAGGAATAAAGCTCAAGCAATTAACAGACACTGTACATAGGCAAATCACTGAGAAAAGAAAATCGTGCTTATCCTTCAGCCATCCTCCCGTCCCGCGGTGGGACGGTAGAATACGGAGGACAGGTATCGAACATACAATCTAAAAAAGGAGGAGCGGGGATGATTTCCATCAAGCATGTATTAATTGCCGGCGGATTGGCGGCAGCTGTCACTCTGATCGGGTGTGGTATGAATGAGGAGCAGCTTGCTCAGGCGCAACAACGCATCGAGGATCTGACAGCAAAAGGAGTGCCCGACAGTGTGCTCTCAAAGTCCAAAATATTTCTTTTTCAGGTAAAGGCTGCTCAGAAGACGGGAAGTGCTGCCGGGGGACATACCAAAAAGAGTGCCGATTCGCTTATTATTACCCTTGATGCAGCAGAGCAGTGGTACAACGATCAAATGACGAAGCTGAAGCCGGCTGTTTCTTCACTACGCGAAAAGGTTACCGAAGCAAAGGGCGATCTGACTGGTTTGCAGCTGGCTACCGCTGACAGCATTATTGCGGTTGCCGATTCATTCACCAGCAAAAACTGGCTCCTTCAGGCAAACGAAAACCTGCAGCATCTTGACTCTCTGACGGAGTATCTGCACGAGGCGGAAGAAAAAGCGCAGGAGGTAAAGAAAAAAATCGCCGGAACCAAATGGGTCAGCTACATGGTGGAGGATGGCCCGGGGCTTAACGCGCGAGAGATTCGCACCTACAACTTCGGCAGAGACGGCAGTATCCATATCGATGAGAAAAAATCCGGTAAGAGCAGCAAGTATTTTAAGGAAGATTGGCACTTTATCTCCGATGGTAAATACGATGTGAAAAATGATACGATTTTCTTCCGCATAGCTCATGAGAAGTGTCCAAAACAGACTTTCTGGAAGTATCATCATAAGAAAAAACAATGGATTAGAGAAGATAAACGGACCTATGATAATGAGATAACAGACGGCAGTAAAGATCGTCACATGACCTTCGAGGACCTTCAGGTTGGATTCAAGAAAAGATCGTAGACCACGATTTTTCTCTCTAAGACACGAGTACAATGCATCGTCTGCTGGCGGTGCATTTTTTTTCACAGTCAGAATATGTACATTTACCTGAGCAACCATCATGCATAGTAATTCAGCATTTCCTCTTTATCTTGCAGGTAAACAGAAGGTTTTTCGATCATGCAGTGTGCCGGAAGAGAGCCTGCTGGACTTTTACATCGAGGCATTCAGCCTCTCAAATGATCTCCCAAGTCTTACTGACCCGATGCGTCGAACCGCTTACGAGAGTTGTATCGATGGTGACCTTACGTTTCTATTTGTGGGGTATCAGACGACTGCCCCTGATCTTTTACCGCTGGATGCTGTCTGCTGGAAACTTACCGATCATTCGTTAACAATTTTAAAATCAATCGATGACAGACCATCTGAAATGATCGAGCTGCCAATCGAATGGCGTTGGAAAAAAAACGTTTTTCTTCATGGCCAAAAGTGGGAGGTCGGTGATTTTTCAATACCGCAATTTTTTGCACCAGAGCTTTTGGGCAGGCCGGCTCGTGCCGATTTCTGGATTTCATTTAACCTTTTTGAGGATGCCCAAAAAGAATATGTAAATGGAGATCAGATTCAACTGGCGGAGTACGATCCCACATGGTCGCGGCAATATCAGAAATTCTCCCGATGGCTCAAATCATACTTCGGATCCGACATTATCAGACGGACCGAGCATTTTGGCAGTACGGCGATTCCCGGCATATGGGCAAAGCCGATCGTGGATATTCTTGCCGAGGTACCATCATTTTCACGTGCACGTGAAAGAATGCTTCCGAAACTGACGGAAGAATGGGAATATTGCTGGTACAGCAATCATATGATGCTCATAAAGCGGGATTCTTTTATGGGAAAGAGAGTGCTTCATGTGCATCTGGCTCCTCGTGACCATGATATGTGGGAGCGGCTTTCCTTTAGAGACTACCTGCGTTCACATCCGAAAGAAGCAGCTGAGTACAGTAGGCTGAAAAGACAAATCGTCACACAATACAGCGATGATCGGGAACGGTATACCTGGTCAAAAGGTGAATTTGTGCGTGCAGTTACCCGAAAAGCGCTCGAGTGGGAAGGCCGGAATCGGCAGGATTAAACGAAATTCATAATTTTTTCAGTCCCAACCCCTTGAGCATGGTGTCGTCCGAATCGATACTGTCGCCGCTGGTGGTAAGATAGTCACCGCTGATGTACCCATTTGCCCCCGCATAAAACATCATCCCCTGCAGTTTGCCAAGGTTAACCTCTCGACCACCGCATACCTTTATGTTTTTGTCGGGAAGTCCTATTCGAAAAAGAGCAACTATTTTGAGGAACTCAAGAGGTGATTCTTTGGGTCGGCCTACCCTGGTCCCCTCAATTGCATTCAGGAAATTGATCGGTACCGTATCGACATCGAGATTTCGAAGCTCCATACACAAATCTTTCCGGTCCTCCCATCGTTCTCCCATTCCGAAGATCCCTCCGCAGCACACGGACATGCCTGCTGCTTTGGCTCTTTTTACTGTCTTGATACGCTGATCATAATTATGAGTAGTTACGATATTTGAGAAGTGGTTCCGGCTTGTCTCCAGATTGTGGTTGTAGCAAACAACTCCAGCCTGTCGAAGTTTTCGGAATTCTTCGTCGGAAAGTATGCCCAGCGATGCATGCACCGGTCCTTCACAGGAAGAAATCGTATCGATCAATGAGTGAAGATCGGAAGGTGAGAGCTTTCTGCCACTGGAGACGACGCCGAAATCAAGGTCACAATGTTGAGCCGCCGAGTAGGCATCCAGAATTTGCTTTCGCTCCGACATCGGTTTGACCGAGACCGTTGCCTTATTGTGAGATGATTGGGAACAGAACGCACAATCCTCACTGCAGCCGCCCGATTTGATGTTCATGATGGCACACGGGCTTACCCTGTCGTTAAAGAAATGCCTGCGGACCTGATCGCAGCAGGCAAAAAGGATTGACAGCTTGTCATCGGGCCATTCTATTACTGTATCGAGGTCATGTGGGGATGTCTGTTTATTTATAGCCTTATTATAAAGATTATCTGCCAGATCAAAAAAAGACATCAGCACCTCTAACTGGAAAAAAATCATAGGACAAAGAATAAAACCTGAATCGGGCGATATTCTCGCAACGATTCGCACAATAAGGTAAAAAATACAATCCGCGCTATTTTTTAGATTGAACCCGCAGGGTTTGATTTATTCTAAGGATCACGTGCTGCGATGACACCTTGCCGTAATTTATCTGTCCGTTCATCGTTTTTTTTCATAGTCACAAAAATGTGAATCAATGGTTACTTCCAGCATGAAGGGGCTATCATAGGTGTGGCTGAAAAGCATGCGCAGATACTGCTTCCATGGACTCCTACCTTCGTCGAGAGGACGGTGATCGTCAAACCAGCCGCGCTCATCTCCATCTGCATCATGCAGGTGTACATGTCCTACTTTCCGGAGAAAGTCGGCGGCCGGAAAGGGGGGCTGTTTTTTCAACAGCGAGCTTCGCCATGAATGTCCTGCATCCCAGCATATTTCCACGTTCGTATTTTCAACAAGATTCAACACACTCTCATACGTATCACCTGGGCGAATCAGCTCATCATCCCTGGCATTATTGGGGAGCTGCGTTTCCGCAAATGTTCGTATATCTAAGGAGCGGGAGTAGGTACTAAGCCAATGGAAAAAGTGGTGAGCCGAATCGAATGCCTGTTGAAGCGACCGAAAGTGCGGTTTATATCTGGCAAGTCCGTCATTGGAAATAAGATTTTGTCTTGAAGAAGTTTTGAGAGGCCGATTGAAAAATCAGGTATTCAAATTGGATATTTCTTCTATTGCATTTTCCTCGAGAAAGAATGCGTGTCCCCCCTGGAAACATTTGAATGGAGCTTTTAATTGCTCTCCGAGCTTTTCTCCGGCTTTGCACGGGATGATACGATCATCCTTACCATGGAGCAAAAGAGGCGGTTCATCGTAATGACATAAATCCGAAAGGGGTAGGGAGATTTGAGTCAACAGGACGAGTCCATCGCTTAGCTGTTGAGTGGTGTAGGCGGTTGTGTCAGGGTAGGGAGGTTTGAAACCGCAGTTTCGGAAAAACTGCCCCAGTGTCTTTTCTCTATCGCTTTTTAGTCCCTGTATCATTCCGCGCACCATTTTCTCCGGCATTCCGAAGCGAAAATCATCTCTGCGACAGAAAGAGCGTGTTGCCGACAAGAGTATAGTCCTGGATGGATGGAGAATCGGTGCGAGTCCCAGGGCCATTATCGCTCCGGTGGACCACCCTACCAGTGTGGTTATCGCCCCGCAGGGGGGATCCATGGCATCAATCAATTTTTCCGGCCAGTTATACACCAGCGAGCCCGATTCGATCAATCTAGTCGCATAATAGTTGATGTCGATGTATCTACAATCACCGAATAGAGGCTTGAGAATCGAGGGTGGGCATGCCCATCCACCCAGAACAAGAGTTTCTGTATTCATATGCGCTTTTTCCATTCTTTCAAGACATCTACAATAGCCTCCACCTGATCAGCTTTCATTCCGTTATGCACCGAAAATCGCAGGCGTGATGTTCCTTTTGGAACCGTCGGCGGACGAATCGATGGTACCTTGATACCTTTTTCCCTTAACGCATTTGACAGCTCCAAGGCTTTTTTATCATCCCCGATTATACAGGGAACGATTTGCGTCGTAGAATTCAATGTATTGAATCCCAACCGACCGATTTTTTCCCGTAAATCATCCGCTTTTTGCAATAGTTCTGTACCCAGGTTAGGATGAGTTCGGATGTAGCGGATCGCGGCAAGATCGAACGCCAGAACCGAGTGGGGGAGTGCAGTGGAGTAGATGAGACTCCGGGCGGTATTAACCAGATAATCGTACAGAAAGCGGCTTCCGGCGAAAAAACCGCCCAGACCACCCACTGCTTTACTCAGGGTACCCACGCGCACGTCCACCGCATCTTCAACCCCGCACTGCTCAACCAGCCCGCTTCTCCGTTCGCCGAAAATACCGCCTGCATGGGCCTCATCCACTATCACCAGGGCCCCGAATCGGCAAGCCAGATCACAAAGGGCTGGCAGTGGCGCCAGATCGCCATCCATGCTGAATACCGAATCGGTGATGATAATTTTCTCTTTTGCCGAATTTTCGCCTAATCTGGTTGAGAGATCATCCATATCACAATGACGATACCGTACCATTTGCGCACCCGAAAGCCGGATTCCATCCACGATGGATGCGTGGTTGAGGCGGTCGGAAAAAACAACCGTATTTCTGGAGGATAGCGCCTGAAGGATTCCCAGATTAGCGGCATAGCCGCTGTTGAAAAGAAGCGCTGCCTCGGTCTGCTTCCAGTTGGCCAGCTCCTGCTCAAGCAGTTTATAGAGGCTGCTGCGAGAGCCGATCAGCCGTGAGGCCAGGTTTCCGGTCAGGTCCCCATCCAATAACCGCATCGCCTCTTCGTGTACCTCCTCACACTCCTCAATGGCAAGATAGCTGTTGGTCGAGAGGTCTATTGGAAACCGCCTCACCTGAGCAAGAGAGCGGAATCGGCTGCTTTTTACGGTATCCTCGAGCTTTTGCTCCAGTCTGTCATAGATTAGTGGCTTCTTCATCGAACTATTCCCGAATATTCATAAAAATTTTCTGGCGAGATGATGACAAAACTCCAGCAGATGCTGGGAAAAAGAATCATTGTTGCCAATATAAAACAGCGGAGTAGGAGCGATAGTTTCTTCAATAGTGTGACGGTTGTCCTCAAAAATATAATCGCAGACGGCCGAAACCATCTGGTTGTATACAATCGCGGCAACCGGAATATTTCGTTCGATAAGAGCCTTATAGCTGAGAAATGTGTGATTCAGCGTTCCCAGTTTCGGTGAAGTAACCAGGATCACGGGAAGGCTCAGAGCCACGATCAGATCCAGCATGTAGTGCGAATCGTTGAGCGGAACCAGTAGCCCCCCGGCTCCTTCGACAAGCGTACAGTCTGCTCCGTCCGATACGGTTTGCATCGCCTCAACGATCGGTTCTATTTGAATTTTTTCGCCGGCCAGACGTGCCGCCAGATGGGGCGAACAGGCGGGTTCGTATCGGTATGGCACGTGTTTTTCGTATGATGCCGTCATCCGGGCATCTCCGGCAATAACATAGTCGAAATCGGGTGCAAGAAGCTTACCGTCGTTGTTCTTTTTACAGCCGGTCTGGATTGGTTTTGCATAGGTGACGGATAGAAATTTGGCAAATGTATCGGCAAGCTGTCTGCTGACGTACGTTTTGCCAATATCCGTATCCGTTCCGGTGATAAAAAAACCTGGTCTCATTACTAAAGTCCGTATGATAAATCATTTCCTGAGTTGAGCGGTTTTGATTGGATGATTCGCACAATTCAGGTATTTGTCAAAGATACAAAATTGTCTCTTTAGGATATCCGGTTGTAATTGAAAATACACTATTTTCTTAAAGTTCGGTGCGGGCGTTCATTGATGCAAAGACTTTTGTACTCACAAAAAGGTGATGATTATGGCAGTATCAAAAAGTCCTTACGCTTATAAACATGCCGGCAAACGTATCGGCATGCTTTCGCCGGTTGCCTGGCGGACACCGCCCAGAAAATACGGTGCGTGGGAAACGGTGGCGAGTAACATTACGGAGGGGTTGGTTGAAAACGGCTGGGATGTGACTCTGTTTGCTACAAAAGACTCGATTACACAGGCCAAATTGAGATCAGTTATAAGTCATGGGTATGAAGAAAACCCGTTGCTTGATCCCAAGGTGTGCGAGTACCTGCATATCAGCGAATTTTTCGAGCAGGCTCATGAATTTGATCTGCTTCACTGCCACTACGATTTTATGGCCCTGACATACAGCAAGTTCGTTAAAACGCCGGTGTTGACCACCGTGCACGGCTTTTCATCCCCGCAAATACTTCCGGTCTACTACAAATATGATAATGTTTACTATGTATCGATTAGTGATGCCGACCGAGATCCCAATATCAACTATCTTGCAACCATCTATAATGGTATCGATCTTTCGCTGCATACATACCATCCGGCGGGTGGCGATGATCTGGTTTTCCTCGGCCGCATCCATCCGGACAAGGGGACACATCTGGCGATCGAGGTTGCGCTCAAATCGGGGAGAAGGCTGCTGATTGCCGGAATCATTCAGGACAAGAACTATTTCGATGAGATGGTTGCCCCCTGGATCGATGACAAACAGATCGTGTATGTGGGCGCGGTTGGTCCACGGCAGCGCAATGAGCTTTTCTCCGGCGCCTTTGCACTGCTGCATCTCAACGAGCTACCCGAACGTTTCGGTCTTGTAATGGCGGAAGCAAACGCCGGCGGTGTTCCTGTTATAGCTCTGGACAACGGCTCCTGTCGTGAGGTGATAGGCGATGGCATCACCGGCTTTCTGGTATGCAGTGTGGATGAGGCGGTGGAGAAATTGTCGCTCATTCCTAAAATAGACCGATCTGCCTGCCGCAAGCGAGTCGAACAGTTCTTTTCGCGGGAGGCGATGGTGCGATCGTATGAACAGGTGTATGATGTAATCTTTCAAGAGGCTGAGTAGTACCTGAATCGAGAGATTATCTCGCGGCGATTCACACTACCTCTTGGGGCATAATTTTGCCGCAGACCGCAGCCTGTCCGGGTCGCATTGCTGTTTTGTTCCCTAAGTCACCCGATTCACCCGCCTAAAAACGTAATATGATGAGGTTACTGTTAAATTATCGCAAATTATGACCTTCCCGTTAAGCATTACACTATTTTATGTACTCTTACATGATAATATTTTCAAGTTGTTGCTACCCGGAGTGTATGTCTCATGAACGTGTCTTATGTCAGAAAAATTCCCAAAGTAGAAGAAATCCTGGCCGATCAGCCGATTGATGAAGGGCTCAAAAAGATAAAAAATCAGCGTGATGAACAGATAAAGGCTGTTTTCGAGAAGAAAAGTGACAAGTTTCTGGTTATCATCGGCCCTTGTTCCGCCCACGATGAGGACGCGGTTATCGACTACGTGAACCGTCTGGCCAGAGTCCAGGAGAAGACCGCCGATAAGCTTATCATTATCCCGCGTATTTATACCAACAAACCACGCACAACCGGTCAGGGGTATAAAGGGATGCTTCATCAGCCGGATCATCGAGCAAAGCCCAATGTGTCGGAAGGTATTCGTGTCATTCGCCAGATGCACCTGCGTTCGCTTCGCGAAAGTAACCTTTCAGGCGCGGATGAGATGTTGTATCCGGGAAATCATCCCTATCTGGAGGATGTTCTCAGCTATGTTGCAATCGGAGCCCGTTCGGTCGAAAACCAGCAGCATCGCCTTACCGCCAGTGGCCTCAATATACCCGTGGGTATGAAAAACCCCACCAGCGGCGATCAGGGCGTTTTGCTAAACTCAATTAAAGCTGCTCAGCACTCTCATATCTTTGTGTATAACGGGTGGGAGGTTCAGACTCGGGGCAATCCATTTGCACATGCGATTCTTCGCGGATCAATCAATCAATATGGCCAGACAATACCCAACTACCACTATGACGATCTGGTGCGGCTCGCCGAGTCTTATGAGAAGAGGGATCTGCAAAATCCCCTCATCATTGTGGATACAAACCATGACAATTCCGCCAAGAAGTACAAGCAGCAGCCTCGAATCGCTCTGGAGGTTCTTCGTAGCCGAAACCATTCTCAATCCTTAAAACTGCTAATCCGCGGGTTGATGATCGAAAGCTACATCGCAGAAGGAAAACAGGATCCGGAAGGAAACGTATACGGTCAATCGATCACCGATCCATGTCTGGGGTGGGAAGAAAGCGAAAAACTTCTCTACGATATAGCCGACTGTATCTGAATTCCATTATAAATAACTGATATTCGTCTATTTGGGGGGAATTATCCGACATCTTGGCATAATCCTCCCAAAAAATGTAACGAATTCCGGTTTCCATTCGTCTTTTCAGATGTCAAAGTTCGTTTTATTCAGACGAGTTTCGGGAGATTGCGTGGATAAAAGCCAATTCAGAGAACTATATGATCACAGTGCCAAAAAGGTTTACAACTTTGTTCTCTGGATGGTGCGCAATCGGGAAGCGTGCGAGGATATCGTGCAGATGGCCTTTACCAAAGCCTGGCAATCGGATGCTCCCCGAGACCTCAACCAGGCGGAAAGCTGGCTGCTGCGAATCAGTCGAAATCTCTGCATCGACTTTTTCCGCAGGCAGTCACGTTCCGTTCGGTTCCGACTCCAGTATAAAAACGAAATCCCTCTATATTCGGCTGCCGGGCAGGAAAAAAAATTCATCTGGGAGCTGCTGGACAAGCTGAAAGAAGAGGAGCGAAGCATCCTTTTCCTTCACCTGCGGATGGGGCATGGTTATAAGGAGGTCGCCGAAATCGTTGGTTCGTCGGAAGCGGCTGTACGAGTTAAGGCATTTCGTGCGTTGAAGAAGTTACGGAAAAGTCTTACAAAGGAATTCAGATATGAATAATTCTCTACTCAAACACCCTACGGAAGAGGCGCTGATTGAGCATGTGCTGGCTGCCGGCAAAGAAGATATTCAGGAGCATGCACACCTGTGTGAGGAATGCTCCGAGGCCATTAGTGACTTTCAGGAAATAAAAGAAGCATTCATCAGCATGCCCGAGGAGGAGATTCCCGCCTCTCTGCGGCAGCACATCCTTAAAGATTCAAACGACCTGAACAAACAGCTTAACATCCTGTCTGCCGTCCAATTATTCAGGTCTCCCTTTCTTGTGGGTATCGGCGTTATCGCACTGGTTCTATTCCTGTACTTTCTGTTTGTTTTTATGGTATAATCCTACTGGTTTTCAGTTTCAAAACCTTGTGGCACTTCGATCATTTTTGCCTGTAGCATGTCTATACACCTTCTCACACAAATCTTTCTGTGAGCGTTTCAGCTGCTTCTTTCTTTGAAAACTACCGCTGTCAGAGGCTATTTTTAATGGAGGCTTTTTTTCTACCGCTCCTTGGAAGATTATTTTCCCTCTTTTATCCGAATCTAAACACTTAGTGCATTATGACCCTTGTAAGATTAATCATTTCAATTCTTTTACTGTACACGTGTACATATCCGATTACGAAACTGGACGCGGTTATCGATTCCGCCATGGTAAGTCTGGTAAGGCAAGAATATGATGAGGCTCGGCGATATCTGAACACTGCATTATCGATCGACAGAGACAACTCGGATGCCTTATATCTTCTGGCGACTGTCGAGCAGACGGAGTTGCTGGATTATGAGTCCTATACCATTCATGGCGAAGAGTTTCTTCGATTGGCTGACAGTATTCTTGGTGTGTTTGAAAGAAAAGAGTCGAAATCGAAAGATATTAAAAACCTGTTCTACATTGGTAATATCTGCGGCGGCAAAGGCATAATAAAAGCGAAAACTGGTAACTGGATTGGAGCGGTGAAGGATGCGTTGGAATCTGTTTCATATCTGAAAAAAGTCAAATCGGAGGCTCCCGACTTTTATGCGGCATACCTGGGAGTGGGGGTATTTAATTATTATTTGAGCCAAAACCTCAAATGGATACCATTTCTGGGTGATAAATCGGACGAGGGACTCAGGGATATCAAAAGAGCAACCCAGGCTAGGTTCCCCTATAATTATGCCGCCAAAAATACCCTTGCCTGGATACTTATCGACAGGAAGGAATTTGGAGCTGCCGATTCTATTGTCGCCTCGGTTCTTACTGATTATCCGAACAATACTATTTTCCTGCGAATACGGGCTCGGATAGCGTTATGGACCGGGAGATATGATAAGGCGATTGCGGTGGCGGAGAAGCTCTGTGGTTTATCGGAGAAAAGAAAACCGGTTAACTGGTCTGATCTGCTGTCCGGTTACCAGATTGTCGCGCAGAGCTACGAAAAGAAAAAAGACTATACCTCCTGCTACCAGACAGCTCGGAAAGCATTGAACTGTAAAGTGCCGTCTTCATATCGCCAGATTGGATATGTTCAGCAGCATTCCGATTATCTAAAGAATATTTTAAAGGATTATAAAAGGTATGGGGAATAAAGTTCATAAACCCTTCTATCTTCCGGCAGTGTTTTTTGGCATGTTTCTGCTGATTTCAGGTGCAGCCGGTGATGATTATGCACCCAATCTAGTCTATGATGAGCTTCTGGACACCTACATCCGGCAATTGGTGGGTAAACATTCGCTTAATCTTCCGCCGGAATATTGGATAAAACCGATGACAGCCTCTGTCGTGATGAAATTCCTGCACAAGGCTGATTCCCTGCGGCAAAAAGGCGATCTAAGCAAACAGGAAGCCCTTATGCTCGATCGACTCAAAAAACATGCCTCGGGCGAGAGCAAGCTGTTTTCCTGGTATCATGAAAAACAGAAGACACAGGTACATTTGGGGCTTTCGTTGATTGGTGATATTTCACCGTTTCTTTCAGATTCGGAAGCTGAGTTCAGGGGCAGAGGCATTCTTCGTCCCGAATTTACCGGCTCTATCGGCAATTTCAGCTTTTACTCCCAGATTGATGTTTGGACTGAGGCACGAAGTGATACGGTGTTCAGACCGTCCATGTATCAGCCGTATGAGGGGCTTGCGCATAATCTCTATGGAAGAGCCGACAGCAGTCACATCCGATCATCGGATATTTTGAGAGGGGGCGTGGTTTACAGGAAATCTTTTCTGGAACTCAGCACCGCAGTGGATTATATCCGGCAGGGGCCGGCAGTGTTTTACCCCTTGACATTTTCGGGAAATACACCACCGATCACCTTTTTCAGAGCCTCGCTTGATTTATCCGTGCTTAAATATTTTCAGACAGTCGGGCAGCTTCGCACGCAGAAAGATAAGAAAAAGTTCGTGTATACTCATCGGCTTCAGGCCGCCTTGTTTGACAAAAGGATAACAATCGGCCTTAATGAGGTCATTATCAACGGAAGCACAGCTGAGAAAGCTCAGACAGATTCGCTGCATCCCGAATACTACGGTCAGGAACGGGATCTGGAATGGATTTACCTGATACCTTTCGTTTCCTACTCTTTTGCTGAGCACTATGGAGGGGATAGAGACAATGCAGCCATTTCCTTCGATTTGTCGGTGCAGCTTCCTTATGCGATTCGGATGTATGGTGAAATGTTTTTGGATGATATAAGTAATCCGCTCACGCTTTTTAGTGATGATTTCGGAAACAAATGGGCCGCTACCATCGGACTTGAGCATTTTAATATGTTCAAGGGTCGGGATATACATACAATTATCGAATATTCGCGCGTAGAGCCCTGGGTGTACACGCATTTCTTTGGCGGCAGCCATAGGTACACCCATTACGGCAGCACGCTTGGGGCTGAATTGGGGCCTAACAGTGATGCCTTGATGATCAGAGCCGAGATAGCCGTGCATAAATTTAATACACTGGGATTACAATTTGAAAGAACCCGGAAAAACAGTACGGCACGCGGCGGAAACGTAGAGGATGTATTTCAGGCAGGAAGTGATTCTGTTACTAAACAGTTTTTGGGTGAAGGAACAACGAAAAGCAGCAGCATTGGTCTTCTCTGGAGTTTTAATCCGTTTGGACGTTTTCGAGCGCAATCTCAGTTTAAGTATTACATGGATGGCAAGATCGGACTGGAAGCATACGGTGGTTTCTATTTTTGATCCGGAGAAAAGAACTGACTGTCGCGTCGGGCCGATCAATAGCCCTCTGCTTTAAGCTATAAACTAATAGGTGGGCAGTTCCAAAGAATCAAGAATATGTTTGTATCTCGGGCTTCCGATTTGGTTAAGGATCCAAACATACTGTTCATAGCCATCCGGCAGACCGCATCGAATACAAATGCTGTCCTGAAAGCTGGTAAAAGACTGCCGGCGTCTGATAAGAAGCTGTGGGTTATCGGTGGAAAAGGAATCCTGATACAACGATGCCAGCGAGTCCAGCAGCATATTACATGTATCCCAGGCGCGTAGATGCTGGATTGTGATGGCAGGGTTTTCTGAACCACTTACTGAATCCTGTGCAGTGGTGGTGTAACAGGATTCGTCATGCGTGGTGCATACGCATAGTATTATCAAGAACAGGTGCAGTAATGTAAAACGACACATGGAAAAATCGCTTATGCTACAGATTGACGCCTCTTTAGAATGGTTTTCAAAACAACATAACATAGTAAACAGTTCAGAATCAAATGTTTTTTTCAGAATGTGATATGGTAGTGAACACGCGCAGTGACCTTTACAAGAGTCGGCCCAAGAAACGCCTTGGTCAGCATTTTTTAACCTCCAGCTACCACGCTACCCGCATTGCCGAGGCGATTCCGGCAAATACAACCGATAATGTCTTGGAGATCGGGCCGGGAGAAGGAGCTTTGAGTATCCATCTCATCAGCCGGTTTCCATCATTGCATCTGGTCGAATTTGATCGGGATGTAATTCCAAGATTACGGAACCGTCTGGGACAAGGATCCTGGACACTTCACCGGTGTAACGTGCTCGATTTGGATTTTACGGCAATTGGCTCTCCATTGCACGTCGTTGGCAATCTTCCGTACAATATTGGTGCTCACATAATTAAAAAGGTTCTTCTATACGGAAGCAGGACCGCCTCCTGCACATTTATGGTGCAGCGCGAAGTAGCAGAACGGATCGTTTCGGGCTCACATACCAGAACTAATGGTTTTTTGTCAATTTTTTGTCAATTTTTCGGTACCCCGAATATATTGTTTCATGTGCCACCGGGGGCATTCTTCCCTAAACCGAATGTGGAATCGTCTGTTTTTCAGATCCGTGTCAATGATCCCGAAAGTAGATTGTCGCCGGATAAGTGGCAGGAATTTTTTGCCTTTGTCGATCGAGGATTTTGCATGCGGCGAAAGCAGTTGGCAAAGATACTTGGGTATCAGGATGGACGTAAGCAGGTGTTTCGCCAGATGCTGGAGGAGCTTGGTTTATCATCATCTGCTCGCCCTGAAGAGCTTACTGTGACGGATTGGGTATCTCTTTTCAAGAGAGTCAACTCGTGAAGCGTGTACTGATTCTCTATTGGCTCCTTGTCGCTATTCGCGTATATGGGCAGGGAATACAGTGGCCGGAGGCTCTGGTTATCGGAGAGCTTTCCTGTCTCGAGCTTAATCCGCATCAACTGGAAGTAATGACGGAGCAAACACTTTATTCGAAAACATTCACCAGCCAAAACGAATTATCCCTGTTTCGTCAGACCGATTTATATACGCTTGCGCAGCAGTTTACCTATTCTGTGGAACGCGATGGGTGGCTTGGTTCTACCAATCATTTCGCC
This sequence comes from uncultured Fibrobacterota bacterium, assembly GCA_964419255.1. Classification (GTDB taxonomy): domain Bacteria; phylum Fibrobacterota; class Chitinivibrionia; order Chitinivibrionales; family CAYFVL01; genus CAZPHU01. The sequence goes on along the minus strand of CAYQOU010000004.1, from coordinate 56,414 downwards.
GATATGCGTGGAAGAGCGTTGTTGAAGCAAAACAAATATATAGACAAAATAGGAATAGAGTGGATGCCGCTGTCATCCTATTATTCGCAGCAGGACGGGAATGTATTTCAGACACTGATTGATATCGGGCCGGTTGTTCAACTCTCACCTTTTGATATTCCCATAGTGATTCACGGTGGGCTTTCCGCTATTGCCTGGAATAAGCAATTTCCAAAGTTAAAACAATTGATCACCAATGAGCTTAATGACACGCTTGGAATTTACGGAGGATTTGATATCGGAAAAACCCGCAGTCGCCTGGGGGAATTGCCTCTGTATTTCAATGGGAGTTTTCAGGGCCGTGCCGTTGAGGGGGCGCGTGAGATCAGGGCAAATGCCGGGCTTCTGTTTGCCACCCGTATACATTCCGGCGATAGCCTTTTTGCTTTTTTCGGAGATACTGTCAGTGACGGGAATGATGCGTTTTTAAGTCAGGGTATCGATCAGTGGGGGGGATACATCAACTCTCCACGTACACTCGAGCACTCTCTTCAATTTACCGGAGGTGTGAAGGGGGTCGAGAGAAACGGCATAAAGCCGGCTTTTCACTATAGTTTCAACCAGTATTCTCTTCAGTATCCTACGGATAAGGACCTGCTCAACGATGTGCGAAATCGAATGCATAGAGTAGCTCTGGGCCTGCAAAGCAGTGAAATTTTGGACATCGATTATAGGGGAAATATTTTCTTTTGCTGGGAGGAAGATGATAAATTATTCAATCTGGAATCAATTGATGATCGTTCTGAACAGATAGTTAACATACGGGACTATGATGTATTTTCGACTGAAATGAATCACTCATTATCCAAAACGTGGGCAAACAATCTGGGATTTGATTATTCGCTTCATCTTTCTCGGTACTTGCGCCAATATCCACTTACCTACACAAGCGGATCTGATACGCTGGAGAGTAATGATGATTATGATGAAGTAGTTAAGAAGCATGATCTTAGCATTTCGGTGTTACCATTTGAGAAAGTGCATGTTGATCTGATCGGGGGGTATGCGGTCAATTATCTGTTTCTGCTGAAGGCGGAGCAGAGTGATCGCAGTTATATCGACAGGCGTTACGAGGTGGGCCTCCGTGCTGAGTTTAAATTGTCAGAATCGTTTATCGTGGAAGAGGAACTGATGGCTTCGACCGATCAGAAGGAATTCAAATTCAAACTCAACCGCGGGCGGTTTCCGGAATATTCGCGTACCATGTTTTCCGATCTGAAAGCCAAATGGAACATCTCGGATTCATGGTCATTGCAGTGTCAGTGGGTGAGAAGCGATTGGGATAACGGCTACTGGGATGCAGCCGAGTATCGTGATACGATAATTGATACTCTTGCCAGGGATGATTACTATGCGATACAGTATAAATCAACCGATCAGACGGTTATTGTTACTGCTGATTGCCTAATAAATGAATATTTCAAAATCAGGGGCGGCTGTGAGTTTCGAGATGTTTATTTCAGGGAGTTTCGGAATGGAGAGTACATAATTAACGACTTAGGAGCGGGCTATTTCGCCGGGCCTTTTATCCGTTTTAATATCATCGTGCCTCAACCTGTGTATTTGGGAAAAAGCGTCACCTTGACAGGGCATATCAGGCGTAGTATAGATAATATTGCTGATGATTTCTGGGATGTCAGTTTTACTTTTGAAACGGTCTTTTAACTATGAAGTACAGTGTGTTTTGTTTAATTCTGATCACAGGCTTTACCAGCGGATGTGGGTTATTCATGCCCAATGAGCCCGAAAAACCCGGTGAGAATACACCGGGACTCACCGACCCGTTTCGATTTAATCAAATCGTTTCGAATACCCATATTCATTTTTCCGACCTGGAGTATACAGAGCTGTTTTTTGATTCGGATTCACTATACCTTAGCAACAATAACAGGCCCTTCAAAAAAGACAGATTCCTTGACCACCTCAGCAGCATATATACGGAGTTCGACAGCATACGTATAGAGTGGGAGCCGGATTCTACCAGGGACAGCATTATTTTTCAGCCGAGGGATACTATCTCCATTAACCCCGCATACATGGTCTGGGCATATGTTGGTGACGATTACGATTATTTTGAGGCCAAGACCACTTTTCGACTGATTTTCATTCAGAATAAATGGGTTATATTTACGTTTAAGGACGGTTTTTCTGAACATTCTATCTTTCATCCGGAGTACAAAAGGAATTAATCGGTGACGGTTACAGAATTTCGAAATTATCTTCTTTCTCTGGTTATGGTATTGATCACGGCATGCGAAAATCCTTTTTTCGTTTCCACGGGGGAGCCTGTAAGGGCGGGTGGGTTTCGGTCGACTCCCCAGGGAGTTATTCGCCAGCTTGCGACAGCTTACGAACACAAGCGTCTGGATTTGTTCACCGATTTATTTATCGAATCTCAATTCCGTTTTTATACTGCACCGGGCTCAGCCGATTCGATACTCAGTGTACGGGCAAATGTAAAAATTGATACATCCCTGGGCGAAGAAATCAATCACTATCCGGAAATCCACCGAAACACTCATCAGGACAGATTTCATTACTGGGGCTATGATAAGGAGCGGCAGGGTCATCAGAACCTTTTTGCGCAGGCCGACCGTATCAGCTTTTTCCCCTCTCTTGAGGCCAGGCATGTTACGTACATAACAGATACGATATACACAGACAGTTCACGAACTGAATACACGAAAATTGACACGATCTCCGCGGAGGTGGTCGCCGAAAGGGCTCAGTTGCAGATCAGCGCTCCGAGCAAGAACGTAGTTATCACCTTCGACATAGGTAAACAGGTTTTCTACATGATAGAAGATCCATCCGATCCTTCTCTGTGGGCAATAGTCAAGTGGTTCGATCTGGGTTCTTAGGAATCAGGCCCGGGTGGAGTTTGTTGATCGGGGCAGGTTCGTTTTTGCATTGAGCAAGCAGACGGATCGGCACCGATATAATCTTTTTACACTTCCCCGGTAAGATGGCCTCTATGCTTTTCAGCAACTGATAGTCCTCCATCTCGACAGACACCAGACAAAGAGAACTCACCAGGTAGGTAATCGCCCCTGCGGCAATCGCCGCAAAAAGCCCTGAGATTTCATGATTGTACACGGTAATTATGCGCATGACCGATCCCATTAGAACCGTCGAGAGTACTACTTTGAAAATGAACACAAAGGGAAATTGCAGCTTCATCAGTTTGCAGGTATATGTTGTGCCGATGATTGCTCCCAAAAGAGTGGTAACAGAATAGGCAATGGCTGCACCTGTTGCTCCGTGAGAACGGATGAGTAAAATGTCCAGGCAGATGTTGAGGGCGGCTAAAGCGATACCAATTTTATAGATAACCGACTGTCGCTCGTATCCGTAAAGAATCGCAGAGCCCGGGTTGCTGAGGCTTGTTATTATGGAGGTCAAAAAGAGAATCTGCAGGGCACGCTGTGCGCCGATAAACTCATGTCCATAGAGGTGGTGAATAATCGGGTAGGCCAGAATTGCGCCACCAACACCAACCGGAAACGAAACGAAGGCGATATAGCGTATGGCCAGATAAAAAAGCCGTTTCATTCGGAGCTGATCCCCTGAACCAAAATAGCTGCTCATGGCCGGGAAAAGGACTCTCCAGAGGGTGGATGGTAAAATCGATGTGAACTTGTTGGCTATGTTAAAGCCCAGGTTGTAAAAAGCAATCTGGGAAGCGTTGCAGAGACGACCGAGAAAAAAATTCTCACTCTTATCCCAGATTATTTTATCACATAAAATTATGGCAAGCACACTGGCGTTGTACTTGCATATACGTTTTTTTATATTCTTACCCAGTGGAGCTGCGGGGCGAGCAAGAATACCTTCCTTGCGTAAAACGGATATATAAAAAAAAGTGTTTACAAAAGAAAAAACTACCATTACGATTAGTATTCCTTCGATTCCAAGACCCATCCAGAGCACCACCACCTTGCTGAGAAAGGATAGGGGGGTAAAAATCAAGTTCGCATAGGCAAAGTATTCGAATTTCTGAATTCCTTCTACGGCCGAAGAAAAAATCGCGGTAATGATTCCCGGAACAATTCCCAGAAACGCAATAAGGAAATAAAATGATTCGGAAGGGGAAAAGAAATAATCGGCCACATGCGATCGAAAAACAATCAGCAGAAGGGTGACAATGGCCGAAAAAGTCAATTCTATTTTCAAAACAAACCATACTATACTTCCCAAAACCTGCTGTTCATCACGTCCCTTATACTCTGCAATATATTTGGTTACAGCATGAGTAAGCCCCATACCAATCACCCAGGTGAAAATGCCGTTAAACCACAGAATAAGGGTAAAAATCCCGTAATGAGTGGGCCCCAGCTGACGTGCCACCCAGATGGATATTATCCAGCTGGTTGATATCGTGAAAAATTTATTGAAAAGATTGACAAAAGAGTTTCTTATCAGCCGTGAGCCCTCATCTATCATGGTGCTGCCTCCGGGGCCTGGGAGTTGTTGTGCCCGATTTGTGCAAAGCTGTCAGAATCCGCAAAAAAAGTCTCATGCCGCCTGTGCAACCTTTCGGTAAAACGTGATGGTCTTTTGGGCAACTGTTTGCGGGTTGTAGATCGTTTTCACATCCTCATATGCCTGACCGGCAAATTTTCTGGCGCAACAGGGATCCGCAATCAACTCCCTTATGTGGTCTATCAGCAAAGCCTTGTCTGTTGGCGGAAAAACAAGCCCATTGCGGCGGTGGGTTATGCACTCCACATTTCCGCCGCCATCGGTGGTGATTATGGGCAGGCGAGCAGACATCGCCTCTAAAAGCGCATTTGGTGCATTCTCAAAAGGGGAGAGCATCAGAAAAATGGAAGAACGGCAATACAGGGTAAGTACCTGTTTTCGATCGAGAGGGCCCAATATCCATAAACGTCCGCGATTTTGCGGTGAAGGGGCTCTCTCCAGAGCGTCGCGATAGGAGTTGGACGCGCTCAGTTCCGTCTCACCTGCTATGGTCAAGTGTATTCGGGCATCGATGTTGAGAATATCATCTGTCGCCTGCACGAGAAGCTCAGCCCCTTTTCGTCGTTCAAGCCTTCCTGCAAACAGAATCTCGATCCTATCCTCATCAGGCTTGGTTTTCTCGATGCAATCAAACTCGTCGGTGGACATAAGGGTAGGAATGACGGTTATCTGCCTGTCTGGTATTCCCATCCGGGTGTGTACGTATTGACGTAAGGCATAGCTGGGGCTCTTAAATGCGTGCGCTTTCAGGCAGGCCTTTTTCTCAAATGCATGAAAGCGTTTGCGATGCCTGGAGGGGTGAGTGGCATTTAAGTTGTCGATCAACTGAGTTGGTGTATGGAAGTGGATCACTATGGGAAATGGAAGAGTGCCGGACAATTCATGAGCAAGGCCGCCGTACTCCGGCACTTCGACAATATCGACAGGCTGTACGCTATGCAGTCTCAGGAGCAGCTTGCGTATGGCTTTGGAGCAGCACTGTTCCCAGTAAATGTCACCCTGACGAAACCGATTCAGGTAAGACAGTGGTCTTTTAACCGCAATATGACCAAATTCATGAAACTGAACCCCCGCCTGAAGGGGGTCGGGAATAGTTCCATTTCTGGCCAGGATATGCACCGAATGCCCCTGGCAGGCGCAGGCGTTTGCCATATTGTAGATATAGGTCGCGATTCCACCATGACCTAAACCGGAGAGAGAGGGATATTCTGGATTCACGAAGACAATATTCATATTTGCCGATCAATCGAAATACCTGGATACGTATTGAGTTTTTTTTCAAATCCGATGCGGATGCATCGGTAGGGGGAATATGAAACTTACCTAATTGTACAGTTTTTGAACCACTTATGCAAATCCAAAATCGAGTAATAAAACTTTCAGGACATGATAGTGTGATCAAAACCGATTTGAGTGGGTGGATTTGAAAAATCTCGGCAGGCCGCCGCCTTTTTTGTTTTTCGCCCGCAAATATGGGAAGTCAAAAAATAGATTTATGTATATACCTAAATCCGAAAAAGTCCGGACACAAAGGATCAAGGGATCAGGACACAAAAAACATAACCTCATTCGAAAAAAAACGCTTTGTTGTCTGATGTGCAGGCGATTATTGCGAAAGATGCCCATTAAATAAGCAGTGAGAAAAACGGTTCAGGAAAAATATGACAGTTATTCTTCCATTCCCAAACGACAAAAAGCGCTCAGCCAAGGGTATTGCTCGGGCACGTCGGCGTTGGGAAGCCATTCCCACTCATGTAAGAGGCCTGTTATTAAAGAATGGATACTGCAGAAAATGCCAGAAAATGACTCACCTGGCCAGCCACGGAGTTTCAGAAAATGACGGTGCGCTGATTCTACATGGTGAATGTGGAGGATGTGGCACGCTCATTGATAGAATAGTTGATTCGTAGCGAGGCGGATACTCAAACGCATGGAGTCGGTGCATGGCTGGAAAAAGCGTCATTATCATTGGAGCAGGGCCCGGTGGAATTACCGCGGCCATGATTCTGGCTCACCGCGGCTACACCGTAACCGTTTTTGAAAAAGAAAACTACCTGGGCGGGCGAAATTCCCTGCTTCAGCAATCCAACTATAGATTCGACTTGGGCCCCACATTCCTGATGATGGGGTTTGTTCTTCGAGAAATGTTTGAGGCGGCGGGCAGAAGAGCCGAAGACTACCTCTCCTTCACCAATCTCGAGCCTATGTATCGTCTTTCTTTCGTCGATAAGCAGTTTGACTCCAGCAGTGATTCAGAGACGATGAAACAGACAATAAGACGACATTTCCCCGGACAGGAAAATGGATTGGATAATTTTCTTAAACGGGAAAAAAGGCGGTACGATCTTATGTATCCCTGCCTTCAGCGGGACTACTCGACCCCATCTTCGATGTTTTCCAAGCCACTGTTGCGAGCACTTCCGCATCTGTCCATCGGCAAAAGTCTCTTTGATGAGCTGGGTACCTACTTTGACGTGGATACACTGCGCGTTTCTTTCACATTTCAGGCAAAATACCTGGGTATGTCTCCATGGCAGTGCCCCGCGCTTTTTACCCTCATACCCTATGTCGAGCGTGCCTATGGAATCGAGCATGTTCGAGGTGGACTGTGCTCAATATCCGAAGCTATGGGCAAAGCTGCTCAGGAGGATGGTGCCTATATTCATACGGGTACACGGGTGAAAAAAATCTTGACAAAAAACAATTCGGCTTATGGAGTACAGTTGGATAGTGGCGACGAAATTCATGCCGATGCCATAGTTATAAATGCAGATTTCGGCCATGCCATGCAACATATGTTTGAGCCTGGTGTGATTCGAAAGTATACCCCCCGGAAACTTATGAAAAGCCGCTACAGCTGCTCTACTTTCATGCTTTACCTGGGGTTGGATACCTGTTATAATGAACCACATCATAATATCATTTTTGCCGATGACTACAAGCGAAACATCGAAGAGGTGGTCAATGGTCATACTCTGAGCCGGGATATGTCAATTTATGTGCGTAACGCAAGTATCACCGACTCCACGCTGGCTCCTGCCGGACATTCGGCACTTTACGTTCTTGCTCCCGTCCCCAATATGCTGGGTAAGGTAGAGTGGAGCCCCGAGCTGGTAGCCTATTACCGTAGCAAGATTATCCAACGCATCGCCGCTCGTACATCGATGTCCGATCTGGAGAGTCATATCGTTGAAGAAAAAATTGTCACACCTGTCGACTGGGAGAAATCCTATGCACTCTTTTTGGGCTCTACCTTCAATCTTGGTCATAATCTGACTCAGATGCTTTATTTTCGTCCCAGAAATCGGTTCGAGGAAGTAAAACGATGCTATCTTGTTGGCGGAGGAACTCATCCCGGCTCCGGACTGCCCACCATCTACGAATCGGCGCGCATAAGCTCGAACTTACTTACAGAAGATTTCCCCCTGTAGGCTGATATCGGTACCTTTTGTTTTTTGGTCAGCTACGCGGATCGGGCATATCTGGTTTTCACATCGACTCGGGCGCAATGCTCATATATTGGACAGATGTCACAATGGGGATTAATGGGAGTGCAGGTGTTCTGACCAAACGAAACCAGATAAGAATTGAATGAAATCCAGTATTTTCTTGGAAGCTTTTCACGAAGCCGCATTTCTGTTTCCAGAGGAATTCTTGTGTTTATATAGCCCAGTCGATTGGTGATGCGATGCACGTGTACATCAACGCAGATTGCATGTTTGTTGAAGCCGACCGCTACGACCAAATTCGCGGTCTTTCGACCCACCCCCGGGAGTTTTATCAGCTCCTCCACTGTGTGCGGGATACGACCGCCGAATAGATTTTGGAGAGCAATCGGCAGTTGTTTGAGAAAACGTGCCTTGTTTTTATAGAATCCAACCGGATAGATGAGATTCTCCAACTTTTCAGTGCTTATGGAGAGCAGATCTTTTGGTGTCGATACAGCTACGAACAATCTGCCTACCGCCTCAGCCGTCGTGCTGTCTTTAGTCCGCGCTGACAGAATTGTTGCCACCAGTACCTTGAAGGGATCTTTTGTCTGGGCTTGAATCAGATCCACTACAGGCGTGTGATGTTGTTCGAATTCTTTTTTCAGGATCTTATAGACGGCAGAGATATCGGTCATTGTTAAAACTCGGTGGAATATCTTTTTCCAAAAAGAAGCCGGATAAGAAGGGTGAATCGGTGTGCAACAAACGAAACTTCTTCATCGGCATCATTGCTGCCGGGGTTAAAAATTCTGGTCTTCAGCGGTATGTCGCCATCCCTGAACCCGCCCAGCCAGTGTCCCTGATATAACACGCTAACCTCTATGCCGCGCCCTCTCTCCACTTCACGCATGGCACGGAGTCCGGCTCGCCAGCTGACACCTTTGCCAATGAAGGTGTAGTCTTCGCCGGGGCCTGCAGCTATACCCTGCTGCTGACTATTGTAAACCAAAATGGGTATCGGTGCGACAAATGCTCCGATGGTAAAGTAGGTGCGGTCCACTTCATCAATAGAAAAAAACTGATCGGGAATTCTCAGGAAATAATTGGCACCGATTTCGAGGTTCCATAGACGAATAGTTTCACCAACCTCCATATATTTTACCGAGCTATCCTCCCAGACAGCCTCAAAACGCTTACCAGTTGTCCATGCCATAATCTCAACCGACATCGACCGAAGAGTATCGGTGGGGATATGATAGGCGACTGACAGGGGAAAAGTAGTATGATAGGTGGCGAAATCCTCCTTCACATCGATCTGACTGGTTACCGTATCGGATTGGGAGACAAACATCATACTTGAATCGGGAAGGCCATCTTGCCATGTTTCAAAAAACGGCATGCCTCCAAGTGACCATCCCACACCCATAGTCCAGAAAGGGTGCTGCCACATCTGAATTGTCGTATCAAGATAGGGACGTTCCGACTTTTGCTCATCACTACTCCCTGTGTCTGTCTGAAGAAATCGAAGGGTATCGTCATAAGCCGTATCCGGCAGAGGTGAAGAGAGTGTGTCGTAGTATTGCTTTTTTGCTTCACTACCGGTGGTGGGTATACTGTCCATGGGGGAAACCGAACGGGGGATCGGCTCCTGCTGCACGGATTCTTCGTAAAGCGTATCCTCGACAGTATCGGTAAGAGTTTGATGCGCCACAGGGATGGAATCGAGCAACTCTGGTGTTTTTGCATGCGTCTGCCTGGGTGTATTCGCGTGAGCGGAATCAGAAACGCTATCTTGCTGCGTAGTTTGGCGGGCCAAAGAAAACGACACAGAGCAGAGGAGAATGCTGAAAATGTAGAAAAATGTATTCATGGTCTATTCTCACGATTTGGCTTTATTCAGCTTTATAAAGTAAATACCATTGCCCGTGGAGTTTTGTCCATATTCATCCGCAAAGGTGCGTAACAGGTGCACACCCCTGCCACCTTCCCGGGTAATATTTTCCGGACGGGTAGGATCGGGAATCGCATGTAAATTAAATCCTGCACCTTCATCTACGACACAAATTTTTACAGCCGCGGCGGAGACGGTATACGCAACGGTAACCTTTTTACTCCGGGCATTTTTGTTGCCGTGTTCGATACCGTTTGATACCAGTTCATTTATGCACAGTTCGATTTTTCTGATATCGTCTTTAAAATAGCCGTTATGGACCAGATGACGTGAGAGGGGATCAATGACATGATCTACGGTTTCCTGTGAATCAACAGTGAAAAGAGCTATATCATCTTTGGGATAAAATCCAGGAAAATTCTCGGTGATATCTTGAGGTCTGTCTTCGGTTACTTCGAATACGATCACCGTAAAATCGTCATCATACTCGAAATCCGACAGGCGGTTTCGAAGCGCGGGGAGTATATTGTTGAATGATTCTTCATTGACGGAGGCTACAATCTCCGCGAATCGTCTGTAGCCAAGCATTTCGGTTTTGGTCTCGTTTTTTTTATTAACCTCGTAGATCCCATCCGTGCAGAGAAAGCATCTGTCGCCTTTCTGGAAGTAGAATTTTTTCTGCTCGTAGCGTGTGTTTTCGAGAATTCCAGCAAAAGTTCCAGCGGCATCCAGCTGTATGCAGCGGCCGTCGGATCGAATGACAATCGGCCGGGGGTGGCCGGCCCGTGCATAGGTAAAGCTATTGTCATGGTAGTCAAACATTCCCCAAAAGCAGGTAAGGTACTGTCCCACTGCTCTTTCGTGCAGATTGCCATACAGGTCACGGTTTATGTTTTCCAGCAAAGCTGCTGCACCGATTTCCTGTCGCGTGTGACTGAAAAGAGACATTTTTGAAATCGTGCTCACCAGGGCCGCGGCGAGGCCATGACCGGATGCATCCCCGATAAATATTCCCACGCGTCCTTCACTGAAAGGCACAAAATCGTACACATCCCCACCAACGGCTTCGACGGGATGATAGATATGTGCTATTTTGAGCCCTTTGACGCTTGGAGCTTTTTCGGGAAGCGTACTTTGTTGAACCTGACGGGCAAGGTCAAGTTTCTCATCCATTTCCATTTTTGCTTTAGTCAAGATAGACGTCGTGTTGGCGAGCATTTCGTTTTGACGCTCAAGGTCACTTCGGATGTTTTCCAGCTCGGTGATATCTCTGATATGTTCAACTACTAAACGGCCGTTTTGCGAGGTTCCCGAGAAGGGGTAAAAGGTAAAGGACACGACACGTTGATCGGATGTCGGATGGACTGATGTCGCAACGTTTTGCTGTCTGCCCGTCTTAAGAGTTTCCATTAGTCGACAGTCGTTACAGCAGCTGTTTCTGCCCCGCAACACCTCATAGCATTTGCGCCCGATGATCTCTTTATATTCCTTTCCGATCATCGCTGCATAGGCTTTGTTGACTCGCTGGATGACAAACGAATCGTATATAATGGCGGTAGGGGAGTCGATCGAATCGAATGTGGATTCGAGCTGGTGTTTGCTTTGTTTTATGCGTCGCGACTGCATAAGACGCAAAATGATGCCGATACATACGAGTATGATTATACCCTGGCTTATGATGGCTGCTGCAATTCCTGTCGACATGAGCACTAATACTTTTCCTGCGAGGTTTTACGACGGTGAGCTGCCGATTCCTGTAAATACCTGGGCAACAGCTTCTGAATATCTACTGCCGGCATACCATCGACTTGCGCCTGCCAGGCGCACTTAGCTGCAGCCAACCCCCTTTGCAGTGAAAAACGCTCGAGCGCGAAATGTTCGGGACGGTTTTCCAGAAAAGAAAAAACGGTGCTTCGTGCATATCCAAGCGTATCGGTTAAAACAATATCGCCGTCATGGATCAGGGCACGAAAATCGGTTGCGGGCATAAGAACATCCTCCGTCAGACGTTCGATGATGTTTTCACTCCTGTGGAACCTGGCGGCAAAAACCTTATCGTTGCGTGCGTCAAGCGCTGCGGTTATATTTGCTTTATGGCTGTGCCATCCCATGGCAATGGCCTCCAGAGACGAAACCGGATGCACGGCAATCTGCCTGGTCAGGAAAAGTCCTTTGAAAAAGGAAATGCCGATTCGCAACCCGGTAAACGAGCCGGGACCTACGGTTATGCCGGCCCCGGTGATATCCTGGGGGGCAATTTTGTTGTTTTTAAGCATGAAAGAAATTCCGTCGGTGATATGCTCGGCATGTGAATTACGTAGGTATCGACTGAAGGCCGCGACCGGCTTGCCCTCAAGAAGCAGACCAATCCCCAACTCCGTAGATGATGTATCTATGCCTAAAAACCACTGATTCATTTCTGTCCTTTGTCGGATAGAGCATTCTGGATAAGGATGTCCAGAAGCTCGGTATATGTCCCGCCCCGGGCGGAAAACGATTTTGGCGCAAGAGAGGTGCCGGTCAGACCGGGTAAGGTGTTTATTTCCAGTACATAGAGAGTGTTGTCGGAGTGTATCATATCGGTGCGGGAGAGGCCTCTGCATCCAAGAAAAGTATGAACCGCAGCCGCGGTGTCCTGGATGCGTTTAGTCAAATCTTGCGAACAGGGAGCAGGAACGATCTCTTCACACGCTCCGCTGGTATACTTAGCTTCATAATCGAAGAATGTACCCTTTACCGGACGGATTAGTATCGGTGGAAGAGCCGTAAGCGTGCCGTCGGCACGCGAGAGAATCGGACAAGAGTATTCATCCCCGCAGATCGCACGCTCCACAAGAATGATTCTTGACTGGTCACGAAACTCCTCAAGGAGACTGCGCAACTCCTCACGCGATCCGGCTCGTCCCATAAGGCGGCTGGAACCCGATTGCGGACATTTGACATAGCAGGGCAAGCCATGTTCTTTTATCAAATGATCGATTTGCTGGACAGGGTCGGCGCTTGTGATAACAGTATAGGGTGGAGTACTTAAGCCGAATTTCTCGCACAGCTGTTTGATAGTGACTTTATTCATTCCTACTGCACTGGCATAGACCCCAGAGCCTGTATAGGCCACTCCTATGGTTTGCAGAAAACCCTGGAACTGACCATCCTCCCCAAACTCTCCGTGTAAAGCCAGAAAGGCTACATCACAGTCCTGCCAGATTGAATGTGACTGGGTTATTTCGACTGGGCCGGTAAAATCCGGGGAAGATGCCGGGTCTTCCAGGGCTTGGGGGGTAGGGACTGATTCGGAAGTGCAGTAATAAAACTTGCTGTCGCGTGTTATGACCACTGCACGGGCATTGTACTTTTTGCGATCGATATTTTGAAGAACCCCTCTGCCGGTGGCCAGAGAAATCTCGTGTTCAGCTGACGGTCCGCCCATCACCACATTTACATTCATACATCAGATCCCGTTAAAAAAGTTCGGTGCTTTCACATCTTTTACAAAACTGCAACCAGTTGCCATAAGAGGGGAGTGCCGCCTCTTATGGTCTATGCAGGTATATAGCTGTCCCTACAGGTTTTCCATCAGATAGTGCTTCGCACTGTCAATCGGGATTCGCTGCTGTTGCATGGTGTTGCGGTCCCGCACGGTGATGGTCCGATCCTCCAGCGTCTGCGAATCAACTGTCAGACAGTAAGGCGTGCCGATTTCATCCTGCCGGCGATAACGCCGTCCGATTGCGCCGGAGTCATCATAGAAAACACGCCAGTTTTTTTGTAAATCTTCAAACAGCTTTTTAGCCTTTTCATCCATACCGTCACGGTTGACAAGAGGCAGTATCGCCGCTTTCATGGGCGCTATACGAGGGTGAAACTTAAGGACCGTGCGTTTTTCCATCTGGCCCTTTGCTGATTCCACCTCCTCCTCGGCGTAGGCCGCGGTAATAAAAGCCATCAGCGAGCGGCTTGCCCCGACAGATGTTTCTATCACATACGGCACATAATGTTCTTTCTTCAGGTCATCATAATATTTTAGATTCTTGCCGGAAAACTCCTCGTGACGGGAGAGATCAAAATCCGTGCGGCTGTGAATGCCTTCAATCTCACCCCATCCGAAGGGGAAGAGAAATTCTATATCAAAAGCGGCCTTCGCATAGTGGGCAAGTTTGTCATGTTTGTGCCAGCGAAGTTTGTCTTTATCCATGCCAAGCTGGATAAACCAGTTCATACGTTTTTCACGCCAGTAATCAAACCACTTATCCTCTTCTCCCGGCGTGACAAAATACTGCATCTCCATCTGTTCGAATTCACGGGTCCGGAAAAGGAAATTTTTGGTGTTGATCTCGTTTCTGAACGCTTTTCCTATCTGTGCGATACCGAAGGGAAGTTTCTGGCGGGTAGAGTTGAGTACGTTGAGGAAATTGACAAAAATACCTTGAGCGGTTTCCGGACGCAGGTATACGGCCGAGCCGGCATCCGCAACCGGTCCGACATGTGTTTTGAACATCAGGTTGAATTGACGTGCCTCTGTGAATGTTTCTTTCTGGCCGCAGGAGGGACAGGTGACATATTGCTGGACTATTTTACCGGCCTCGGCTTCATTTGTAGCGAGTGTCGCAAAGGCATCATCTATCGTATCGGTGCTCTGCTGCCCTCCGTATTTTTCGGGATCAATTGCCCGAAGAACCTTCTTTTTGTTTTTCAGAGAAAGATCCTCCAGAAGAAGATCGAGCCGAAAACGAGCCTTACAGTTTTTGCAGTCGACCATCGGATCAGTAAAATTGCTCACATGGCCGGAGGCTTCCCAGACCCTCGGATGCATCAGTATGGCTGCATCGATGCCTTCAACATCCGGCCTGTAGGTCATTTCACGCCACCATGCCTGTTTGATGTTGTTGAGAAGTTCTACTCCCAGCGGACCATAATCCCAACACCCATTCAATCCACCATAAATTTCCGAAGACTGAAAAATGAAACCACGACGTTTACTCAAACTCACAATCGTAGACATCACATCTTGCGCTTTAGCCATGCGGCTGATCCTTTCTATATGATCCTGGCAACAAATCAAGAAGAAATTCCGATTATCCGTTCATCCGAACACGAATTCTTCATGTATGTAATTGTAATACAGCGACCTGAACTTATCAGGCCTATTTTTTAAAAAAGTAGTTTATCTGCAAAAAAATATGTTCGACAGTTGATTATCCGCTTAGCCCAGATCCGCAAGATTCTGCTGCAGACGCTGTTTGATCGGCGTATCAGCGGCGGGAGGTTGAAAATCTTTTCCGGTTATCATCTCAAACAACCTGATGTACCTGCTGGATAGCTCGACGATAAGCTCCTCGGGCGCAGCAGGCAGTTCAGAATCGTTATAGGGATCGCAGTTTTCCCGGAACCACAGTCTAAGAAATTCCTTATCGATATTCTCCGGTTCCTTACCCGTGGCAAATCGCTCCTCGTAACTGTCGGCAAGCCAATAGCGGGATGAATCCGGTGTGTGGATTTCATCGATTAAAATGATCTCTCCATTTTCATCCGTTCCCAGCTCATATTTCGTATCGACCAATATCAGACCGTGCTCGCGGGCAATCTTTTGCCCTTTCTCAAAGAGGGCAAAAACAATCTCAGTGAGCTTGTCCCAGGTTTTCTGATCGATCAGCCCCTGTTTAACAATATTTTCGGCCGATATCGATTCATCATGCTTCTGGCTCTTTGTTGTGGGAGTCAGAATCGGTTTTTCGAATTTCTGGTTTTTTGTCATGCCATCGGGAAGGATGTTTCCGCAGATATCGCGGGCACCATTGGCGTAAAGAGTCCAGGCAGAGGTGGATGTTGAGCCGGTCAAATATCCACGCATCACGAACTCGATCGGAAAAGGGGTGCACTTTTTGGCAACCGTTACGTTGGGGTCGGGTAACGCGATAACATGATTTTGTACGATATCACGGGTTTGATCAAACCAGAAACCGCTCACCTGATTGAGAACCTGGCCTTTGAATGGCACAAGGGCCAGAATACGATCGAATGCGCTCTGCCGATCGGTGGTGACCAGTACCAGTTTATCGCCAAGATCGAATGAATCCCGTACCTTTCCCTGTCTGGGCCCGGGCAGGGGAAGAAAAGAAACAGTATCGAGGCAATTTTTGATATTTGCCCGAATGAGATCTTTTGTAACCATAAGCACCCTTATTACCTAAAAAACTTTTATGGGCCGGGACGAATAAAAAACTGTGTGATTCTCTTGCTGCGATTGGCTAACGCCTTGGGCATTAGGGAGTTAGCAATCTTGAAAATACCCCTGAGGGTATTGCGCGCGATCGCTTCAACCCTCACGCCCTAAAGGGGATTGCACGAATCATCCCATCAGAGCCGCATAACTTGTGTTGAAACAGAAAGGTTAAAATATGTCATGAAAGAGAATGTGCGAAAGGTTAGAGTGTCGGTGAGGCCAATAAAAGGCGCCAAAATCAGAGGGGGCTTGAATATGGGCAGGGTATCGGCACAGTCCGGAACCGACCAGTCTGCACAACGCTCCGGATGGTAAACATCGGTGAGCTTTTTCAGAACAGAAGATAAATGCCTTAGGTCGGCGCGCAGCCGGCAGTTTTATAACAATAAAATATGTTAGGTGTTAGGATACAATAATTTCCAAAAATAGAAAGTAAATTTTGCATTTAGCGTTATATTATGACATACCGTCTGAAATTCACAGCGGCACGTTAAGCGTTAAAGTAAGAAGCTATACCTTTAAAGCAGTTAAGCTGCACATAGTACATATCCAGGGGGATTAAACCAGCAATGGTTCGGGGTGGGGATGAATCGATTAGTAAATTGCATTGCTCGAAACAGAGTCGTACCGGTTAATATTGCCTTTCTCTCAGTCTTGATGGCAGCATGTGCTTCCTTCGCACAAATTACCGTTCATTTTCTTAGTCCATGGGCAGACGAGCGTCCGGAAGAAGAAATTTATATCATCTCCAGTGAGACCGGATGGTATCCGGGTACATCGATGGAGTATGAAGGAGGTGGGTGGTACTCATATACACTAAACCAGCTGACCACAGATTCCGAACAACGTATCGAATTTTTGAGTACCGCTCCGCGCCGGCAGGATCATACATATCAGGGGGGCGAGGAGCAGATGATACTTCAAGACATATTCGCCCAGCACCCCACGGCCCAGGATGTCTGGATCAGGGTTCCCGATCCGGATTCTCTTCCGGTTTTCGAATTTGTGCCTCCTCCCAGCAAGACTCTCTTCTTTTTAACTCCCTGGGATATCGGTAATCCACGGGTGCTCATGCCGGATTCGAGCATCGAATCGATGAAGCTTGAGACGGAGTACTGCGGATGGTTTAGCTACACGTTTTTCGATGAGGCTACCGAAAATATACAGGTGAGATTTTTCAATCCCGCCGACAGCTCCTTTTATTCCCTGGCTGGCCTGCAGGACGGGGCTTACATAGATTTGAGAGTACAGTTTGAAACATCCGACACTGTCTGGCTGTTCGCATCCCCCGATAATCAGGAGCCGGTTTCCCAGGCTGTGTTTCCGGAAATCACCGGCGAATGCGGGTTCATATATCTTGGGGCAACCCTGCGCGATATCAGCATGCTTCATCCCGATTTCGAACTGAGTACGATGGTTGATGATGATGGGAATGAGCCTCAATGTCTCGATCATTTTGCCGGATATATAGAGGATCGTCTGGGACCAACCGGTAAGCCGGTTGCGCTTGAGCCGGTGAATCGGTGTTTTTCTTCCCTTGACGACTGGTTTGTCACTCAAACAATGGATAATGGCTATACCAACGAGTTTTGCCATAATCTGATTATGCATAAAAACGATGAAGGCCTGTTCGAGATCAATGATGCCTCTTTCTTTCCGGCAAATGATTATCTGTATTTGGATGATGCCGAGACGATCAGAAATCCTCACTATCAGAATCCGAATAATATCGATGATGAAAACTATTTCGGAAACAATTACCATTTTACCATGGAAATCTCCGCGCAGTTCGAGTATACTCCCGGACAGACCTTCTACTTTCGTGGTGACGATGATGTGTGGGTGTTTATCGACAGTCAACTGGTAGTGGATCTGGGAGGTATTCACGGCCCGCTGGAAGGATCGGTCGATCTTGATACGCTTGGACTCGTGGAAGGAAACACTTACAATTTCAAACTCTTCTTTGCCGAACGTAACTGCTGCGGATCAAACTTTCGTATGGTCACATCACTGAATCTCAGGACAAACAGTACACTTTTTTACGAAAGAGACGTTCGGGCCGATGGCGTGCGCTATGACATATATCAGAAGCGATCACAGGGCAACTACGCATGCGGGCAGGATGAGATAATCGATACGGTGGAGGCGCAGGTGGATTTTTATCTCAGCGGCCCACTCCTGGAAACGCCACAACTGCTGCCGCCGGGACCTTCTTACGGCGGTATTCTGGTCAGCGACGAGTTAGGCAGTGTCACTATCGATACAAACGCCATTGTCGGGCTTGATGCGGGGGAGTACAGGATAAATTATTACTTTCGCGAAGATCCCACTCAGTCGGGGGTGATTACTTTCATTGTTCCCATGCGCAGGGTACCAAACCCCGTGCGGACCGCGGCATTTTTTTCCGATAACGGCTACGGGCGTGTTGACAGGGCGGAGGTCTATTTTCAAGATCCCCTCGATGCTCCCCCCGATTCGATGATACTGTGCTGGTCGTCTCTTCATGTAAGAAACGTTCAATCCATTCATATGGTATTGGATTCAACCGACTCCACCCATGTTTCCGTTTACCTGCCGGAGCCATTTCCGGAGGGACTGACAACTGCGTCGGATACATCTTTCGGAATCAGCTTCATCAACGGTGCCTTTAACTCCGGGCTTGAGCAACAGCATTTCACGATAAACGACAGTGTCGGCCCTCTCCTTACCGAAGCGATACTGCTTGAGCGGCGTAGTGCGGGAAGTGATACATTGTTACTGCGGTTTTCGGAGCTGGTTTCTGAGGTGTCTGTAATGGGAACAACCCTTCGGTTAACCAAACCGGACGGCACTCCGTTGGATCTGGACGTCGCGGCCTATTTCAAGCGTTCCGATACGATTGGGGTGATTGTGGACAATACAGCCGACATGTTTCCACAGCAGGGAGACAGTCTAAGCATTATCGCAACAGGATCGTTGAGGGATATGGTCAGGAATCGGGCACATCCAGACAATCGACCGGTGCCGATTCAGCTGCGCACAAGACCCCCGATCGCTCAATACGGATGGTATGATGATGCCGATGCTGACGGGCATATCGATCAGGCGGTCATCCAGTTTGATGTCCCACCCGATCTGCAGCAGATTAACCTTATTCTCAGCCGTGGAACAGCTCAATCGGAAAGGATTGCTCCGCAAAACATTACGTATACCACCGACAGCTCTCGGATAATTGTGTCTGCAACCGGTCTCTTTCCCGCGGCTTCCGATGTGTCCACGGAAGCGGTTATGCAATATATGCTGTCTTTCGATAACTTTGAGGACAGCCTGCAGAGCGACTACCTCAGCGACAGCGCTGCCCCGGTTATAGCCTCTGCACTTTTTCTCCCCTCACCTGTCCGCACCGGGGATTTTCGTGATACACTGCAGATTCGGTTTTCAGAAGCCATTGACGAGATTAACTATGCGACACCATTTGTTTTTCACAAACGGAATCAGACCACCTATGCTATGAATCTGCAGTTCCTGGAACGAGAGAATGGGTATACCTATCGATATCTGGTTGAGTCAATGGGTGGGCAGTATCCCTCTGAGACCGATTCCGTAAACATAGATATACTTGCCGGCGTCGGTGACCTTCAGGACAACATCCAGCAAAATGTCAGTAATCGCAAGGTCCCTCTGCAGATACGGCCGCTTCCCGTCGAGTATAAGGTTTTCATCGGCCCCAATCCATTCGATCCATTGATGCAGACAATCAAGTTTTACGTCATACCACTGCTGGAAGCCCCGGAGCTGATAAATTATACGGTGGAAATCAGGGTGTACGATGCGCTTGGACATCTTCTATACGAGTCTTTCCACCACAATGATGCTTCCCAGGCTATCGAAACGATTATTGAATGGAATGGTACAAACCTGAGGGGACGTATTGTGGGCAGTGGAAGCTATCAGCTGGTGCTGAGAATCGATGACCTGAAGAGAAACAAAACTGAAACGCACAAGTTTGTGGTTGGGGTGAGACGGTAAGAGATAATCCATACCGCGCTCATTGCATCATCTGCCGGGGTGAGCCTGTCGATTATAAAAGACCGCCTTGTCAAGGGTAAATGATTGACTTTTTAGGTCTTTTACATTTTTATCACGGGCGACCTATGCCATTAAGATGCTGTCTCAGCTCATCAGGCTGCATCATCGGGGGCAGCAAACGATAGTGGTCTTTGTTCCATGTGAATTCTGTGTTCGAGTTGCTTGATCTGATCCTTTATTTTCCGGCTTTGCCGTCCTGGTCATTCTGTCAAAAAACGGCAGAGGGTCTCGACCAGCTCTTCGCATCTCTCGATATGTATGTCATGAGTGGAGCCCGGAATTTCAACCTGCAGTCCATTCGGCAGCGCTTGTACCATTCGTTCGACTGAATTGCGTCCGGTAAAATGACTGTTGCCGGCACGCACCACAAGTGCGGGACAGACTATTTTTCGAAGTGCTGACCAGTGCATCTCCGGATCTGAGGACGCGCTTTTTATCCAGCCTTGCAGACCTTTCGCATCGAATCGCCAGGTGTAGATGCCCTCAGAACTGCTTGCCAGGTTTTTGAGGACAAATTCCCGCAGCTTTCCGGGGTTGGATTTCTTTGACCCGGACATATACCACGATACCGCTTCCTGTGGATCGGCATAGTGTGCCTGCGCATATTCCCGCAGAATCATTGTCATACCGGCGACCACATCATCGGAAGTGATCACATCGGGGGTGATGTCCTGAAGCACCAGACGATCCAGTTTCTCCGGGTGTGTCGCCGCATAGATCCAGCTGTTGACTCCTCCCATCGAATGTCCGATTATGCGGACCCGTTCAAATCCGAAAGCATCTATAAGTCCGGCAATATCCTCCGCCATCGTATGGGGTGAATACTGCGCGGCCCAACTGCTTGCGCCGTGTCCCCGCTGACTAATCACCAGTACATGAAACGAACAGCTCAATGCCGAGGCGAGCTGGTCAAACTCCCAGGCATGTCCGGTTATGCCGTGAAAAATCAGCACGGGAGGCAAACCTGCATTTCCCCATTCACGATAGTGAAAACTCAACCCCCGAACCTCGATCAATTTGTCTTGTACCTGAGTATCTGTTTGCATTTGTATTCTCCCCTGCCGCTCTTTTGTGGTAATTCTCTGAAAAAAAGCTGGCAACAATGCTGCCTGAAATCATCCGAAGTGTTTTTCTGGACGGTGCGTACAGTTTTTTATACAGAACAAAATAGTACATATGCAGCTGATCGACAGCATATATG
>CAYQOU010000004.1:0-34982 GCA_964419255.1 uncultured Fibrobacterota bacterium | reverse complement strand
CAGTTTTTTATACAGAACAAAATAGTACATATGCAGCTGATCGACAGCATATATGCGCCGAATAGATTGACCCAGATGTCGGCACATCATTTGCATATCGGCTTAAAGCAAGAAGAGTTTGAAATGAGAGGAAATCATGAAAAGGAACAACTTTAAATTACTCCTTATCCTTTTAATCACCACGATCTGTTGGGGAGAAGATGGTATGCTTTCAGTCGGAGATGCTGCGCCGGGTTTCTCACTGCGGTCACATAACGGAAAAGCGATAAATCTCGAAGATTACAAAGGACAAAAATATGTAGTTTTAATATTTTATCCGGGAGATCAGACTCCAGGCTGTACACAGCAGTTGTGCGCAATACGCGACGATTACTCTGCGTTTCAGAAACGGGATGCAGTTGTTTTCGGAGTAAATCCCGGATCGGCTGAATCACACAGGCAATTTGCCGAAAAACAAAACTATCAGTTTCCTCTGCTGGTTGATGAGAAGGGCAAGGTTGCCAAAGAATACCGGGCTTACGGGTTGTTTTTCAATAAACGGACTGTCTACGTAATAGATAAAGAGGGAAAAATCATCTATGCGAAAAGAGGAAATCCACCGATTTCGGATATCCTGGCCGGCATTTCAGAATAAGGGCAGGGTATAAAATCCGTATGAGCCCGGGGGGATTTATTTGGTATTCCTGATGCGTTTGGCTCATGCGAACAGAACCCCTCGACGCGAGTACAAAAAAGGGGTCTCCTGCCTCATACCGGTACAGGAGACCCTTTTTATGTTACAACCGATTATTTCGGCTTTAGCCCTGATAAGCCTTAATGTAAAGCTCTTTAAGCTCACCGATTAGCGGATATCGGGGATTTGCGCCTGTGCACTGATCATCGAAGGCATCCTCGGCCAGCTTGTCTACCGCCGCCATAAACTCGGTCTCGTCCACTCCGGCCTCGCGGATGGATGCCGGGATGTCGAGTGTGTTTTTCAGCTCAGAGATATGCGCGATCAGATTCTCCACGCTTTGATCATCGTCTTTGCCTGCGACATCCAGATAGCGCGCCAGGCGCGCATAGCGCGACTTTGCCTCCGGGTACTTGTACTGAGCAAAGGTGCCCATCTTCGTCGGCACATCCGTGGCATTGAACCGGATCACCTCCGTGATCAGCAGCGCGTTTGCAAGACCGTGCGGCAGCTTGAAACGGGCACCAAGCTTATGCGCCATCGAGTGACAGATTCCCAGAAATGCGTTACTGAATGCCATGCCCGCCATGCTGGATGCGTGATGTACCTTCTCACGTGCCTCCATATCGTTTCCTCCGCTGCGATATGCGCGGGGCAGATGGTCAAACAGCAAATGTATCGCCTCCATGGCCATCGGCGTGGTAAATTCGGTGCTCACCGTGCTGACAATCGCCTCGAGCGCATGAGTCAAGGCATCCACACCCGACCAGGCAGTCAGCTTTGGCGGCATATCCTTAACCAGATCCGCATCCACGATCGCAATATCAGGCGTCAACTCATAGTCGGCGATAGGATACTTCTGACCCGTCTTCTCATCGGTGATAACCGCAAACGGCGTAACCTCCGAACCGGTTCCCGAAGTTGTGGGGATTGCCACAAACAGCGCCTTGTGACCCAGTTTGGGAAACTGATAGACACGCTTGCGAATATCCATAAATCGCATGGCCAGATCCTTGAAATCCGATTCCGGATGTTCGTAGAGAAGCCACATGATTTTCGCCGCATCCATGGGCGATCCTCCGCCTATGGCGATGATCACATCCGCCCCGAAATTACGGAGTTTTTGCGCACCGTCAAGAGCGGTTTTCAGCGTAGGATCCGGTTCCACATCGGAATAGACCTCGTAGGTTATGCCCAGATTGCGCAGTTTCTTATAAAGATCATCGCAGTAGCCGTTTTCGGCAAGAAAACGGTCGGTGACCACAAATGCCTTCTTCTTTCCCGCGATGTCATCCAGTGCTACATTAAGCGCCCCGCGTTTGAAATAGGTTCTCTCGGGTACCCGAAACCACAGCATATTCTCTTTCCTTTTGGCAATTGTTTTTACATTGAGCAGATGGAGAGGCGAGACGTTTTCGCTGACCGAATTCCCGCCCCAGCTGCCGCATCCCAGCGTAAGCGAAGGATCGACACTGAAATTGTACAGATCACCGATTGCCCCGTGGCTCGACGGCGAATTGATCAGTGTCCGACCGGTTTTCATCTTCGCGCCGAATGCGGCAATGTTTCTCGAGTTCTCCGGATTCGTATACAGAGCACTGGTATGCCCCAGACCACCAAGCTCGATGAGTGCATCGCCCTTGTCAAGCGCATCCTCGAAACTGTCCGCACAATAGAGGGCAAGCACCGGCGAGAGCTTCTCGTGGGCAAAAGGCTCCAGCGCTTCCACCGATTCTGTCTCTCCGATAAGAACCTTCGTCTGAGGCTGGACCTTCACTCCTGCAAGCGAGGCGATCCTCTCGGCGCTCTGGCCCACAATCGCCGCATTGAGCCGGCCTTCAGCAAAAATCAGCTTGCCAACCTTTTCCTTTTCCTTGGAGGTCAAAACGTATGCGCCTTGATTCACAAATTCCTTTTTAACCTTCTCGTACACCGATTTGACAGCAATCACCGACTGCTCCGAGGCACAGATCATCCCGTTGTCAAAGGTCTTACTCATAAGAATCGAGCTTACCGCCATACGGATGTCCGCGGTTTCATCGATGAGGGCGGGGGTGTTTCCGGCCCCCACACCCAGAGCGGGTTTACCGCTGGAGTAGGCCGCCTTGACCATGCCCGGTCCGCCGGTGGCAAGGATGGTGCTTATCGACGGATGACTCATCAGCCGGTTGGAAAGCTCAAGCGTCGGCTCTTCTATCCATCCGATGATATCGGCGGGGGCCCCGGCTTCGACTGCCGCTTCTAAAACCACGCGAGCCGCCTCACAGGTGCATTTTCTGGCTCTGGGATGCGGAGAGAAGATAATCCCGTTGCGGGTTTTCAGCGCCAGAAGAGCCTTGAAAATTGCCGTCGAGGTGGGGTTTGTGGTGGGAACAACCCCGGCAAGAACGCCCAACGGCTCTGCAACCTTGATAATCCCCGCGGCTTCATCGACGTAAATCTCACCGCAGGTCTTTTCGCTCTTGAACTTGTTGTAGATAAACTCAGAGGCAAAATGGTTTTTTATGACCTTATCCTCCACGATTCCCATCCCGGTCTCCTCGTGGGCCATCCTGGCCAGACGGATTCGCTCGTGGTTTGCAGCCGTAGCCGCTTTAAAGAAAATCCGGTCGACCTGCTCCTGAGAAAAGCCTGCATAGATCTCCTGAGCCGCCGCAACGCGCTCGACGAGAAACTCAAACTTCTGCAAAGCCACTTGCGCAGCCTGTAGCTCAGTGGTCTCTTTTTTGGTCTCGTTTACCTTCTCTGCCATAATAAACCTCACCTTCTTTGTATATGGTCTACCACACTCGTTTTTTATTATCGCTCACAAATTATCGATATGTTTATATAGATAATAATATATAGATAAAAATATATCGATAATAAAATAACAAAATTTTGTGGCCGAGTCAAATAGTTTTCAAGTTTTGATTGATAATACCGCGTCGGCATCAGATAAAATACTGATATATAAGGACATAGGGGGTACGAAGAAATGGGTGCGCAAAATTATATTTTGCCGGTAGATACCCCGGGCCGGGGGAATAACAGAAGGATCTGATGTGCAGAAATGATCCGTACAACGTGTCTGGCGATACGCGGGGATTTCGTTTATAACCCTATGCCGGACCTTGCATGGATATCGTCTCGGCCATCAATATTCACCTTCACCGGTGGAAGGCCGACTATATTTTGGGTGGCCGAGGCGACCTCGATGCCCGAACGTTCAAAGCCTGCAATGATCTCCCGGCTCATTGCATCTTTAACTTCCCGGATTCCGTGCTCGTGGACCACAAAGCGCACGCTCATATTAAGCCAGTTGTCGGTGATACGTACGAATACGCGAGGAATCAGGTAGGGGGTGCGCAGAAAATAGCGCCTTCGAAGCTCGTCGAGATCCTGCTGACCAAGCTCTCTGATACGCACCGTGTGTTTTCTTGCCGCGTTCAGAATAATCGCCTCCGCCTTTCTGCGATTGGCCGAGTAGGGGACGGGAATGTGAATCTCCTCCCATAGATAGGGGAAATTTCGGGTGTAGTTGTAAACCGGCTCATCGAATATTTTATCGTTGGTGATTGTGACTATGCGCCCCGTGTACTGCCGGGCTTCCACCCATATGGCAGGATCCGCCATCGTTACGGATGGAGGCTGCCCCATCTCCATAACCGTGGTACGTGTAAAGCCGAGTGCAATGACATCTCCGCGCACTCCTCCCATCGTGATACGGTCACCAACGTTGAAAACTTTTCCGCGCAGGATGACAAAGTAGCCGGCCCAGGCGGTGATAACCCGCTGAAGCGCAAAGGCGAGTCCGGCGGATATCAACCCCATCGCCGTCGTCAGCCTCTGTGGATCATCAAACCACACCGAAAGAATACTCAGCACCATCAGAATGGTGATAATGATATTAATCGCCTGACCTGACCAGAACGTCGCATTGCTGACCTGCCGGTAGCGCGACCCGATACTCAAGGCACGACGTAAAAGCGCATTAAGCGTCCACAGGCCGACGATGATGCCGATGGTCAAAAGCAGCTTGCGACCGTTTTCCAGTGTCACTCCGATCAGTTTCACCCCGAATATCCGCACAACTTTTCTGGACCCCACTACATCCACCGGAGGAGCATCCGGCTGCTGGGCCATCGAGATGGCAACGGTTGCCGCGGCGATGACAATCCAGGCTTTTGCCGAAGCCGCACGTATTCGTCTGCCCGCACGACGGTGAGCCGGCGTACGGGAGCATGTTGCGGAGTGATTGGATGATTTTTTTCTCATGATTCGATTTCTGCTTATCGATTGTATCCGTTATTACCTGCTGGTATGAAACAAAAGTAGTGGGTTACGCAAATGCAGTGCCACAAGATGCGGTCAAACAACACGGATAACCGGGTATGGGCTTGGTCGGATGAGTTTGACGGCAGCGGGCTTACCGACTCGGACAACTGGTGGTCTTTCGGGGATAATAGTTAATCTTCATGGAGAATCGCACAGTGTGGGGTTCTGTGGCCTGTTTTTTCATATTTTCTGTACAATATGCCTGAACCCGCGATCGCTTACTGCGCACTCTTTATTTTAGTAAGAAGAATCTTGTATGTTTTTTTATAGCCTGCATCGGGCGTTTTTGTGCGAATCGATATAAGAGAATCGTGCGATGCAGGCTCTAAATGTTCACTTTCATTATTGCTGCAGAACAGGAGTTGTTGTGAATATGAATAAAACAGGGGTCTACAAAAAGATTGTCACTGTTGGTGTCTTTCTACTGGTGGTATCGGTTGCGGGTATGGGTCAGGGGCGTGGGATCTCTTCCAATATTCTGGGAGATGGCAGCTTCGAAAAAGGAATGTCACCCTTTGGGCACTGGGAGGAAAATCCGTCTCTGGGAACGGTTTCTGTCAGTGAAAAAAGCGCCCATGGAGGCAAGTCATCCGTGCGTATGGAGGTACTTAGAAAAGCCAAAGACAACTGGCTGGTGCAGCTTCAGCGCAAGGGCTTTAACATCAGAAAAAACGAGGTGTATGAGCTGACATTCTGGGTGAGGCGGGAGAAGGCTCCGGCACCAATTGAAGTTGTCTTTGTCAAAGGCTCACCGCCCTGGTCCTACTATTCCGGAAAGACGTTTACAGCCGATACGGCTTGGACCAAATGTACTATGAATTTCACCGCGCCCTATACCACAACCGACATTCAACTGGCTTTTCAGGGGGCGCACCATCCTGGGGTGTACTATATCGATGACATATCGATGAAGAAGGCCGGCGAGTTTGACCTCAAGGATGTGTCTTCCGACTGGTACGAGAAGGCCGAGCAGCGCATAGATTCTCTTCGCAAAGGGGATCTGTCAATCACTATCATAGACAAAAATGGTAAACCTTACGCCGGCAAATTGACATACGAGCATGAGTCGCATGAGTTTGAGTGGGGCAGCTGCCTCAACCTTCATGGCAACAAGGACGATAAGCAGTACAAGAAAACATTTGAGAAACATTTCAATGCGGGGGTGTTCGAGAATGCACTCAAATGGGAGGAGTTTGAAAGGGTTGAGGGGAAACCAAAACACGAGGATGTGGAGCAGTACCTGAGGTGGAGTGAGGAGAAAGGCTTTCCGATTCGTGGTCACGCGCTTGTGTGGGGAATAGAGAAGTACAATTATGATCAGCACTGGGCACGGCTCAAGGATGATGCATTTCTTGTCAATGCAATCAGGGACAGAATCACCCGTGATGTAAGCTACTATAAGGGACGGATACCGGAGTATGATGTATGGAACGAGCCGGTGCATGAGACGGCGCTTTTTAATAGGCTGGGTGATGATATCCTGGACAGTGCCTTTGTGTGGGCCCGCCGGGCGGATCCGGATGCGAAGCTGTATATCAACGAGTATTCGATCATTTCAGGCATGGATGCAAAGGCGTATCGTGATCTGATTCAGCGTCTTTTGGATAATGGTGTTCCGGTGGATGGTATCGGCGTACAGGGGCATTTTAGTGGCCCTGTTGAGCCGCTGGAAGTGGCAAGCAAGCTCAATTACATGGCCGAGCTCGGCCTGCCGATAAAGATCACCGAGTTTGATATCGATGTTGCGCAGGCGGGAATGGGTGAGCAGGAGATGGCTCAGGAGTATGCCGAGATGTTTCGCACTGCATTTAGCCACCCCGCAGTGGAGGGGCTTCTGATCTGGGGATTCTGGGAGGAACGTATCTGGAAGAGACAGTGCGGCTGGTACGACAGCGACTGGAACGCAAAGCCGGTGGCCGATACCATTTACAATCTGATACACAATCACTGGAGTACCGATGGAGAAGCAAAAGTCGAAGACGGAAAACATGCGTTTCGGGGATTTTATGGAACCTATAGAATACATGTTAAAGGAAAGAAAGAGCCGGTGGAAGTAGTGCTGAGCAGCAAAAACCCCTCTGCAACTGTTGATCTTACGAAATAGATTCAGGCTATATATTGTCAATGTGTCAAGGGCGTGCGATGGCGCGCCCTTTTTTTATTGGTGCAGGGCGATGAGGCTGAGTTGATCACTCATCCTCATCACCTGCTCGATTCATACAAAAGCCGGTTCGCGGTACTTTGTAATAAAACGGCAGAGCCTTGCTCAATACTGCAACACCCTACCTGTTTTGTCTCACATGGTCAAACTGATTCAAACTCATCATACCCCACCGGCGACTATCCTGACAGAGTTTTCGTAACATCAGCCGTACGGATTTTGAGAGGCTACTCTTATGCAGATGGTTGGTCCCGGCCATGTTCCCGTATTCTGCGCGGGTGAATATTATCCGGCTTTGTTTTGGAGCGGATCGATTCGGGAGTGATTTTGAGCCTTCTGCCGGCAACAGACGCTTCCGCTTCATTTGAGATAACAAACACCGCGGGAAATGTTCTACTATGACAGCGATTAATTTTTTTAACCCCGATCACAGCATGACTTTTGCTGCTTAAAGCCTGCTGGTCGAAAAAGCGGTTTCAAACCGCTTTATTATGTATAGGACAATTCTTGTTTGACTCGATCTAACGACTTGTTCTATATTTAATAAATTTGCGAATTATTCATGTCGGAAGAGGACACGTGCAGAGAGTCATTGCAATTGACGGCCCGGCGGGAAGCGGAAAGAGTTCCACCGCGCGTGCGGTAGCACAGCGGCTTGCTATTTTGTACCTGGATACCGGCGCGATGTATCGTGCGATCACGCTTAAGTGTCTTCGTCAGGGAGTTTCTGCAGCCGATAACGAGGCTTTGGGCAGGGTGGTTGCCGAGACCAACCTTCGTTTCGCGGGTATGCCTCCCGATGTGAAGCTTCTGATGGACGGGGAGGATGTATCCGAGGCGATACGCAGCGACAAGGTGACCCGTCATGTGTCCGATTATTGTGCGCCCGCCATTGTGCGGGAGGCGCTTGTTGCCCAGCAGCGTGCGATTGTGGAATCCCGGCCTGCTGTAGCTGAGGGGCGGGATATCGGGACGGTGGTTTTTCCACGGGCAATGCTCAAGTTTTATATGGTTGCATCGGTGGAGCAGCGAGCAAAGCGTCGGATGAAGGATTTCGAGGCATTAGGTGAAAAAAAGAGTCTGGAAGAGATTATCGCCGATATAAAGCAGCGGGATCGAAAAGACAGTACACGGGAAAATAGTCCTCTGCGAAAAGCCGAGGGGGCCGAGGAGGTCGATACTACAGATCTGACTCTGGATCAGCAGATAGCCTACATCTGTGACAGAGCGGTTGCATGCGGGCTGGTCGATCTGGATGAGGATTCGCCGGAGCTCTAGCTTTAGCGGCAGCTCCTGTGATAGGGTGTCATCCGGTTATCTGTCCACCGTATGTGCCGAGCTGCGGAAGGCGGAGAATCGCTCACCCGTAAAACGCGAATGACAAAATTAGTAAGAATCATAAACAAACATTAACCTTTAACCCTCAACATTGTGTAGGAGTATCCATGGCAGATGCTACCGTAGACGACAAGAAGCATGTCGGTACAGATGCGGCGGGAAATCCCGTTGATTTAAGTGAATTCGAAGAAAGCTATTATCGCCCCGGCGAAGTCGAGGAGAAGCTGGAAGATTATGAAGAATCACTTGAAGGCATTGAAGAAGGACATATTGTAAAAGGCCGTATTCTGAAAATCACCGATAAGGAAGTCTTTGTCGATGTGAACTTCAAGAGTGAAGGCGTGATACCGGTCAGCCAGTTTAAAAACATCGAAGATTTCAAAGAAGGTGATACTGTTGAGGTTTTTCTCGAACAGGTAGAAGACAGTGAGGGGCAGGTGATTCTCTCCAAGTCTCGTGCCGATTTCCTTCGTGTATGGGATGAAATCTACAAGGCATACGAGGACCAGAAGACTGTCAAGGGCCGTCTGCTTCGTCGTATCAAGGGTGGTGTTGTTGTTGATCTGTTTGGTGTGGATGCCTTTCTGCCCGGATCTCAAATCGATTTGCGTCAGGTACCCGACATGGACGCAATTATCGGTGACACCTACGAGTTTCGTGTAATCAAGGTCAATAAGACTCGTCGTAATATAGTTGTATCCCGCAGGGTTATACTGGAGGAGCAGCGTATGCATATGCGCGAGCAGATCCTCAAGGAACTGGAAAAGGGGCAGGTACGCGAGGGGACGGTCAAGAATATCACCGATTTCGGTGCCTTTATCGATTTGGGTGGTGTCGACGGTCTGTTGCATATCACCGACATGTCCTGGGGACGTGTTAATCATCCCTCCGAGATTGTTGCCCTGGGTGAAAAGCTGCAGGTCAAGGTGCTTGATTTCAACGAAAACAAGGAGCGTATCTCCCTTGGTCTCAAGCAGCTCACCGAGCATCCCTGGAAAGGTATCGAAGAGAAGTTTCCGGAAGGTGCACGTGTACGCGGAAAGATCGTATCGATCACCGATTACGGTGCATTCATGGAGCTGGAAAAGGGTATCGAAGGGCTTATTCATATCTCGGAGATGTCCTGGACTCAACATATTAAGCACCCGTCCAAGATCGTTGGTATCGGAGACATCGTGGAGGCGGTGGTGCTGAAAGTAGACAAGGACAATCAGAAGATTTCACTTGGTTTCAAGCAGCTTGAACCCGATCCGTGGGAAAACATCTCAGCGGAGTTTCCCGTCGGTTCGATTGTTTCCGGAAAGGTTCGCAACATCGCGGCTTTTGGAGCATTTATCGAGTTGAAAGAGGGGGTCGACGGTCTGATACATATCTCCGATATGTCTTGGACTCGTAAAATCAACCACCCCAGCGAGGTTTTGAAGAAGTCCGACACGGTTGAGGTGAAGGTGCTTGATATCGATGAAGAGAAGCGTCGTATCAGTCTGGGGCTCAAACAGCTTTCCGAAGATCCCTGGGGAGAGTTGGCTACCCAGTATGGGGTCGGAACCGAAGTGGAGGCGGAGGTCGCCCGTATTCTGGATCGTGGTCTGATCGTGAATCTGACCGATGAGGTGGAAGGCTTTATTCCTCTCAATCAGCTCGGTCGGGATATAAAG
Source organism: uncultured Fibrobacterota bacterium (assembly GCA_964419255.1). Classification (GTDB taxonomy): domain Bacteria; phylum Fibrobacterota; class Chitinivibrionia; order Chitinivibrionales; family CAYFVL01; genus CAZPHU01. The sequence goes on along the minus strand of CAYQOU010000004.1, from coordinate 24,835 downwards.
CATCCCTCCAACGTCTACTCAGTCGGCGATAAGGTGCCGGCAGCGGTCATCGAATTTGACCTGGAAGGTCGAAAAATCGTACTGAGTATTGCCGATTATTTCAAGGGTAAGGATGCCGAATGGGAAAAACACGTCGCTGAGTATCCGATGAAGCAAAAGGACGAGGAGGTCGCCGCAGAGCAAAAGCCTGCAGAGGAAGAAAACGCCCAGGAGTCTGCGGCCGCAGAATCGCAAAGCAAGCCGGAAGAACAGGACGAGACCGAGAAATAAACCCGAGGTATCGTTGAGACGGCTTTATATCAATGGCATCTTCACTCTGTGGAGGTGCCGTTTTTACTTTACTTTGGTGGGCAGGGCAAGGTGGGCAGGGGAAAAGATCAGGTGCCAACTCCATTGTATCGCACCCTGAAGCTCCGGTCAATATCTCGCATATTTTGATTTAAAGAATAAAGGGCAAAAGTAGCCGATCTATTGAAAGCGAAAAGAGTCCCGCGAGAAGCTCTACTTTAATAGAGGCTGATATGGTGCTGAAGTTCCTCTCTCTTTTATCGGAGAAAAACAGGCGTAACCACCAGGCATGCAGCGGAATGGTTGTCACAAAGACCAAAGCCAGATAAATCGGCCCAAAACCCGAAAAAAACGGTATCCATATCGCGAAAAGGTAAAGAACGGAGATGACTACAATCATCAGGTTAATCATACGGGGGGAGAGCAGAGCGGTGGTATGTATACCCGAGGTTTTGTCACCTTTAATATCCTGAAGGTCTTTTATAATTTCTCTGCACATGTTTATCAGAAATGCCAGGGATGCAGGTCCCCACAGGAGTGAAAACTGATCGGATGTTAGACCTCCGTATATTAGCGCATATGCCACCAGGAGGCTCACCAACAGATTTCCGATCAGGGGAGTTGCTTTTAGTTTCCAGGCGTACAAAGAGAGAAGAAATACCGGAACAGCGGTGGCGAGGCCAAATAGGGGCGAGACGGTAAAGCCGGCAGCCAGCGCTGTGGAGGCTAAAATGAAGCTGTAAGTAGCAGCTTGTTTTACGGAAATCATGCCGGACGGCAGAGGACGGCCTGGTTTATTTATACGATCGGTGTCCAGATCCGCAATATCATTTATGACATTGCCGTAACTTAAAGATGCGACGGCAGCGTACATCAAGAGAATCAGTTGATGGAGCGGGAGAGCAGATTTACTGAGCCACCAGCCCAAAAAAACCGTCGCTGCTGTCATAAATGCATTGGCTGGTCGAATAATCTTGAAGTAGGCGTGAGCTTTTACCATATTATCCAAGGTCTTTTTGTTTCATTATTTAACTAAATATAGCTTTGCGCATCAAGGCATATTGTTTTCATGACATAGGTTTCCCAGATGCTTTGGTCAAACAGAACGGTTAGAGGTTAGCTTTTCTGAGAAACCTGAGCAGGCATCATATCCGGAGCGAAAAATGGGGTTGAAAGAAAAAAACAAGTGGGGCTTTTTTGCGGCGGTAACTATCGTCGGTTTTTTTGCAGACTGGATTACTAAACATCTGGTTATGCAAAACATGTCGGTTGGCAGCACTATTCCGATCATAACTCCATATTTGGAGTTTTTCTTTGTTTTTAACAAAGGTGCGCTATTTGGTCTCAATCCTCAGGACTTCATTCCCGGCATTCCGGTAAATCTCTTCTTTTATGTATTTTCCGCGATCGCTATCGTTTTGCTGCTGTTTTATTATCATCATCTCAAAACTGAAAGCGGATGGGTATTCTGGGGCATTGCACTCATTATGCCGGGGGCGTTGGGAAATCTTTTCGATCGTGTCGTGCATCCGCATCAGGGGGTGGTCGATTTCCTCAAGGTTGATCTTAATTTCTGGCCCCTTAATCCCTGGCCTATCTTCAACATTGCCGATATCCTCATAACGGTTGGTGTGGGGCTGGTGCTGGTGGATTTTATTCGGGAAGAGATCAGCCGCAAGTCCGAACAGAAACCCGAGACCAAATCTTCATCCCAGCCCGACGTTTCCCAAAGCCTTCATGAGTAACGCTGAGCAGGTTTCAGAGAAAGTAATCGTTGTGACTCGGGAATGTAGTGGCATGCGGCTGGACCGTTTTATCGCCGATCACTATCCTTCCTTTTCCCGAGCCCATATTCAAAGGTGTATAGGTGAGGGAATGATTACGCTTAACGATTCGGTCCCCAGAAAGCGGAATACGGTCAGAGAGGGAGACCGGGTGTTTGTCGCCGGAGAGAAACTGAAAGCCAGAGCGGAGAAAAAACTTGTGGCAGAAAACATCCCTTTGGATGTTCTGTATGAGGATGAGGGCTTTTTGGCTATTAATAAGCCTGCCGGAATGATTGTTCATCCCGGCGCCGGTAATTGGACCGGAACGGTTGTAAATGCATTACTGTCCAGGGGTGCCGACCTGTCCCGCGGGTATGAAGAGCAACGTCCCGGAATCGTTCACCGACTGGATAAGGATACCTCCGGAATACTTCTTGTCGCCAAAAACGACCGTATGCATGCCGCGTTGGCCGATCTGTTTACCCAAAGACATATTGATAAACGATACATCGGGATCTGTGCGGGAAAAAGACCTCTGGCGCAGGAAATAATTGACGCTCCGATTGCTCGGAGCCGGTCAAATCCGATACTGCGAACAGTCCACCACCACGGCAAAGCTGCCCAGACAGAATATGAGCTTGTCTGGTTTCAAAGCGGCATTTCCGTTCTACATTTCCGACTTCATACTGGACGGACCCACCAGATACGTGTGCATTGTCGCTATGCCGGGTTCCCGATTCTGGCCGATGCATCATATGGAGGAGACCGTGGAATGATTCAAAGACTGCAGCCGCTGCAGCGTCCGCTGGCTTATCGGGTCTTGAAATGCTTCGATCGGCACGCATTGCATGCGCAATCACTTTCATTTGTGCATCCCCTGACCGAGGAGCAGGTGAATATTCAGGCTCCCATACCCGAAGATTTCCGGAATGCCTTCGATGTTATGGGGCTGGAATCTGTTTAAACACGTAACGAATGGATAGTCGAATTGCGATGAAAGCCGGATAGCACACTTATGCTCCAGGAGATTGTGTGAATCGCCGCGGGAGGATCGTTCAATTCAGGTATCAGTTATTTAAAATCATACCCGTGGAAAACACAAGCATAAATGCCAGCCAGAGGTAGAGAAGTATATTATTGAGGATCTGTTCGGTAATCGATTGAGCTTCTTCTTTATTTTCTTTCATTGCAGCACGTCGCGCCTTAACATGTTTGTAAATGCTGCGAATGGTCCATAGAAGAAGTATAAATCCGACTATTTTGGCAAGAATAGAAGCTGTATCCATGGTTTTATCCAATCAGTTCTGAGGTGAATCGGTGTCCGGATCAAAGGGATTTGTCGATTGTTCGGGCGGCCTCTTTGGCAGATCAACTTTTGCCGCACGCAATCGGCGGGAGAAAATCATGGCATCATCCCAGAAAAGGGTAAATTCGTAGTATCCCTCTTTGGGAAGAGGTAATCCATTGATATTACCGCCGATCTCCACGATCGCACGCCTGTTTTCGGGTGCTTTAACCTCCCATGGAGGAAGTTTCATCGAAAAGTCACCGCCTTCCTTACTGAATGAAAGTTGCAGCGTTCCGGCCGCCGCAATATCGGTAAGTGCAACATACAAGGCGCAATTACCATGTTTAGAAGGGAAGGACGGACTGTTTATCGAATTAAACGTACCGGCAAGTACGTATTTGCCGGTATGGGCGTCCCGGTAACAGTAGTCGCATATTACCATCGCCAGAACAATGGGTTTCATATAATTTAACTCCTTGGCGGTCGCATATAACTGAGGTAAAATAATATGTCGCAACACCAATATGATGTAGAGGATAGTGTGACAGTCAGAAAACAGCCCCAAAAAGCACAACGACAGATGGTTCTATTCATGGTGATTTTCGTCACCGGAATGTTTTCACTTCCGCAGCTGCATGCCAAATCTCTCGTACCTCCTCCGTATAGACACTCACATGGTATTACGAAGGCCACCCCGAAGCATCTGTTCATGTTTTTCGGACCGCGTACTTTTTTCGATAATCCGCAGGGGCTTGCAACCGCAAAGATGATTGCCCGGGATGATACCACGAAAGAAGGTGATGATGATGAGGTGGTGGTCTATGGAGTCAATTCGGGCCGTCATCAGATTATTTATAACACCTCCATGTGGGGACTGGCGATGTACGGTGAGAAGGGAAGCGGGCGAGGAGAGTTTCTCAATCCCACGGGGGTTGCCTGTGATCCTCAGGGAAATGTGTACGTCGTGGATGGCGGCAACAATCGAATCGTGCATCTTTTTAATCCCAAAAAAAGAGTCAAATGGGTAAAAGCAATGGGACAATCGCTTCTGAAGGGGCCATCACAGGTGGCTCTGGATGAGGAGGGACACATATATGTGACCGATACGGGTAATAACCGAATCGTTGTGTTCAAACCTGACGGGAGTGTGCACAGGCTTATAAATCCGGGATTCGCCGATGGACCCACAACGTTATCGGTTGCCGACGGTCGGAATCACTGGAGCCGGTTCGATAGAGAAAAATTCATATTCACCGCCGATAAAGCAGGTCGCAGAATATGGAAACTGGGGCTGGATGGTAAAGTAATCACAAAAAAGAATATGGCGTCTGGATATGTCGCCGGATACGCGGCAACCGACTACTATCACAATATCTGGATAACCATACAGGACAAACACTGCGTCATCAAATACGATCATAACCTGAAAAGGTTGGATGTATACGGCAGTCATGGAAAAGAGAAGGGGCAGTTTGTAGAACCCAGGGGTATTGCCATCTGGAAACGTTATGGACAAACGTTTGTGGCGGAAAAAAAGGGTGCTCAGTACTTCTGGGTCGGCACCGATATCAAGAAATATGCGGTGCAGCGATTAAACAGCAATCGATGTATTCTTCAGACGGATTTAACCGAATATAGCTATGTTTCTCTGATGGAGTTGAGCGGGGAGGATACCACCTACCTGATCAGGAAGAAGATGATCTATCCGGGGATGCAAAAAACTTCTTTTCCCTATGGCTCTGGGGCGGGTGAATTCTTGTTGAGGATAGAGCCGACCTATTCTTCATATACCTACCGTAGTTGGGAGTATCCGGTAAAATTGACACCTTAACGCTACTTTTCATTGAATTTATGGGTTGAAAAATATAGATTGTATGGTTTGGATATAAAAGCAGATCATTTGCTTTATTTGAATTGTCTCAGACTGAACCGATTGGGAGTCCCACCGATGGCATTAACCAAAGAAGAAATAAACCGCAAGTTGTTACATCTGTTTGCACTTTTGATGCCGGCCGGTATTTTTTATCTTCCCCAGATACCTTCGGTCTCTTACTGGGTAGCTCCCCTTATTTTGCTTGTGCTGCTTATCGGGTCTGTTATGATCGAATGGCTCCGCATGCGTCATCCAAAGGTACAGAAAATCTTTCATGCCTCTTTCGGGCACATGCTTCGGGAGGAGGAGACAAAAAAAACCACTGGCTCCACCTATATCATCGGAGCTGCATTTATTTGTTCCGTCGTGTTTTATCGCTCCCCGCACATCGCATTCATGACCCTTTTCCTGTTTATACTCGGGGATGCCATTGCTGCTATTGTCGGTCTTGCAATCGGGCGGATAAAGATTGGAAAAAAATCGCTTGAAGGCTCCTTAGCCTGTTTTATTCTCTCCATGATGCTGTTTGTGTTAGTCTTTCCTCACCTGCCCTTGCTGCTTCAGCAGTGGGACGGGAAAATACCGCTGGCGATTGCGGTTATTGTTTCGCTGTCGATTACAATCCTTGAGTTGATTCCGATGCGTATCGCACCTCATGTGACAATCAACGACAATCTTGCCGTTCCTGTTATCACCGGCCTGATTATGCAGTGGCTCTATCCGGTGTTTGCTGGCACCGTTTCCATCGGTTAGATTCTTTGCCCACCCAGATGTTTCGGGGAAGAAGCTGGAGAGAAGAATTGAGCCGCCCTGGCTGAGCGACTCAGAAGAAACACGAATTTAAGAGAAAAATTCCTTGTACAAGGCGTTTACTGCCTCCGATTCGTCTTCCGCATCGATACCAAAAATCACGCTTATCTCTGAGCTGCCCTGGTTAACCATCTTTATATTTACCCCCGCATTGGCAAGCGCTTGAGCGGCTTGAGACAGCAAACCAACTTTCTGAATAAGACCTTCTCCCACAACCGCAATCAGAGAGAGATCGAATTCCGTCTTTATAAAGTCGGGCGACAATTCCTTTTCTATGGTGCGGATCACCGCGTTTGCGGAGCCGGGCTTCAGCTGGGTCTGATCGAGAATGACGGAAATATTATCGACTCCCGAGGGGCAGTGCTCAAAGGAGAGATTAAGATCTTCAAAAATCGCCAGAAGCCGTCTGCCGAATCCCTTCTCTCTGTTCATAAGAAACTTTTGAAGGGTAAAACTGCAGTACCTGCCGCCACTGGCAATTCCTATGACATCCCGTTCGCTGGGGAGACGTTCTGCTACAATCAACGTACCATCATTTTTCAGATTGTTTGTATTTCTCAGACGAATCGGTATCATCTTAAACATCACCGGCTTCACCGCCTCTTCGTGTAAGACGTTAAAACCGATATAAGAAAGCTCCCGCATCTCTTTATACGTGAGGGCAGGGATCTGCTCGGGAGATTCCACGATAGTGGGGTTCGCGGAAAAAATGCCATTAACATCCGTAAAATTCTCATACTCACCGGCATCTATCGCCTCAGCAAGGAGCGCACCGGTCAGATCCGATCCCCCCCGGCTGAATGTGGCAATATGACCATCCTTTGTCACGCCGAAGAACCCGGGGAAGACTACTATTTTCTCGGTGATAAGCTTCTTGAGGATTTTCAGGTTTTTGGTTGTTTTATTTAGAGGCTGAGCATCACCAAAGCTGGAGGTGACAAGAAGGTTCGCTTCCTGAGGCGAGAGGTAGCATGCATCATTTCCCCTGATTGTGAGGTACTTTGCAAACAGACGCGCATTTAAATCTTCACCCGATGCAACCAGTGAATCACGATAACGAAGGGGGTCGGTCTTATCGGCCTGTATGCGTCGATCAAGGATATTCAATACCTCCTCGACTCCGCTTTCTCCTACCCCCAGCGGCTTATAGATATCGTGGTAGCGCTTTCTGACCGCAGCTACCTCCGCACTGATATCTTCCTCCTCCAGAGATTTGCGACTGATTGCCAAAAGCATATCAGTGACTTTGACATCGATTCCCGGTGCTTTTCCCGGCGCCGATAAGACGATGCAGCGACGGCGGGGGTTTTCTTCAATAATAGAAGCGACCTGCTCTATTCTCTGCCGGGTGGCTACGGAACTGCCACCAAACTTGCAAACGATATGCTCCATGATATCTCCATATTACATTGTAAGTTGGGCACAACCATCCTGTGTGCGCAACGCATTAGAAGTATCATAAAATATATTCTATTAGAGATCTACTCAAATGTTCGAAAGGCTAATCACGGTGTTTGAATCGGTATAAATGTATATTGTAGCCGCCAATTTCCCTTTTCACCAGCAATAAACGTGCTTGAGTAGGTATCTATTCAGAATAACCACTCTTCGTTTCTTCTGTCATCCTCGCTAATGCAGGGCCACATAGTAGCGGCAACACACTGCGCGATATAGCCGAAGGCAAGTCAAATCCATTGTTAGCCACGGTTTGGAACACAGCTGTGCCGAGCGCAGTCGAAGCATGGATACCGTTTCATCCCGCAAGCGCGAGCATGATATCCGTGAGGAGCTTTTCTGTAACAGAAAATGGTCAAAAAATGATATCACTGCGAGAGGAATCAAAGAGGGGAAGAAAGAAAGCAGACGAAAACCTTCTGCTTTCTTTATGCTCCAACTGGTGCGCCGATAAATCAGAGCGCCGGATTCTGAGAATCAGAAACGCCGAAATCGTTGAGTAATTTATCTGCAAGTTTATCTATAAATTCAGGTGAGTCATAAAAACCGGAATTTATCTTCTGACGTACTTCCTCCACTTTTTCGGTTCGTATGTCGGGCTGAGCTGCAACTTGAGCAGATACGATTTCGGCGCTTGCCTTTGTATCACTCAGACGCTGGGCATCGGAGGAGAACTCTGATCGATCGACATTGGCACGGCGTTGCGTGGATGTCTTCTCGATTCTTTTGGTACTCTCCACCTTTCTCAGCTCTGAAGTAATCTTTTGCTGAATCGGTAGCAAACGCATGAAAATCACCGCCTTTCCTTTTCCTATTCTATGTATCGGCAGAATATTTGATTTCTTTAGCTGTTTTTTTGGTCTATTCCCTCTGAAATAATCAGATAGAAGTGATCAAGTCGAACATCGGCAAATACATCGCAATGAGAATGCCTCCGATCACTATACCCATGAATACGATCATCACCGGCTCAATGATGGAGGTTATTGCATCCACCGCCGCATCAACTTCCTCCTCATAAAACTGAGAGACCTTGCTCAACATACCTGACAGATCACCGGTTTTTTCTCCCACTGAGATCATGTGTATGACCATTGGTGGAAAAATGCCGGTATTGCTTAAAGGTTCTGCTATGGTTTGTCCTCCGGTGATACTCTCAAGTGTCCGTATTAATCCTTTTTCCAAAACCTTATTTCCTGCTGTCTTTGCGGTGATTGATAAGGCTTCAAGAATACTAACCCCGCTCGACAGGAGGGTTGCGAGTGTCCGTGAGAAACGGCTGATAGCATTTTTTCTTTCCAGGTCACCAAAAACCGGAAAACGAAGCTTCAACGAATCGATCACCTGCGCCCCGTTTTCTGTCTTGTAATAGCGGCCAAGCAAAAACACCATTGCAACCGCACCGGCGATAAGAAACAGGACATATTTTTGCAGGAACTCCGAGAGTGACATGACAATCCGGGTGGGAAGAGGCAGCTGACCGCCCATATCAGTAAACATGGTTGCAAACTGTGGAACCACAAAAGTCAGAAGAAGTGCAACCGCGCCTATAGCCACTACTCCTAAAACAATCGGATAAGTCATTGCTCCCTTTATCTTTCGCCGCAATGCGGCTGCTTTCTCCTGGTATTCAGCAAGACGCACCAATACGCCATCCAGATTACCGGAGGCTTCACCTGCAGCCACCATGTTGCAATACAGGGAGGAGAAAATTTTGGGATGTTTTCTAAACGCATCAGTAAGCGAAAGCCCCCCCTGAATATCACTGCTAACCTGGTGAATCGCCTCAGCCATCATCTTGTTTTCGGTCTGGGATGCCAGAATGTTCATGCACTGGATAAGAGGGAGTCCTGCAGATGTCATGGCGGCGAACTGACGGGTAAATCTGCTTAGGTCCTGAAGCTTTACTCCCTTGTTGAATTTTAACTCGATTGCTATCGGTTTGTGGCGCAGCGACACCACACGGATCTTTTTTTTACGCAGAAGACTGACAACCTCACTTTTATTCTGAGCCTGTATTTCACCGCGAACCTCTTTTCCGGACGTGGTAACACCTGTGTACAGGAACTTTGCCATAGACCGCACTCCAAACGTTTAAATAGATTATTCCTTTACCTGATCGATCAGGGGAGTTGCTTCAGAAGACTGTCCGGATCCGGACTCCTTCCTAATGCATCTTCTTTGGTTATGAGATGTCTGCTGTATAGACGCAGCAGCTCTGCATTCATCGTTTGCATACCGTACTGCTGTCCGATCTCGATAATACCCTGAAGCTGGTGAACCTTATCGTCACGGATAAGGGCACGAATCGCGGGCGTCGCGATAAGCACTTCACTGGCCATAACCCGGCCACCACCCATGCGGGGAATAAGCGCCTGGCTGATGATTCCCTCCAGCACCATGGACAACTGAGCCCTGACAGTTGCTTTCTGACCACTGGGAAACGCATCGATTATCCTGTTTACGGATTTGGCCGCCGAATTGGTGTGAAGAGTCGCAAGGGTCAGGTGCCCCGTTTCCGCAATACTCAGCGCCGCCTGAATAGTTTCCAGATCGCGCATCTCGCCGATGAGCACTATGTCCGGATCCTGCCGTAGTGCAACTCTTAGCGCATTGGTGAAGCTGTCGGTATCATGATGAACTTCACGCTGATTGACAATACATCTCTTGTGAGGATGAACAAACTCTATCGGATCTTCTATGGTAAGAATATGCCCTTCCCGTTTGGAATTGATACGATCCACCATGGCTGCAAGTGTCGTGCTTTTTCCGCTTCCGGTTGGGCCGGTGACAAGAACCAGGCCATTGGGGCGATCACACAGCTTTTCCACCACAGGGGGCAAACCAAGTTGCTCCAATGTGTGGATTACGGGAGGAATGCGTCTGATTGCGCAACTGGTACAGCCGCGTTGAAGAAATATATTTGATCGATACCGTCCCAGCTTCTGAACGCCAAAAGAAAAATCTATTTCTTTGTTTTGCTCGAAAAGCTTCCGCTGTTGATCGGTCATGATACTGTATGCCAGCTTCAACACCTCATCGGGAGACAGTCTTTCCGCATTCGTCGGCACCAGCTTACCATCGATTCTGTAGAGCGGTGAAGATCCGGCCGTCAGGTGAAGGTCGGAGGCCCCCGCCTCAGATGCTTTTCTCAACAACTCCTGCATTGTAATCATAGTAGTTCCAAAATACGTTTGTGGAGGAAAAAAAAGCTACCGCAGAAGTATTCGGGCACTATTTAGGTTTTGATTCAACCGAAATAATGCCATTAGCTTTCTTCCTGATAACAAATCGAAAGGGGACGCTATCGGCTGAAACTATGTTCTTTTGGCTTTTTTGCCTCTTTTCGTCGGCGATACTGATAATCTTCTGCGGTCGAAGCGCCGTCCGAAGCGCATCTGATTCACTCTCCGGCCAACCTATAACTATCAGTATATCATAACGTTCACGATAGTGTGAAGCCCTATTCTTCTTCATCTCACCCCATCGGTAGTGCCATACAATCAGGCTGATGCCTTTGTGTATAATTTCCGAAGGGCCGATCCCCCTCGCAAGCTCAGGCATTCGCCTGAAATGCACATCCGCCATATTCACCTGTAATCCTGTGCACTGAGAGGGGACAAGGGGTGGGCTTTGAGCTGAGCAGGTGTCGAGAAAAAAAACATTCTGATCCCCCGATGCCCATGATGCACCGATACTGACAGTGTCAGGAGCCATGATGATATTTTTTCCGGCAGAAAATTTCCGGAGTGATTCCACAGACTCAGGAATCCAGAAAAGGGGAGCTCTATTGTTCCGGCCGGAAATGGTGATACCCTCCTTATCACCGGCTATAGAAAAGGTAAAAGGGCTTTTCAGCGGATTGGTTATTCCTCGTCTGGCATACCAGGTAACAAGAGCCGTTAACGCAAGGAGAATCACAATGCGCACGATCAACGATTTCGGTGATCTTCTGTCTTTGAAAGAATAGGATGTACGCTTTCTTATAGATTCGAAACGTTCCCGACGGTTTTGAATGATTTGCTCCTTGCAAATGGGTATATTTACTACTGAACCGAATTATCTAAAACTGGTCCTAAATGAGTTACATTGGAGGATATGCATGAATCACAAAGTATATACATTTTTTCTTCTTTCTGCATCAATTATTCTTTCTTTGAGTACTACCTCATGTGCTTTTCCCAAGTTTTTCGGTTTTTTGAACAAAGATAAAAACCAGACCGAAGAGATTGAAAAAAACACCTCACCCGCAACATACCTGGATACTCTAAATAAAGGAAACGAAATTGCGCTCAGCTCATCAGATCTCAATTCATCGGTGCTGACTCCCTCCGCAACCTCCGAACGGCAGCAAACCGCCGGATATCGCATACAGTGCTCTGCTTCGACGGAACTGGATGCCATTCGTGCACAGAAAGATAAACTGGAAAAGCAGTTTAATATGCCTGTCTACATCGTGCATGCCGATCCATACTATAAAATGCAGGTGGGGGATTTTACCGACCGAAAGAAAGCGGATGAGGCCTTGAAAAGGATCAAAGCCGCAGGGTATAATGATGCATGGGTGGTGAGTACGTCTGTTTTTGTCGAATAAATGAGACTCCATGCAGCAACAGTATCCCTCGGGCAAAACCCTCTTAATTTGAAAGAGGTTACTATCTTTTCGGCCGGGGAGATTCGGCACAAGGTTGTGTGTACATCATCAAGCATGGTTGGGCTAATCTATGATTCGCCACCCTTTCGAGTACCCCGAAAAACGATTTCGGCTCTGCCGGTTCAGGTTCCAATTCCTTGATCCTTGATTCTCCGGCTTTGCCGGACTTAGGTTGTAATCATGTCAGAAAACAATTTTTTCGTGCTGGTAATCTGTATACTTTCATTCAGTATGGCTGCACATGCACGGCAGGAAGATGCGCGTGCTAATATGCTGGCAGCTGCTCAGAGCTGTAATACCAATGCCACCGCATCCTTTCTGGAAGACGGATATAATCCTGATCTTTCGGACAGCAGCGGTAGAACTGTTTTGATGGTTGCCGCCGCCGGCGGGTGCAGCTCTCTGGTTGATATGCTCATCGGATTTGATGCCGATATTCACAGGGCCGATCGTCGGGGGAAAACAGCTCTTTTTTATGCGGTTGAGAGCGGGAAAGAACAGATCGTGAGAAGACTTTTGTATGCAGGTGCAGATCCCTCGTTTGCGGACACCACCTCATCCACCCCTTTGCTGTCGGCAATCCTCGACAACAACACCAAAATAGTTGAACACCTGCTGGCGTTTGGTGCCGATGCCTACGGGGCTGACTCGGAGGGGCGGGATGCTCTCATGTATGCAGCCAAATCGGGACTGACGCACGTAACTCAAATGCTGCTGAATGCGGGGAGTGATCTGTACGCATCCGACAGAAACGGGCGTACCGCACTTATGTATGCGGTGATCCACAATCACCCGGAAATTGTCGAGAAACTTCTGACCCATGGGGCGTTTGTCGATGCTTCGGATGCCCAGGGGAAAACGGCTTTACTTTTTGCGGTAAAACTCAACCGAATTCATGTCGTGGATATGCTTTTAAAAGCGGGCTCGGATGTAAACCACGAGGATAATCAGGGTAACACGCCGCTGAAAACGGCTATGCAGAGGAGACATTCGAATATAGAGAAGATGCTGCTTGAGAAAAATCCTGATGGATATACCGATCTGCTGGTTGCGGCTCGAAACGGCAATCTCAATGAGATAAAAAATATGTTTATCGAGGGTTTTCCCAATGTTAATCAGCGCAATGAATACGGAAGCACGCCATTAATTATCGCAGCATCAAAGGGGCACGAGCGTGTGATAGAGGAGCTTCTGTTTCATGGTGCACAAGTCGATGCTGAAAACAACGTGTTGGGAAGCGCGTTGATGTATGCTGCGGCTCAGGGGCATGTCCAAACGATGCGCATTCTGGTTGCCGCCGGTGCGGATGTAAACCAGCGTAACAGGATGGGCAAAACACCGCTGTGGTATGCGCGCAAATACCATCGCGGGGAGGCTGTGAACATGCTTGTGGAGGCCGGGGCGATTGAATAGAGCCGCGTGCGTAGACTTCTACTCGAAAAGAAATTCGCCGGTTATATGGCGGTTATCGGAAATATGCACCTGCTCATCTGTTTTGTTAACCAGACGAATAACCCCTTCAAGCGTGACATTCTCACCGAAGCAAACATCACCTTCAATATGCAGAGATTCGCACGGGATCAGTGATGGCGCCCCGTGCGGGAAGCGATTTTGGAGCTGGTCGTAGTGTTTGTAGTATTTTTTGTCAAGCTCAATAATGATATTTCCCAGGTTTCTTGATGGGTTATTGTGTATGGTATAGTCATCGTGCATGGTAAACAGATCGCTCCACAACGCCAGAAGATCCTCGGAGCGTTTCACCGGGCGATATCGTGAGTTATCCACGTGAACGGCCTCCGCTCCACTAAACTGACTGATCGCAGAGCCCATCGCCGACTCTATCTGGATCACTTTAGGGGAGTTTGGCTCTCGCGGATCGAGGTTTTTACGATTCCGAATCATCGGGAGAGGCAAAAAACCTTCATTTTGGTCGAGAAGCTCTTCCAGATACTCTATATTGAGCCAGATGTTGTTCGAATTGAAATAATGATAGCGGCTGATGTTTTGAAACGAGTCCATCTGCTCGGAGGAAGTCTGGGCAAGTTCCCGAAGGATTAGTTGTCCATTTTTCAGCCGTGCAAGATGCCCTCCTTTTTTATCCATCTCGGTCCGTTCGACAACCTCCATGAGAAACGGAGCGTCTTTGTCGGCAAAATAGCCAAGCAAGCCGGTATCGATAACCGCGCCAAGGTTATCGATATTGGATATGAAAAGATATTTGATGCCGTGCTTTTTGAAGGACTCAAGCAGCCCCGAGGCCCTCATGGAGTTGTAAATATCTCCATGCCCGGGAGGAGACCATTCCAGCTGCCGGTCTTCGGGATAGCTCACCGGCTCCAGACTGTTTTCCAGCACCTTGGGAAATCTGTTTTGCTCAAACGTCAGGGGAATATCATGATTTTTGAAATCATCGTGTTTACGCCACAGCTCTCCAAGCGTTTGTCGATGCGTTTTGAAGCTGTTCATGAGAACAAACGGGATGTTTATCCCCTGCGCACGGCGTAGCGCTTTTATCTGACTGATACTTATATCCAGGAAGGAGAAATTTTGTTTTGCCGGAAGCAGACACTTGGGGCCCTCAAGGCCCATTGTTGTCCCCAGGCCACCGTTAAGTTTAATTATTGCGGTCTGTGACAGCTTCCTGGCCCCAATCTCCTTGTATTGATTGGTGGTTTTCATGGATGGAATCGTTCCGGCCGGCAGTGGATCTATATCCTCTTCATAAATAAATCCGCTCTGTCCTTCAAGCAGGCGAGTATAGTAGTAGCTGAAAGCCGCTTTCACCGAGGCAGGAAGATTGGCCTCATCCAATTTCTGAAGGTACTGAGCGCGAACATCCGGCATTAACAATGGCTCCTTGTGAATGTAAATGACACTGGTATAAACCTTTAAACCCCGCCCATCAGCGGAGAGCTTTAAGATGGATAAAAGATGTCACCCTTTTCCAGTATAAAAAATATGTGTAGTGGCAATCATTATGCCAGCCTGAGAAACGCAGTTTTACCGTGTCCAATATAAATCGTGCACTTAATCACATAAAGCGACTCCAGCAGATCTGGATACCAGGCAGACAACAATGTATTTTTATAAGGGTTTGCAGAAGCCATCCATCCGAACTGTTTGTTTAACCGCTTTGAATGGTGATTCCCGCACAAATCAGCGATTCAGGATTATCTCTGCAAGTACAATCTGTTCGTGTGTGTGTTAATCGAATATCCTAATAACAGATATCATAAGGGTGAATATGTATGGAACAGAAACGAAAACGATTACTTCTTTCCGGTAATGAAGCTGTAGCACATGGTGCTTTTGAGGCTGGAGTTACAGTCGCCGCCGCCTATCCCGGTACGCCATCAACCGAAATAATGGAACATATGGCTACCTTCAAGGAGGTCGATGCACAGTGGTCGGTCAACGAAAAGGTCGCTTATGAAGTGGCTCTGGGGGCATCTTTTGGCGGTGCTCGCAGTTTGTATGCGTGTAAACACGTTGGCCTTAATGTCGCAATGGACCCTCTGATGACATCCATCTACACCGGAATCAATGGCGGGTATGTCGTGGTTGTCGCCGATGATCCAGGCATGCATTCTTCTCAAAACGAGCAGGACACCCGCTGGGTGAGTATCTACGCCAAGATGCCGTATCTGGAGCCGGCCACACCTCAGGAAGCTCACGACATGATGATAGATGCCTACCAGATCAGTGAGCAGTTTGATACGCCGGTTATGGTGCGTCTGACCACCCGTATCTCGCATACCAAAGAGGATGTGGAGATCGGTGAGCGTCAAAACGTTGCGCGTAAGGATTTTACCATCGATGCGGCAAAGTATGTGATGGTGCCGGGACACGCCTATCGCAGACATATCATCCTGGAAAAACGTCTGGATCAGCTGCGTGACTTCGCAGAAAAAAGTCCGCTCAACACCATCGAGAAGGGCAGCGCCGATCTGGGAATCATCACTGCCGGAGTGCCATACACGTATGTAAAGGAGACATATCCGGATGCCTCCATACTGAAACTGGGAATGCCGTATCCGTTTCCCGATGATCTGATTCGCACGTTTGCCCAATCGGTAAAAGAGCTGGTTGTCATCGAAGAGCTTGATCCTTTCCTGGAGGAGCATCTCAAGGCAATGGGTATAGCAGTTCGTGCCAGGCACAAAAGCTGGCGTATCGGAGAACTTCGTCCTGAGTTTATCACCCCTATAGTCAAGGGGGAAGAGAAAGAAGAAAAGGCTGCGGGAACGCGCAAGCCTCAGCTGTGTAAGGGGTGTCCTCACGGGTTTGTCTATGAGACTTTAAAGAAACTCAATGTGACAGTCAGTGGCGATATCGGCTGCTACACTCTGGGGGCGCTGCCGCCGCTTTCTTCCGTGCACACATGCGTGTGTATGGGCGCCGGGGTGACAATCCATGAGGGGCTTCGCAGAGGCGGTGTGGACGGACGTGTCGTGGGTGTTGTGGGTGATTCAACCTTTATTCATTCGGGGATCACCGGGCTTATCAATGCGGTTTATAATAAGGCCAAAGGGCTTATCATGATTCTGGACAATTCGACAACCGCCATGACCGGTGGGCAGAACCATCCGGGAACCGGAAGATCTATTCGTGATGAGATCGCCCCGACGCTTAACCTGGAGGAGCTCTGTCGCAGTTGCGGGGTGCAAAACGTCGATGTGATACGTCCCAATGCGCGTAAAGAACTGGAGGAGCTTATCGCAAAGCGTCTGGATGAGGATGCGCTGTCGGTTATCATAACCCGCAGTCCGTGTCTGCTGACCATGCGTAAGAACAAGGCAAAGAAGTAAACCGTTTCATTTCGATGAAGTGCCTTTCCTTTACCGTGCCGGTCCAGCATGCCAGATAATGGTGATGTGCAGGCAGGTTAATGTTACCTGAAATGAGCGAATCCCCGTGAGTGAATCGCACATTTCAGGTAAAAATATTCGAACTTAACTTCTTTACAAGAGGATATATACCGTGGAAGCAAAAACATATAACATTCTATTTTGTGGAGTAGGTGGTCAGGGCGTGCTGAAGGCATCGGAAGTCTGCAGCCTGGCGGCATTGAAAGCCGGATACCATGTGAAAAAATCAGAGGTGCACGGGATGTCTCAGCGGGGAGGTTCCGTTGAATCACACTTGAGATTCGGCGAGAAGGTATATGCTCCCATTATCCAGCCGGGGAAAGTCGACTATCTTGTCTGCTTCGAGGAAAACGAAGGCAAACGGATGTCTTATTTCCTCAGTCACAACGGAGTGAATTACGAAAAGTATCTTGTCGATGCTCAGAAAACAGTATCCGATGCCCGGTTTGTAAATACCTACATGCTGGGTGTGTTGAGCGCAAAGCTGCCGATCGACCAGCAGATCTGGCTGGATTCCCTTCAGACAATGATTCCCAAAAGAATTGAAGAGAACAGAGACGTTTTTATCAAAGGATTTGAACGGGGAAAACAATCCTGATCGTCTCGTCAGAAACGGAGAACGTATGCCGCTGTCTACAGTTCTGATATTTGCCGGTGCGACTTTGGTGATTCTGCTGTTGTTGACATTGTGGGGGCTGTTATATAAATAGTCACCTGTTTGGAATAACCATGGTTTGTTCTTCTGTTGTTCTTCCCGTCCGTCCCCGTCCAACCCGAGAAGGGACGGATGGAGCAGCAGAAGCTTTGTTTCAGGCGCGATTTGGAACCTGCCTGTGCTGATCCCGCCGCGGGACGAAACATGGATGCCGTATTATCATCGCTGAAGCTTGACAGGCGTACGGTATGACATACGATACCTGAGTGTACTACCGGTAATATTCGGAAAAAAGTTGACTTTTTTCACATCTCACAGAATGTGGTGACTATGTTTGATTACCAGATCATGGAAAATCTCCTGTCGGTAAGCCTGGTTGTGTTGTATTTCGGGCTGCTTCTATTCATCGGCATACGCTCCAGCCGCAAGATCAGCAACACCGCGGATTATATTGTCGCCGGCCGCAAGCTGGGGTTTTGGGTGTTTGTGTTTCTGATGGTCGGCTCCACCGCAAGCGGCATGACGCTTCTGGGGGTATCGGGGCTGGGCTATATCGGGGGATGGCCCACGTTTTGGGAGCAGTTGTTCGTGCCGCTGAGCTCCAGTGCCTGTCTTATTCTTTTTGGTGTCAAGCTCAGCCGACTGGCCGAAAAGCGCGACTACATGACCCTGGAGGATTATTTCTGTGAACGATACTACAGCAATCACTCCATGCGAGTCCTCTCCTCGGTGTTTGTGCTTTTCGTATCATTTGTTTACCTGGTCGGACAATACACCGCCATAAGTATTGTGCTTCAGTGGCTGCTTAACCTCAACCATGTAACCTCACTGATCGTCTCGGCGCTGATTATTATGGCCTATGTGGTTCTGGGCGGCATGTATGCGGTCGCGTTCACCACTATTTTACAGAGTGCGATGATTATTGCGGGAGTAATTGTGCTCTGTCCGATGATAATCGCAAAAATCCCTCAGTTCAACTCCGTTATCGGCTCCATAGATCCCGACATGGTGCATGCGTTTTATCCGCAGATGCATCCACCCAAAGCAGCCTATGCCTTTGCAACGCCGGCGTTTATCGCCTCTTTTTCCCTTTTCCTGACATTTGGTCTGGCCTCAGCGCCGCATATCATAAACAACGTGCTTGCAGTAAAGAAAAAGCAGTTTTTCAAGTGGGCGCCGCTTCTGGTTTTTGCCATCTACTTCGTGGTAATGGCGCTTATCAAGGTCAGCGGGTTTGCAGTCCGCGCCCTCGACCACCAGGGGGTACTCTCGGTGGATAAACCCGATTTTGCCTTTATCGCGGGTATAGAGTTTGTGCTGGCCAAATATCTGTGGGTATTTGTCGGCACCGTGATTCTTGCCGCGGTGATGTCGACCACCGACAGGCTGCTTCTGACGATCGGAAACTGTGTCAGCTGGGATCTGTACAAAAAGTATATTCGTCCAGATGCCGACGATCGGCACATTCAGCGGGTAAACAGAATCGCGGTGATGGTTGCAACGGTTCTAACCGTTACCCTCGCGATCAACCCGCCCAAGCTTCTGGCTTTTCTTATCTGGGTCGGAATCGGGGTGATGTTCAGCTGCTTTTTTGTTCCGCTCCTCGGTGGGCTGTACTGGCGTCGGGGAACAAAGGAGGCAAGTATCGCTACCATGAGCGTCGGATTTGTGGGCGCAATCGTATCCGGAGCGGTTCACTTCTTCTACTATAAGCTGCCGGTGCACTTCAGCGTGATCTCCTTTGGCGCCGCGGCATTGACTTTCGCAGTGGTAAGTCTGATGACCAGAAAGCCCGATGATGCCGTATTGGATGTCACCGAAACGGGGATGTATATAACAGAAAAATGTAGCCCCGATAACACAGAGGGTGGTCAAAATGTAGCGAGAAAGCCTGCGGAACAGATGCAACCGGTTTCGTGATCTGAAGATAGAGTTAAACATAGAGAGTCTGACTGATAATGAAAGTTACATATTGGAATAAACAGGCGGAAACCCTGGATGCCCAAAGGCTGAAACACAACCAACTGGAATCGCTGAGATGGTCTGTCGGCAATGCGTTGAAAACTCCTTTCTACAAGCGACGGTTAGGGAAAGCCGGAATCGGTTCACCACAGGACATTCGGACTCTGGAGGATCTTCATAAGATACCCTTTACGACAAAAGATGACCTGCGTGAGGCTTTTCCGCACGGGATGCTCTCCTGTGAGCTGGATGAGGTCGTACGACTTCATGTTTCAAGCGGCACGACCGGCACACCGACGGTGATCTACCACACCCGGCAGGATATCGACAGCTGGACCGAGCTTGTCGCCCGGTGCATGGTGGCCAGCGGTGCGACCCCCACGGATGTATTTCAGAACATGACCACCTACGGTCTTTTCACCGGTGGTCTGGGGATGCACTATGGTGCCGAAAAGGCGGGGCTTCTGGTCATACCGGCCAGCTCCGGAAACACCAGCCGTCAGTTGAAGCTGATGCAGGATTTCCATACCACCATCATTCATGCCACGCCCAGCTACATGCTGCATATAGCAAACGGCCTGCAAATCAGCGGAAAAGATCCCAAGGCTCTTCCTTTGAAGAAAGCGTATCTGGGGGCCGAGCCGTATAGTGAAAATACACGCCGCAAGATCGAGGAGCTGTTTGATATCGATGTATACAACTCTTACGGACTCAGTGAAATGAATGGTCCGGGCGTCGCCTTCGAATGTGTTTACAAAGAGGGTATGCACGTTTGGGAAGATGCCTACCTGATGGAAATCATCGATCCGGACACCGGTGAATCGCTGGAGGATGGGCAAGAAGGGGAGATTGTTTTTACCACCCTGCAGAGAACTGCCACACCGCTTCTTCGCTATCGCACCCGCGATCTGTCGATGATCCTGCCGGGGGAGTGTCCGTGCGGTAGAACACACCGCCGGCTCAGCCGGATGAAAGGCCGCAACGACGATATGCTTATTGTCAACGGAGTGAATATCTTCCCCTCCCAGATCGAAGAGCTTCTCATGAAAGTACCCGAGGTTGGTACCAACTACTGCATTCAGATCGATAAGAAGGGCTCGCTTGACCGCATGACGGTTAAAACTGAAATCTACTCGAAGCTGTTCACCGGTGAGGTATCGGAGCTCGAGTCGTTGAGAAACCGCCTGCGGGAGATGCTCAAGGCGGCTATTCTGATCAATCCCATAGTGGAGCTGCACGAGCCGTGCGGGCTTCCGGTCACCGAGGGAAAAGCAGTACGCGTCATCGACAACCGTCCCCAGGAGTAAAGGAAAAAGCATATGGTAGAACAGGTCCATGTATTTGTGGATAATCGTCCGGGCAGGATACAGAAGGTGACAAAGATTGTCGGAGAAGCCGGTATCAATCTGCTGGCGATAATCATTCAGGATCGGGGAGATTTCGGTATTGTAAAGATGCTGGTGAACGATCCGCGGAAGGCGCGTCTGGTGCTGGTGGATGCCGGATTTGCCTGCTCCCTCAAAAAGATCATGGCGGTAGAAATAGCAGACCGCCCTGGCGGTCTGGCCTCTTTTATGGGTATACTGGCCGAAAAGGATGTAAACGTTCTTGATGCCTACGGCTTTGTGGTGGAGCCGGGAAAAAAGGCGGTCTACTGCATAGAGGTCGCCGATGTCGGTGAGGCTGAGCGGTTTGTCGCCGACTACGGGTACAATTCGATCGGTGAGAGTCAGCTGTACGAGATGGCTACGCCCGGGTAAAAACAATAGTGGTTGGTGGGCGGTGATCAGTGAATAGAGAAAAACAAGTGAGCTGAAATCGGTAGCGTGTCAAGATCGAACAAACCATGGTGGAGGTTATTTATATTTGAAAAAATAGAATTCACATTCTTTTTACCTATAATCACCCTGTTGCATAGTTTCACTTAACCAGGACTGCTATGAATACGATACACTTGAATTATAGTACTGTTCGGAAAAAGGCACGAGAAGGATCTTTTTCCTACAAGATTAAATCAGGTGAAAGGTATGATTTCATACTTCACACAAAAACCATCTCTGTCGATGTCATCGAGTGTTCCAGTATTCTCTTCCATCATAACAGCGCAATAACTTGCCTGGATGATGGCGGCGAGCTGATCGGCTCAATTATCTCCGCATATGAACACGGGGAAAGTAATCCCGATAAAGAGCTGATCGCATTTGGTCATACCGACGCTTCAGGGGAATACGCTTACAACTACACTCTCTCGGAACTCAGAGCCCAAGTGGTGAAGGCGCTGCTTGATAATGATGTAGAAACATGGAAACGGATAGCCATGCAGAAAAGCAAAACTGAAGATTATCAGCGTACCCTTAAGTCTCTTAGTTCCCGGTGCGGCTGGTGTTGTGATCCGGGAAACGTTGATGATGTCGAAGGACCTGTTACCAAAAAAGCCGTCGGAAGTTTCCAGGAGGAGTACAACCACCGCTACGGTAAAAGCATTACCGTGGATGGAATCGTCGGGCCTCAGACTTGGGAAGCGATATTTTTCGTGATCAGGTATATTATCGTAAAAGTATATACCGATTTCCAGGAGGGGGAAGAATGCCCGTCGTTACGCTATGGGTATGACGGAAAAGGGGTGTATGGATGCGGCGAATCGTTCTGCCGCGGTGGGGCAACTGCCTCGAACGAAAGGAATCGTGAGGATCGACGAGTGGAGCTGATCTTTCATAATGCAGACAATGCACCTGATCTTATAAAGCCTTCGGATGTAAACCGCGCCCTGACTCTGGAGGAATGTGAATATTATGATTCAAAAGCCGTGAACAGAAACGACATTCCCGCGACTCCTGTCGACTTGGCTGGGGTGTTTCTTTCTACGAGTCTGATGGCGGTGATAAAAACTCTTTCATTTAACAGCAGCATATCAGCGGCATTGAATAACAATCCGATCAGTGCACCCCATTGGGAAAACGGGACGAATGTGAACGATGGAGACGGATCGTTACGGGCCGTCGTGTTTAAAACGGGAGAGACCTGCACGCTGGATGTGACCATCGATATTACAACGGCGGCTAGCAATCCCGGGCCGTTAACTCTTAAAGGTCTCCTGGGGGCATGGTCGTTTGAAGGGCAGTGCGACAATACCATCGGAGAGCAGACCGTTACAATCGCCGCGACCTCACGGCCGAGCGCAATCACCCGGCATGGTGGTGATATCCAGTGGCGACTGAGTACGCAAAATGGTGAGAGAATGGATTGTGGGCGGACGCGGGTAGAAATCTTCTCTATTCTGGATGATCCCGCCCCCATGTTTGATTCCACCGGTGTATGGATCGAAGTGTTGAGAATGCTGTGTGCCGAGGCGTCCATAGATAATCAGTCTACCAAGCGCGATGCGGCATCAGCCGTGAGTGCCTATTGCCATGCAATCGGATATCGCTATGATACCATGCGGGGGGCGCCGCATTTTGGTGGAAGCCCTCTCGGCAATCGGCCGTTTCGATTGCGGCAGTACATCTCCAATATCAGCTCTACCCGCCGGGTGAACTGCTATGATCAGGCCGCGGCCGTACAGACGATGTGCGGAGCATTGGGCATTTCGCTGGGATGGCTGTTTATGCAGCCATATGGATATATTCACGAGACTAATCTGATCGGCATCGGTAGGTGTAACAATCCGTTTTTCGAGTCCAACAACACCACTCCGGTAATTGCCTTCGATGATACCCGACGCACGGGCTTTGGAAACCATGCATTTACTCACTATGATACATCCGCAAACAGGGAACCTTCCGGTGCTCCTGCGGCTGCTTCCGGCAGATTCATCATAGATTCTTGTGCCGGGCCGCATCAGGCAACGGAAACGTTTGATCAGTATAGAATCGCAAGCATAGACACCAGACCGGGGCCGGGCGGCACCTCGGCGGATGAATATCCCGGAATAACAAGGGTGGTTTGAGGTGTTTAGTACAGTGATGATTGTTTTGTTTTGTTTGCCGATTGTCCAGATTAATCAATTCAACCAAAGGTATTCTATGGATGCGTATAGCTCTCTTGATTCGATAAAGCAGTCTCTAGGAATTACCCCTCCCGACTCTAGGGAACGATCTCCAATTTCTGTTGTGTGGGATTCCGTTTTTCAGCGGGTGGCCCAAGCCGGTGGCTGGGAGTTGAAAACGGGATCAGCATACTTTGAGAAGCCCGCAATAATGGGAACCGAGTGGGAGCTTTACAAAAGAAGCACGCAGGTCGTTGTGGAGGTGTATAGTACCGAAAGCCTCGACGAAAGCGTGGATTTCATGGTTTATCTGGCATCACAGACAACCATGATGGAGATACCGTTTAGACAATCCGATACACCAGTCGGAGATTACACGCTCATGCCCCGCACCGGGCCCATGGATAAATTGTACTGGACGTATGGCAATATCTGCTTTGTGTTCACACTCAATGATGGCAACGCCGATTTGACGTCACTCGCATCCATGGTACAGAAGGTTATCAAACAGACCGATACGATGGAAACGTTTCTGTCACCGATACAAATCGCCGATCGCGATTCCATGAAAAAATCTATCGTCGTCGAAGAAACATTGAAGATCACGCTCGAGAAGATGGAGGGGGAGGAGCACTTCATGATAGATGCGTTTTCATTGAGGGGTAATATGCGGGTTCTGTCAACCGGTATCGACGGAATCGTCGTGAAAGGGATAAAAAAAGGAAACGATACGATAGCTATAGTCAAGGGTGATCCGGTAACGCTGCGCTCGGTACAGGCGCACTGTGAGATTACCGTCACTGATTAGCGCGCGAGTCCGGATAAGCTTCTGGCTTAAGGGCGGCGAGGACGAAAAAAGGCATTCTAAAGAGGGGAGTGTCCCGGGAGTGTCCCCCTCGGTAGAGCTAACTCCGCGCTCGGCTAAGCGGCAATAGGCCAAAGGGTTCCTCGCTTCGCTAGGCTCTTTTTGTCCAACCGCCGCTAAGCCGAGCGCGGAGTGGATCTCGACCTGTATAATTTGAGAGATTATCTTGATCCGTCTGCTGATGGAAACAACAACGCTTGTGGTGCGGGTTTATCTGTTCGGTTAGTCAGGGATGCCACCCAAGAATAATTAATCATTGATTTTATCACCCGCCGGCACCAAGGTAAATTCCCAAAGCGTGCACTGGCGGTGGGGTTGCAGGAGGAGCAACTGGTGATCTATATTTAAAGCATTAGCATGTTGGTT
>CAYQOU010000003.1:94083-115481 GCA_964419255.1 uncultured Fibrobacterota bacterium | reverse complement strand
AATTTTCTGAGACCGAACAACAGCCATTAACGAGTATCTGAAAATTTTCTGATTACCGAGACACCGAGTAACCGAGGGGTACACCGCCCCGGAAAGGAGACAATCGACACGATAACAGGAGTGAGTCTACGGACACGGAGCTTTACTTATCGTTCCGTGAAGTTAACAAAAACATTTCATGTGAAAGGAGGGTACCGTTATGAAATTGGACGGATTGGTTAAATCCGTAACGACGTACGGTGACCTGGGAAACTTCACCTCCAGGGTGAGTCTGGCGGTTGAGCCGATAGCGGAGGGTAATGCCACATTACAGAAACTGCTCTCACACACTACCAGTGAGTTGACGGTTTTGCGTGCGGTTTTAAACTCCTCTAGAAAGGATGACTTTACTCGGGTAAAGTTTGATCTTGATGCGGTTCGCGATACTCGGGAACAAGGTTTCAGTCATCAGGTGGAATCCTGGACATACCGGGACACACAACCCGAACAACGTCAGGCGGCACGTGAGCTTTTCGAGATCCTCGATAATATCGGCCCGACACATTACGAAGGATACAAGAAGCAGACCGAGCTTACCCAGCGGATCAGAACGGAGATGGATAAACCTGAGAATCAGGAGAAGTTAGAGCTTCTGGGTATCACCGATTGGTATGCGGAATGGGTTGAGGCCGATGATGCGTTTCAGGCGGCGGTGGATGAAAGCAACGATGCCGAAAGGCAAGCTCTTCCTCAGCTGATTAAGGCGTATAACACACTGTCCGATTGCGTGGAAAACCTGTTGAATTACGTGCAGGCGATGGTGTCGGTGGAACCGGAAGTTTACATGGATGTTGCTGTCAAGATCAAAAACATTTCCGATGAAATCAATGCCGCAGCCCGCGCCCGTGAGACCCGCAAGAAAAACGGTGAAAGCGAGGACGAGCAGCAGGCACAGACTCAGCAGGTCGATTCCGGGGTGCAGGATACGACCGAAGAGTAAGCCGGGCATGTGCGATAGTAGTACAGAGGCGGATCGGCTGATCCGCCTTTTTTGTTTGACGTTTGTTGGCATACACTGCGAGAGAATTCCAAAGCTTGTGAGCGTGGATGATTTTTTGGACAACCTCGAGCAGGCGATGACTGGCCGCGGTTTTCCCGAGGACTTTTAGACAGGCAGGCTTCGGGGCACAGGCACGGCTCAGAACTGAGCTTTAACCCCGACACCCGGCATGAAAATATTGCTCACGGTTGTTTTCTCGTACCAGCCGGGCAATTCAAACTCCGGACTCCGGTAAAAAAACCAGCTTATATTTTGCAGATCCAGATACGCCGAAAGTATCCACTTGTCAAAGACAAATTTCTTATCCACCCTCAGGTCGATCTGAAAGAACGGATCCATGCGCCGGGAGCTGGTTTGGCCGTATACAGGAATAAAATGGTTATAGGTCTGGCTCTCCTTAATCTCCAGTATGGGCGCGGCCGGCTTTCCGGTGACATACCGCAACCGAAAACCCGTTTCCCACAGCCGGGGAAGACGCCAGGAGCCAACCAGCTGCAGATGATGTGTCTCGTCCTCGTGGTACAAATCATATTCCTGTTTTTCGTGATTGTAGCGCTCACTGCGTGAGAGCGTGTAGGCAAGCCATCCGAAAAAACGCCCTCCCCGGTCATGACGCAGCATCAGCTCGATCCCCCGCATTCTCCCGCTACCATCATCGAGCCACAGATCCCGCACCCCGGTGATCTCCCCCGACTCCGTTTCCTGCGGGCCGGCCAGCCGGGGGATGTTCCACTGCCTGTTGATATAGGCCTGTATATCCGCACGGACAAGCTCGGATATCTGCCATTCATAGCCAAGCACAAAGTGAGACGCTTTGGTGGCGGGAAGCATCGGATCTCCCCACTGCTCCATCAGCACATGGCCTGTTGGCTGGGGAGTCTGACTGTAGTTTCCAATTGCGCCCTTGACGACATGATCATCGGTGATTGAATAGCGACAATTAAGCCGTGCCGACGGTTCACCGGAAATGTTTGTTTTGTTACCGGTACCCTCGTTGGGCCAGTATTCCGGAAGGTATGCGCCGCGATAGTTCAGTTCGGGAAAAAAGTCATACCGAAGCCCCCCGATAATCTGCAGACCATCCAACGGTTTCCATTCGGCAAAGGTGTATCCGCCCAGTGTTCCAAACAACCAGTTTTCCACCGTGTCATGTCTGATAAAATCATTGGCTAAAGGAATCGCCTGGTTCAAATCCTTCAGAAGCAGATGCAGATCGGCACCGGCGCCGATTGACAGCTTCTCCCCAATCCTGATGTCAAGCTGGTCTCTTACATGATGATCATGACTCTCATTTTTCGTTTTCACCGTCGCCAGCGCCGGCAAACGGGAAGTGCTGTAAATATAACCATACCGAAACGTGTTGGTCAGCCGATCCGAAATCTCCCAGTCTGCCCCCATCATGGCCAGATGAAACTTTATTGACATACCCAGCCGATCGGTTTCCTCATATACCCCACCGGCTTGGCTGACAAGCTCAGGGATATGAAAAAGCATGCTGTCACGTGAGCCCAGAAATGTCGTAAACAGATGAAAATCGTCGGTCACATCATAATCGACTCTCAACAGGTAATCCCAGTAGGAGGGCGATACCGAAAAAGGAAATTCGTAGTCGATATGTTCCATGGCCAGATTAGCCAGGTCGCCGATATAGCTGCGGCGGGCAGAGCCCAGAATCGAGATGCTGCCGTTTACCGGCCCTTCCACGAGAAATGAAGCATCGATCGTAGACAGATCGGTCTGAGCATGCCAGCGGTCGGACTCTGCCTGCCGTCCGGTCAACTCGACAACACCCGCAATACCGCCACCGTAGCGCACACCAAAGCCGCCTGGGTAAAATGATGTGCGCTGGAGCCCTTCACTGTTGTACACCGATTTGAGCCCGAAGAAATGGTACAGATTTGGAAGTGCTATTCCGTCCAGATAGTAATTGGAATCCCATGTCGGTGCTCCCCGGACAATCACGGCACCCGAACCCATCCGCGGCCTGTTGACACCGGGCATTGTCTGAACCCCCTTGACCGCATCCCCGCCCAGGCCGGGAATCTTTCTTATCTCACCGAGAGTCAATTGCCTGCGACTGATTTCCTTCTTGTCTTCTTTGCCATAAACCGTTATTTCATAATCCGAAGAGCTATGTTTGTGCAGATAATACTCGATGCGTATCTCATGAGCAGCATCGACCCAAAGCGTATCAGTGAGCATCTCATAGCCGGCGGCGGGAATAGAAACCTCCACTGAACAGGCGGGCACCGAATAGAAAGTGAAACGTCCTTTGGAATCACTCGTCGTCACAAGCGTTTGTCCCTCAACATACTGCCCTTCAAACTGCCCGATTCTCTCACGGTAAATATCGAACGGAAGTCCAGCGGCAGCCTCATCATTCGACCCCAGAAAGGAAATCACCACCATTGCGTCCGGTATCGGTTTGCGCGTACCGCGCTCCATAACTTCCCCCCCCACATTGCCTATCGGCTCAACCTTCCGGGCCACTTCACGTAATGAGAACAGGTATTCATAATGCAAGTATACCGGCACCGGCTCCCCTCCTGCGATCGCCGGCTTAAAGTCAAACCTCCCTGCCGCGGACAGTGCATTTGAATCAAGAACCGGATGTATCCCCTTTTCTATCCAGACAGAGTCGACGCCCCCGTTCTCGTTTACCAGCAGTGTCATCAGCACCACTCCCTCTATCCCCTTGCTGTAGACCGAAACGGGATACTCCGCCTCCACAAATGTCACCAACTCGGGCATCCGCTCTATAGGCGGCGACTGATTTTCCTCCTGCGAAAGCGAATCGCTTTCCCCCCAGGACTCACCCGAAAAAACGGATGTTTCATGGGTGTCATCGGCATGATGCTTTCCGGCTGCAGACTCCCCGACGGTCATGTCGGCGGCTGTGTTTTCGGCGACACGATCACAATACCGCCCATTTGGGCCAGTACCATCATTACCATCCGGCAACGGTTTCTCGGCACTGCTCTGCAAAGCAACGTCGCGTTTTTGCACTTGAGCACATACAGTCGCGAAAAACAGAAGAATGCACAGATACGGATAGAATTTCTCTTTTGTGTGTGATATGAAATTCATAGCCTTTTTACCCTTGTTTTATCCAAAGCCAACCTCTAAGCTCAGTTGGGCTATTCTACGGTTCGAGCCCAGCAATCAGTCGGGACATAAAAGCTTAGTCGATTCTTAAACACCTTTGAGAAACGCGCGATTGCTTCACTTTCTCGTCTTCGCGAGATTGCCCGGCTCATCCACTCAGAACACCTCAACGAAGGTCAAAAATTCTTTTTTTCCGCCAACCTGTTACTGCTTAGGATGGTACGGCAGATTCAAGAGGCAATCGGGGCCGGTGAAAAGAAATCCGGCCATACAGGTTTACAGGTTAAGACGACCATACAGGAAATTTATCGATTGATAAAATGGCTACACTGCTTTGTTTACAAAAACACATGTAATGAACTGAGACTATACAATATCATGCAAAGGAATTTCGTGCCAATCTCCGGATATCCGTGTCACAAAACCGGTTTATATTGCTGAAAATGCGATTTGGACTCATGCTCGGGGGGCCTAAGATGGGATGTGTTAAACTTCCGTGCGGGGGGGGGATTTTTTGTTAAATCGCTAAAGTATAGCCGCGGGTTTAAACATCCCTTTGCTAAAGGCGGCCGAAACACGTAAATGCCGTACGGCATTCATGTGTCCTGAATCGCGCGGCTAAACCTCTTATGCCCGCTTTGGCGAGAATGACAAAGGAGACGCTTAGTCTGGGGTTGAAATCGAATAAACGATGCACCATGCGACCGCCATACATTAAAGCTGTATACAATGATACATGTTTGGCAGCAACAGCGAGGACGGTCCTGCAGACCGATCAGCCATCCAGTTCTGGCATGATTATTGATGCAGCATGCCTTGAGTCCGGCAGAGCCGGAGAATCAGAAAGAGCGTAATATAAGGGCTAACAACAGCTGAAATACGAAAGAAATCGGAAATACAGCAACCGAATATTAAATTATAACATTATCGGGAGGATTCACATGCCGACACGTTCAAGTAAAGCCATATGGGAAGGCACTCTTAAGGAGGGCAAGGGGAAACTGATCATAGGAAACAATACCTGGCAGGGCTCCTATTCCGCCGCATCACGTTTCGAAAACGCAAGCGGAACAAACCCGGAAGAGCTTCTGGGAGCGGCACATGCGGGATGTTTCTCTCAGGCGTTTTCCATGATCCTTTCGCAGGCCGGCTACAAAGCCGAGAAGATCGAGACCACCGCCAGGGTGAGTATCGAAAAGCAGGCCGACGGTTTTGCTATCACCAGGATCGATCTTCAGACAGAGGGGATTGTTCCGGGAGTCAGCCAAGAGGATTTTGACAAATACGCATCTGCGGCCAAGGAGGGCTGTCCGGTGTCACAGCTTTTCAAGGGAGCACAGATCACGGTGGAATCCAAGCTGCTTCAGACACAGCAGTAGCTCATATCTACTACCCGAACGAGCTTTTCTCCGGGCGGGCGATTCGCAGCATGACCGGGCCATGAATCCGCACGGAGATTATGCGAATCGCCCGCCCGGAGCCGCTCGATTCTAACCATATGGAGGTTATATGAAATCAGTACTTGTACCGATAGCCGACGGATCCGAGGAGATCGAAGCCGTAACCATAATCGATATTCTCAGACGTGCCGGTGCGGAGGTGACTGTGGCATCGGTGATGCCTCAGAAACAGATACGGGCCTCCAGGGGTGTACAGATAGTTGCCGACAAGACACTGGATGAGTGTGTTTCTGAACAATACGACTGTATCGTACTTCCCGGAGGCAAACCCGGTGCGCAAAATTTCAGTGAAACACCCGCCCTCATAGATATGCTGCACGCCCAGAAAGAAAGCGGGCGACTATATGCAGCCATCTGTGCATCTCCGGCACTGGTGCTTGAGCCTCACGGTCTTTTAGACCATAAAGAGGCGACCTGCTACCCCAGCTTCAGTGGCACATTGCAGCAGAGTAAATCAACAGGCGAGCGGGTTGTGGTAGATGACAACTGTGTCACCAGCCAGGGGCCTGGAACCGCAATGGAGTTTGCGTTAAAGCTTGTCGAGCTGCTGTACGGCCGGGAAAAGGAGCAACAGATTGCAGAGGCGCTTCTCGCACCGGTGGAGGTTTAGCGGAGATAACCCCATTGGCCCGCGCGAGGGGATGAAGTAAACGTTGAACGATAACATGTAATTCCAGTCAAGGATTAAGGGCATGAGTATGGAACAATCACGCCAGATCAGTCGAAAAGCCATAGCTCTTTGCAGAATGATACTTGATATGACGACAGAAGCTGGCTCGGGACACGCCTCGTCGGCTTTGTCGCTCGTGCATATTGTGACCGTGCTGATGTATCGTATCATGCGGCACGATCCGGTCGACCCATGGCACATGGCAAACGACCGTCTGGTGCTCAGTGAAGGCCATGCGGTGCCTGTGGTCTACGCGGCCTGCGCCGATTTGTGTATGGCATATGGTAAATCCCCTCTGAGCGCCCGACGTCTGTCCCCCAAAGACATAACCACTCTTCGGGAGATCGACTCGGTGCTGGACGGCCATCCCAACCCCTCGCTGGGATTTCCGTTTTTCGATGTCGCCACCGGATCTCTGGGCCAGGGGCTTTCGGCCGGTGCGGGGCTTGCGCTCGCCGCACGTCTTGACAACATACAAAAAAACGTGTTTGTGCTGATCGGAGATGGAGAGTCGCGGGAAGGTCAGGTGTGGGAGGCATGCGATTTTATCATGGATTATGATCTTGCGGAGGTTGTTCCCATATTCAACTGCAACGGAGAGGGACAGAGTGATCTTGTTTCCAGGCAGCAGTCGGCCGACACCCTGCAGAAAAAAGTTGAGGCGTATGGTTTTGTTTCCCTGCGCATAGATGGGCACGATCCCGATCAGATTGTAAGCGCCTTGACAACCGCAACGGAGGCAGACAGGCCGCATGCGATAATCGCCGAAACGGTCAAAGGATGGGGTGTCGACGAATTTCGTCGTGCCAACTATCACGGCAAGCCGCTTAAAAAGCAGATGCTGGAGGCGGCGCATGCGGACCTGAGCCGGCTGGAGAAAAGGCTTGATCTGGACAGCAACGACATCCCATCTCCGGTTCCGCCACTTCCGGATAAGCGTGGGATTGCCGTTTCGGAGCCTGGACGGCTCGGCAACCCCGACTTTGGTAAGCTGCTGCGGGGGGATGCGTATGCCGGGAAATATGAAAAGGGTCTTATGAGCACACGAAGAGCCTACGGTCTGGCTTTACGGGAGTTGGCGGCTAGAGATTCCCGTGTGGTGGGGCTGGATGGCGATGTGAAGAATTCGACATATTCATCCTACCTTTATAAGGCTCAAAAAGAACGAATGTTCGAAGGGCGTATCGCGGAGCAGAATCTCATATCCGCTGCCGCGGGCCTGGCCGCGGGGGGAAAAATCCCGTTCGTTTCCAGCTTTGCCAAGTTTCTGGTGCGGGGATACGATCAGCTTGAGCTGGCCCTGATCTCCGATGCCAACATTAAGCTGGTCGGCTCACACGCGGGTGCAAACATCGGCGCCGACGGTCCCAGCCAGATGGGATTGACAGATCTGGCGTATATGAGCTGTCTTGCCACGGTACGAAACAGAGAGGGCAATCCGCTGCTGGTTGTGTTCAACCCGTGCTGCGGTGTTCAGGCATACAAATGCGTACAGCTGATGGCAGACTTTGACGGGGCTGCGTATATGAGAACGATGCGCCCCGATCTTCCTGTTCTGTACGAGGCGGAAGATGATTTCGAGACAGGCGGGGCGAAGGTGTTGCGGGAGGGACGCGATGTAACCCTTGTCGCATCAGGGTATATGGTCCATTCCTGTCTCCAGGCACTGGAGTATTTCGATGCCGCCGGCATCGATCCGACCATTATCGATGCCTATTCGCTTCCATTGAAGCAGCAGACTATAATACAGGCAGCCCAGATGGGTAATGGAATGATTGTTACCCTGGAGGATAACTACGGTAACGGTCTGGGTGCGGCGGTTGCCGGCATCATTGCGCAGACCCCCGACCTTATAGCTCAGGTCAATCAGATTTACGTACGCAAGTTACCCAAAAGCGGGCGCAGCGGCAGCGATGTGCTTGATGATCTGTCTCTTGGCATAAACGATATTGTAGAACAGGTAAGCCTGCTGGTCAAACAGGAGACATGATACATGAATGCAAAAAAAACCGGTGAGACGGCTCTGCTCACCGGTGCCTCCGGAGGGTTAGGTCTGGATCTGAGTCGTTTTCTTGCCCGGGATGGGTATGATCTGGTTCTGGTTGCCCGACGGGGAGACAAACTCTCTTCGATTGCCGAGGAGTTTAGCCACGAGTATGGCACGACTGTATATGTCTGCCCCGCGGATCTGGATGGATCCGCGGGTGTTAAAAAAGTTCTGGATTTCGTTCAGAAACAAAGCCTCACCATCGATATACTCATAAACAATGCGGGAATCGGCTTTTTCGGGCGTTTTGTCGACATTCCTGCCGAGAGCATCACTACGATGGTACGCCTTAACACTCTGGCGCTTACCGAGCTTACCCGCGCGTTTCTTCCGGACATGCTTCGCCGGCACAAGGGCCGCATCATGAACGTAGCCTCAACCGCCGCTTTCCAGCCGGGTCCGCTGATGGCCGTCTATTATGCGACCAAAGCGTATGTTCTTCATCTGTCAGAGGCGTTGGATGATGAATATCACAAAAGCGGGGTACGAATAACGGCATTTTGTCCCGGTCCCACCCGCACCGATTTTCATGACCGTGCCGGCATGGATTCATCCATGCCGTTGTTGAAGTTGATGGATTCGGCAGCCGCCGCAAGTATCGGGTACAGGGGCATGCTCAGAGGCAAACGGGTGGTGGTTCCCGGTCTCAAAAACCGGATCATGAGCATGATAAGTCAGCGCCTTCCCCGTCGGCTCGCCACACGAATCATTCACCATATACAAGAAGGGAGAATGGGAGGAAGATGAAACACACCGGTAAGGAGAAATACTCACCTGAAGCTCTAAACCCCTCCGCCGTCTCTCTTGCGTGTGCAATGGTCGGCGGGTTCTTTCTTTTCTGGTATACTTTTCTAATCTGCAGGGGCAAAAACGGCAGGAAAGCCGCGAAACTGCTCGAGATCTGCATACCCGGATTCAGAAAACCACCCATTGGAAGTGTTATCGGTTTTCTCTGGGCTTATGCAGGCGGTCTGGTCGCGGGAAGAATATATGCTCTGCTGTACAATATGTTTGCCGCCGAAAACGTGGAGGAAGACTGAAGGAAAACTAAACTTTTTAGGCATACCACTTGCGTGTAATTACAATCAAAAGACTTGGTGTGTTCCATTTTGGAGGCAAAATCTTTTGATTCATGGTATCAGTACTCTCCTTCGCCATATACGTCGTTTTTTCAGCCGCAGCGAGTGGGCGGTCAAGCTTTTATCTTTGTCACGTTCCCGCAAACATGCATCCACTCCCGGATTGATTTTAATCCAGATAGATGGCCTGTCCCGTACACAGTTTGAGAAAGCGCTATCGGAAAAACGCATGCCTTTTGTTCAGAGTCTGATGGAAAAGCAAGACTACCTGCTCCTTTCTCATTATTCCGGTGTCCCTTCAACGACGCCGGCGGTGCAGGCAGAGCTTCTGTACGGCTGCAAACAGGCGGTGCCGGCATTTGCTTTCAGGGATCACCATCGCAAAGACAGCGGCACGATGCTGATGCCGCATTTTGCCGAAAGGATTGAGGAGCGACTGGAGGCCCGGCAGGAGGGTCTTCTGAGGGACGGCAGCTCCTACGGAAACATTTACAGAGGAGGGGCGGCCGAAAGCAATTTCTGTGTCACTACAGACGGATTCGGGCAGCATTTCCGTGAATCTAACCCGTTTCGTCTACTCATTGTGATACTGCTCTATTCGGCGATGTGGGCACGGGTGGGTGCTCTGCTGGTGGTGGAGCTTGTGCTGGCGGTTATAGACTTTGCCAAAGGGTTTTACAAACGCAAAAACTTCTTCAAAGAGCTTGCGTTTATCCCCTCCCGGGTAGGCATATGCATTATGTTGCGCGAGCTGGTGACGGCGGGCGTTGTTATCGATGCTGCGCGTGGATTACCGATTATTCACGCCAATTTCAGCGGATACGACGAACAGGCACATCGGCGTGGCCCCGAAAGCGGCTTTGCCCACTGGACACTTGCGGGAATCGATGATGCGGTCTACCGGATCTGGAGGGCAGCCAAACGCAGTGCATATCGCGATTACGATGTCTGGGTATTTTCCGACCATGGACAGGAACACAGCATCCCCTATGAGCTGTTTGCGGGCAAAAGTATAGAAAAATCCGTTTCCCAGGCCCTCGATCAGGTGAGCAAAGAAAAAATTACACTTTGGGGATCGATCGAAACTGTTCAGCACCAACGTGCCCGCCTTATAGGGATGCGATTGTTCGGCATACTATTCAACCGCTCGAGGGAGCCACAACCATCACGGGAGTTTGATATCGCCGCAAAGGGCCCTGTCGGCCATCTTTACCTGAGGCGCCAGTTGTCAGCGCGCGACGGTTCTCTGGTCGCACGCCATCTGGTCGAACAGGGAAAGGTGCCAATCGTGCTGAGAAAATATGGCCAGGGAAAGGTCATCGCCGACACTGCTCAGGGAACATTCTCTCTTCCCCGGGAAGCTGCCGCGGTCTTGGGTGGTGACCATCCTTTTCTCCAGGAGGTCGCCGATGACCTCACCGCGCTGGTGCATCATCCCGACAGCGGCGACATAGTGCTTTCCGGATGGCAACCCGACAGCCAACCGGTTACCTTTCCCGTGGAAAACGGAGCACACGCGGGCCCGGGCCGGGAAGAAACTCACGGTTTCGCACTTCTTCCCCACGATGCTCCCTTTGTCCTCAGAAATCATAAATATCTGCGCCCGATAGATTTACGCAATGCTATCCTGCGTTTTCAGAACAAAAGAACCCCGCTATTGAGCGAACAGTCATTTGCCACTGCCGGCCGTGACCGTACCCTCCGGATCATGACATACAACGTACATAGCTGCCTTGGCATGGATGGCCGCCTTTCTCCTGAGCGAATCGCGCGGGTTATTGCCGCATACGACCCGGATATCATTGCATTGCAGGAATTGGATGTCGGACGTTTGCGATCAGGCGGAGTCGATCAGGCACATCAGATTGCCAGGGCACTGGATATGGAATTCCATTTTCATCCTTCGTTTATCATAGAAGAGGAACAGTATGGCAACGCCCTTCTCAGCCGCTTCCCGATGAAAGTGATCAAAAAGGGATCGCTTCCTCAAACACCCGGGGCGGAGAAGCGTGGTGCGCTTTGGGTGCGAATATCTTATAGTGACAGACAACTCGACATTGTCAATACCCATTTGGGTTTGAGAGCGGGAGAGCGTCTCCATCAGATACAACACCTTCTTGGCCCCGAATGGATCGGTGGCAGGAATGAAAATTCCCCGCCCATTATTCTATGCGGTGATTTCAATACGGTTTCACGATCCAGAGTATACAATGAGATAACCATGGTATTTGCCGATTCCAAGCGGGCCGTCAAAAAGCGGTTCTTTTCCCGCACGCTTCTGGGGCTCGTTCGCATCGATTATGTTTTTGTTTCACCCGAGATACACGTCTCCGATGTTCGCGTACCGCGAAATCATCTTATCCGTTCGGCAAGCGACCATTTCCCGCTGATAGTCGATATGCTGCCCGAGCACTTCTCGCATCAGAAAGCAATCGGAGCAAAATCGACCGATAAGATTTCACGGAAGATAAGACGGCGCAACGACCGATTGATTCAGTTGTTTACCGGAAGAGAAATAAACCAGAGTCATGAAGAGTCTGCTCGCATGTAACACTGTTGTCTTGACATCGGAGTATTTATGAGCGTTGGAAGTAGAATACGTTTCGGTTTAGATAAAACAAAAGAGGTGATAGTTCTGGCATTCACACGATTTATGGCTGAAAGAGGACCCGAGGCCGCCGCGGCAATCTCCTTTTTTACCCTGTTTTCTCTCTTCCCGCTGGTTTTGCTGCTCATTGCGGGGGCAACCACTTTCATGGAATCACAACAGGCACGTCAACAGATTATGCAATTTATCACCGACTTCGCCCCCGAAGGTAGTTACGAGATTATCAAAACCAATCTTCAACAGGTGCTCGAGTCTCGGGAAGCGGTTGGTGTCATCGGCTCCGTCACCCTGCTCTGGACCGCCAGCGGAGTGTTTAATCTGCTGACACGCAACCTTAGCCGCGCATGGCCTTCGGCTCCCGAGCGAAATTTCCTGCGCGCCCGACTTACCGCGGTCGGAATAGTTACCGGATTGTTTCTCCTTCTGGCAGTCTTCTTCCTGATAAGAGCAAGCATCGGCGTTATCGACAGTTTTAATCTTCCTCTGGGTTTAGAAAAGTATGTGGTAGACTTGATTCATCTGGCTGTCAATGTAGTCTTTGTATTTTTCATCTTCATTATCTTTTTACTTCTATACCGTCTGGTACCAAATACGAATGTAAAATGGCGGGAAGCCGCGGGGGGAGCCCTATTTGCTTTTGTCGTTACGCAACTGGTGACGGCGATATTCGGTTGGTATCTTAACAGCGGCCTGGCAAGGTACAACCTGGTGTATGGATCTCTGGGTGCGCTGGTTGCTTTTTTATTCTGGACCTACTTAACTCTTGTGGTAATTATTGCGGGCGCTCACCTTAGCTCTGCTATCGCCGACGCCTCCCGATCAGAGCAGAATAAGCCGACTAACATCCTCAAAAACCGGTCACATTAGCCATGCCACCACCAGCGGACAAACAAAACAATCCTTCATCCGACGAGCTTGAAATGGAAACGAGAAATCTCATCGAACATGGGAAGAGATCTTTTTGGAAACCAGTTGCACTCCTTGCCGGGGTGGTGATTCTGCTGCTCATCGGTCGAATGTCCGGGATCGCACATTATGTCGTTACTTTCAAAAGCTGGATTCTGAGTCAAGGCAGGTGGGGTTATGTAATCTTTTCATTCACCTTCGTCCTTCTCACCACAACCGCCGTCCCCGCTTCCATTCTGACTCTGCTTGCAGGAGTCGTTTATGGCACGGTTCATGGAATCATCCTGGCAAACATCTGCGCTACCATAACCGCCGCGATATCATTTTCCATCGCCAGGTATTTTGCCTATGAAGACACGTTCCGGTTGATCAACAGAAAACCTCGTCTCAAAAAGCTGTATCAAATGACCCAACGACATGAAGTCTTGACAGTTGTTTTGATCAGGTTTATTCCTCTGTTCCCATTCAATCTGATAAATTACGGCTTTGGAATATCGCCCATATCCTTTCGTACATACATTTTCTGGACCTGGCTGTGTATGATACCGGGGACGGTTATTTTTGTAGCCGGCGGTGATGTTATCATGGAGACAATTTTTCATCGTAATTTCCCAACCGAGACTATAATAATTATTGTAATCGCCTTTGCACTGGTTATAACCTCGATTTTTTTTGCTTATCGTTTTGCAATTAATTATTTCCAGACAAAGTAAACACACTTTGGACTTCGTGGAGTCATCAAAATGGATATCCTGAACCGACTTTCGCCGCTTGACCAGTATAATACGGAGCTGATAGAAAATGTCTTTCCGCAGCCCTGGATAAACCCCTCCCCCCGCCGTATCTACGACCTCGCGGTGATAGGAGGTGGTGTGGCCGGATACGCAGCGGTGCGGGAAGCAGCTGCTCATGGAGCACGAGTCGCACTGATTCAGGAGGGGCCACTTGGGGGTACGCATCTGAACTTTGCCGCCATCCCGTTGGGCAGCATGTCACACGCTGCGTGGGAAAACACACCGGAACGTGGTTCGAGACAAAAAGATACGGATTTATTTTCCACCGATACCTTTGGCAAAATTATGGAGTCGGTTCGTGAAACCAGAAGTAAACTGAGCAAAAGATACCGCACATTTACAATAACAAACGAAGGCATTCATCTTTTCTATGGAACCGGCTCATTTAACTCCGGAAAGCGATTGAGCGTCGACGGCTCTGAAATAAGATTCAAGCGTGCAATTATCGCAACAGGCGCGGAGACGGATCTTCCCGACATTCCCGGACTTCACCAATCGCTATACCTGACACATGAATCGCTTTTTACCTTGACGGAGCGCCCTCATGCCGTTGCGATATACGGTTCAGGAGCACATGCGTGTGAAATCGCACAGGTTTTTGGCTTCCTCGGCTCACACGTCATGATCATCAACCCCTGCGAATCTCTCCTTCCACATGAAGATACCGAGATCTCCGATACCATCGAACAGATCTTTACCGACCAGGGTATTCGAATCCTGCACTCGGCCTCGATACGACGGGTGGAAACCGATGAGAAAAAAAGGATGCTTCATGTCGATTGGAAAACCACCGATGAGACGTTTGCGGTCGATGCCCTGATCATTTCTGACCGTCTCAGCGGTGCCGTCGGTTCTTTAAACCTTCAGAATGCAGGGGTCGAATGCGAAAAGGGACGTCTGAAGATCGATTCCTATCTCCGCACAACCAATCCGCGGATCTATGCTGCCGGCGACTGCTGCATGAAGCACAAATACAGCCATCTGGCTGAGAGAAGCGGACAGATCGCCGCGCATAATGCCTTATTTGCCTACAAGAGAAGCATCTCCGAGCTGATGATTCCGCTGAGTATCTCAACGGTACCACCGATCGCACGCGTCGGCCTCAACCGCAAAGAAGCTTCCGAAAAAGGGGTAGGCTTTACGATACACCAGAGAGATTATAAAGATCTTGCCCGCAGCATAATGGACCGATCCCCGACCGGATTCGTTCAGGTCTTAACACAGCATAAATCCGATATCATTGTCGGCGCGACGGTATTGGGAACAAATGCGACTGAATTAATCAATCTTTTTACGCTTGCCATGCAATCGAAAATAGGGCTCAAACACCTCGATTCCATGTTATACCTTAGTCCAACGTATGGGGAAATTGTAAAACATATCGCCGAGAACGTCGCTCATCCTCAGATCTCCCCTCTAAAGAAGAAACTGCTTTCCATCTGGCACAAGATGAGGAATTAGGCCTATGCATTTCTGGGCAGGGTAAATGAGAATGTCGTCCCTTTTGCCGGTTCGGAATCAACCCATATTGTACCCCCATGCGCCTCGATGATACTCTTGACTATTGCAAGGCCAAGGCCGCTCCCTTGTGATGTGCCATCCTTTTCGCGAACGAATTTATCGAACACATGTGGGAGAATCTCTGGTTTGATTCCCGGCCCGGGGTTGCTGATTGCCACACGTAAATTACCATTTTGGGGAGAGGTCATTATGGAGATGATGCCATCCGGCGGTGTATACCTGATGGCATTATCCAGCAGGTTTACAAACACCTGTTTTAGACGATTACAGTCACCGATAATGTTTAGTGTCTCCGGATCAGAGAGATACTTTTCAATTCGAACATCTTTCCTGGATTTTATTATTTCAACCGTTTCATCGATAATCGACGCCAGATTCATAACCGCAAGGTTCATTTCGGATACACCCGACTCGATCTTGGCAACATCCAGAAGATCCCCCAGAATATCTGCCAGACGCTTACCTTCCATTTCTATGATATGAAGGAAATGCTTCTGCTCCTGATCCGAAAAAACCATATCCTGGGCCTGCAGTGTTTCTGCAAACCCCACGATGCTGGTAAGAGGGGTTCGCAACTCATGGCTGGCCATGGACACGAATTCTGTTTTCTGCCTGTTTAGATCTCTGAGCTTTGCATTCATGCTGTCGAGCACCCGGTTTTTCTGCTGAAGCTGCTGATTAACCCGTTGCTGCTGTTCGCGACTGATTCGCGAACTCTCTTCGGCCAGTTTCAGACGAGTGATATCGTTTCCAATCGACAGCACCTCCAGAACCTTGCCGTTGTTGTCCATCTGCAGCTTATTTGTATATGCCACCCACGCCTTTGATCTGTCTTTTCTGATAATTTCACATTCCATATTGGTGTTATTGACCGGATCGCTAAGCAGATTGAGTGTTAATTTTTTTTCCTGGCAGCTGTCATCCGTCGGAAACAAAACAGTCACAGGTCTGCCGATTATTTCTGACTGCTCGTAGCCGAAAAAATGCCGGGCAAAAGTATTCATGAAGGTAATCCCCCCGTCCGGCTTCCACCGCATGATGATGCTGTTGGCATTTTCTACGAGTGTCCTGTATTTGAATTCTGATATTTTCACCCGTTCCTCCGCTCTACGATATGCTTCCACAAGAGCAGCATTTTCCAGCGCAACGGCTGCACCCGCAGCAAGCCCCTGTAGAATCTTCTGATCATCGGTGTCGAAATCCTGATGCCTTCTTTTGTTGTGTATCTCGAAACATCCGAGCAACTCGCCTTTTTTGCTGAGGATAGGCACATCGATGAGATTGTAAAACTTGAGAGCCTTGCGCACTTTTTCAACTACCCGTGGATCGTGCCTGCAGTCGTTAGATATGTACGGCCTTTTAGTCTCCATGACATAGCCCGGGACCCCTTCCCCTCTGCTGAAACGGAAAAATACCGGCCCCACTCTGCCCCGGCTATTATATTCCCGGAAAACCATTTCGTTGTTACGGTAAAAACCGGCTGCACCACTGCGCCCATCCACGATTTGCATCGCATAAGCCACCAACCGCCGCATGATTGTGTCTATATCCAGAGAACTGTTGATCTGCTGACTGCTATTAATCATTGCCCGCAGGCGATCGTTGGTGACCTTTAGAGCTTTCCTGGTATACACATGTTGGGAAACTTCGTACAATCCGATCGTGTAGAGTGTTTTTCCGGGAATGTAGTCGGCACCCACAGCCCCGACCGCCTGAACATATCTGGGCGGATCTCCCGACAGCACCAAATCTATCCGACTTTGGCTGTCGGCAGGTAACCGTTTGATGAAGAGTCTGAATCGGGCGCTGGATTCTTTGTCAAAAAAGCTTTTAAGCGATCTATCTACAATCCGGCTTGCGGGTGTTTTCAGCAGCAGGGATGCGACCCCGTTGGCCTTGATGACCACCCCTTTTGTGTCTGTTATGAGGAGAGCCAGGGGTGCGTTCTCATAAAGTTTGCGGTAAATCCGCAG
Organism: uncultured Fibrobacterota bacterium; assembly: GCA_964419255.1. Lineage (GTDB taxonomy): Bacteria > Fibrobacterota > Chitinivibrionia > Chitinivibrionales > CAYFVL01 > CAZPHU01. The sequence continues at coordinate 98,279 of CAYQOU010000003.1, read as the reverse complement.
CAGCTCAAGGGGCTTGTCCCGCTCATCGGAAAAATAGCGGGTGTCCTCGGTGTCATATCCCTCATCCGCCGGACCCCGCCGGTAAGACAGTGAGGTGCGTGATTGGCATTCGCTTTTTTCTTCCGTCCGCAAGGAATCTTTTTCTGTCGATTTGCGAAAACCCAGATGAACATTCATGGATTCTCATCCGTCGGTTAGGGGGTAGATGCATTTTTCATGATGTTTTTTTGGGGTTTTTCCTTAATCTGTCCTGACTGTCATACTCGTATCGATTTCCATCTTATTTACCACCCCCACAACACCTGATGTATACTCTGCGGCATACATCACCTTAAACATGGTCACCCCGTCGGGCACCCGCCCCTCGAGAGTGACGATGCCTTCATCGACTGTAATGGTTATATCCTCGAGGTCAACCTGACCCAATCTTCTTAGCGCCGCCGAAATCTCCTCTGCGATGGAGCGATCGACCTGCGTTTTCGACGGTGTGACCACCAGTTGGTTTTCGACACCGGTGACCCCCACCACCTCATAGGCCAGCTCCTCGGCCTTGCGTTTCTTCCAGTACATATCAACCGCCCCCCGCAGTGTTACCACCCCGCGATTTACAGACACATCGATATCTGTAATTGCGATACTTGCACTCCATTTGAGAAGATTGGTTATGTTGATCAGGATATCATCATCGGAGGGTTTTTGCACCTCGGCAGGTGTTTGAATCGTTGTATTGTCGATCACCCTGCTGACCCCGCGCACCTGCAGAGCATCCTTTTGGGCCGCCTTGCGGGCGGCATAGCTGGGAAGACTCCCGCTAAGCTGTACCTCGCCATCCGAAACCGTGACCGTCACATCGGATGCATCGATCCGTGTATCCCAGAACAGCTGGTCCACAACATCCCGTTTGATTTGCTCCTGCTGACTTCTCATCACTCTCTCCTTTTTACTTACGCCTGTTTTCTGACACACCGGCAGGCCTGCCTTTTACGCCGGGGGGTATCACCCCCGGCTTCTATCTCTCCGGATAGGCCATACCAGAGACCTCCTTAAGCACCTCGCCGGCAAGCTCCCTGTTGGCACTCATGGCCAGATCGCCCAGGGAGATTACCCCCACAAACTGCCCTTCATCGTTTTTTACGGGCAGTCGACGGATCTGTTTGTACTCCATGATATGTGCGACCTCCTCCAGAGGCATATCCTCGGTGCAGAATAGAACATGAGGAGTCATAATCTCACCCACCGTAGTGGTTGCGGGATCTTTCCCATGGGCTATTGCCCGAACGGTAACATCCCTGTCGGTGATGATTCCCACCGGCTCCTGCCGGTCGTAGACCGGTATCGCACCGATATTCAGCTGCTCCATTCTGAGGGCGGCGTGCTGAACAGATTCCGTCGCCTGAATGGTCTCCAGCGAATGGGTCATTATATCTCGTGCTTTCATCTTTTGTCTCCTTTCTTACTCACTGCCGTACACGGGCAGAGAACCCTCCCGTGCTTTCTGTGAGCCACGGGGGAAGATCCCCATAGACCTGTCTCGAATATGCACATCCACCGCTACATTTGTAACCCCCGCGGTGTATTGGGCGATGTGACGAACCGAGTAGTATCCGCTCCAGTCGGGCACCTCTCCTTTTATCTGCACATCACCGTCTTCAACCGTGATGGTCAGAAGGTCGGGGAAAACGTCGCTTGAGCGCTCCATGGCCAGACGGATGTTTTCTGCGATTGCCTGGTCGGTATGATCCCCACTTGGAACCACCGCGATTTCGTTCATGACGGATAACACGCCGATGATCTCATAGGCAACCTCCTGAGCCCTCTGTTTTTTCCAGTAGGCATCCACACTCCCCTCAAGCGTAACCACTCCGTCGTCGGCCCGCGCCACAATGGCGGAGCCGGACAGACTCCGGTTCCAGCTCAACACCGCGTTAACACTCTGGGCGATCTGCCCATCCGAAGGCCCCTCCTCCTCCTTGCCGGCAGGGGGCCTGCCGATGGTTGTGCGGTTTTTTACCCGAAGCACCCCGGGCACGGCAAGTGCATCGGCTTCGGCCGCCTCGTGAGCCGCGTAGCTTGGCACATATCCCTGAAGAATGACTTCTCCGTCGTGAACATCCACCTGCACCTCAGCCGCCTCCAGACGACCATCCCAGTATAGCTGATCGACCACATCCTTTCGTATCTGCTCTGCGGTAATCATGTAAACCTCCTTGATTTAAGACAGAGGCGTGGCCTTCTGCCGTGCATAGCGCCCGATCAATTGACAGCTCTCCAGTATATGCCCCTCCATTGCATGCTCCACCTCCTCACGAGTAGCCCCCGAATCCAGACCGGTCCAGGAGTCCAGCGCATAGAGACTAAACAGGTAGCGATGGGTTCCCGAGCTGGGGCAGGGGCCGCCGTAGCCTGCGTTGTCGAAACTGTTGATACCCTGCTTTCCCGGCGACTGCTTCGGCCCGATACGGCTAACCGGTGGGATATCGTAGCATACCCAGTGATCCAGCACCCCCCCGGCCGAGTCCATATCCTCCATAAACAGCACAAGACATCGTGTGCCACCGGGAATGTCTTGTATGACCAGCTCCGGATTTATGCCTTCCCCGTCGCAGGAACTTCTGGACGGCATAAGAGCATCATTCTCGAAATCAGGACTCATCATTCTCATAACAGCCCGCCTTATCCTCTATTGATTTGAATAGACGCAGATTTGCCTGTAGTATAAAAGAAAAGCGCAATTAACATACCAGCCGGTTTACTTTTAAGCAATTTTTTCCGACACCTCCATCCCCTCACCTCCATCGCCTCCTGTGCCCTTCTCAGAATGAGAAACTCTCTTCAAGCCGAACTCTGCCTGCGGGTGTGGCATTTAATTTGCGATGCTTATTGTGATGAATCGTGTCGAATCGAAGATTCTAATCAATGGGGGTGATTTCTATGGACATGTTTACAAAACAGGACCTTGCACGACTTATCTCCACCAGAGACGGAATGCATGTGTCTATCTATAGTCCAACACATCGAAAAGGACTGGAGGTCAAACAGGACCGGATCCGGTTCAAAAACCTACTGGGTGAGGCACATCAAAGCCTTGTCAACAAGGGAATGAAAGAACGTGACGCGGAGACTTTTTTACGGCAGGCATACCAACGCATCACCCACGATTCTTTCTGGCAGCACCAAAGCGACTGTCTGGCTGTTTTTATCACCTCCGAGATGTATGCGGAGTATCGACTCCCCATGAAATCGTATCAATTCGTTTCCGTCGGAGACCGTTTCTATGTCAAGCCGCTTATTCCCCTGGCAGGTGATGACATCCGGTTTCTTCTGCTTGCCATAAACCAGGGTGAGGTGCGAGTCTTTGAAGGTAACCGCTACGGTATCGACCAGGTAAACATCCCCGACATTCCACCCAACATATCGGAGGCATTATCTCTGGACGATCCCGAACGCCAGCAACAGTGGCATTCGGAGACCCCGCCGATTGTCGGGGGGAGACGCGCGGCCATGTTTCACGGACAAGGATCGGGACTGGATGAATCCAACAAACGCCTGGCCCGTTTCTATCAGAAAATCGACGGCGGCTTGCGCAGCTATCTCCAGGGCAGACAAGATCCGCTGATACTGGCCGCTGACGATCATCTCATCCCTCTGTATCAGGAGGCAAACACCTACCCGGCACTGATGGACCGGGCCATAACCATCAACCCCAGCTCCATCAACGAATCAGAGCTTCATAAGAGGGCTCTTGCCATCGTAGAGCCGATTCTGGAAAGGGAGCGCGAATCGATCAGTGCACGATATGCGGAGCTTTCCGGTTCCAACACCGGTGGAGCAAGCAAGGATCTGGAAACAATTCTCACCGCCGCTCACGACGGACGAGTAGACAGCCTCTTTGTGGCTAACGACATGCAACAATGGGGCACCTTTGACGCTCAGCAACATGCGGTAAGTATTCATCAGGATGCTCAGCCGGGGGATCAGGACCTTCTTGACCTTGCGGTTGTCGAAACGCTCAACACCGGGGGGCGAGTGTTTGCGGTGGAAACTTCACGCGTTCCCGACAGTGCCCCTGCCGCGGCGGTTTTCAGATACTGAGATGCAACGCAGGCTCGCACGCTCCCCAAAAGCATCTCCCTGGGAGGTGCTTTTTCATTTACGACCGGGCATCCACTGCACCTGCAGAAAAGAAAGAAAAGAAA
>CAYQOU010000003.1:67140-93983 GCA_964419255.1 uncultured Fibrobacterota bacterium | reverse complement strand
AGAAAAGAAAGAAAAGAAAGAAAAGAAAGAATACGCAGCTGCTTGACGACAATCCTGCGAATTCGTTTCTTGAATAGTTTCGCTATCGATGATGTAGTTAATTTTAATCGTTCGAAAATCCAAAAATCATTTCTCGATTCCGAAAACCACACCCCAGCCCCCGATCAGTTGATATAATTATCACCGGTAATTTGTCCGCACCACCAGGCAGGCGCGCTTTTCCGGGCGCACATATAAAAAGAGGGATGCGCTTTGGCATCCCTCCTTTTATATGTGTCTCGAGTCTCCCATAAACCCTTATGCCTGACGAGATTTTTCCTCCGTTGTTTTGGGAGGTCGCGCCCCGGGTTTGTCTATGATCTGAACAGAGCTGGCCTGAGGGCCCTTTTCACCATCTACTTCATTGAAATGAACTCCCGTGCCGATCTCCAGACGATCGAAATCGTCATGTAATACCGCATTTCTGTGAAAATACACCTGACGGCCATCAAGTGTCCGAATGAAGCCATAATCCTGCTGTTTGTACAAGTCGACCACAATCGCCTGTGTCTGCTGATCGGGATGAGTCTTTACGTCGCGCCGCTGCTTGCCCTTAAGCTCCCGCAGCTGACGCTCGGCAGCCTCAAACGCCGCCCGTATCACCGCCGGCAAATCGGCATGCATATCGCCTTTGCCGGAAGGCCGTATGACCGCAAGCTCGTGGCCCGGCGGTACCGTAATATCCAGACGCACCCGATAGGGGTTGCCCGAACTCTGATACTTCTGAGGCTGTTCGACCGCCACACGACAACTTGAGATGTAATCGCAAATTCTTTCCAGCTTCCCAGCCTTTTCGCGAATAAGCTCCTCAATACTGTCGTTTTTCTCTACACCTCTGTAGCTGATTTCTAACGGAATACGCATTCTCAAAACCCCGGTTATGATTAAAAATTTTCTGATTCCTGTTCTCCAATAGAAACTTGCAAATGATGTTCCAATCGCATCACCGGTGACTCCTGACGGAAAGCTGCTTCTGCCGCTCCGAATGGTACGATCCGATGACTTTCATGTAGTTGGCTCGTTCGAATGCGGCCGGATGTTCCACCGAATGCTGACTCATGGCTCCCCTCATATCCTCAATCGACTCATACTCATGTTGTTGCATCCACGCACTAAACTGCTGCTGAATGGTTTGCAGGTAGGCGATACCATTTCGCAGAAGCGCCGAGGTGATCATGACAACATCGGCACCGGCCAGAACCGCTTTTACCGCGTCCTCCCCGGTATGAACCCCTCCGGTGACCGCCAGATCGATGTCCACCGCATCATACAGGATCGCCAGCCACCGTATACGAATACGCAACTCGTCGGAGTTGCTCAGTCTCAGGTTGGGAACCACCTCCATTGCTTCTATGTCCAGATCGGGCTGATAAAAACGATTGAATATAACAAATCCCCGTGCTCCCGCCTCCCTCACCTCAGAGGCGAACCAGGGCAGTGAACTGATATAGGGACTGATCTTTACCGCAAGCGGTATCTTTATCGACTCCGCCACCTGTTTTGTCAATGATATGTAATTTTGCTCTATCTGCCCGCCACTCAGTTTGGGATCGGTTGGCAGATAGTAGATGTTGAGTTCGAGGGCATCTACTCCCGCCTGCTCTATTAATCTGGCATAGCGTATCCACCCTCCGGGTGATACCCCATTGAGACTTCCGATTATTGGTATGGAAACAGCATCTTTCATCTGCCTGATGTGCTCGACATACTCATCGGGCGGGAAATGGTAGTCGGCACTGTCCGGGAAATATGTTATAGCCTCGGCGAAATGCTCGGTCCCCTGCAACAGATACTTGTTCAACTCGCGCTCCTCCGAGGTGATCTGCTCTTCGAACAGTGAGTGAAGCACCACCGCCGCGGCACCCGCCTCCTGTGCCTTTTTAACGTTGTCTACGTCTTTCCACAGCGGAGATGCCGATGCGATAAACGGATTTTGTATCTCAAGCCCCATGTACCGGGTTTTCATATCAGCCATACTGTTATCTCCTTTTCAGGGTGAATCTATCCATCTGTCAGGCTTGCACCGGCATGGCGGCCCAGTGTTCGTATAAACGCCATCTGTCCTGCACTATTTTCTGCGCCTTGTCCAGCAGTTGTCTGGCGGCCTCTGGTCTGCTGTGCTGCAGCATCTTAAACCTGGTTTCGTTATAAATGTAGTCTTCCAGAGACATGGAGGGGGCTCTGGAATCGAGCTGAAGAGGATTTTTGCCCTCGTCAAAAAGCCGTGGGTCGTATCTCATCAGAGGCCAGTAGCCGGTCTGCACGGCCGCCTTCTGCTGCTGCATGCCCAGAGAAAGATCGTAACCGTGGCCGATACAATGTGAGTAGGCAATTATGATAGATGCACCCGGATAGCTCTCCGCTTCCAGAAACGCCTTGAGTGTTTGGCTGTCGTTTGCCCCCATTGCCACTCTGGCCACATACACACTTCCGTAGGTCATGGCCATCATCGCCAGGTCCTTTTTCGGAGTTGCCTTACCACTGGCGGCGAATTTGGCCACAGCCCCCATCGGAGTGGCCTTGGACATCTGTCCACCCGTGTTCGAATACACCTCCGTGTCAAGCACCAGTACGTTGATGTCGCGACCGAGCGCCAGGATATGATCCAGACCACCATAGCCGATATCGTATGCCCAACCGTCCCCACCGACGATCCACACATTTTTGCGCACAAGCACATCGACCAGCGAAAGAAGATTCTGCGCCGCCGCATCTTGAGTATCCGAAAGCTTATCCTTAAGCTCCCGCACCCTCCTGCGTTGTGCGGCCAGCTCCTGCTCTGTGGATTGATCTGCGGAAAGTATCTGATCTACAAGAACCTCCCCCACCCTCGGTGCTACCTGCTTTAGCATCTCGGTGGCATAGGCGATTTGTTTATCCAGTGCCAGACGCATACCCAGACCAAATTCGGCGTTGTCTTCGAAAAGAGAATTTGACCACGCAGGCCCCCGTCCCGCCGTATCGGTCGTCCACGGGGTTGCGGGAAGATTTCCGCCGTAAATCGAGGAACAGCCGGTTGCGTTTGCGATAATCGAACGATCGCCGAAAAGTTGACTGAGGAGCTTGACATACGGAGTTTCCCCACAGCCCGCACAGGCGCCGTTAAACTCGAACAGCGGCTGGAGATACTGTACATCCCTCACAGCGCTCAACTGCAACTGCGCACGATCCGACTCCGGAATCCGCAAGAAGTATTGCCAGTTTTGCTTCTGCAGCTCCCGAATCGGCTCCTTTTCTTTCATGTTTAGTGCCCGAAGTTTCGGCTCCTTCTTGTTTTTCGCCGGGCACACCTGCACACATAGTTGACATCCCGTACAGTCTTCCGCAGACACCTGAATTGTAAACTGCCTGCCCTTGAGTTTACCCGCCTTTACGGGCGTCGACCTGAAAGAAGGTGGGGCGTCCTGCGCCTCTGACTGATCAAAAGCCTTTGCCCTGACGACCGCATGCGGACACACCAGAGTGCATTTGCCGCACTGAATACAGGTTTCCGGATCCCAGACCGGTATCTCCATGGCTATGTTTCTTTTTTCAAACTTTGTAGTCCCGGTAGGAAAGCTGCCGTCTGGCTCAAACGAGCTGACCGGGAGAAGATCTCCCTTGCCGGCAATCATCGCCGAGGTAACCTCCCTGATAAACGGCGGTACATCACTGGGCACCGGTGGTCGCTTGTCGAATGTGGAGGTGACCGAGTCTTTGATTTCGACCTGGTGCAGATGTTGCACCGCCCGATCCACCGCCTCGTTGTTCATCTTCACCACCGACTCCCCCCGATTACCGTAGCTTTTCCGAATGAAATCCTTTATTGATTCGGTGGCCTTTTCAACAGGCAATATGCGGGTAAGGGCGAAGAAACAGGTCTGCATGATTGTGTTTATTCGGCTACCCAGCCCGATCTCCTTTGCCAGCGTATAAGCATCGATACAGTACACCTTAAGCTTCCTGTCGATAATCACCTGCTGGATGGTTTTGGGCATACTGTCCCACGCCTGATCGGCGGGAAAGGGGCTGTTCAGAAGAAAAATCGCCCCCTCCTCCGCAAACTCCAGCACATCGACTCTCTCGAGGAAATTGAACTGATGGCACGCCACAAAGTTTGCCTTATTCACCAGATATGGGGCGCGAATGACCTTCGGACCGAATCGCAAATGAGATACGGTAAGACTGCCGGCTTTACGGGAGTCATAGACAAAGTATCCCTGAGCAAAAAGGTCGGTGTGCTGACCGATAATCTTTATGGAGTTTTTGTTCGCACTCACCGTCCCATCCGAGCCGAGGCCGTAGAAAAGCGCTCGCGTACGATCGGAAGGCTCTATGGAAAAGTCGGACGGATAATCGATACTTGCATGAGTGAGATCATCCGCGATACCGATCGTAAAGCCGTGCTTAAGACTTCCTTGCTCCATATGATCGATGATTCCCTTGACCATGGAAGGGGTAAATTCCTTTGAACTCAAACCGTACCGCCCACCGATGACCATCGGCTGACGCTTGAGCTTTCCCTCCCGCACAGCCTGATAGACCGCAGAGATCACATCCTGATATAACGGCTCTCCATTAGCCCCGGGCTCCTTGGTCCGATCCAAAACGGTGATATTCTCCACCGTCTCGGGAATGGTTTCGACCAGGCGGTCGGCAGGAAATGGTCGATACAGACTTATTTTGATTACCCCGGCCGACGTGCCCTGTTTTTCAAGGTATTCGATGGTCTCCTGAGCGGTTTCTGCCGCCGAGCCCATGATGACAAGGATGTTTTTTGCATCCGGCTTGCCAATATATTCCAAAGAAGCATAGGTCCTTCCGGTGACCTGAGAAAACTTCTCCATGGCGCGATCCACAATGCCCGGACATTGCAGATAGAAAGGATTCGCAGCTTCACGGGCCTGGAAGAAAACATCGGGATTCTGGGCGGTTCCCCTGATAACAGGTTTGTCCGGGGTCAGACCACGGCTTCGGTGTCGATGGACGAAACTATCATCCATCAGCAGCCTCATCTGTTCAACTGTCACCGGCACGATTGTAGACAGCTCATGTGACGTACGAAAACCGTCCAGGAAGTGGATGAACGGTATTCTGGCTTCCAGAGATACCATCTGGGCGATTATCCCCAGATCCATCGCCTCCTGTACCGAACTTGACGACAGCAGACCGAACCCGGTCTGACGGGTTGCCATGATATCGCTGTGGTCGCAGAAAATTGATAAGGCATGAGTGGCAACGGTTCGGGCAGCCACATGAAAGACCGAGGCAGTCAGTTCACCGGCGATTTTATACATATTGGGAAGCATCAGCAAAAGCCCCTGGGATGCCGTAAAGGTGGTTGTGAGCGCTCCCCTTTGGAGTGATCCGTGGACCGCACCGGCGGCGCCGGCCTCGCTTTGCATCTCCGTTACCTGAGGAATTGTGCCCCAGATGTTAGTCTTCCCCTCGGTCGCCCACTGGTCGGACAACTCCCCCATCGGAGAGGAAGGGGTGATCGGATAGATAGCTATCACCTCATTGAGATGATATGCGCCATAAGCCGCAGCCTCGTTTCCGTCGATCGTTATCGTGTTCGGTGGTCTTCCCATCAGCTGATTCTCCACACGTTAAGGTAAAAGTAGGATCAATCCGCATGCAGTCAACATCTGAGAGGCAAGACTTATAAGAGTACCTGATTTGAGCCGGTTAGAGTCGGATGAGTCGCGGCCGATAATCACTCAATTCAGGTTTCACTCACATCGCCTCGAGAGACATGCTTCTCCGCATAACCGAGGCTGAGGGTATGATCCCGAAGAAATCATTCGGGCTTGCGTGAACATTTCATGTGTAACTATTACCTGATCAGGGATGAGACATGCTGTGCTGCTCGGCCTTGCGCAGAAGTTGCTGAACCTGCTCGTCGGTGGTTTGATCGAAATCACGATACCAATACCCGATTGCAAACAGCGGCTGTGGCGTCATAGCGCACACAGCTTCATCTACCAGGCTTTCGAAATAGTCACATGCATCGGCGGATGCGACCGGGACGGCGACAACAATCTTTGCGGGATCATACTGTTTCAAACCCATCACCGCCACCTTCATGCTGGCACCGGTTGCCAACCCATCATCCATCAGGATGACTGTTTTGTCCTTAACCGGTACCGCCTGCCTATCCCCGCGGTAAACCTTTTCGCGACGGACAAGTTCCCTTCGTTCCTGTTGCGCAACCTGCTCGATCATCTGATCGGTGATCCCCAGGCTTGCTATGACATCCTCGTTGCGAACCAGTGCCCCCCCTCCGGCAATCGCCCCCATGGCAAGCTCGGGCTGGGAGGGTGCGCCAAGCTTACGGACAACGAAAACATCCAACGGTGCATGAATTTTGCATGCCACCTCGTAGGCAACCGGAACACCGCCCCGGGCAAGCCCTAAAACAACCACATCGGTGCGATCGGCATACATCTCAAGCAGCCTGGCCATGTACTGACCGGCCTCCTTACGATTCTCAAACGGTCGCTCCATATAATATTTCCTCTATGACCGGTTTGTTCTGATCAGCCGGCTTCTTTAAGTGAGACGATTACCTTCGTCTTTTCGGTATTGTACTCGATTTTGTCTTCCCGGGCAAGCCAGCCGAGAGCCTGGTAGGTGATCGGCTGTTTCTCATCTATCAACTTAGGAACCTGCGTTACCGTCACCGGCCCCTGGCTCTTAAGAAGTTCATATATTGCGCCGGCTGTTTTTCCGATCTGATCCTTCACGTCTGTCCTCCTCACATTTGAATGTCTGGCCAGAAACACCGATGCCCCCGTAGCGGCGGTTACAACCGTAAAAATAGTTCCCCAAATCGGTGCGCTGCCATATACTTTCCCGTGTCTTGGCATTTTCATATATCTTTCACCATTTCGCATACTGAGAATACACCGCTTCGCACTATGTGTGTTTTTTATGCCCGTGACTTCTCACGAACCTGCGGCTGAATGCTCCTGTTCGATTTCTGTTTTTATCTGTTCGGCAAGCTTTTCGAAACGCAGCCTGGCCTTCTCCGTCGCACGATCTATGCGTTTTTCAAGCTCCACGAGGGAATGCTTGAGACTCATTCGCAGCCATATGAAAAGGAGTGCAAATGCTGTCAATGCCCAGAAGCCTCCCCATACAAGTGTCCGATTTCGATTAACCATACTTTTTCCTTAGAAGAGCCCTGAATCGATATGGGTAGTCAAGCAAACAATAAGCCAAGAAATGCAACCCTCTCACGGGAGTATCCGTTGTGTCGCCCCCCATCACTCCTTACATTCCGGTTCAGGCGGGAAATCTTTTCAAATCTGAGGTGAGCGATGCAATTTGCAAAGAGCTGTTTGTGGCCGGCGATGATCAAAATCAGCTTTGTCAAAGATGGCCCCGGGTTGCCCCGTGTCAAACGCACAGAGCGGGAGTGTGCGGTGTTATATCAACAAACCTTGACTGACACAAAAGAATAGGGTCTCGGGTATGCATATGCTTATTACCCGGTCTTTGGCCCGCTTTTTGATCATTAACAAGGCAATCAGAGACATAGACATATGGAGTAACAATAGTCGGTTTTTGCCGAAAACAAGTTTGGGGTATCTATGCATGGCAGAGCAAGTGGTGTTCTTCTTCATATCACTTCACTTCCTTCACATTGCGGTATCGGGGATCTTGGGCCTGGCGCATATGCCTTTGCGGACTTTTTGGTCCACACCCGCCAGCGTTACTGGCAGATGCTGCCTCTCAATCCCGTAGCCCCCATGAGGCATTATTCGCCATACAGCAGCACATCCACCTTTGCCGGCAATCCGCTACTGATAAATCCCGAAAAAATGATCGAGTGCGGGCAGCTCAAAAGAAGCTCACTTCGAAACATTCCCGAATTCAGGCATGATAAGGTCGAATACGATATGGCGCTGGAGGTGAAGGAATACTTGTTTGACTGCATGTATGATTTTGCGCATAGAAAAATCATCGAATCTTATGATTATCAGAGTTTCTGTGCACGTAACGATCACTGGCTGGACGACTTTACCCTTTTTGTTGCACTGAAAAAAAGCTTCGGAGGACAGACATGGAACAGATGGCCCCCGGAATTTAGAAACAGAGTCCCCTCGGCTCTCGATGCAGCACGCAAGCTGCATAAGAGAGTAATCGAGCGGGAAAAGATTCTTCAGTTCATATTCTACAACCAGTGGCACCAGTTAAGAGATTACTGTAACACCAGGGGTATACAGATCATCGGGGATATTCCCATATACACCAACTACGACAGCGCCGACACATGGGCACATCCCGACCTTTTTGATCTGGACGAGAACAGGGAACGTGCGTTTCTCTCGGGCGTACCGCCCGATTATTTCAGCGCCACCGGACAACTATGGGGAAATCCTGTTTACAACTGGGAAATGATGCGAGAGACTCGCTACAGTTGGTGGATTCGGCGCCTGGAGCAAACCTTCTCTCTTTACGACATTGTTCGTATCGATCATTTTCGGGGGTTGATTGCATACTGGAGAGTGGCAGCCGGGGAGAAGACCGCCATAAACGGCGAGTGGATGCCGGTACCATCGGATGACTTTTTTAATGTTTTATTCAGGAGATTCGTCAACCTGCCGATTATCGTCGAAGATCTGGGGACGATCACCGCGGATGTACGGGAAGCGATCGCACGGTTTGGTTTTCCCGGCATGAAGCTTCTGCTGTTTGCATTTGAGAAGGATGACCCGGCCAATCCGTATCTGCCCCACAACTACAGACCCAACTGTGTGGCCTACACCGGTACGCATGACACCAACACGATCCGCGGCTGGTTTGAAAACGAATTAGACGAAGAGCAACGCTGCAGGCTGTTTAATTATATCGGCAAAGATGTCTCCCCCGAGCAGCTTCACTGGGAGATGATTCGTCTGGTGATGATGTCGGTTGCCGACAAGGCCATTTTTCCCATACAGGATATCTTCGGGTTGGGAGAGGAGACCCGAATGAATCGACCATCTACGGCCAGAGGTAATTGGGAGTGGCGCTTGAGCCCGGCGTTTATGACTCCCGAGCGGGCGGAAACACTTCTTGAGATGACAGAGACATATGGGCGAACGTAAAAACATACGAACAGGAGACATTACACCATGGGTGATATTGCACGATGGCCCGGCTCGGCCTATCCTTTGGGTGCGACCTGGGACGGCAAAGGAACTAATTTCGCACTCTTTTCTGAACATGCACAGAAAATCGAACTGCTGCTTTTCGACTCCCCCGATGACAGATCACCATCGCAGACGATCCCACTAACTGAGAAGAGCGCCTTTTTCTGGCATCTGTACAGCCCTGATATTACCCCCGGGGTTCTGTATGCCTATCGTGTCCACGGGCCCTATGATCCTGAAGACGGACATCGGTTCAACGGTTCTAAGGCATTGGTTGACCCGTATGCCAAAGCACTTTCGGGAGGGGTGAAATGGGATGATTCGATACAGGATGCGTTGCACCAGAGAAGAGATGTAATACGATTACCGATGCGGCATTTCCACTGGAAGCCTACTCCACGGCTCTGTTTATCAGCAAAGACACCAGCACATGAAAAAAGCATTACGGGCCCAATCATTCGCCACACCCCGTATTCATCTTTCGGAGCAGTGAGTGGTATAATGTATATGATTGTCTTGTCTCTGATCATGGCAAGCGGCAGTGGGGAAGATTTTCTGACCAGCGTGGCAATCGGCGCGTTTCCGATTTTCGCCGTCCGGATACCCGCCTGTGTTGGTGATATAGCTATTCCCATGCTTTTTGTAAAAAAGTAGTATGGCATAGCCTTTGCCTAGATTGTAGTTTAAAAGGGTATTTAGATCCTTATTGCAAGGGCATATACCGTGTGATTTTTTGAACCGAGAAATACGATCACGAGGGTGATCTCAAGAGGAATCGATCATGAAACTATTCAAACATGTTCTTCTTATGATCGGGGCGGTTGGTGCAATGACTACAACGGCACAAGCGCAGTACTTTGGACGAAACAAGATTCAATACGAAAATTTCGATTTCAAAATAATGAAAAGCGAGGAATTTGAGGTATATTACTACCCCAGCGAATCGCTTGCGGTATATGATGCCACCCGTATGCTCGAGCGCTGGTACACGCGGGTTTCGGAGGTTTTTGCCGAATCCCTGCAGATCGATCAGCCGGTGATCCTTTATGCGAATCATGCCGATTTTCAACAGACCAATGTGATTAGCGGGCTGATTCCCCAGGGAACCGGAGGTGTAACCGAGGGGCAGCGCCAGCGAATCGTCATACCGTTAACGGGAGTGTATGCGGAAAACGACCATGTGCTTGGTCACGAACTCGTTCATTCCTGGCACTATCAGATAATGAAATCCAGTCCGCAGGGTATTCAGGCTGCGGGTCAGATACCACTGTGGTTTATAGAAGGGATGTCTGAGTATCTCTCAATCGGAAGTGTTGCACCGCTGACAGCTATGTGGATGCGGGATGGTATCCTCTATGATGATCTTCCCCCCATCAAGACGATATCCACCAATCAGAAATATTTTCCCTATCGATACGGCCATGCGCTCTGGGCCTACATCGCCGGAAGGTGGGGAGATAATGTTATCGATCCGCTCTATAAATCAGTTTTGGCCAAGGGATGGCGACAGGGATTTGTGGATGTGTTAGGAATTTCGCTGGATTCGCTAAGCGACGACTGGCAGACGGCCATGAGAGAGCAGTTTACTCCCGATACGAACATGCAAAAGCCCCAACAGGTGGGAAAGCAGATAATCGGCGAAGATGGCCAGACCAATCTCTCACCGGTGATCAGTCCCGATGGAAAATATGTGGCATTTCTGAGCAACAGAGATCTTTTCACCCTCGATTTATATCTGGCGGATGCTCAGACGGGGGAAATCATAAAGAAGCTTGTGACCAGCAATACGGACGAGCATTTCGATGCATTGCGGTTTATGAACTCATCGGGAACCTGGTCACCGGATGCGAAAACGCTTGCTTTTCCGGTTTTTAAAAAGGGTGACAACTACATAACTTTTCTCGATGTAGAGACCCAGAAGGTAAAGCGAACGGTTAAGGTGGCTCCCCTGGAGGCGATCACCTATCTTGCCTGGTCACCGGATGGGAAAAATCTACTTATTTCGGGCACGAGCGGAGCAATAAACGATTTGTACATTTATGACATTGCATCAGGGGAAAACACTCAGATCACAAACGATCGATATGCGGAGATTCAACCAACCTGGTCGCCGGACGGGAAAAAAATCGCTTTTTCAACCGATCGAGGGCCCCAAACCGATTTCGATTCACTCACCTTTGGCCCCATGAAACTTGGCTTTTATGATTTTGAGACCAAAAAGGTACGACTGCTATCCATGACCGAAAAGGCTAAGCATATCACGCCGCAATTCAGTCCCGATGGCAAAAGCATATACTTTGTTTCAGATCCCGATGGTATCAGCAACCTGTATCGGTACGAATTCGACAGCGGTACCTATTACCGGATCACCAATGTGGCAACAGGGGTAAGCGGATTAACCGAGCTGTCCCCGGCGTTTTCTCTCGCCAGCAACACCGGAGAGGGTTTGGTCAGCATATTTCAGGAAACAGACTATCGACTCCACCGTATCGCTGCCGATTCCGCCGATGGAGAGCCTTACGATCCCTCGGAAGCCGATTATCTGGCGACTACGGAATTTTCTCCCGGCGAACCGACTATAGTAAACCTTGTGAACCCATATTTAGAGAAGTCAACTGCTCCACAGCTGGATCCGGGTAATTTTTCCGTCTCCGATTACACGCCAAATCTGGATCTGCTCTATGTCGGCCAGGCCTATGTGGGAGGATCCATAAGCGGGTATGGAAGCGGCATTGCGGGAGGCCTTTCCATGCTGTTCAGCGATCTTCTGGGTAATCACCTGCTCGGAGTCGCCGCGCAGGTTAGCGGCAGTATTGAAGATCTCGGTGGGCAGATACAGTACCTGAATCAATCGAAACGAATCAACTGGGGGTTGGGAGCCGGCCACAGCTCCTATCTCACCGCAGATTCCATCTATTATGAACCGGCGCCCGGAGACCCCGATGCTATGCAGCGTTCGATAATTTTTCGGCGAACATTTGTAGATCAGCTGAGTTTGATGGCCGATTATCCGTTCTCCACAAATCGACGGCTTGAAACAGGCGTGGGCTTTACCAGATACAGTTTTCAGAAGTTTGCCGATATATTGACATACCGGGGAACAAGTATCCTCGATCAGGAAGAGGAAAATCGAAGTGATCCGGATGCACTTAATCAGTTTACCAGCAGTCTGGCTTACGTAGGAGATTATTCCGTTATGGGTTTTACAGGTCCGGTAAACGGCAGAAGGTTTCGTATTCAAGCGGAGCCGACATTCGGCACCCTCCGGTACGCTTCGATACTCGCAGACTACCGCCACTATTTCTTTTTGCATCCATTGACATTTGCGGTCAGATTGCTGCATTATGGACGCTATCTTAAGGATGCTGAGAACAGCCAACTCTCGGAAATGACCATTGGGTATGAAACTCTGGTAAGAGGCTACAGTGTATACTCTTTCAGTGGTGATACCGATGAGGATGATGCACTCGACAAGATCTATGGTTCGCGAATCGGGGTGGTAAATGCAGAGCTGCGGGTTCCTCTTTTGGGAACGGAGCAGTTTGGGTTGATCGATTTCCAGTATCTGCCTACTACTCTGGTGGGGTTTTTCGATGCCGGAGTAGCCTGGAACAAGGGAGATTACCCGGTGCTTCGCTACAATGATGATCTGGAGGAGAGGGTTCCCGTGTTCAGTGCGGGGATAGGTGCGCGTGTCAATCTGCTGGGAGTTCTGATCCTGCAATTTACTTATGCGTATCCATTCCAGCGGCCGAAAAAAGGGGCGCATTTCAGCTTTGCAATCACACCGGGGTGGTGAGCCAGAGAATGACACAACTGCCTCAGGTCATACTTATCAACTGCAGTCCCCGCATCCATGGCAACAGCCAACGAGTCAGCGGGAGGATCGAGTCGCAGCTTTCAGGCATATGCGACATTCATCCGGTTCGCATTCACGATTTATCACTCCGACCGTGTGGCGATTGTGACAAATTCTGTGAGAAAACCGGTCGCTGCGTTCGTCGCGATGACATGGATAAACTCTACTCGTTGTTTGATACCACCGATGCGATGGTTATGGTATCGCCCGTGTATTTCTACAATTTTCCCGGATACGCCAAAATCATGATCGACCGTTGTCAGCCATACTGGACGCTGAAAAAGGAGAAACAACCGGCAAGGGCAAACATTTCCTTTTCAGCGGCGGTTATGATCGGGGCGACTAAAGGAGAAAAACTTTTCTTCGGAATGAAACAGGTTTTCCACTCCTTCAGCTTCGTGCTCGGTGTAAAGCGTGTAGAACCACACCACGTGTTGGAGATTCGCAGAGTAGATGCCCGTGGAGAAATAGAAAATTACATGAAAGACGTAGACGCGTTTATACAGATGCTTAAGAAGGAAATCGGTAATTTGAACTTAAGCTGAGCCGATGATTTGCGCAATCCCTTGAGAGGGTATAAGATTTAGAGTAATCCTGTGGAGTACCCTCTTAGGTGTTTATGGGAGTGCTTAAATCCGTAGGCCCCAATGAAATGAGCAAATCGCCATGAGAGAACCTCTCGGCTCGGATTGAATACATGTTTTTTATCTCCTGCTTTTCCTGTCGCCTACATCATCCTTTATCAGGATTTGCGCCGTCGGCGACAGATGAAGCTGTTTTCTTTTTCCGCCTGTTGACATTTTGCTTCCACTCGACAATTTCCGATATACGCGTCCGTTGATTGTGTACAGCACGTCGGGTGAAATGTGATGTTTGGGTTTATGTACTTGTAGCGCCTTTTGCCCGTATATGATGCGGGCATTCGTTTCGGTTAAGGTTTCATATGCCCCGATATCCCACCCATGCCCGTGTGGGCGCCTGTTATTATCATTATAACCGCCACTAAAATTTATCGCACCGCAAAAATCTTCTCCCAAATCGGCGCCATTGTCAACCGCATCCCCATGTACTTGGAGAGATAACCCATCCGGATTCGGGGCCATATCATTCCCATACACACCGCTAAAACCATTCGGCAGCATCGAGGTATCCTTGAATCCGGGTTCTGCGGTGAATGCTTCAGGCTCCCAGTCTTCAATTGTCTGTTGGGTATAGTTGGAGCCGTTACAAATGACCAGAGTACCACCGTCAGGATGGAAGTAGAGGTTGTTTGAATGTGCGGTGATGGAACCGATATCGTCAAGGAGTGCTCTGGTTGACGAACCCGGAGGGCAGTAAAAGATGTTGTTTTTAACTTCCAGCATTTCAAAGTGGGCTGAGCTGGATTCCACCCGCATCTGCTGAGACCATTCGCCTGGAAAGTTATGAAAAAATGTGTTGTTGTAGATGCGTATCCGATTAGACCCGGCCATCTGAGCTGAAATCCTGATCGCTTCATAATCGCACTGCATGAAAATATTTCCGTAGATGTCAAAGCTTTTTTCTCCCGGAGAACCGAGATACATACCACAATGGGGAATATTTGAAACGATATTATGGCGAATGATCGTATTCTCCGGCCCGATGAAGCCCTCTTCAGGATGAACGGAAAGCCCTATACCCATACCGTTTACCGCATCATGAATGTAGTTGTATTCCACGAGCGTGTTTACCGTATGATTTTTAACCGCAAGCCCCGACCCGGCGTAATTCGGGTCACGCCCCGTCGCATAGATTTCGTTTCCCCGTATGGTAACGTTATCTGAACGGTTTTCGGGCATATCATTTCCCATATAGTTGTTTATGCCGCCGCGTGAAATATCATGCACTAAACAGTTGAGTATCTCAAAATTCGCTATCTGATACCCACCCCATCCACCCATCAGAATGCCATATTCATATTGATCATGTGCCGATTCGCTCCAGACGTTTTGCACTTCGCAATCCTCGACTTTTTTAACTGCACCGGTAAGATTCCTACCGGCATGAGGCCAGTTGAATGTTATTCCGGATGTAACATAGCCGTTTGCATCGACATTAAAGCCGCGGATAACAGTCGGAAACGTTTCATCATCCTCCATACAGTTGAAAATCGCACGGTCGAATGCAGTCTGTGCTTTGAGGGTGGCCCGACCACCACTTCCCCAGCTCCGCCCGTCATACACCACACCGCCGGCTACCTGCACCATGGCTGTTCCGGAGGTTGCCTCCCAGGTATCGGAGTTTCGGAAGTAAACCGTATCGCCCGCCGCAAGCCTCACCTCTCCGGACCACCCGGGCATACCGGGACAGTGAAGCCAGGGTGCGGTGGAATCGATGCCTGCATTGGCATCGGCACCTCCCTGTGCCACATAATACACGGAAGCTTCCAACGGGATAGCGGCGCTTAAGCATATTTGCACGGCCGCCAATGTGGTTATCAGCACCGAGAAAGTATTACCCATTACACTCCATTCATTCGGTTACGGTTTAGTTAGTAGGCGGTCTTTTTCACTTTCATCCTCAAGCATGCGTGAATCTATACCGTCATATTCGCCAGGTCCTTTAGAAATTGGTGCGGCCTCATCGCTCCCCGCGTAATAAGGAGGCCGCGGGATCTATTGTCATGCTTAGATTATAACACATGGATGCACCATCATCAATGATAAAGCAGCACAGATAGGCGGTAAACCACCTGCGTTAAGGCTCCAGGACACGCTTGTGGTAGTATACATATTCATCGCATAATTCTTCGGGACGCAAAGATCCGGGAGCCAATTCAATAAATGGGTGTCAAAAACTTGACAGTGTTATGTGAACAGGTAATATATTATGTATATATAATATCAACAATACAAAAGTGCAAGTTTTAGATCCTTATTCATTAGTTTTGCATCGATGGCTGCGTACCCTTTTCCAGAATCTACAATGCTGCTGATTCCTTGAAAAACCTTCAAAAGCGATTATTGCGCCCGAATCATATCTTTTTTTGTATTAATCGGCACAATGGCAATTGTTTTCTTGAAGAAAACATGATACATTTACAACGGATCAGTTTGCATGAATTCTCCGGGATCATCTCACATGAATAAATCAAAAAACTCCGATCAATCAGGTTTTACCAAAAGTTCACCTTCTGACGCGAGTGAAACCAAGTTCCGGCGGATCTTTTCCCATACTACCATTGGTATAGCTTTGGTCAGTCTCGATTACCGGATCATAAACGCCAACGCGGCCTATTGTCAGATGCTTGGCTATAATGAAAAAGAAATTATCGGAATGCATATAAAGGATCTTACACATCCCGATATAATCGCCAAAAATTTAGACATGCTTTCCCGGCTTGTGTCAGGAGAAATTCAGCATGTGCGGATGGAAAAGCAGTATATCCACAAGAGTGGCGTACCAGTATACGGCATTCTCGATGTCAACCTTTTTCGGGAAGCAGATGACCAGCCGCCATATTTTATTGCCAGCTTTCTGGACATCACAGAAAGGAAGCATGCCGAACTAAAACTCCGCTCTGCACTTGACGAATTGACAGAAAGTGAAAAGCGCTACCGCAGTCTTTTTGAAAACGACCACACCATAATGCTTCTCATCGAACCGTCCACCGGTAGAATAATCGACGCGAATCCCGCCGCTGTTGCATTCTATGGATGGTCACGAGATCAGCTTAGAAGCAAAAACATTGATGACATAAATAGTCTCACCCGCGATGAGCTGCACCATGAGCTCGATGCAGCTCGTCAAGGTAAGCGAAACTGTTTTTATTTCCAGCATCGTCTAAGCAATGGTGACGTTCGTGATGTTGAAGTATACTCCGGCGCAGTTCGGTTGATGGGGCGCGACTTGTTATACTCATTTATTTATGATATTACCGCACGCCGGGAGCTTGAAACCAGGCTGAGACAGGCCGAAAAGATGGAAGCAATCGGCAAACTTGCCGGGGGCATTGCTCACGATTTCAACAATATCCTTGGTGCAATTATCGGTTATGCAGACATCTCTCTCGATGAGGTAGCTGAGCAAAGCAGACTCGAAAAGAACATAAAGCAGGTTCTCAAAGCCGCCGACAGGGCCAAACACCTGGTTCGACAGATTCTTTCTTTCAGCAGGCAGAGCAGTGATATAAAGACTGCTATACACATACGTCCCATTCTGGAAGAAGTGGTACTGCTCCTTCGTGCGAGCCTTCCTTCGACGATCGATATTAAAACAGATTTCACCCCCGACAGTAAACCCGTGATGGCTAACGCCACGAAGGTACACGAGATCGTAATGAACCTGTGTACCAATGCAGCACATGCAATGAATGATAAAGGAGTCCTTGAGATCATACATACCGAGGATGTGTTTACCGAAGAGTTTCGAGGTAAGATCGGAATCTCTCCTCCCGGCCTATACTCGGTAATTATAGTTCGCGACAACGGCAACGGGATCCCTTCACACGTTCAGTCACGGATATTTGAACCCTACTATACAACCAAACCGGTTGGAGAAGGCACTGGAATGGGGCTTGCCGTGGTCTTTGGTATTGTTATGGACCACGGTGGAAACATTCTGGTCACCAGCAATATCGGTGAAGGTACCGAATTTCGGATTTTGCTACCGAAGTCGGACGAAGAACCTGTTCTTGACAAAGCGGGTAACCGGCAGCTCCGTGGAGGCCACGAAAACATTCTCCTTGTTGATGATGAAGAAGTTCTTTGCGAAATGTACAAGGAAATGCTTACCAGCCTCGGCTATTCGGTTTCGGCATTTACAGACAGCACCGAGGCCTACCGGAGTTTCAAGCAGCGGCCCGACAAATATGACCTGGTTATCACCGATCAGACAATGCCAACCATGACCGGAATCGAGCTATCTGAAAGACTCCTGCGGATACGAAAAAATATACCTGTAATCTTATGTACCGGGTTCAGTAAACATGTCGACAGAAAGATCGCATCTAATGCAGGAATAAGAGCATTCTGCAAAAAACCTCTTCGCATGAATGATATCGCCTATCACATCCGCCTCGTTCTCGACAAAGCTTAACCCTGGTACACATATTGCAGGTACAGGCACTTCGAACCGGGAATCTTGTAATCAAAGGAGTGCTTATGCGATTCGAAAAGATCATTTCCCTCGTATATCCAGCCTTTTTCGGTTACTCGGAACAATAAACTCAAAACCGATAAAGACAAGTAGACAAAGAACAGGACAAAAAAAAGCTTTTCCCCCTCTCGCCTCCCCGCCCAAGAGGGAGGGCGGGATTGGATACGGAGGACGGGTGTCGAACATAGAATCTCAACGCAAGGAGTAACATATGCTTGGCAGTATACTAAACATGCAGGGAATGACCATTTTTGATTCTTCTGAACAGGATGTCGGCTCGGCTACCGATATGCTTTTTGATGATCACTTCTGGATAATCCGATATATCGTCGCGGATGTAGGAGGATGGCTGCGAGGCCGGGAGGTTCTTCTTGCCACCTCCTCGGTTGCAGAGGTGCAGGAGCAGATATTTTTGATGAATATTACGAAGGAGCAGATAGAAAAAAGCCCTCCGATCGATACCGACAAGCCTGTCAGCAGACAAGAGGAACAACAGCTTCACGACCATTATCAGTGGCCTCATTACTGGGATTATCCCACCTTCGACAATGTCTTTCCCGTTCCCGCACGCCCCCTTCCCGTTGCCCCCCCCAGTGGATATATGGGCAATCATCAGAAGGAAGCTCAAGAGGATTTGCAGCAAAATTATGACACCCATCTTCGCTCGTGCAGGGAGGTGGCAGGATATCGGATCCATACCACCGATGGTGAACTTGGTCACATTCACGATTTTCTCCTTGAGAGCCGGACCTGGCGGATTCGTTATCTAATCGTAAAGACGGCCAACATTCTTCCCGGGAAAAAGACGCTTCTGTCACCCGACTGGATCGAGGGAATCGGCTGGTCAAGCAAAGAGGTCATTGTCGATGTTTCCAACCAAAGCATAAAGGAGGCGCCGTCGTGGCACTATACCGACGGTATCAGCCGCGATTACGAACAGCAACTGTATGATCATTACGGGAGACCGGGCTACTGGGTAAAAGATAAGGTAGACAACACCTGAACAAAAGCGTTTCTCTCGCGGCGATTCGCACAATCCTATGGGGCACAAGAGCTTGAAGGATTTTGGAAATACCACAAAGAGTATTCCGCGCGACTGCTTCCCCCCTTCTGCATTTCAGTGATTGTGCTGAATCATCCATTCAGGACCACTCAATTCAGGGTACAGCTGATGCTTATATCGGCAATAACCATGGCTATTTTCGATCATGAGATTGCGAACCGGAGGTTTCCGATTTCTTTTCCTTACCAATCGCCTGTTTAATCTTCTGAGAAACAAGCTGCATATGCGCAGGACTCTCATACTTTTTCCGCGGCCAAAAAAATCCCCGTAATCCATCCTTTGGATTGCGGGGAACGATATGAATGTGGAGGTGTGGTACACTCTGGCTAACCCGGTTATTCATGGCCACGAAACTACCAGCAGCCTCCACAGCCCTTTGAACGGCACGGGAAAGAAGCTGAGCTGTACAAAAAAGCGGTAGTATCTCGTCGTGACGCAAATCATCCAAAGTGGCAACATGTCGGTTTGGCACCAGCAGAAGATGCCCAAAGAATAGTGGTCGCTTATCCAGAAAGGCTGTGACATCTTTGTCTCTGTAGACGGTGTTCTCTGAAAGACCGTCTGTGATAATCTTACAGAATTGACATGCGGCTTTCATTAGAAAAAATCTCGACCTGCACGGCACCCGAGCATATCACTCCCCCGTGACGTGCAGGTTAGCTGCATGGTGTCAGGAAGTATGCATGCGGATTCGCTGTTTTGTCTCTGAGGCGATTCGATCGAGTTTCTGCTTGGCGGTATTTACGGCAGAGTCGATTGATTTCTCCAACTGAGATGCAGTTTTGCCTTCCAGATTACCCTTCAAGTCGGTGATCGTCTCATCGATATCATGTGATGCCTGGCCGACCACCCCTTCGACCTTTTGTTTTGTCTTGCTGATTTCCCCATCCTTATGGCTGAACTTTTTCATCACTACACCGGCAAGACCCAAAACCGCAACCGGGATCGCGGTATATGAAACCTTTTTCTGCATCGATATGGACATACATCCTCCCGCATTGATGTGAAAGCTGAATTGTGAACGTTAATTTCGAATTAATCACACGGGCTATATTGCAATAATCATACCGAAAGAAAAGAGAAGAAGCGGCACTCTGGAGCGCTGCATCCTTCTCATATTGATAATGCCAGAGGAAAACGAGAATAGTCCCCTGGCCGAAATGATGAATGGAAGAGAACTGGAGGCCTGTTTGAGCTTACTTGATCAATAGATCATTTTCTACATCTCGTATACCGACGATGCTGTAGACGATATTTTCGACCGCCCGAAAACTGTTCCAGTCCGATACGCTCCCCTTCAAGCTGACATGTCCGTCGTTTACTTCAACATCGATCTTGGTGATGTCGACTCCCTTAACCCGTGCGATGGTATCGATGATCCGCTCGGCAATCGATTCGTCCACGATATCATGGCTGGGCACCACCGTCAGCCGGTTTATTATATCCATTACCCCCTGAACATCGGCGACCGTCTTTTCGGCGGCTACTTTTTTCCAGTAGGCATCCACCGTACCATCGAGTATAACCGTACCCCTGTTGACCGAGACGGAAATGTCATGCGCCTCGATACTGGGGTTCCACATCAGCAGATGCATCACATGCGTTCGTGTGTGTTGGTCATCGAGCATCTCCTCTGACGGTTTCACCTGGATGTCATTGTCCACCGACAGTACCCCGGACACCGACCAGGCATCGTATTCCGCAGCCATTCTCGATGCATAACTGTGCGTTGTGCCGGAAAGTCTGATACTGCCTTCCGAGTAATCGACATGTATGTCATCCTCTTTTATGCGATCATCCCAGTCGAGCTGCTCTATAACATCCCGCTTTATCTGCTCTGCCTGTCTTGACATACTATCCCCCTGCCCGGATTAAAAAAAAACGGGTGGCCCGCCTTCAGAAAGCCACCCCCCAGATAACTGTAATCCCGCTGCTACTCTTCCCACAGTTCTCTGATCTGCTGTGGCATCATCCGCTTCACATCCTCGATTTCCCCTTCAGAAATTTTACGGGACAGAAGACGAAACACCGAGCGGGTAATATCCTCGGCATCTATCGGCAGATCCGGGCGGAAATGGGACCGCACCGCCGAGATGAATTCGTCACGATGGCGCTCTTTTATCGGCTTGTGAGCCGGACTCCAGTCCTCATAAAACATACCACGGATAAGCATCGGAAGCTGCGCCCCCACATGAGCGGCCTCCTCTACGGTAAGTCGGTCACGCAACGTATGCAACACCGCGCGCAAGGCGGAAAATGCACGATCCCGATCATCCCAGTTAAGCTCCAGCATAAGCTCCTTGAGCCAGATATCCGACTTCTGAACCGTACTGTCAAACACCCGTAAACCGGTCATAGTCATAGCGTACCCCCTCTCGACTCAAACTCAAATAACTCCATAGGCACATGGAGACTTCTACCGCCTCCATGCACTAACCCCTGGGGTCTAACTCATACAATAAGTTGCAATGGGTATGCCAAACGATAGTTGATAAGTGACTTTTGCAAATGTGCTACATCTTTTACACCCATGCCGGCAGATTCGGAGCAATGGGGATCAAGAATCGAGGATATAGGAGACTCAGATGACATGGACAAACGATGCAAAAAAAGTACTTCCCTGTCCTCTTGGCCCGCTGAAGAGAATAAAATTATGTGGTTGGGTATCAGACATGGAATCCCCATTCATGTCCCTGGACCCTTTGGCCTGGATCCGGCGAAAGGCGGAAAGGGGATACGTTAGCATAAGAGAGATGCCTGGGTTATTTAGCTGTCCCCCCGAGTATGCAGAGTATGGCACACGCGGCCCTGTGCCCCTGCAAATGCCAAACCGCAGGCATTATTGCTGATGGCTGCGTCTCTACATGCGTAGCCCATGTGGCAGGCTCTCGCCGAAAACAAGGCTCTCCTCGCCCTTCTCAAGCTCACCCCCCTGCTCGACGAGCATAATCATGTGTTCGGAAGCCTTATGTTTCTTCAGGTAGGCTACCACCTCCCGGCGAATCGAATCGGCGATGTCCCGGTACCGGTCGCCGGTTTTGCGCGAAAGCTGCATCACACATAGAGGGGAGTTTTTATATGGAGGAAAACTCATTATTTTCTGTAGCCACTGCTCGACCGTATCAACCGGGATAAGCTCGTTTAGCGGACCGTACATCGGCTCCCGCGCACCGATACGCGCAAGCGCCCAGAGAACCGCTTCGAAAACCTGCTGGTTTTTTCGGGGAAACACAAGCGCCATCTCCCCCAGCTCCTGCTTTGTCTGCACCGGAATGTGCTCGCAGGAGCCCAACAGACGCCACACCTCGGTGAGTTCGTGGGCACCGATTTTTGCCGAGGTGGAGCCGGCACGGCTCTTTTTCTTTTTGCTCCCCCCGCCTTCGGTCCAGCTCTTTACCGTTGCGATCAGAGGAGAGACAAGCGCCTGCTGCTGACCGGCGGAAAGCCCTCCCGCGATTCGACGCCACAGCACCCACCATTCGGAACGGCACTGCTGGTTGCGAGGGAAGGTCACCTTCTCGCGGAAAAGCTGCCAGGTCTTCTTTACCCGCCAATCATCCACCGCATACCCATACCCCGGACGAAGGGAGAAGCCGATGAGATTGAGCCAGCGAGCCTCGTAAAGAGGATCTATCGCACGGGCATTTTTCACCGAAATAAGCGTCTCCCACAGCTGCCTGAGAAAGGACGGCGGCCACTGAGAGCGCTCCATCTCGGATGTATACTCCAGGCGCTTTATCAAAGATTTGGGATCGGCGTTTTTCTGTTCCGGATCAAACGTCTGTTGCACAAGCCTCTGACACGCCTCCACTGTCTGAACATCCACAAACCCCGCGGCCTCGGCCTCTCCGACATGCGCCTCGACATCCGTCTGCGTCGCGGAACGAACATCGAACTGAAGACGCCAGCGCCTCTCTCCCCCGGTCTCCTCGCACCACAGCTCGAGGGTGCCGATCGGTGTCAGATAAGCATTCAGATTAACCGAAACGGTGTCGGCGACGTTTTTTCTTCCGCTTTTGAGTACCGTTCGAATGGGCGGTAAAGAGATCATCTCAGCGGCATCGACCTCCACAACTGCGCCGGCTCGGTCGGTGGTTCTGACACTGGAGGCATACAGGGGAAACTCTACCGGCTGACGGATAAGAAGTTCAAACGCACGATCCAGATGAATATTTTGTTCTTCCTTCAGCCCGGCCGGTGCAAGACAGATCGCCTGAGGCTGCTTTTTTTCTGTCGCTACCCCGATGTAGTATGAGCGTGCCAACCCCGCATCTATGCGTACCCCCAGCCCCCTTCGTACCAGACCGTAATAGGCTGCCCCTCTTGCCACCGCAAGTTGCGGACGATCACCCTGCAAAACGGTAAGATCCCAGTCGGGATCGTCTGCAAACCATGACCGAACGGCCTCACATAGACGTTTACGGATGGCAGGTGAGAGAAACAGCCCTCCATTGAGGAGAATGACATCGGGGCGCACCGCGGTGTGAGAATCTGTACCGTTTTCAGCCTCTACAGTATGGCGATGAGTGGAAAGAAAATCGGCAAGATAGCGGGTGATGGCGTGATCCGCCGCGTAGGGAAGCCCGAACTCCTGAAAGCCCGACTTACGTGCACGGGGTTTATCGTTTATTCCAACCCTGGGCAAAAACCCTTCTACGAGAAGATCGGCGACCTCCTGACGGGTCACACTGAGCTGAAGCGCCCCGCCTATAAGAGAAGCTCCACCGCCCAGGATATTTATAGTCAGCTGCTCGGGAGGATCATCGCCCAGAAGCCGTTCTTTTACCCTTTGACAGTTGCGAACCAGTGCGCTGAACTGACGAGGTGAAAGTTTTCTGTCAAGTTTTTTTTCTACATGGTACGCGAGTGCCAGATCCAGATTGTCGCCGCCGAGTATCAGATGATCTCCCACCGCAACCCGGTGAAACCGTACGTCTCCATCTCCGGGACGGACATGGATGAGGGTAAAATCGGATGTCCCGCCCCCCACATCACAGACCAGAATTTTCTGACCCGCATCGACCCGATCCTGCCAGCTGTCGGTGTGGCGATGGATCCATGCGTAGAATGCCGCCTGCGGCTCTTCCAGAAGAACCACTCGCGACAGGCCCGCCCGCGCCGCTGCCTCTGCGGTCAGCTCACGCGCCACCTCATCGAATGATGCCGGCACCGTGACAATCACATCCTGCTTCTCCAGCGGCTCGTCCGGATTGGCGTGGTTCCAGGCTGCCCGAATATGGCCCAGATAAGAGGCGGTGGCATCCACCGGTGAGAGCCGGGAGACATCGGGAGCCGCATGCCAGGGTAGAAGCTGGGCAGTGCGATCTACTCCCGAATGGGAAAGCCAGGATTTTGCCGATACTACAAGCCTGCCGGGTACCGCGGCTCCATGATCGCGGGCAAAGGCCCCCACCACCTGTGACTGGTTTTGCCCCCGCCAGGGAAGCTTCAGTGCATCTTCGGCAAACTCCCGGCCTGCGGGCTGGTAAAGAAACGACGGCAGCACCTCTTTTTTTTGGATCTCGCCGGCGGCCACAACCTGCATGACCGGAAAGTTTTCCACTACGTTTCGAGCGCTGGTGGTATCGACAAATGCAACCGCGGAGTTGGTGGTGCCCAGATCGATTCCTACCACATAGCGGCTCTGCTGTTCTAAGTCCTCATTCAAGATATCCATAATAGCGTTCTCTATCTCTGCTCCCTTATATTAAACTCC
The DNA here is from genome assembly GCA_964419255.1 of uncultured Fibrobacterota bacterium. Lineage (GTDB taxonomy): Bacteria > Fibrobacterota > Chitinivibrionia > Chitinivibrionales > CAYFVL01 > CAZPHU01. The sequence goes on along the minus strand of CAYQOU010000003.1, from coordinate 69,069 downwards.
AGTTTCCAGCTGTCATCGCCGACCGTACTCTTACACCAGAGTTCAAACATGCCAAGCTCCGTTATTCTGGGGTGGAATTTCACCGGTACATACCCCTCCTCGAATCGCTCCTCCGCGGGGAGATGTGCCTCGAGGGAGTCGGTCTCCTGCAACTCATCCTCCTCCCACCCGGACAAAACGGTACCCGGTTTGTCATCCTTGCGAACCGAGGAGCTGAAGAACCGGAAAACCGCCGGCTCTCCCACCACGAGTCCGATTTCATCCCCCGGCACCTCGATCTCGGTTCCTTCTTCCATACCAAACGGTACCACGCAGAGAGCTGACAGCGGACGGGCGAAACCGGGTACCGCCGGGCCGGCCGTCTCTATTCCCACATAGTAGGAGCGCGCCGTTCCTCCCCGGATTCGAATGCCTTTCCTCTCTTTGATAAACCCATAGGTGGCCGCTCCGCGGGCCACCGCGTTATCAAAATCGGGCGACCGAACAAGCACATCGGGAGCGTTTTCACCCGTAAACCAGCCGGATATGACATCGACGATACGGCTTCGGAAGATTTCCGACTTGAAAACACCGCCGTTGAAGAGAATATGGGTTGGCCGGATCGACTGTTGGGCACCCGCCGCGTGGGCGTTGAGAAATTGCGCCAGGTGACGGGTGACGGCGGTGTCTGACTCGAAGGGTAATCCGATCTGGCGAAACCCCGAGACCGGCCGACGCATCGGACGTTCGTCGCGATCGCACACAGGGAAGAATCCCTCCAGAAGAGCCTCGGAAACCTGTTCTCTTTGTAAATCGGCGGATATGGTCGAACCGATCAGCTTTGATCCTCGCCCCAAAATTGTCACCGGTTTGCTCTGCGGAGGGTTTTTACCGAGAAGTTCCTCCTTTACATTGCGACAGGCATGCCACAGAGAGACCGCCTGCCAGGCATCGAGCTGCATTCCCTTCTGATTGAAAGCCTGCTGGGCGACATGGGCAAGTGTAAGATCCATGTTATCGCCTCCCACCAGGATATGGTTTCCCACGGCTATTCGCCGCAGGACCAGATCTCCGTCTTCTTCGCTGACCCCGATGAGTGAAAAGTCGGTTGTTCCCCCTCCGACATCACACACCAGGATGATGTCTCCGACGCCGACCTGCTTTCGCCACTGGTCGCCGATATCGTTAAGCCACGCATAAACCGCAGCCTGCGGCTCTTCCAACAATACCATATCCTGCGGCAGTCCGGCCTCCAGTGCCGCCTGATGGGTCAGCTCACGGGCGCTGGCATCGAAAGATGCCGGTACGGTGAGCACGACCTTCTGCTCGTCCAGCGGCGACTCGGGGTGAAGCTGGCTCCAGGCGGTCGCAAGATGCAGCAGGTAGCGGCGCGAAGCTTCGACCGGTGAGATTTTCTGCACATCGGAGGGAGCCTCCCAGGGAAGAATCGGCTTGTGACGATCGACTCTGGTGTTTGCAAGCCACGATTTGGCCGCACTGACCGTTCGTGTGGGAACATCCGCCGACTGCCGACGGGCCCCCTCACCTACCGCGTAGCCCTTATCCCTCTGCCAGTCAAGAGCAAACACCTCACTTTCGGCCTCACCCGGTGTGGCGATATAGCAGAATGAGGGTAGGCTGCTGCGCTGCTCTATGGTAGACGGCGCCGAGACCTGCGGCACCTTCATCAACTTTACTTCCCGGGTTTCGGAATCCAGGCTCGTATAGGCGACTACACTGTTGGTAGTACCCAAATCTATTCCGAGTGCAAATTGTTCCGGCATATCCAGTGCTCCTTCAATGAATGTCAGCCAATAAGCCGGTGGCTTTTCAAAACTATAGTCTTTTGATTACTGATCGGTATCTGATTTAACCTGATAGAAACGCTTTCACGCCAAATTCCGTCCCACCCAATAATCGAGCGGGAAGAAGCATGACATCCGTAAAGTC
>CAYQOU010000003.1:0-67040 GCA_964419255.1 uncultured Fibrobacterota bacterium | reverse complement strand
ATCCACGTGTTTTGCCTCTTTTTTTCTTACTTCTTACTTCTTACTTCTTACTTCTATCTCCCCCTACGTCAACTCCACCTCAGCGGGGGCCACCACATCGACAGACTCCTCGGAGCCTTTCCAGACCGGCAGCTCGCATCGGGTGGCTTTCCAGCCGTGGTGACGCAAGGTCCCGGAATAGGGCGGCTCTCCGGCCAGATTACCGGTGAAACGATACTGCTGAGGATCGAATCCCTTCTCGACCGTGATGGTTTCTCCCTCGCCTTTGGATGTCAGCGGCTGAAGGCCGAAGACCTTCTGCAGTACCCCGGCGCTGTCCCTGTGAACATCCCTGACCGCGGCCCCGATCTGCTGATCGGAGTATCCATCAAGCTTCTCCTGAAGAAAGTCCACCAGACGAGCCTCCCGCTGAAGCAGCGCCATAAGAGTGATCGCATCGTTGCGTAGCGGCTTTGGCGGAGGCGGCGGTGGCGCGGCCTGTTTTTCTGCCGGTTTCTTCTCCTCTACAGGGGAAACAAAGAACCGATTAACTTTATCTGCAAAACGTTTGTTGAACAAAATCCAGAAGAAGGTTCTCAATGCAAGATCCAGCCGCTTCATAGGTTTTTTTCCTTTCATGATTAGTTGGCCGTCATATGCGGGGAAACCCAAAATACTCCTGTAGCAGCCATCCGATCAAACCTTGATGTTCTCGGTTCACCCCTTGCCGTACTGCCCATCGAACTCTTTCATCAGAAGGACCACTGAGCTATACCTGCAATGATCGGATCGTAGTCACCGTACTCCGAGTTCTCATCTCCACCAAATATCTGGGCGAGGAGGGTCAGGTCCAGATCGGTGACCAGCGAATACCGCAGTGACGGGCCTATATAGAAAGAGAGGTCGTCCGGGTTAAGGATCGAGGAGAGGGTGGCGATAAGCAGCGGGGTGATCTGGTAGGAGATCTCCCCGAAGAGGCTGAAGCGGGCAGGGGTGAGATTCTTTGCCGATATGGTCCGTTGAGAACCAAACGTCTCACCGCCGAATCCCGCGCTCAGGTTGTCGACCGTGGATGACACCTCCTCCGAGCCAAAGCCGTTGTAGAGTGCCTCCGCATGCAGATACAATGAATTGGTAAAGGTATAATCGCCGGAGAGGGCAAAGACGAAGGTCCCCAGGGAATCGGCCACCTCCAGCTCCTCATCCTGAAAGAATGGGTGGAAATACGCCAGCTCCCCCCTGAACCCGGCATCGAAAATCCGCCCAGCCCAGCTCAGCCCCCCGGCCGCGTCGTTTCCGAACAAACCTGCCTGAGACTGGATATCGTAGTTGAACGTGTTAAACCTATAGAGTGCGGCAAACGTCCGGTCCTGCTGCTTTTTGCCCGCCTCCAGGGCAAGCTCGGCCATCGAGAGGGCTCCGGTGTACCAAACCATCCGCAACGCATCCACTCCCGGCCCCTCCGGGTAGAGAAAGTCGATAGGAGAGTAGGTGTTGAACCAGTCGTTTGGATTCCACACCAGATTGGTACCCCAGTTTATTCTCTGACGTCCCACCCGCAGAGAGAGGCTGTTTAGCGAAAGATGCACCCACGCCCGGTCGATCGTACCGTACAGGATGGAAGGCCATCCGCCGGTCAGATCCAGGTATTGCGCATCCACGGCCAGCTGCCGGGCCGCGGCGTTTATGCCGCCAAAGGCGGGGTTGTCCAAAAAATCGCCACTGTAAAGAAGCAGTCTACCCTCCAGGGTGGTACTAATAAAGCTGCCGGGGTAATAGTCTGCATTGAAACGGCTCTGCAGGACGTTGTTGTAGCCTGCGGATGTGTCGTTTATCGAAACGACTGCGACTTCCTGTACGTAACCACCAAGGTCGGTGTTTTCCCGGTTTGGAACCCAGGTGGCATTCTGCCCGTATACTGCCGATAAGACAAAAATGGTCACTAAAAGCACTCTGTTCATAGCACACCCCTGGCCGGCAGAGCCGGAGAATCTGCGATCGAGGATCGAGGGATTAGGAAATAAAAGACCATAGACTAAAAAATGGTGACACAAAAACCTGCTCTTTTGGAGCACAGGGCCTGATGAAACCATCTTCGGCACGATTACCGATTCGGGTGATAATTTTCAGCAATTATTACGCCGAATCAAAGGATTTGCTGCTTATTATCTTTTCAGGATGATCAGAGCCGATTGCTCTGTCATCCTCGCCAAAAAACTAATCACCCCGATTTATCTGATTCGATCGCACCGTCTCTGAGTGTCACCACCCTGCGGGCGCGTCGAATGACCCGATCGTCGTGTGTGGAGAAGAGAAAAGTCGTCCCCGAATTTCTATTCAGCTCCGCCATCATATCCAACAGATTTTCCGCCGAATGGCTGTCCAGATTGGCGGTGGGCTCGTCTGCCAGGATAAAGGCCGGCTTGGCCGCCAGGGCCCGGGCCACGGCCACACGCTGCTGCTCGCCACCGGACAGCTGGGAAGGGCGGTGGTTGCCCCGGCCCTTCAGCCCCACCGCCGCAAGAAGTTCCGAGGCACGTTCGTGGCGCTCCTTTTTCGACCGCTTCTGAAGCAGCATGATAAATTCGATGTTCTCCCGTGCAGTCAACACCGGTATAAGATTATACGCCTGGAACACAAAGCCGATATTATGAAGACGAAAATCGATCAGCTCCCCTCCCCCCAGGGTGTTCAGATCCTTGTCTCTGATCTCTACCCTGCCCCGGGATGGTGAGTCGAGTCCTCCGATCATGTTCAGAAGAGTACTCTTGCCCGAGCCCGACGGGCCCACAATAGAAGTGAATTCGCCCTCCTCAACCGTCAGGTTAACATCAGAGAGTGCCTTCACCGGCACACTCGATTCGTTGTAGATCTTTGTCAGCTTCTCGGTGACAATCACATGCATTTGGATCCACCTTTCACATGGTTCGCAGTGCAGATGCCGGTTTGAGACGCAGAGCGATCACCGCCGGATACACCGCCGCCAAAACCGCAGTCACAATCATCATCAAAGTTATTATCGGGTAGAGCCGCCATGGAAGCGTAGGATACAAAATCTCGCTGAGCCCCAGATCCCTGAGTCCCTCCGAAAAAAGCGTTAGATCGATTCCCGTTTCGGCAAGAACCAGTACCGATGTCATACTAAGAACCATACCCGTCACCGCTCCGGTCAACGACAAAAGTATGGTCTCCAGCATGATTGTCTGGAAGACGCTTTTTCTGTGCATTCCCACCGCCATAAGCATCCCCAACTCCCGCCTGCGCTCCAGCACCACCATCAACATCGTATTGATTATCCCGAAGGCAAGGGCCAGAAGAATTACCCCCATGAAGATAAGCAGGCTGGTGTCCATCATCTCGGAGATGTATTGAAGCTCCGGAGCAAGCTCCCGCCAGGTCTGGACCTTTGCGGATGGAAACCGCATCTTTAGCCTGTCTGCGATGTGCGTCACATTCCTCGACGAGCTTAAAAGTATCGCTATTTCATGAAGGCCGCGGGGCAGCTCGAGAAGGTCTCGCAGGTCGGATTGACGCACAAAAACGTGGGTAACATCATACTGGGAAGAAACCGTTTCATAGGTTCCGGTCACCTTAAAGGCCGCACCGGTTATGGTGTTATTTACGTCCTGGAATGTAAACACGATTTTCGATCCGACATCGATATCAAGTTTCTCCGCCAGCTGAGTGCCGATAACCACCGGGTTTAGCGCATCGTCGCCAAACCACACGCCGCTTACAATATTTGCGGCGACATCGCTGACCCTGCGTTCCCGTTGCGGATCGACGCCCTGAATCACAGCCCCCGAGCTTGTCTTCGGAGAAACCGCCATCCCGTTGACCACCAGACGCGGGGAGATACCGACAACCGACTCCACACCCTCGGCCGCGGCAAGGATACTATCGTAACGTTCAATGGTCAGGGAGGGGTCCTGCTGGTCGGAGAATTCCGGGTGATGAATCTGTATATGAGCCAGACGGGTGCCGATGGCCGCCGATATCATTTGCTCGACCATTCCATAACTGAACCCGCTTGCCAACATCCCCCCCAGAATACCCAGGGCTATCGCGGTCAGTATGATAAGACTGCGCGTCTTGTTTCGCCAGATGTTTTTCCATGCCAGAGACATTAGCATCGCAATCTCCTTTACGATCGCAGAGTATCGACCAGTTTGAAACGGGTAATGGAATAGACCGGATACAAAACGGCAACCACGGCGATAAACAGAACAACCAGCGCCTGGTTAATAAATATGGACGGCTCCACCAGAAAAGGTATCAGCGGCTCATAGCCATACTCCCGCATCGCATCGGCGGCATTTCCGGTCATCACAATCGGGTTTGCTCTCATGTAAACAAGAATCGGCCATGCGGTCAAGGCACCGACGATCGTACCCACGGTCCCGATGATCAATGTCTCCAGAAATACCAGCAGACTCAACCGGCTGCGACGCATCCCCGCTGCGACCAGTACCGCCGACTCCCGTCGACGTTCAGCCACCATCATCATAACCGTCCCGAACACACCAAAGCCGATCACCAGATAGAGTATGCCCAGCATGATCAGTCCGCTCACATTGTCAAGCTCGATGGACTGCACCAGCTCCGGCACCATCTCGCGCCATCCCATCACATCGTATGTGGCCGTATCCACCAGGCCCATGATAGTCTGCATGGCATCCTGCATGTGCTCGGGCCCCTCGAGCATGATTGCCACCGAGGTCAATCTGCCGTCGGCTGAATACAGCCACTGAGCCTCCGGCAGCGTCAAGTAGACCACTCCCGCATCAAAACTGCCCTCGGGGATCTCCACTATCCCTTCGACCGCATACTTGCCCGCCGCACTCACCCCGTAGTAGCCCTGGCCGATCAGAACCACCGTATCTCCTACCCCTATTTTCAGTTTTTCGGAAAGCTGCAAGCCGATCAGCGCCCCCGTATCGGTTTGACCCAGATAATCGCCTTTCTGAATCCTCTTTCTCAGCCCGGCCATATCGTTTTCCCGCCGCGGATCTACTCCCATGACTATAGCTCCCCGGGTCTGCCGGCCCGATGATGCCAGCGCAAACGATTCGAGGCGGGGAACCACATCCGTGGTCGAGGGCAACCGGCGGATCGCATCGATTATGGAATCGGCTATTGCCATGCTGTTTTCCAGAGAACGGTGCTCCCAGTAGCCTTCTCCCTGTATCTGTATATATCCGGTGTACATTCTCAGGGTGTTATTGATGATATGCTCGTAGGTACCAAGCTGCATCGAGCGGGTAAACAGAACCAGGATCACCGCAAAATACACAGATGCCATGGTGATGATCGTACGGCGCTTGTTTCGCCACAGATTTCGCCAGGCAAGCGTCAGATACATGTTCATTTTCGCATACGCCTCATGTTCTGAAGTGAGAAAAACGAGTCTTCTACAGGCACATTAAACTCCATGGATTCGTATTGCAGAATCGTGCGCTGTTGCTCCTTGTCGGCGGGAATCATCTCCCAATGGGTCGGAATGCTCCGACCGCCCATCTCCCGAATTTCGGAAAGGACAAGCGTATTTGTCAGATCTCCTTCCTCCCCGTAGTATTGCGCCCGAAGCCACAGGCTGTCTTCTTTGCTCACCCACATCTTTACATGATCCCACACCACAGGTGCCTGCGGTTTTGGCACCATACGTATGATAAAGGCGGGATGATCACGTATGGTGGTATCACCCACATAGGTGTGGGTATAGTCTTGCACGATCGATGCACTCCGCACAAGGTCGTCGTTTGTAAAGTCGCTGCCCATCCACGACTGCATCATCATGGATGGCGGTATCTTTATGGTTCTTTCCACCGAGGGCACCCACTGCCAGAGTTCATCGTAGCGTTTCAGATACATCATGCCCTGATCGCGAGCGGGGGCGGTGATACGAATAAGCATAAACTCATCCCCCTTGCTCCAAAATCGCATGGAGATGCTGCGTTTCCAGGCGGGCTTGGTGATCGTCATGCTCATCTCGCCCGTGCTTGTCTCGCCGCGCATAATCTGATCGGCCGCCTCGACTATAGCAGCGGCATCGGGGGTGGACGGATCCTGCGCAAAAATCAGCGCCGCCGCGACAGGCAGCAGCATCAGGTTTTTCATTTTCATTCGCATGTATTATTCCTTTTTTGGAGTGAATATCGGTTGATGGACGGTTGAAGGACGATGTGCGATGAGCGAACAGCGAAATGAGAAGTATCAAGACGAAAAGCTTTTCTTGCCCCCGATTACAGCTGATCGTCCATCGCTCATAATCCGCCCCCTCATCGCAGCCAGTAGCCTACCCCGAATGCCAGGGCCGCGGCTCCTCCGCCGGTCAGAAGCGTCTGCAGGGATGATCTGATCACCTCTTGTCCCAGAATCAGTCCTTTCGCGACTCCGATACCCCCAAAGGCCAATGCTGTAATGGTCGCGCTGCTCAGAAAGCGCATCGCCAGGGTCAGTTCCGGAATCATAAACGGAATCAGTGGTATAAGCCCGATGAGAACAAAAGCGACAAACGTCGACACGCCGGCTCGTACAGGCGATGCCCCCTGCACCTGAAGGCCCATCTCCTCTGTGAGCACCGTATCCAGCCACAGATCCTTGTTTGCGGTGATCACCTCTACGATCTTCTCCAGAGTTTTTCCCTCAAAGCCTTTTTGTGCAAAGATTTGACGCACCTCCTCCTTTTCGCCCTCCGGCACTACCTCGATATGCGTCTCCTCCCGCCGTCGCGCCCCCTCCACCTCATCGCGCTCCACCTTGGTTTTCTGATAGTTGCTCACCGCCATACTGAACCCATCGGCCATAAGATTGGCGACACCGAGGATCAGCGCCACCGAAGCACCAAAGCCTCCCCCAACCGTTCCCGCGACGATGGCAAAGGTTGTTACACATCCGTCCATGCCTCCCAAAACGGCATCTCCCAGATAGCTTGAACGATTGTTGTTTAGCCGTCGGCGGATTTCTTCGGGTTGATGCTCCTGCTGCATGCGGGAGAGAGTGTGTCTGTCGGTCACCATCGGTCCCCTCTGGCAAAAGGTTGCACTATTTTCGATGGCCTAGCCAGTGCAAAGCCTGTGCCAGACTCAGAGAGACAAGCTGCCATGTCGATGTGTTTGGACCATCGTTTGCACTACTAATTATCTCAGACAGGAGTCGTCTTTGACAAGGACATGACAGGAGGTACCGGTGCTCCCATACATTTACATCCGGCATACGGGGTAGCTGCATATAATGCAAAAAACCTCCGTAAGCCGGCGTGTGTCATTGGATCGTTTTACACACTTTTTCGGCATTTACAGGAGGTTTTTTATGAAACATGCATTATTGACATGTGTTGTCATTGTGGGATTACTGTCCCCCGACGCTTATTCCGAAAACTTCGCTTCGGCAGCCTTGTCCGATGTCAGCCTGTATCAGTCCTCGCATCGTGATGATTACAGCGGCCAGACTTCCGGGGAGTGGCTTTTTAACGCCACCTCTCCGATCGACCATCGGGGGCGGACCTGGCTTATCGCCGCCACGACCGCCAAAACCGCGTATATGCTTCCCGATCTGTATTCCATTGCGCTGAGCGGGCTTGAAGAAAAAACCAGAACAGGACTTACCTATTTTTCAATCGGAGCGACACTCTTTGGTACATATGGTCTTACACAAAATATTGACATAGGCTATGGCCGTGCAGCATTAATGAATTACGGCGCTACTATCGGATACCTGTATCCACTCCAGATTTCCCGTCTATTACATTATGCAACAGACCTTGATCAAATGGACAATAGTGATGATATTACTTCTGAGAATCAGGACTTTTTACTCAGCGAAAAGATCAGAGCATGGAGCACGCTGCTTTCCGTTCCCTATGGAATTTACGCCGGATGGCGCGCCGCAGAGGACGACATCAGCTTCGGTGATGCATCCGTGATGATTTATTTCAGTCAGACGCTGGGTGCCCTGGGCTATATCCTTCCTCTGCTTCGCTGGGATCCGGCGCTGCAGGAGCAGAAGGACGATTATCACATCGCCTCCTCTGCTGCAACCATGGCATTAGTGCCCATCGGTTTGATGGTGGGAAGGAGAGTCACGGAGAATCATAATTTCTCCTCGGGTAACGGGGTATTGCTCTATGTCACCGGTGCCATGGGAGCCGCCACCGGACTGTTTCTTCCTCAGGCGCTGGATTTCGATAAGGATATGACCGAACAGGAACGTCGGTATCTGTACCTGGGTGCATCCACGGCCGGATACCTTCTGGGAAGCTACATCGGCGTGAATCTCAACGAGCATACCGGCATAACGTTTCGTCAGGCTCTTTTCATCGGAGGCAGTGCCATCGCCGGCGGACTCATCGGGACAAGCATACCCTATTATACTGATGTCAAGAAAGAATCCACCTATATGCTTGCCGCCATGGCCGGAAGCTGGTTGGGGCTGGCAGTCGGAAATGAGCTGGTGAACACGATCAGAGAGAAATCGGCGCAACGGGAAAATTCCTCCTTTCATGTGACATTGCCCGCGGCGCTCAATCTGCCATTAGCGCTTGCGGCGGATAAGAGAAGTGCAAAAAACAAAAACATGCAGCTTCCGATGGTACATGTAAACGTACAGTTTTAATAAATCATCGTGCGGAAAAGTATCTCCAGTCAAATATGCCGGTTTTCCCGTCCTTTCAGAACAGAGAGGAAACCGGCATTTCTCTTTCTGACAAGCCATACGGATTCAAAGGTCCTTCGATATCCGCATCATCATCTACACAAAAGCTCCTGCCGGAGATGATCGTGATGGCAGGATAACCGGGGGTTAGTCACCTGAGCCGTTTCTTTTTCGCTCCGACAGTCCCGCCCCGAGGGCAGCTACACCCACCGAACATGATTTCAGTACATGCAGGCGACAGCGAGGACAGAGCTTTGGCATAATGGTTGCTTAAATTTGCATTCAAATCACATGCGAGCAACATACTTTCAATATATGGCTGAGTTTTGTGAAAGGAGTACGGTATGAATTTTTTAGGTAAAACAGTTGCCCCCATGATCACATTTATCATGCTGGTTGGCAGCTTCGCTCTGATCGATTGTCAGGGGACAAACGGTCAACCACGACAGGAGGAGGGAGACATTAGGTTTGGAGCAGAAGGAAAGCCCGATGTACCTTCACTGGATGGGGAAGCCACATTCCGGACCATTTTCGCCGAAGTTGCTGAGATTATTATCCCTACGGTGGTTTCGGTGATTCCAACCATTATCGACACCGTGCGCTACCAGCAGAATCCGTTCTACCGGTTTTTCCGAGAAGACCCCTTCGACTTTTTCGGCCCTCCCGGTCAGGGACGTCAGCAGCAACAACAACCCGAAGAATTCTATCGGAGACGAGAGGGGCTTGGCTCGGGGGTAATTGTTTCTCAGGATGGATACATTCTCACCAATTATCATGTTGTCGCAGGGGCTCAGCAGATCGAGATCAGGCTCAACGACGACCGCTCCTTCGAGGCGGAAATCGTGGGATCCGATTCACTCAGCGATGTTGCCGTCATCAAGATTCAGGATGCGCCCGACGACCTTCCGGTTGTGCACCTGGGGGATTCGGATGATCTTCGGGTCGGTGACTGGACGATTGCCATCGGAAATCCTTTCAGCCTCAGCTCCACGGTGACCGCCGGTATCGTTTCGGCACTCAACCGGCAGGTGGCACAAACCGAGATGTATCAGAGCTTCATTCAAACCGATGCGGCCATCAATCCCGGCAACTCCGGAGGTGCGCTGGTGAATCTGGATGGAGAACTTATAGGTATCAATACCATGATTTTTTCCCGCACAGGCGGATTTATGGGAATCGGCTTTGCCATCCCTATCAACATGGCTCAGCGGGTCATGCGCGATCTGATCACGGAAGGAAGAGTTATTCGCGGGTGGATAGGGGTATCGATTCAGGATATCGACGCGAACACCCGACAGGCACTTGACCTGCCGGAGAACACCGACGGTGTTCTGGTTGCGGATGTATTCGAAGATCAGCCCGCCGACAAGGCCGGTATCAAAAGGGGAGATGTCATAGTTTCAATCAACAATATCAATATCGGCAATGCCAATGAGTTGAGAAACCTGGTCGCGCGCATTCCGCCGGAAACCACGGTACCGGCTACAATCGTTCGCGACGGGCAAGAACAGAAGGTGAAGCTCACACCTGTCGAAAGAACCGACGAGCAGCTCTCTCAGGCTGACCGACCCACTCAGGAGCCTCAAATACCGCAGAGGGAAGAGGTCGACCCCGAGAACAAAACCGGTATCGATGTGGTTGATATGTCCCCACAGATCAGACAGCAGTTCGGCATATCATCCGATGTTCAGGGAGCGGTGGTCGAGGGAGTGAAACGAAGCGTAACCGATACCCGCAGGGCGCTTCAGCCGGGGGATGTTATCACGCAGGTTAAGATAGAAGGGAAGGGCACGCAGGAGATCAACTCCGCGCAGGATTTCCGCCAGGCGGCGCAAGCCATAGAGAGTGGGGATTCGGTGGTGCTGTTGATAAACAGAAGAGGCAGGACCAACTTTATCTCATTTCGATACCGGGGAGAATAAAAACCGTTCTCATGAATAGGAAAAAGGCAGCGCACACGGGCTGCCTTTTTTGTTGGGAGGACCGATATGCATCTGAAACCTGATACCATCAATTGGGTACACATGCAATGATTTGCGCAATCCGCGCGAGAAATAAATCATCAAAATGCAATCAGCTAAATAGAAAGGCCCACCAGCACTTATTAACTCTTACTTCTTGATGAAAATATGGAAGCTCGGATTCAGAATGCAATTTATGTAACAAAGCATGCTTGAGTGACGTTGTACAATGTATTTAAGATCGACAAATTCATTTTTCAATCAACAAAGGAGTTTCGATGAGTTCGGCTTTAATCATCGCTATTGTCGCAGTTACCGTGGGTGGTTCCTTCGGATTATACAAAGCCGCAGAAAAAAATATGCGCCATGTTCATGGATTAGAAATTCCTTCTGTTGATATTTCTCAATTGAAAGATTCAACATACAAAGGTTCTTATTCTTACATTGGCATGTCACACCGAGTTGCAGTAACTGTCGAAGAACAGAAAATCAAAGAAATCCTGGTAATTAAAAACGGCAAACGTAAATGGGCTAAAATGGCCGAAGGAGTGATACCAAGAGTTATCGAAGCGCAAAACACTGATGTAGATGCTGTCTCTGGCGCGACAACTTCATCAAAGGCTTTGCTGATGGCAAACTTATAATGCGCTTACTCCGGATAATAAGAAGAAATAATAGATTAATGACCGATTGATTATGCAAATTGCAGAAACAAAATGTGAGACTATGGTGCGCCCAATCACAGGAATGGTAGAAAAAACTTGGAATGCGCGCGCAAAGAATTGAAAAATGGCAGTGGTTTACATACAGCCACCAACAAAGGTTTGGATGCCGCAGGCGGAGTACCGCCTTTGACCTTCGGCAAATGCCGCGCTGAACTAATGAAATCAAACGCTTGTCATGTCGCCCTGTCATGTCGCTCGAAGACTCGCTCCGTCAGGCTTCCGTCGAGCGGTTGGTTAGTAGGCGCGGCACTTCACCAAACCTTGGACGTTACACGATGGGCGCTGCGCACGCGATGAGATTACTTCCAAACACATCCTTTCTTCCCACTCTCAATCTCCCATAGGCTTCCAAAACGCAAGTATCTGCGCAGGCAGCATCTGCTTTAGTTTTTTGGTCTCTCCCTCCGATATTTTCTTATCCAGCATGGTAAACACCGCACGTACTATCGGCTCTGCATCGATCTGCAGATCATCCTTGAAGTATGATCGTATACGGGTGAGAAATTCCTCCCTGCTAATACTACCCACGTGAGCATAGGATGGTTGCCAGTCCTCATAGAATATTCCCCGAATCAGCATGGGTAGTTGGGCACTAAAATTGGCCGCCTCATCCACGCTCATCGTGTCACGAAGCGTATGCAAGACTGCACGCAAAGCCAGATATGCCCTTTGACGACTGTTCCAGTTAAGCTCATCCATTATCTCGTTAAGCCAGAGATTTGATTTCTGTATGGTACTGTCAAACACGCTTAGTCCTGTCATAGTGGCCATGTCTACCCCCTTCCTTTTGCCCTACCAATCCAACGAGCAATAGTTTTCACGCTTCACCTGTAAAGTATGGCTGCTAACATTTCCAAATCCCGCTTTCAGATGCCGATTGTTATGGAATATGAATTCTACACCTTTTCTCGACAGGCAGTGCCTGGTTTGCTTATCCAAAGCCCCGTCTTCGTGAATGATCAATCCACTTTCAAGGGATACAAACGAACACCCGTCTCTGCGCTGCTCGCTTTCTGAGATGGGAACCAGCTCAATTCCAATATCCATCATATGCTTCGCAAAGTCTATCTCCCGCACAACTCCCCGTCTGAATTGGAAGGCGTCCTTAAACGCCGGCAGATAAGCCAATGCCAGTGTCGGACTTATTCTGTTAAAAATCGTATCGGGATGATTAAAATTATTTTTTTGGGGAACATTCACGAAAAGTATGTCATCGAAGTATTCCAGAGCCATACGGATAAATGTGTAAACCGATGCATACTTATGACGATCGGTGCCAAATACCAGTATCGTCTCCGGCGACAGCAGGATACATCCCTCAAAGGCGTCCCGATAATCATCGAACTCGACAAGGAGAGGAATACCGAGCTTCTCAAGTGCCTCCCGTACGACGAGGGTTTCGTCTTTTCGAGCCGCGGAAGCCATGCTCGAAAGAACAGCACCCTTGCTGGATATCACCGCGGCATCATGAATAAAGGTGAGATTGGGCAGTGTGCTTATAAGATCCTGGTTTACAGAAACGTAGTCTGACAATTCCAGTACATTGACACCGTGGACTTTCAACAATGTCTGATATCGTATATGCTCATCGCGAAAGCGCTGAAAATCGGGAGCTTCGGCAAACAGCCATCGTCTGCGGTTTTCGGGCGTTATCAGCTTCAACTCCTCCCCGGGAGTGTGTACCATCACACAGTCAAGTTTCCCGAATGTGTCACAGCCATACGGTATATTAAGCGCTGCGGCAGCGTGTGAAAAAATCGACATTTCCCCTCCATGCTCTTTTCATACTTATGTTTTACGGTATTTATTCCAAATTTGCCTAATGAGTAGCAAATACTTTACCAGCTATGATGCCGGGGGGGCACGCATATGTTTTGAGCCACTCCAAAAAAGCATAACTCCCAAACGAGTGTTGACGTCGGCGAGGATAAAAAGGATATGATCATCTTTATTTGTGGCCCGAATTGCGTCACTCATCCGCCAGCAATCGCGCAAATTGGATCAGAATCGAAGCTGATCACCGAACCGAATTCACCAGATCCATTTTCAAAGAAAACAGCTCCTCGGTTAACGAGACGTGATAGCGATGAGGATTGACGATTCTTTTGACGCCCGAATTCAGGTGAGAAAGATCTTTGGCGACCCTGTTTCTCAATAATGGAATACTGCTGCTCTCACCCACTCTTTTCCCATCAAGAAGAACATCTTCGAGCAGCGGTTCGATTTTGGAGACAGCCTCCTTTTTTAGTACCCGTCTGGTTGCGGATTGGGCAGGATGCTGAAGAATGACCGGATCCATCTTTTCGGGATTCTCATGCGCTAAACCTACCAGATCGGCAGTGGCTTTTCCCTCAGAATCATATATTCGCCAAACCTTCTTGCTCCCGGGGTTGAGTGTCTTCGATGGTGTTTCGGAAATCTTATACGCCGGACGCCAGCTGTTTCCGTCCTTTACCGCCACCAGTTTATATACGCCGTCTAAAGAGCCCTGTCCCTTTGAGGTGATAAGTCTGGTGCCGACACCATACATCAAGCGATTGATAAGATGATCCGGATCGACACCGCTTTTCGACGAATCCTCCCGTATCTGGGAGATGATCTGCAACAAAACCATCTCATCAAGCTTGTTCGAAAGAATGATATTGACATCCTCGAAACCGGCATCGTTAAGCATCTTTGCGGATTTGATACTCAGATAGGCGAGATCTCCCGAATCCAGCCGAATGCCATATGGGGTGTGGCCTTTCCTCTTAAGCTCTTCAAACACGACAATAGCATTTGGCACCCCGCTTTCCAGGGTGTTGATTGTGTCTACCAGCAACAGACAGTCTTCCGGATACAGCTCGGCATACGCCCTAAAAGCCCCCAGCTCCCCTTCACCAAGCGCCATAAACACCTGTACCATGCTGTGGGCATGCGTCCCCCGGGGCGGAAAACCCAGCTCATAGGATATTCCTGCATTGGAAGAGAAGTCGGCGCCACCGATCAGGGCTGCGCGGACACCTGCATTGGCGGCCAGATAGGAGGCACGCCGCATACCAAACTCCAGAACCGGTCTTCCGGCGCCGGCATGTTTTATCCGCGCGGCTTTCGTTGCAATAAGCGTCTGATAATTGAGGTGATTGAGAAGAGATGATTCCAGCAGCTGTGCCGCGGCAAGCGGACCACGAGCCACAACCAGTGGCACATCCGGATGAACTACGCGTCCTTCCGCGATTGCCTGCAAAGACATCCCGTCAAATGATCCGTTATCCCGTAGCCAGCGCAGAAAATCGTTTCCAAACAGCGGTTTCCCATCGCGCCCCTTCTGGACTCGTAAGTGTTGGATTTCCTCCTCTCCACACCGTGCGGTATCCATCCAGTTCAACAACCACTGCATACCCGCGTGTATGCAATAGCCGGCGCTGTGAGATCCGTAGTCGGGATATTTTCGGAAGAAATAATCAAACTGCACGGGTCGTGTTGCCAGCCCCGCCTTGAAATACAGTTGCGCCATAGTAAGCTGATAGAAATCGGTATACAAAAATCCGCAGGAAAGCGGGGGTTTGTTTGAAGCCATACGCTAACTCCACTCCTGAGAAAAGACCTCACTGACCGATTTGTTGTAATGAATCCTGTTGATAGTCCGACTGATTGTATCGGAGAGACAACATACTTTTACAAACGGTAGATCTTCGTACGAGCGGGTTTGAGGAATACTGTTCGTAAAGACAGCCTGCTTCAGCCCGTATTCGCGATGCATGTGCAGTAGTTTTTCCTTTGCACTTTCCGTACACAGGTTGTGGGATGCCCCAATGTACAACTCCTCTATCCCTTTTTGCTCCACCAACCGCCTGGCAACGGCAAAGAGAGTGCCACCGCTGCTGATGATATCATCGATAATCAGGGCGATTTGCTTTCCCTCGAAACTGCCGATCACCTCTGAGGTGACAACCTCCTCGGCCTCCGGTCTGTATTTGGCAGCAATAGCACTCCTGACGCCCATAACCCGCGCCAGATGCGTGACAAATTTAGACGCACCGGCATCCGGCGCCACCACCACGACATCGTCCCGTTTGTGCAACCGGCTAAACTCTTCAGAAAAAAGCGTGGTCGGATCAAGCATATTTGCAGGCCTGCCACTGTAGAATCCACGTATCTGTCCACTATGGGGGTGCCAGGAGATGATTCGGTCTATTCCCGCAGCGATGGACAGATCGCTCATGAGCTTGGCGGTTGTCGGCTCCCGGCTAAACCGGGTGGGCTTATCCTGACGCGCATACGCCAGGTAAGGCAATATCGCCGTAACATGCCGTGCGCCATGTTCTCTGAATGTCCGTGCCGCTATCAGAAATGCCATGTAGTTGTGGTCTACCCCTCCGGTTTGTCGCGGGTTGTAAAGCGACTGCAGAAGGTAAACATCCCCCCCTCCTATGTGGCTTTTCAGGCGGACCCTGGTTTCTGAATCGGAGAACTGACTGTCGATATCCGGCAGGAAAGTTACCGTTTCGCCACTTCCGGCCTCCCTCAATAATCTGTTATACTTGGAAACGATTCTTTGGGCCAGGTCATTTGCCGATCGGCAGGATGCAACCACCAGCGGTCCGCGCATGGAATGCATTCGACGGCGCTGCTGTTCGGCAAAATGCTCCGGTGTCAGAAATCCACGCTTGGATGATTTTTCGAGCTGTTTCATACATACACTCAAAACGGTAGAAAAACATCAAACAGGAGCCCTGGCGACCAAAGCTCCTGTTGACATAATGACACGAGTCTGCGATAAACATCGATACGAGTGATCATCTTCCTATAATGCCATTACAGGTTTGCGCTGACGTACCCCCCGTTCGAAAGCGTCACCGATTCTGATGTTACGACCACCCAGCACCGCACCATTCATCTCCACTTTGGCAGCTTCGGCCATATGTTCGGGCAACTCGATAAAGCCATACCCGCGTGACCGTCCGGTCTCCCGATCGATCACGATGTTTGCGGATTGAACCGGTCCGTAGTTTTCGAAAAGGTTCTTGACATCATCCTCGGTAGAGCTAAAAGGCAGGTTACCCAGAAACAACTTCTTAGTCATAATCCGACTCCTTACAAGATGGTGTGACACAAAAAGCCGGGATCAGGTGTCGTACAGGATGCGATTCGTTTGGCCCCGGGAAAACAATCGATACCGCAGCAAGAACGCATACCTAATCCAAACTCGACAAACATTTGGGAGATTTAGCAAAACCCGTTCCATTGACGATTTTCCCCTCCTTTCGGGTTTCAAACCAAAGGCATGATATATCAGAGCGAAAAATTTTGCTCAAAAGTGAGAATCCCCGTTTTCGATTATGAAAATGCTTTGCCTCATCCCCACCTCAGTAAGATCGACCACCTGAAACGCTCTTTCAGACGAATCACACCCAAGTCCGGCACAGCCGGATAATCAAGGATTATAGATCACCGAATCAGAAAACAAACATTTTGATCCGACAGAGCCCACAAACCGAGCAACCGAGGACAGGTCTCGAATATGGAGGCTTGTCTGAGCGGTTCTGTGCGGATATGTGGCACATAATTTGGTTACCTGAATAGAGAAGTGAACTCTACAGATAATATTAAAGGAGATTACCATGAAAGCTGCTGTCAACCACTTTCTCTGTCAAGGATGCGGCATGTGTATATCTATTCGTCCATCTATTTTTGAGAAAAACGCCTTCGGCAAGGCACGGATAAAGGTCTCCTCCATACCACCTGACGAATACAACCGATGTCTGCTTCTTGCCCGACTGTGTCCCGCACGGGCCATCGCCTTCGGCGACTCTCCCCAGATGGCCACCATAACCGTTCGAAGGGTAGATGCGAAAAAAACAGTGAGTGCAACGGCCGAGTAAGTGAAGAAAACAACAAACACAGAATGATATCACCGCAGTAGAAAGCTTTTATCCTCCCGTTTCCGCCAGCAGCAGGCTGGATACGCCACAGGAGATGAGAGGATGATCGTTTAGAGCCTTCGCGCAAAAAAAGACGATATGGAAGAAAAAATAACCATATCGGAAGATATTATGGAGCGCTGTCCCGGAGGCCTTAATCAAGCGGAGGCTGATTACCCGCGGAGACCGTCGGCGGACTCGAGAGTGCTATTTGCCGCGACAGTTTTCGAATAAGTTGGCGAGCACTACGGGCATGATTCAGTATCTGCTCGGGCGTTTCATTTGTATCCCCCGATAACTCCAATATCAACCCTCCCTGAAACCCCGTTTGATTCAACTCGGTGAGCAGACGTTTCCAGTCGATGCAGCCCTTGCCCGGCGGGAGATGATCATCGCCGTGCCGGTTGTTGTCATTGGCATGTATCAGCTTGAGATGTCCTGATAATTTATACATCACACGGTAGATATCACCCGACAGGGTCGCATGCCCCGTATCCAGACAGGTTCCCACATTCACGTGATTGATCGCTCCCATGATCCACAGCATGTCTCGCGTGTTTCCGAAGAAAAGATGAGGCAGCATATTCTCCAGTATAAGCCCGATCCCCAATCGGTGACAGTGCTCACTGACGGCATCCAAAACTTCCGCGGCATTATACATTCTATGCATCCTTTCGGCCGGCGCGGCCTCTATGCTTTTCTCAGGCCCCGGATGGGTGACAAAATAACGGGCATGAAGTGTCGCCGCCGCGTCCGCAGCCTTTATCAGCTCGTGTTTCGAATATTCACGCTGTTTGTCATGCATGGATGTGATATCGATATTCTCCGCAAAGGGAGCGTGAAAAGAATAGGCCTCCATGCCAAGCTCATCGATGAGGCGAGCTGCTTTTTTGACGGCTCCCTGATCATGATAATCGAGATGACGCGGGGAAGAACAAACCTCCAGCATACAAAAACCTCCCCGTCGAATGCTCTCCAGACTACTGAAAATAGTGGAATGATAAAAACAACCCGTGGAAATACCCACCGCCCAGTCACTCATATTACCCCCCCGGCCGCCAGGCTCTTTAATTTTTCGCGAATGGTGTCGATTGATCGGTCTCCTGCTGCTGTCTTCCGGCCAGAAAAGCCGTCCAGATTGTCTCGACCACACAGGAGCAACCCCGCAAACAAACGGGTGTAAAACTCAGCCCGCATGGATGCATCATATACATACCACTGGTTCCCCCACCCGAAATCCCGCTCATATTTCGATTGAATCAGGCCGGTGATGTGATGTGGATGCCATTGTTGGGCCATCAACGTGCGAACCACATTGCGTATACCGGTCGGTGTCAACAGAGAATCGTTTGGATTTGACAGGACACCCGAGACAAAGTCGGGGAGGCTATCGTAAGAGAATCGGTCATAGGTTTGCGCCCAACGCTCGGGCGGGTGGTAGTCCTGTGCATAGAAATACTGATGAAACCTTCGAACATCTGAGTGCATATACTGCTCGACCAGCGTCAGCATTTCATCCGAGAATTCGGGAATATGTGTGCCACCAACCTGCGCAAGATCCGCCACCCCGTCCATGTCCCGCATGATACGAATTCCCTCCTCGACGGTACACTCATGCTGTGGGATCAGGAACATGACCGGGATATGCGGTGCGGTTTTTTGGGTGATTACCCCGTAGTGATGCCAGGGCTTGAGGTACAGACTGTAAGGCACCCGTATCGAGCGCGTGTAAAGAGGATCGCCATACTCGGTTATGTCCAACGAAACTATTTCACATCCGCGCATCCGCTCGCCTGTATTCACCGCGGTGACCTCAAGTGGAATGGCAGTCTCCCGCCTGGCATCATCCAGGATTCGATGTGCGAAAAACTCCATGAGCAAGCCGACTCCGGAAAACGCTCGACTCAGCTGCCCTCCCACCGGTTCGTCATCCGGGGGATGAGGCCTGGCATAGGTCTTTTTCAAATGAGAGGGAACATGACCGATCGATTCGAGGCGGAAAAATGCCGGTGACCTGGTATCTATCTTCCAGATAAAATGATGGCCTCTTCCGGTGAGTATGTGAAGAGGGGATATGCCGGATGACAGCAGAATCTTTTGAATACTCCTGACAGCCGGCTGCTGCAATCCGAATGCGCGAATCGGATCCAGGTATGGTTCCGCCGGGAAATCAAAGTTGACATATTCGATATCCAGATGAATGAGAAAGAATCGATTATCCCACAGAGATCGATAGACCTCTCCACCTCGGGATAAAAGAGAATCCAGAGCCCTGGGACTATGTACCTCATAGCCGGTTTCGCAAGGCTGCATGCCTTCACTGATAAACATAGCGGTTGCGTTATCGGGTGTACTTCCTCCCAGAAAATCGATTATCCTCGACCGCACGTGAGGTTTACGATAGTAGTAACCAATATCCATCGGTGCATCTCTCCCCACTCCACGTTAAGCAATTAAAATGCCACAGGCATTCTCAAGGAAAGGCTGTCTTCCAGGGGGCGTTTAGCGGAAGCGAAGGAAAGAAGCTATTGGGCCAGAGCCGGAAAAGAGATCTCTACGGTGAGACCGGGAGCCGGATCATTATTGGCGATGGTAAGCCTGCCGCCATGCACCGCAACAATATGCCTCACCACACTGAGCCCTAATCCGGTGCCTCCCTTTCGCGTCGTGTAAAAGGGTTCAAACAGGCGAGTTAATTTTTCGGGAGGAACTCCGCAGCCATTGTCGACCACCCGTATACGAATATGCCCATTCTCGGGAGCCATAACCACGATGAGAATACGTGTCGATATATCGCTATGATGACAGGCATTATCGATGAGATTGGAAAAGACCTGCTGTATTTTCAGTGAATCGGCTTTTATGAAACAGGTGTCGATTGTCTCGGGAAATATTGCCCGTACGCACCGATGCTTGTGTGGTGAAGACTGGCGCCAGGAGTCGATGGAAGAGTCGATGACAGTCCGCACGGGAATGGTGGCCAGATTAAACTGCCGTTCCGGTTTACCCAGATCGAGCAGATCCTGCATCAGTGCGGAAAGCCGCTCCACCTGTGAGCGCACATGCTGAAGATAAGGAGCATATTGCGAATCACCCCCGATGTCCTGAAAGAGAGCTTCGGTGATTGCAACGATGGCATTAAGTGGGTTTCTGACCTCGTGGGCGACTCCGGAGGTCAACTGCCCCAACATGCGCATCTCCTGCGAATGCAGAAGCTGATTTTGCATCTGCTCCTGCAGGATGCTATTGGCGATGTATCCGGCGAATATCTCGATAAACTTATAATCGCTCCTGGTAAATATCCGATCTTCGGTATCGAGAACACACATGCTTCCCAAAACTTCCCCGGTGGGTCCGGTTATCGGCATGCCCAGGAAAGTATTATAAGGAGAGGAATCGAGAATACTAATGTTTTCCCAACGAGAGGAACCGCGCCGGATATTTAGCACCGAGTCATGCTCCTGCAGTATACAACAGAAACCGGAAGCTGCGGGCAGAGCCTCCACCGTTTTTATCTGACCGTCACATCTTTCCACATACAGCGAGAATTGTCTTCCATCCGCGATACCAATCGCACAATACGGCACGGCCAAGACGTCCGATACACTTGTGACCACCCGCTCAAGTATTGCACTGGGAGTTCCCTGGTGAGCTATCGCGATTGCGTACACCGCCTCAAGCGCCTGTTGACGGCGAGTCAGTTCGGCCTCGGCCCTGACCCTGTGCGTGGTTTGCTCCCTGAGAGACAACTCGGCACTTTTAAGGTCGGTGGACTGCATCTGAATTTTCTGCTCCAACTGAGTTTGAGCCTTCTTAAGCTCCATCTCCACTCTCTTTTGCTGGGATATATCGGTTAGCATGCCCAGACGCCCGAGATAGTAGCCATCCTGATGTATGAGCGGATTTAGAGATTCAAGAACCCAGATCCATGTTTTATCCTTTTTCAGAAGTCTTTTCTCGCGAACCCCCCTTTGTCTGCGATCATAGTGATGTTTTTGCAGAAACTGCCTTTCCTGCACATCTATGAAATCAAACAGATGTTTGCCGATAAGTTCGGTGACCGAGTATCCCAGCAATGTCGACAGGCGTGGATTGACATAGCTGACTCTGAGCCGACTGTCAAAAATCCATACGCCTTCAAGAGTAGTCTCAACAATCTCACGGTATTTCTGTTCACTCTGGCGCAGAGCGTTTTCGATTTTTACCCGATCACCGATGTCCAACATGGTGCTGTGGACCTCCCAGCGATCATTTACATACCGCGCTACACTTTCCGTGTGAATACAGACTCGTTGCCCCCCTTTTTTTTCCATGGTTATCTGACAGGTCAGTGGTCTTTTTTCTTCAAAAACCCGTTTTATATGCGCGTGAAAGTTTTGCCGATCGGCAGGAACACAGAAGGTTATAATGTTGCACCCAACGATTTCGGCTCTGTCTGTTTGAAGAAGGCGAGCTGCAGTATTGTTAGCGTCCGAAACAGTACCATCTTCCGAAATGGTTAAAAACGCAGTAGGAGCATTTAGGTAGAAATCGTGATAGCGTCTATGCGAGGATTCTAAAGATGCCTGAACCTCTCTAAGCTGACGGTTTTCTTTGCTCAGTTGTAAACGATGAAGATGAACATCGTAGATGAAAAACTGTTCATGCTCAGAAAGCCTCTTGATTTTTCTTGTTTTTGGTAAAACAGTCTGGTCTTCGGCGTCAATGAAAAACTTTGTTGTTCGAGATGTCATAAGAGATGTGTTCCTCATAAATCCATAAGCAGGAGGTTATTAAACTTGCCTCCACTTTCGGGAGCGGCATGCAGTTAAGCTGAAAATAGTTTCTATGTTGAGAATAAAGCAAAATGTTTTACCTTGATTTACCTGCCCCGCAGAACAAATGACCGGTCAAATAATACACCACGATTTGTTTCCGGGGCCGTTTTTAAACCATCACATCGATTGCACTAAACAGACAATCGTGAGCGGCCTCACGACACCGGTCCCTTACCGTATCCGGCACGCTTTCAACATACACCTCTACTTTCTGCTCATCTCCAGCCATTTTAAACACCTCGGGACAGATGTTGGAACATAACCCACACCCGATGCACTGCCCTTCGTCCACTTTCGCTCTCATTGCCGTATACCTCCATTGAAAATTGACTCTGTCGGATGATCGACTGGCCCGCCATTTGCACGACAGATAGTTTTTAACTTCGGGAAAATTCCATGAAAGCTTACGTTGATCCGAACCGATGCAAAACGGTTGGCACTTGTGTCCAAATTTGCCCCCGTATGTTTAGATTTGCCACCGGCAACAAAAAAGCATACGTTACTGCCGATGAAATCCCCAGGAAATACCGGGAAGATGTTTTAAGAGCTGCTCGGGAGTGTCCCGAGCACGCTATCATCATAACCGAATGATTCACCTATCGAGATTTATATGTACTGCAATCTGCATGGCTTCCCTGCTGCTTGACATGAATGCCTTGTGCTGAACATTCGAAGTTGTCGTTATAAGCGCAGCTTTCCACCTTGCACGCTCCTACTCCACCAATGACATCTTTGATTCCCCCCTTACTGCTGCTCTTCAAGAAGGTGTCACAGATTGGCTCCTTTCCCCCCACGTTGATAGCCCAGGCATGACACTGTTTTTCCTTATTATAGGCACAATCTTCAGCGTCGCAATCGATTATCTTTGGCATTTCCATAGGCTGGTCTCCTTTGGTCAAGTTTTACATGTGTCAGGTTCTAAAAACCTATTTTTCCCGCCCATAGCACAAACAAGAGTCATGCCATTTCAATTTCCCGACCCATATTAGCTCCTTTCGGCAGCCTTTACCCGCACAAACCCTTGCATTTTTAGTGAAAAATCCGAATCGATCTCTACACAAGAACTGTCAGAGTTCTCAATATACCCTGTTTTTTATACTTATGAGAATCAAATAATTGCACCATGTAGTATAATCTTTCCAAAAACCTTTATGAGGGGTGGACGGGTTACAAGATGTTGTGTAAGAAGATATTCTTCGACACCAAATCTAATGTCCCTATAGGCAGCACCGCAGCCTCAATGGAGCATCAGGCATAGAGCAGAGCGATTTTTCCCTATACAGTCGATCCAAAAAAAACACAAGCGAGCCAATTTTCATCTTGACTTTAGTCATTTAGGATGCGTACCATTAGAAGCTTGCAGCTGCATTCTCATGCCCTGCAAATGATTGCGCCATCTGAAAAAATTATGAAACCCGGGTCACATACTCCCGGAGACAGGTGAAACCTGGAGTGCACAAATGAACAGCGGATCCAAAACTATTCTGGTTGTAGACGACAGCAAAGAGATCAGGGAACTGGTTGCAACTACTCTGGAGAACGAAGAAAGCATTGTTCTCATTGCTGAAGATGCCATCGAAGCCCTTCAGATGAGCCGCAAACACAAGCCACATCTCATCATCATGGATGTCGGCATGCCAGGGAAGATAAACGGCATAGAGGCAACCAGACAAATCAAGGCTGATCACCAAACAAAAGATTGTGTGGTGATAATGCTATCGGGTGACAGAGACAAGACTAATATCAGAAGAGCACTGGATGCCGGCGCCTACGATTATCTGACAAAACCGTTCAGTCCGCTCGAATTAATCGAGAAAGTCGAAACGATCCTCGAGGGCTCCTGTCAATAATCCGATATACTTTTCCATTCCCGGAAAGAACATCGCATATGACTTCACCAGATACAGCCGATAATTACAAACTGCCCGACACGTATGCCCTGCAAAAACGCCTGCGACAGATGGAAAGCGAACACGCCCACCACTGCGAACAGTCACTGCGGTTTGCGACCGATTTAGCCACAATTTACCGCGAAGCCAAAGATCATAAGCGTGAACTTGCCCAGACAAACAGTCAACTCACTCAGTACGCCGTTGATCTGCGAAGGACGATCACCGAACTCAGAAAAAACAATCACAAGCTTCGAGAAGCCTACTATGATACTATAAACCGACTTGTTACCGCCGCAGAATATAAAGACAGAGAAACAGGCAAGCACATCGCCCGAATCAGTCGATACAGTGCGTTTGTCGCCAGAAAGTATGGACTCAATGACGATGCCGCCGAGCAGCTGTTTCATGCTTCATCCATGCATGACGTCGGAAAAATCGGAATCCCTGATGATATTCTTCTCAAGGAAGGTACTCTGACTTCTCAGGAATTCGAAATCATGAAGTCACACACCATTATTGGTGCCAACATACTTCGTAACGCTTCCGCCCCTGTTCTTCAGATGGGTAGCGAAATAGCCTTATATCATCATGAGCGCTGGGATGGTAATGGGTATCCATATCAGAAAGAATCCTATTCGATACCGTTGACCGCGCGAATTGTTGCTCTTGCAGACACATTCGATGCACTTACCACGAGGCGTCCCTATAAGAAGCCATACCCCATCGATGTTGCCTGCCGTATCATACGCAAGGAGCGTGAAAAATACTTCGACCCCGAACTGGTCGATTTATTTCTTGATAATATTGCAGATATACTTATCATCAGAAAAGAAACAGACGCCGAGCCACTCACACCCAACGATTTCGAGTGGAGCGATCGTGATCTCAACGCAGATTACGATCTTTAACCAGAGTTGTGCGAATCGCCGCGAGAGAATCGCTCAGTTTACCTATAACCTGAGCTTTTGCACCACTTTTTCCAAGCCCTGTCCTGAAAGAAGCGCAGGTTCTATGAGCTTTTAACCGTCTACTCCCAGACGCCATTTATCAGAAAACCGCAGGACGGACAGTGGCCTTCTTGTAAGAGCGACCGTGCACCATAGGCCCGGGATCGATCGATCACACGACTGTCACATCGCGGACAAAAGCTACTCGTATCTTCAGCGATATTACCCAGGTATACATATTCAAGCCCATGTTTTTTTCCGATTTCCCGTGCTTTATGAAGCGATTCCGATGGGGTAACCGGTGCGTCTGTGTATTGGTAGTCGGGATGAAAACGTGAGATATGCCAGGGAATGCCTTTGCCGGTTTTGGCGATAAAGGATGCGATAGCATTCAGCTCTTCCGTGGAGTCATTGCGGCCCGGTATCAAAAGCGTCGTCACCTCAAGCCAGATGCCCTTTTCTTTAATCAATTTAATCGAATCCAGTACTGGCTGCAATCTCGCGGCACATTGGTCATGATAAAAAGAGTCGGTAAACGCTTTCACATCGATATTGATTGCATCCAGATATGAAGAAATCTTTTCGATCGCCTGAGATGTCATGAACCCATTTGAAACAAAGACATTTCGTAAGCCTGCTTCGTGTGCAAGCACTGCAATATCGTAGGCATATTCAAAAAATATGGTCGGCTCGGTATAGGTGTAGCTGATGCTCTTACATCCGGCCTCTTTTGCCGCCTCTACGATAGTCCGGGGTGTCATCGGAATACCCCGCCCCGCCGTTCCATCCCTGAAACTACGTTGCGAGATTTGCCAGTTCTGACAGAAATCACAATGGAAATTGCACCCCGGAGTGGCGATCGAATAGGTCTGGGTACCGGGCAGAAAATGGTAGAGAGGCTTCTTTTCAACAGGGTCTACCTGGCGGGCCATAACATCTCCATAGACATAGGTATAGAGTTTCCCGTCGATATTCTCACGAACACCACAGAAACCAAATTTCCCGTTGGAAATCTTGCAGTGATGTGCACACAGAAAACAGTGCACCCTCTCACCACTCTTTTCGTACAGCATCGCCTCTTTTTTCATACGTTCTCCTAAATCCGGGCAAAGCCGGAGAATCAGGGATCAAGGATTCGGCAAAAAAATAAATTCCAAAGCTGTGCGGTTCGGAGCGGATGATTCGCGCAATTTCTCGAGGGCAGAAGGGTTGAAGCAATCGTGCAATCGTTTGGAATATCCTCTGTAGATTTTCCAGATGCCGAAAACCCCTTATGACCAAAAGCAACTGTGCGAATCACCGCGGGAGAATCGCTCAATTTGGGATATACACAGTCTTTAAATCGGCGACTGGTAATCCGCCTGCATATCGATTTCAACTTTTTTCAAGCTGCCGCATCGTCTGCTTCAACCGATCCAGCGCTCTGCCCGCCTCTTCATAGTTTCCTGCCCGCAGGGCGCTCTGATACTGTTCGAACTGATCGACCGCACGCCTGATCAGCGGCAGTGAGGGTTGAGCCTGTCCGGTTGCCTGCGGTGGAGCCTCCTCAGCCTGTGCCTCCTTCCGGCCGGTGAGCCGCTCAAGTGCATTTTCGAAATTATCAGCCCATACCACTCTCTGCTGGTCGGCGAGGACGATTCTTTTTATTTCAGGAAGCTGAGCGTTTTCGGCTTGTATGAAAATCGGCTCCGCATACATTATGTAGAGTGTATTTTCACTGAAAAGAGGTATTGCCAGTAAATTGCCCCGAATGACCGATGAGCCGCGCTGCCCCCACAACGTCATCAACTGAGACATTTGAGTATCCTGATCTATCCTGGCCTCTATCTGACGAGGCCCCAATACCTCGACTCCCTTGGGAAACGGAAAAACTCGCAATTTTCCGTAATGCGGCGGATCACAGCGAGCGGCCATCCATGCATTCATCACATTCTTATTCTTAGGAGTAAAGGGAAGCATCAGAACCATTTCGATATTCTCTTCCTCCGGAAAATGCACCATGACATAATAGGGAGTGACCGACTGAAAATTTTCCCGATACCTCTCGGTGGCAAACTCCCAGACATCCTCCCTCTGGTAAAAGACATTGGGATCTGCCATATGATAGGTCGCATACATCTCTGCCTGAATAGTAAAATAATCGACAGGGTACCGTATATGCTGATGCAGATCATCGGGCATCCTGGAGATGGGCTTCAAAAGCCCGGGGAAAATACGCTCATAGGTTTTGATGATAACATCGCTTGTATCGGCGACATAAAAATCCACATCTCCATGGTATGCATCGACGACAACTTTAACCGAGTTACGTATGTAATTGACACCGAGATAGTCAGCGAGGCGTCCCCTGTACTTTTCAGCATATGGATATGCTTCCGAGGTGGTATAGGCGTCGGCGATGAAAACGATGCGCCCCCGCTCGGTCAAGACAGCATAAGGATCGCGGTCAAGATGCAAAAAGGGAGCTAATTTTTGTATTCGGGTCTTTATCTGCCGATCAAAAAGGATTCTCGAATCTTCTGTAAAGTAGGTAGATAATAACAATCTATAATCTGCGTTTTTCAACGCAAAGGCGAATCGACGGAAAAGAGAGCCGATACCTACACCACCATGACCATCATAGGTGTTGTACTGATTGGTATCACCGGCGGGAAAATCAAACTCCGGTTCGGTTGTATTTACATACACCACATCATCGGTCAGCTCTCCATAATAGATTCTCGGCTGTGCTACCTGTAAATGAGGAGTTTCCACCTCGGGTGGAATGCTTTTAATGAGAAAATCCGGACCGCCTTGTGGCAAAAAATCGTGCACCGGAAGCATCACCAATCCAAATCCGTGGGTATATTTAAGGTGACGACTTACCCAGTTTTGTGATTGTGGAGAGAGTGCTGATTTATCCAGCTCCCGCACCGAGAGCATTGTCTGATGGTAATCCTGAAGGTTATACCGATCGATATCGACATCATTAAATACATAGTACAGTCGTATCTCCTGCTTTTCACGAAGGTTGTCCATCAAGGCCCGCCAGTCCCACAGTCTCACATTTTGGAGGGCCTGTGGGTTCTCATCCGCCACCTGTGGAGTAACATCGCCACCTACATTATACTGCACCTGGTCTATGCGCGCTGAATCAATTGAAAAAGCATAACGGGTATAGGTGATATTTCTTTTGACATATGGTAACTGCAAAGATATTTCGTTTGGCTCAACATAAAGGGAGGCTACCAATTGAGGTATTGCCCATCTGAACAGAATCACCAGTCCAACCAGGACGGCAGGAATCACCAGAGTTCTTTTCCGGATCGATTTTCCACCCGGTCTTTGTTGGATTTGAAACCCAAGTACTTTTCTTCGAAACGTCTTTGAGACACCCCCACCGACAAGCAGTATTGCACCCAGCAGATACGCTCCGATAGTAAGATATAATCCTATTGTCCGGTAATTCACATCAACATAATCGGCTCCGACCACCGGTCCGCTGCGGTTAAATAACAGCCGGAAGAGATCTAGATAAGAGTTAAATGCAAGCACCAGTAACAGCGCCCCCACAAGAAACATCAACAGCCCCGCAACTTTCCACATGCGTTTTGATGCCTGGCCCGAATCAAAATTTCCCGAACGTATGCCTGCCGTGCTTACCATCGATGTTACCGCAGCGGTGCCTGTACCTACTACAAGCAGAGTGACTACCAACGGAATCAACTCTGAATAAAAGGGGAGTGAAAAGAGATAATAACTAACAGGACGGTTGAAAACGGGCTCACTAACCGGTGACTGAACCTGGTATATATACAGAAGCGCCTTCTCCCATAATGCGCCGGCGCCCAGACCGGTAAAAGCCGCCAGAAGAGCAGCAGTTATCGCTGCCGGGCGCCAGGAGGAGAAGCCGGAAGATTTGCCTAGAGCAACCTTTATGACAATGAAGAAAAAGAGAAATGTAACAGCGGCACCGATCGCATACAGCGTAGACTCTGCCGTAAGTACCGTCCAAAAACGCCGGGTATAGTCGAGATTTGAAAACCACAGATATTCGGTATAGAAATGGAAAAATATGTTAGAGCCAATCAGTGCTAAAACTACCCACACCAGAAACCACACCGAAAAAACAACCCTCTTTTGAAAACGATCATGTGCCATTTTCTGCCTGCGCGACAGTGTAATAATAAGGGGTATGGCTCCGGCGATCACCAGGATCAGACCAAAAAGGAAAAACATGTATTACTCCTTGGACTTTTTAGAGCCGAAAAGGCCGGCTATTTCAACCGAGATTTGACCGAATACGATTGTCAGCAGGCTCATCCCCCCGATAAACAGCCATTCGTCTAAAGTAGGCGGCACCAGAGACAAGACCTTTGATAATCCGGGCATATATGCAGCAAATATTATTAATCCGACACATAAAAGAATCGATCCCCACACCCATTTGTTTCTGGTGATTTCATTTTTGATAATGTTTGATTTTCTGGATCGCACATTCAACACTTGCCATATCTGAGACAGTGCCATGGTCAGAAAGGAGATGGTGACCGCCCTCTCTTGCGGGACACCAAACCACTTAAGAGCCAAAACGAGTGCCGCCAGCGTGATAATCGCAATTATGAACCCGAGTCCGCTGAGGGCGGCCCAGTGCTTGGCGGCCAGGATCGGCTCTTTAGGATCTCTGGGATCGCCTTCCATAATATTTGATTCCCCCTCACCAACTCCAAGAGCCAGAGCCGGAAACACATCGGTTATCAGGTTTACATAGAGAATCTGCAGGGGAAGAATCGGTAACGGGAGACCGGCAACCGATGCGGCCCCCACCGCCAGCACCTCGCTGAGATTCAGTGAGAGCAGATACTCGATAAACTTCCTGATGTTTCCGAATATGGCACGCCCCTGCGCAACCGCAACAATTATGGTTGCGAAACGATCGTCCTGAAGCTGCATGTCTGCGGCATCTTTGGCAACCTGAGTTCCCCGCTTAGCCATTGCCACACCGATATCTGCCTTCTTCAATGCAGGGGCATCGTTTACTCCGTCACCGATCATTGCCACAATAGAGCCATGCTGCTGATGAAGCCTTATAAGATCAAGTTTCTGTTCCGGACTGATTCGCGCGAATATCGAGGTGTCTACCAGTCTTTGTTTTTCCTCTTCGCTGCTTTCATCGATACCCTGCAGCGCCTTGCCCGTATGAACATGATCATCCACCGAACCTTCCGAAACAGCCACCGCTTTCGCGACATTCCGGGCAGTCTCAGGCTGATCACCCGTAACCATAACCACCCGAATGCCCGCCTTGTGACACACCCGTATAGCCTCACGAACATCCTCTCGCGGCGGATCAACCAAACCTACCAAACCAAGCAGAATCAGATTTTCATACGGATCGACATCCGCAGATTCCACCTCCTTACTTGCCAGGGCAAGCACCCGCAGTCCATCCTGCGCCATCTCTTTGTTTTTCTCGAGCCATTTTTCTCTTCCCGAATCGCTCAATCGGGATGGCGACCCTTCTGGCGATGCGACAGCCCTACATTTTGCCAAAACCGCTTCCGGAGCCCCCTTGACAGCGACAAAATATTCTTCATCCTGCCTGTGAAAAGTTGCCATCATCTTCGTATCCGGATCGAAAGCCTCCTCACGCTCCTCCGGCATGTGTTCGACGATTTCCTCTCTGTCCATTTGGGCGACCGTCCCGGCCCGCAGCAGCGCAACCTCCATCGGCTCGCCGACCTCTTCATCCTCGGTTGTAATCGCCGCATTATTGCAAAGAACACCGACCCTGAGGGCTTTTTCCAGCAGAGGGTCATCTTTTGCGGATGTTTGTTTGTCATCGCGTGTGAAAGTCTCCCCGTTTTGAGAGATATCCACTAGCCCGTCCGCAAGAGTGTACCTCTGCACTCTCATGCGATTTTCGGTGAGTGTACCGGTTTTATCGGTCAGGATTATGCTGGTGGAGCCCAGAGTCTCGACGGCCGAGAGACGCCGTATCAGGGCATTTCGCTGCGCCATGCGCCACATCCCGCGGGCAAGAGCTATTGTTGCCACTATAGGGAGCCCCTCAGGAACCGTGGCCACGGCCAGAGCGACCGCGGTTTCTATGATAAGCACCAGCTCTTTTCCCGCCAGAATCCCTACAAGCGCAATCAGAATCGTGACCCCGATGGTTAACCAGATGAGACGCTTACCCAGATGGTCTATCTGCTTTTGCAGTAAGGTCCCTTTTGATTCGATTCCTTTAGTCAATGTAGAGATCCGCCCCAGCTCAGTCAGGGTACCGGTGCCGACAACCACTCCCGCTCCACTGCCCCTTGTAACAGCGGTTCCCTTATACAGCATGTTTGTACGATCCGCCATAGATGCTTCGGCCTCTATCGGCTCGACTTTTTTTGTCACCGGCATCGACTCCCCTGTCAACACCGACTCATCTGCCTGAAGCTTATTGGCCTCCAGAAGGCGAATGTCGGCGGTGACCACATCTCCGCTTTCAATCAAAACGATGTCTCCAGGCACCAGTTGCTCGGCGGAAATCTCATCGGGCTGTCCCTCACGGAGAACCGTGGTTGTTGTCTGGCCCAGCTTCTGCAATGCCTCCATCGAGCGCACAGCCCGCAGCTCCATGATAAAGCCAACCAGGACATTCAAAACCACCACTGCCAGAATGGCAATACCCTCGACGATATTGCCAAACAGAAACGACAGGACCGCAGCCACAAAAAGAATTATGACCAGGATGCTTTTCGACTGGTCGATCAGTATCGCCAGGACTCCCCTTTTTTTGTCAGCTTGAAGCCGGTTTGTTCCCCAGTGTTGAAGACGGTTACGTACCTGATGGCCATTAAGACCATTTTGCTGATCTACCTCAAGCTGTTTGAGCACCTCGTCAACTTTTTTACCCCAGGGCTCAACGACCGGTTTTTCCCGTGTGTCACTACTCTGCTGAACCATAAACCATCTCCACTGCAGGCCGAGTGAAAAGAAAACAAAACCGATATAATCTTTTTACTAACCTAACCTGTTCAGACAGGCGCGAATAAATGCAGGAATGTCCTGCGGCCCCCGGCTGGAGATCAGGTTTCCATCTTCCACAACCTTGTGGTCCACAAACTCGGCCCCCGCATTTTTAATGTCTTGAATAATAGATTTGTAGCCGGTGACCTTACGGCCGGCCAGTACATCCGCAGTTATTAGAAGCTGGGGGGCATGACAAATAGCAAAAACCGGTTTACCACTTTTGAGAAAATCGGCTACAAATGCTACCGGCTTGTGATGCGCGCGAAGTCTGTCGGGAGAGTATCCGCCGGGAATCAAGAGGGCATCGAAATCGCCTGCCGTCACCTCATCGAAGCTTTTCATGACGTCGACCGGAGTCGAATTCTTTTTCCCCTTCACCTGCCTTCCGGCCACAAGGCCCACGGTGGTGATTTCGTGACCCTTCTCCTGAAATGCTCCCACCGGCTCGGTATATTCTACGTCCTCGAAGAAATCATCAATGACCACCGCAACCTTTGCCATCGCCGCCTCCTTATTTTCTATTTTTGGGAAGGCTTATAAAGCAAAAGTTATTCCACCCGGCCACCTCTCCTGTTTCCCCTCTTAATCTCGCTGAGCCAGGTGCTCATCCTCTGCCTTGCCAGCTCTCTCATGTTAATGACCCTATCGGACTCATCGACGATTTCCCTGCCCAGAAGGGTTTCGACCGCATCCTCCATGGTGACGATTCCGGTGTAGTCACCATACTCGTTTAACACAACCGCAAGATGCATCTTGCGGGAAATGAGCCGGTCCAGAAGAGTATAGACCGACATGGTTTCTGCTACAAATTCCGGCTTCGCGGCAAGCGTATAGAGTTTCTGATCCATGACGTCGTGAGCGATTCGATTCATGATGTCACGCCGCAGCACTATACCGGTCACCCGATTTTCTGAGGGATCATACAAAGGAAGGCGGGAGAACTGAAGGAAACGGCTGTCACCGAGAAGAGAGCCGGTTGTCTGCTCGGGAAGCAACCATAGCACCACGGTGCGGGGTGTCATGATCTTGTTTACGGTGATCGTTTTCAGTTGGAAGAGATTCTCTACTATTTCAAACTCGGATGATTCTATCACCCCCTGAAGGTATCCCAGACGGATAGTATTTATCACCTCCTCTTTACTCACCCGAATCGCCTGATTCTGACGGGACAGCAGACGGGCGATAAAATTGACCGGAATGGTTATCGGACGCAAAATTATCACCATCCCGTTGAGAACCCAGCCTGCAGCAGGTGCGATGGTCTTCCAATAGCTGGCGCCAAGCGTCTTGGGGATAATTTCGGCGAAAATCAGTATGGCCAGAGTCAGTACACCGGAGAAAAGTGCCATCCACTGTGAACCGAAAAGTCTCAGTGCAATAGCCCCCGCGATCGTCGCCCCCGCAGTATTGGCTATGGTGTTAAGCGTAAGAATAGCCGAGATCGGATCATCGATTCGTTCTTTTAGTTTCCGGAGCAACTGGCCGGATTTACGGTTCTGGTCGATCAGCAGCTGGATGTACGGTTCGGTGATCGACAGTATGATTGATTCGAGGATAGAACAGGTAAAGGAAATAAGGATGAGAGCGGAAATAACCGCAACCAGCAAAATCACCGGAACATACCCCTTTCATGAGTAAAGCCCATAGACGACAAAGCCATAAAATAACATATACAGAGTAAATAACCCAACCCGCAAACCGCTGTTCTGCAAATAAGTTCAAAATTCCTACTTTTTTATTTATATTCACTACACCGCAGCACCGATTTAGAATCGGAACAAGCAGCGTTACAGATAATTTCCCTCGATACAAGGAGGAACTATGCGAAGACTTATTGTGAGCATCATTTTGCTTACGGCACTGTCCGCAACGGCTCAGATCGAAGTTAAACCCTACGCTCATGCGCAATACCGACTGCGCATGAGATATCATATTCTCAGTCCCGATGAAGGAGACAATGTTACCACGAATGAATACCGTAATCAGATTGCTTACCATGCGGGAATTCGGGCCTCCGTTTCGGAGAGTATGTCCTTTCAGTTCCAGGTTGGAAATGACTGGATTGCAACCGAGGATGTGGACTGGGAAGCAAACGAGGCGTGGCTGAAAAGGCAGGGGCTATACCCCTATTTTCATCTTGCGTTTTTTAACTGGAACCCTGGCCTCTTTTACCTGATGGGGGGTATCGTACCGGTGCAATCACATGGCCCGCTGGACCTGCTCGAGAGATCTTTGAATGCAGACACCTATGGGGGAGCGGCACTTCTGGGATGGGCGGTTGGTACGAATGCAAGCAGCATGGGAATTAAAGTCGGCGCACCGATTGTGAATAATACACTCAAGCTGGGATTTGATCTGTTCTCGACAATAATCACAAACCGCACACCAGCATTGTCAGAGGATTCGCCAGATCAGCCGAATGCGGTTATGTTTGTGCTGGATATTCCCCTAAACGTGGCCAAATTTAGTCTCACCCCGCAGGCGTCCGTGATTTTCAATCGTCTGCACAATGCAAACACCGAAGAGTCCGACCATGAGTATGCGGGAGGTTTTTCCGCCCGATATGCTTTCAGTGACAAGTTTCAGTTATCAGCAAAATTCGGGTATGCCCAGCTTAGCAATGAAAACAGCGGTGCAGCTACTGTAATCATCGATGAGTATGAATTTATAGATACCACCACAAACAGAGTGGCCGTCGGTCGGGATACGCTCATTGCAGACGAAACCGCCTTAGACAAAGCCGCACTGATAGCCGGGCTGAGAGGATCGGTCGAAGCCGGACCGGGTAGTTTTATTTTCGAGCTGGCCTATAGCTCAAACGATAACCAGGACCTGGACGATGCGATGACACACTACCTGTTCGGAGATTTTAATTATGGCTGGAAGCTAAATCCATACATGACCCTCATGCCACGGGTTAGAGTGTTCACGACACTGTTTGGCGAATCTGATGAGCAAAACGAGATGAAGACAGAAATTCGCCCCGAATTCCAATTCATTGCGCATTTTTAACAAAACTGAAACAAAGGGAAAAAAATGCTTGACACTTTTTCTGTACATGACTAATTTAGTAATCAATGTAGTGCCATGAGACGTGGACGCTGTGTGTGATGATGATGGGGTTATCAGGCGCGAGCCTGATGAGAGAAGGCGGTGAAAACCGCCTTTTCTTTTTTATATCATTCTTTTTTATACCATTCATCGAATCTCATTTGATTAACTTCCCCCGGATAACCATGAGTGTCATACTTCTCAGAGTAGCATTTCTTTTTGGTACATAAACCGAGTAGTGCTGAACAGCTAACCGCAGCGATGCAGCTATTTCCCCGCCGGTAAACAGAGTTCTATATCAGCTCACCACGACTATTTCTCCATACGTATTGCCGGTCTAAGCAGCTTAAGTTTCACATTTATGTCACTTTTAGTGGTACCTTCGACCTTAATCACGCGAAATATCCCCGATTGGTTGCCCCCCTTATGCCCCAAGAGGTTGTGAACTTCCGCGAGAGAATCGCTCAATGGTAGGATCGTGATGAGTGGTTGAATCGACAGCCTTTCCGGCGGGGTTTTGGCATGGTTTTGGATATGCAAAGAGACACTGACTTACAGCCCGGAGGTATCTACTATGGAGTACAAAGATTATTACAAGGTACTGGGAATCGAAAAAAGTGCCTCACCCGAGGATATTAAGAAGGCATACCGCAAGCTTGCCATGAAATATCATCCGGATAAAAATCCGGATAATCCCCAGGCGTCCGAAAGGTTCAGGGAGATAACCGAGGCACATGAGGTGCTCAGTGATCCCGAGAAAAAGAAAAAATACGACACCATGGGTAGCGACTGGCAACGATATCAGCAAACCGGCGCCGCCGACTGGGGAGATTGGTTTCGACAACACGGAGGCGATTACAGAGGCGAGGGAAATTATTACTCCTATTCAGCCAATGCGGAAGATCTGTTTGAAAACCTTGGAGGTTTTTCCGATTTCTTTGAAAGTATCTTCGGGGGGGGCGGATTTGCTGGAAGTACCACTCATCGAGGTGTTCGGCGTCCTCGAAAGGGAGGTGATTATGAAGCGGATCTTCATATCTCTCTGGAAGAGGCGGCCAACGGGGCTAACAGAGTCATTCAGGTAGGTGACAAGAAGCTTCGTATTCGCATCGCACCGGGTACGGTCAGCGGCCAGAGACTCCGTTTGCAGGGTCAGGGTGCACAGGGTATTGCCGGCGGACCGCGGGGAGATCTGTTTCTCACAATACATATCGATAAACATCCCCATTTCGAACAACACGATCGTGATTTGGTATACACCATGGATATCGATCTGTTTACCGCACTTCTGGGTGGGAGAAAACAGTTCCAGCTTCTCAACGGTAAGAAGATAAACCTGACGATTCCGCCCGAGACCGACAACGACACACTGTTGCGAATACCCGAAAAAGGAATGGTCGGCACAGATGGTCGAAAATCAGGCGACCTGCTGGTCAGAGTTCGTGTGCATATTCCGCACAATCTCAGCGATGAAGAAAAAGCTCTGATCAGGCAGCTCGCCGATAAGCGCAGTCGAAAGAGACAGACTCAGGCGGTGTAAATGAATCCTAAGACAATACTGGAACACTTTCAAAACTACTACCTGATGACTTTCCGAGGCGTCCTGGCAATGGGTAAACGCCCGTTTTACCTTAACGACACCATCGATCAGATGTCATATGCGGGGGCAGGCTCGTTGAGTATCGTTATACTGGTGATGTTGTTTGTGGGTATGGCGTTGTCTCTTCAGATATCGGCCGAATTTGCCATACTCGGACTTCAGATGTATACGGGAAGAGTAGTAGGGATCTCGATCATCAGCGAAATCGGGCCGGTGACCATTGCGTTAATATATGCGGGGCGTGCAGGATCGGGCATGGCCAGCGAGTTGGGAAGCATGGTGCTGCGCAACCAGCTCGACTCCTTGCGGGCCTTCGGGGTAGATCCGATCAAAAAGCTGATCGGGCCGCGCATCCTCAGCTCCCTGATTATGCTACCGGCGCTTACCATTATAGGCAATTTCGTATCGATCGTAGGGGGTGCCTACATTGCTGTAGTGGTCAACAACCAGAGTGCGTCCGTGTACTGGAACCAGCTCGATCTGATTCTTCTGAACCGCTACCTACTCCCCGGCACTCTGAAGCCTTTTGTGTTCGGCTTTATTATCGCATCGGTGAGCTGCTATGCGGGTCTGTCCACCAAAGGAGGTGCCGTAGGCCTCAAAAGTTCCACTACACGAGCCTTTGTCACGTCAACCATTCTGATCATAATCATGGATTTTGTGGTTACGAAAATTATCCTTTCGGCCCTGGGATATAGCATATGATCGAATTTGATGATGTTACATTCCGGCGTAATGGCCGCCCGATTATCAGTCATATGAGTTTTGGTATTAATGAACTGGAACGTGTCGCTGTTATTGGTGGAAGCGGGGCGGGAAAGACAACCATACTGAAACTGGTTATGGGGCTGTTACATCCTGATAGCGGGAGCATTCGTATTGACGGCGTCGATATCACCGAGGTATCGGAAAAGCATATGCGAGATGTCAGAATGAAGTTCAGCATCGTTTTTCAGGAAGGTGCATTGTTCGATTCTCTTTCGGTAAAAGAAAATGTAGCCTTCTTTCTTCGTGAATATACCCATCTTGACGAGCAGCAACTCGACAACCGAGTGAGAAAGCTTCTGGCCAGGGTGGGAGTAGAAAACGCTTACGGTCTTATGCCCGAGGAGTTGAGCGGAGGGATGCAGAGACGTGTGGCGATAGCGCGGTCGTTGGCGGTACGGGATCCGAAGATGTTTCTCTACGATGAGCCCACCAGTGATCTGGACCCTATAAGTGCGGGAACCATTCGCCGGCTGATCGTCGATTTAGCCGATGAAGGCAGGGGGTTTATTATCGTAACCCATGAGATGCATGATGCGTTTGCTATCGCAGATCGGTTTATGTTCATAAAAGGCGGCAAAGCCCTTTTTGACGGTCCCCGGGAGCCGTTTGAAAAATCTGATATACCCGAAATTCGTAAGTTTATTGATGAGTCGACTGTTGGAGCATCGAGGTAGCCATGAACGAACACCAGAAAAGACTTGTATGGGCACGGTTTAAGGTTGGTATCGTAGTCACTACCACACTGGTCATCTTATTTATTACCGTCTTTTTTTCGGGAGCATTTTTCGGCCTCTTTTCTCCCAACGCAGAGCTTACCGTCAACATGAATGAGGTCGCCGGTCTGAGAAACGGCGCACCGGTGTGGCTTTTAGGTGTGGAAATTGGCACCGTTAGCGATATCGAACTCACGCAGGAAGGCACTGTTGTTACTCTGTCGGTGAAAAAAAGTAAACTGAAGTTCATTCACCGGGACGCTAAAGCTTCAATAATGACCATGGGGCTTCTGGGCGACAAGTTTGTTTCGATTGATCCCGGATCGCCCCAAGGAGAACCGATCGAGCCCAACGCTCAAATACAGGGAGAAATTTCACCGGGGCTCGGAGAGATAATCGAATACGGCGCAGAATCGGTAAACAAGGTGGAGTCGTTTATAATAAGGTTGGATACGCTGGTCGCAAGCATTCAAAAAGGTCAGGGAAATCTGGCCAGACTTCTTCAGGATTCTACACTTTATGAAAATCTTGCCGCCACCATGAAAAATTTCCGAACATTGACCCAATGGATGATGAACGAAGACGGCACCTTTCAAAAACTGATTGAGGATCCAAGCTTATATCGCTCGGTCACACAAGCCGGCCAATCGCTTGCCCAATTCGGCAATCGACTAAACGACAGCTCCGGCACACTATACCAGCTCACCCACGATGCACAGCTGTACAATAATCTAAATCAATCGGCACAGCAGCTCTCCTCCATTCTGCAAGAAATTCAACAGGGGCAGGGTACAGCCGGCACACTGGTTAAAGATGAGCAGCTGGCACATGAGCTACGCACCACGGTCAAAGTGCTTAACGCCCTGGTCGAGGATATTCAGAAGAATCCCAAAAAATACTTCTCCTTTGAACTGTTTTGATAAAAACGCTTCGGGAGAGGAACAATCTCAGACCGGTGTGTTTTGAACAGCCTGAAAAAAGCTCTGAGAATCCATTCCGCCTCGTGGTCGGCAAGGTTGTATATTTTTGTATAAGCGAATTCGACAAACAGAGGTGATACAAAATGACTGAGCTCAACTCATACAACCTTCACGACCCTGCACTTTATCCCGATTGTAAAGCTTTGCTGTTTTTTCTTGCACAAAGGGAAGCCTACCGTCCGATCATTTTTTCTCCCAATGAAATTTTCTGCGGCCCTGATTGCCAGTCGGTTGAACACCAGTCGATGATAAAAAGCTTTCGCACACCATCAGGGGTATATTCCATCGAACCTGTTATAAAAACGCTGCCGCCCAATCAACAACCAGATGTTATCATTATCAAAGCAGATGCAACTGCACGCAATTTTCCCGTTGGTCTGAGAAGTGCACCATGTCCGAAGGTACTGATCCTCGGAAATACTCAACATCTCAATCGCCCCCTGCGGATGCTTCTTGACTACGCACGACAGGAGAAGTTTGACTGGGTAATAACTGATCACAAGCGGCATCACCTGCATTACTTCTGTGAGGCGGGTTTTCGAAATGTGCACTGGATACCCGGCTTCAATGTCTTTCCCCACCCACAGCCGGAGGTTATGGAGTACAAACACTCTGTAAGCTTTATCGGCCAGACGGCGCAATGGCATCCATACCGAAGATATGTTCTTGATTATCTCCGTAAAAAAAGTCAAGCGGTAGAGCATATGCAGCTGCCACAGCAAAAGGCCGCGCAAGTATATGCCGAATCTAAAATAAATCTAAACTGCAGCCTCAACGGGGATATGAATCTCCGTATCTTTGAAGTGCTTTCAAGCGGTGGCTTTCTTCTTACCGATCAACTGAGCAAAGAATCAGGACTCGATCTGCTGTTTGAGGATGGCGTGCATCTTCGCACCTATAAAAGTCCGTCGGATCTGCAGCAGCTAATCCAGTTCTACATGGAAAATTCCGGTCAAAGAGAGAAAATATCAAGAGCGGGCAAACAAAAATTCTGGGAAAAACATCGCCCCGAACAAAAAGCCCAAGAATTGTTCAGTTGCGTCTTTGGGGGAGATCTGACACCTGAATATAAAATAGAGCGAGACAAACGTGCTCACATTCACACATCATCTTTTCGGAGCCTTTACGAACGCGTCTCATTATATGAGCATATTCAGGAGCTGCATCTGCAGAGTCCGACCCCTCTGGTCTGCTTCGCCTCGGAAGCCGACCGGCACCTGATAGATGACTGTCACGATCTACCGCGTCTGAACATGGGTATCGATACTAACGATCCGATCAGCTGGGCAGCCTTCCTCGAGGAGCATCAATACGACGGTACCACTGGTGCTCACATCGAAATTAATCCGGAAACAAAAAAATTGTGGGATTTGTTGGTAATTAAACCGGGCGATTGGGAAGAAGATTATATCGCAAGGCTGATTCATACCTATCCGTCCTTGCGGATTGCCCTTTTGGGTGAATGCTGCGACAAATGCGAAGAATCATTAATATCCGCAGGATTGGAGAAGTTTCAGAATAACCCACAGATATGGCAATGGAAAAATTACTCTGATTTTCTCAGCATACTGCTCACCTCTTTCTCGCCGGTCGATTTGTTGTCGACCTTGCGTTCGCAGCTTACCGGCAACACATCCGACGGCAAACGTATCCATATTCTTGGTCTGTTAGCGTATCGATTTCAAGATAAAGAAACGGCCGGGGAGCTTTTGGAGCAGGCTGTGTTTATCTCACCCAAAGATAAAACGCTTCTTTTGTCAACCGTTGATCACTACTGCGCAGCAGGTCTAGTGACCAAAGCGATTCCCTACCTCCAACGACTCACAGCGCTGTTTCCCGAAAGAGTGGATTACCTGAATATGTTGGGAAATCTGTTTCTGGAAATCTCTTCTACACACCAGGCGCTTGAAACATTTCGTCAATCACTCCGACTCAAGGCCGATCAGCTCCACATTAAGGCTGCAGTCGAGCACCTGCAACATACTGCTCCACAAAAAGGACGATTATCCAAAGGCACAGCTGCCCAGCGGATACTGATCATCAATAACCTGTTCCCACCGCAGGAGCTGGGTGGCTATGGCAGACTGCTTTTCGATTTTACCGAACTGTTGCGCGGCCGCGGTTATCAGGTACAGGTATTAACCTCTGATACAGCCTATCTGGGACAAGCGCCTTCGGAAGAAAAGGACATATCGAGAGATCTGGAATTGTTTGGTGAATGGA
Source organism: uncultured Fibrobacterota bacterium (assembly GCA_964419255.1). Classification (GTDB taxonomy): domain Bacteria; phylum Fibrobacterota; class Chitinivibrionia; order Chitinivibrionales; family CAYFVL01; genus CAZPHU01. The sequence continues at coordinate 25,827 of CAYQOU010000003.1, read as the reverse complement.
AAAACGGTATCACCAACTCTTTCGATGCTGAGGTGGTGAGGCAGGTTATTGAGAAGAATGTTCACACTCTCAATGCTGCACTGCAAGCATACAAACCCGATGTGTGCCTGTTTGGAAATGCTGATTTCATTGGTGCAGATCTGATTTTTGAACTTATCAACCGTCGCGTACCGGTTTTACAGCATCTGGGTAATCCACAACCGGGATATCCACCGGAGCAGTCACCGGGAGATCCCCTCTACCGACTCGCGACAGCCAGTCGATGGCTTCGGGACGAGATATGGCGAAAAGGCTATCCGCTCAAGCACATCGACGTCATCTACCCCGGAGCGCTGGTCGACAGGTTCTACCAGGCTGACCTGGAAGAACCCGGCTCGCTATCCATTGCCTATGCCGGCATCGTTCTCCCCTACAAGGGACCGCAGATTTTAATAAAGGCGCTCCTCGAACTCGAGTCGCGTGGAATACCCTTCAGTGCGACGATCGCCGGCACCAGCACGGACATGACTTTCGTTGAGAATCTCAAGAGGATATGTGCCCGTGCAGGACTGTCAAATCAGGTGCATTTCACCGGCAATCTCACGCGGGATGAGCTGGTGAGGATGTACAAAAGCCATAATGTACTGGTCTTTCCCTCCCTGGTTTCGGAGGCATTCGGTATCAGCCAGGTTGAAGCGATGGCTTCCGGGGCATGTGTAATCACGAGTGCAACCGGTGGAGCCGCTGAGATTGTACAGGACATGCAATCGGGACTGGTGTTTAAATCGGGCGATCACCTCTCGCTCACAGGAAAACTGCTTACTCTGCACCACGATCATCCTCTTTGGGACCGACTCAGAAGGCAGGGGCAAAAACGTGCTTTCGACACCTTCGACATCAAGCGTTCGGTAGATCAAATAGAGGAGATTTTTGAACAGCTTTCAGTCAAATAATCAACTTGCAACTATTTTTTTAGAATAACCAGAATGCCATTGTATGCGAAATGCTTTTTCCCCGGAAATAGCTCTTGCAATCTTTTTTGCATCCCCGGAGGCATGCTGGCGGGAAATGTAAGATTACAGGTTTCCACAGTAAAGGGACTCAGCGAGAAAAACCGTATATAGTCTTCCACAAAGAATCGGTTGATGTGCGTTGAGTTGTATACATAATAGGCCATGTGTGCGGCTGTCACCTTGTCGGTTTTTGTGCACAGGTATTCATACATCTCCGCCGGCCCCATGAGTAAATGTCCCCAGGCAGGTATCGGGCTATTCCCAAAATTGTAGCTCTTTCCATCAATATCGGTAATCTTGGGCAGGTGATGGCCGTCAAAGGATGACCATACCGGTGAAAACATGCTAAACACCTTTCCGTCGGCTTTTAGAGCATTATACATTTGTTCCAGAGCCATCGGCATCTTATGGATATGTTCGAATGTTGCTATCGAGAAAATCAGGTCGAATTGCTCGTAAAGCCGCTCTGACAGCTCCTCGATATTGCCGTAAATAAAACGATAATTTTCCTTGATGATAGTATCAGCTCCCGGCACATAGTCCATGCCTTCATTTCCCAGGATTGTCCCCTTGTGAGTGATTCCACCGGTTTCTTTGAGTGCCTGATCATATTCAGGAGTTTCCATAGCGGTCCAGGTTCTGACCTTCAGATAGTCGAATACAAATTCTGGAGGAAGGCTTCCTCCTACCTCCAGAACATCCTTTCCGGCAAATCCCGCCATTTTTCGGCACATGGCGGCATAAGAAACATGATAGGTCAAATTAAAACGGCTTTTACACTCTTCGATCTGAGCCTGATTCAATACGTTATCCATGAGAAAACCTCATCTATATATGATCGGAAACACCCTGATAAAGTATATGAATCAGATCCTGAAATGACACGCGTTTTCTATAAAAAAAAGCTTTTCTTCCCGTCCTTCTGGCCCGCAAGCGGGAAGAGACGGGAGCGAGGATACAGAGGACAGGTTTAAGACAAAGAAACTAAATCCCATTCTATTTCTGATCGTGGAGTATTTTCATTCAACTTCAGCTCATGCAGCTGCATAATAGCGGCATTGATACGAAATAAATGGAGAAATGATATATTTTTCTTTTGCGCAGACAAAGGGCCAAATCTTACTACTCCGATATATTATATCCGGTCGGAAAAACCCATTCTATCAGGCAGCAAATCTCTGCAATGGTTACTGAGCATCTTTGATCGGGACCTTGCCGACAAAAACTCTTCCGTGATAGCATGTGACATTTCCCTCCCGATGATTATGGGGTGATTATCAGAAGTAATACCGCCAGACGGATTGTGCGAAGAATAGAGATGTCAATCTGCGCCGGGAAAGCCGGTTAGATGTGAGAAAACCAGTGGAGAGTACAGTGAACAGAATAATTGAGAAAGCAGCTTCCATAATTGTTTCCGGGGGAACGGTTGCATTTCCCACCGAGACGGTATACGGACTTGGAGCAGATGCACGCAATGAACAGGCAGTGGCAAAGATTTTCGCCATAAAGAAACGTCCCGAATTCGATCCGCTGATTGTGCATATCGGCTCTCCCGATCAGGCTGAGCATGTTGCTGCCGAGATACCGCCGGAGGCACGAAGGCTCATGGACCAATTCTGGCCCGGCCCTTTGACCATGATTGTAAGAAAAAGGTCCTCGATTCCCGACCTGGTCACCGCGGGCCTCCCCGGAGTTGGAATCCGCATGCCTGATAATCCGATTGCCCTGGAGTTGATCAACTCGTCCCACGCAGCGATTTCTGCTCCCAGTGCCAACTCCTTTGGCTGTATCAGTCCTACCTGTGCCGATCATGTCAGAGCAGATCTTGGCGATGCGGTGGATCTGATAATCGATGGTGGATGCTGCGATGTGGGAGTTGAATCAACCATTGTCTCCTTTATGGAATCAAGGCCTACCCTGCTGCGGCCAGGGGGTATTGCTCTGGAGGATATAGAGGAAATAATCGGGACCGTACATGTTCCCGAGCGCGATGAGCTCAAGCATGCCTCCCCTGGACGGTTCAGCAGACATTATGCTCCCGGCACTCCTTTGATACTAACCGACACCATCACCGAGCTGCCGGAAGGCAAGCGCATGGGACTGCTGACCATAGGCAAGCCGGTTGAAGATGCATTTTTTCATAGAGTCGAGAACCTCTCGCCGACCGAGGATCTTTCGGAAGCCGCCTGTAATCTTTTTTCCGCGCTCAAGCGGCTCGATGCTGCTCATCTGGATCTAATAGTCGCGACATCAGTTCCCGACACCGGTCTGGGGAGAGCCATAAACGATCGGCTGTTCCGAGCTTCACAAAAAAGGGACTCCTTTTCAGGATGAAAATGATGTGCCGCGGGTAGATTTGTTTCTGTTCATTCGTGCGAAAAAGTATTCCTCTCTGCACAGACGCATCTACAAGGCGGTTATTTCATCTCATAATGCCGGAGCTGCTATTTTCCTGTGCAGACTCCCCATTCTTGCTTATCACCCCTTCTCTTTCCCACCTTTTTCACTTTCGCGCATGCGCATTTTATCAATCCGGCGCCATCCTTCTTTTAAGCGCAAAAATTGTGATTTGAAGTTGGTTTGAGGAATTTATAGCTCAATCTACTCTGTGTTTTGCAATTTTGCCTTACCCGTTACCCCGCTCACTGGTCTGATTTTTGGACTACAAGAACATGGCGAAGCAGGACATAAAACGGCGCATATCCCGTTATCATCATATGACCTTCAGGGGAAAAACCATGAATACACGCTCATCCTTTACTTTTGCCTCTGTACATCGTCTATTCGTTTTCATACTTTTTTTTCTGCAAGGCATAGTTTTTCATACCACGGGCAGCACTACCGGATTGTTTAGACAGAGTATAGTTGTAAAGGAGAAGTGGAACACCTACCATTGGTGTAGTGATGTACGCCTTACCTATACCTTTGACACCTCCGGTCAGTGCATCAGTATCATGCATGAGAAGTGGACTGGTACAAAATGGGTTAATGACCTATGGGAGCGATTCTCCTATGATGATCTTCACTACCCGGTTAGCTGGCTAGTGTATAGGTGGTTTCAGGACAGTGGCTGGAGGATGATAGAGGGCACGCGTAAAGAGATCGATACAATCGATATCGTGGGAAACAGGGTAGTGCTGCGGGATGCGGCATGGGATGCGGCAGAAAAGAGGTGGTGTGCCGAAGATCTTACCGTGTATGACAGTTACGACAGGGTAAAGAAGCGGGTTATCACCCAAACCATTTCGTCTCAATACGGATGGGATACTACCACAATAATTTATACTACCGAAAACAGCTGGAGTAATGATGCCCGGTGGATTCAAAACAGTACCATCTGGCGCTCCGATACCCGGGAAACGACTGCGACACGCAGACAGTATCGGGAAAACAGTGATTCGATATCCCGGGAGCTTAGTACCATTTCCGTAGATTACTGGGATGAAGAGAGCCAAGCATGGCTCGTGGATAAAGCGAAACTTTTTCGGGTAAAGGACAGTGCCGGCATTGTGTACGACAGCCTGGTGGAATTAAGAGATAGTGGTGTTACGCCTCTGTATGTAGAGCTTGTAAAACGAGACGAACGGGGCAACCTGTTGACACACCGGTTATGTCTGAATTTTTCCGGAGACTCACGCGACGGCCATACAGGAATTCACTACATTTGGAAGCGTAAATATAACCCCGACAAACACCAGTATACCGTAGCCGAGTCGACATATACCCTTGAAGTGTCAGGATGGAAACTGCTGCACTATTACAGGCAGACGCGCGATATCTCCTCCGATTTGGGCATAGATGAATGGGGATACTACGGCAAAGAAACCGGAAAATGGGGGCAGACCAGGCAGTTTGATTTCATCACCCCTTACGGCTTAAAGATAAAGGGACGCAAATATTTCGATTCATCAAAAAGGGAGTGGATACCGCTGATTACCTTTTCAGAAAACAGACAACAGGACAGCACCATAATAACCGCTGACCTATTTGATGTAAAAACAGGCAAATGGACTCAGGATTCGATGTACATAATACATCTAAACAAACACGGTAAAATAGTAGATAAGATCATCTATACCAGAACTGCGGAAGACGCCCTTTCAAATGGCTGGCAAAAATACAGACGAATTATATACAAGGATCCAAATAGATAGTTTTATATCAACTATTCTTTATAAAGGTTAAGTTTAAAACCTATCATCCACTTTAAAACTAAGGATTTTTTCCTGAAACCCTTATCTCTGGTTCTGTAAACCTTTCGTTTTACAGACTGTTTTCCTTGTCCTTCAGAATTGGCGGATATACTGGTATCGCAGGTCGACTGTTAGAAAAGAAAACTATCTTAGAAAAGCACCTCGAGAAAGTTGCCTTTTTTACCCCGTCACGCTTCATGTGCTGAGAGAAAAAGGCGCAAAACACACAGATCTCCTTTAATGCCCCAGCTGTTCTGCATACTTACATTTCCCAACTCTATGCTTCTTGACACCTATCCTTTTCAAAATGATTAAGTCTTTTGTTTTACCGATGACATGATAAACACGCCATTCTTTTTTGGCGAAATAGCGCCACTCATATTGTGCGCTTTTTTACATTCAGCATTTGCCCTTTTTAATCGGTACAATGCCCAATTCGGTTTCTCTATTGATCCGCTTACCCGCTATAGTCAACCATTTATGTCCTGTAATAAAACCAGATGCATACTCTCTGGTGCGATATTTGGTTTACTTAATACCAGCTATGTCTGGTTTTTTTATTAAACGCCACCGGCAGAACGAACATTTCTCTTTGTCTCCAAAGATCTGCCGGAGGATACGCCAGTTTTCATTATCGATTCTGTTTAAGGCCATCATTACATTTCGCAACAAAGGATTTGGCATATGGATGCACACATTACAGAAATCGCACACCATGCTATCAACAAAAAAGATACACAGGCCATCGATTTTGATTTTGATTTCAATATAATTTCCCCCGACCCCATATCGGCAACTCAACTTTACGCACAGAAACACAACGTTTCTCTTAATGCTGTTCTTATCGCGACATTTGCGGGGCTTGTTTACCGTTATCAAAATGAAGAACAGTTTCAGATAGTCCTTCATGTTAAAAAAAATCTGATTTCGGCCCCGCTGTTTTCTCTGGAGCTACCTCTTGACGATCAGGTCACCGCCTCCGGCCTTGTTGACAGGGTATCATCGGCTTTAGAAATAAACGGGGTGCATTTCGATAATATTGCACCAGCCAGACTTCTTGAGCCGTTTTATTGCCTGTATAGCTCAGGTGACAATTCCTCTGGAAATATCACCGCCCTGTTTGAGATATCTCTCGATGGTAATATTATAGTCAGTTCCCTGGACTCGACATCATCCGACCATTATCTGAAACGGTGGACGGAACATTTCTCGATTCTCTTTTCTCATATGTTTTCTGAGCCCGATCAAAGCATTTCTCTGCTTCCTCTGCTTTCCAGACAGGAACAAGAGACATTAGATCAGTGGAGTGTATCGCTGGTCGACCCTGTAATTGCGCAACCGCAGTGTCTTCACCAGCTGTTCGAGCACACCGTAAATGCTTTTGGCGACAATCCTGCTCTGCGTTGTATGGGAAACGAACTCACCTATGATGAATTCAACATAAAGGCCAATGCTCTGGCACGCTATCTCAGGTCCCATGGCGTCAATACGGGTGATTTTATCGCAATCCTGCTTCCCCGAGCTTTGGATGTTTTTATCGCAATCATGGGTGTTCTCAAGGCTGGGGCGGCTTACGTGCCAATAGACCCACGATCTCCCGCCGAGCGTATCGGGTATATACTGGATGATGCCCAAGCGAGGCTGGTCATAACCGATACACAGCTGAAAAATAAAAATCAGCTGTCTTGCGAATGTGTTTGCGTGGAAGATTTTCCCGAATGTCTGAAGGCGTTTAGCACCCACAATCTTCTTCCCGAAGAGACTGGTGTGGTACCGGATGATCCGGCGTACATCATCTATACATCAGGAACAACCGGCAAACCCAAAGGTGTTGTGCTTATGCACAAAACCGTATCCAATCTCATTGGTGGCGAAAGCAATCTCTTTTGCGTGAATAATCGCGACAGGATCTATCAGGGCTTTTCAATATCTTTCGATGCTTCGGTGGAGGAGATGTGGCTTGCCTGGTACAGTGGGGCGGTGCTTGTTGCCGCCACCAAAGCGGAAGCGCTTTCCGGGCCGGATCTAGTCACGTTTCTTCAAACGGAAAAAATCACTGTCTTTTCCACGGTACCGACGCAGATATCGATGATGCAGACGCCGGCGGAATCGGTTCGGATACTTATTCTTGGCGGTGAAGAGTGTCATCTGAGAGCCATCGAACCGTGGCTTGACGGTAAAAGGAAGATATACAACACCTATGGTCCGACAGAAGCAACAGTGATAGCCACTTGTGGTGAATGCATACGGGAAATGAAACCAGGCATCGGCAAGCCGGCGCCAAACTACGCCGTATACATTCTGGACCGAAACCTGCAGCCGGTCCCGGAAGGAATGTATGGAGAGCTTTGTATCGGTGGGCACTGTCTTGCTCGAGAGTACCTCAACCGACCGGAGCTTACCAGTAAAAAATTCGTAACGCCTCCGTTTACAGTAGGTAACGGCTTCCCCCAACGTTTGTACCGTTCGGGAGACCGAGCCCGTTTTGCGTCTGACGGAAGCTTAGAGTTTGGCGGACGCATCGACAGTCAAATCAAACTCCGGGGACAGCGTATAGAGCTGGGTGAAATCGAGGCTGCGCTTGTGAAAGCCTGCGATGCCTCTCAGGCGGCGGTGGCTTTGAGTACCAATGCTCAGGGAATTCAATCGCTGGTCGGATATTTGGTGTCGGAGAAAGGAAAGAATATAGATGAAAAGCGGCTGAAAAGTGCGCTGAACAGTTTCCTTCCCTCCTATATGGTACCTTCGAAGTTCTGTTCGGTGGAGGAGCTTCCCGTTCTCCCCAGTGGCAAGGTTGACCGGAAACGTCTGGCATCTCTTCAGGTGGAGGAAACGCGGGAGGAAATAAAGTTAGTGCAGCCGCGCACCGGGCTTGAAAAAACTATTCATGCGGCATGGGCAAAGTTTTTTGATCGTAAAGACATTAGCGTGACAGACAATTTCTTTGATCTCGGCGGCCATTCTTTACTGGCGGCAAACATCATTTCAGAGCTGCGTACGCAGCAGGGGATGGGGGAGCTTCCACTTCAATACATGTACCAATACCGCACCATAGAGGAGATGGCAGCGGCTGTGGAGAAAAACTTTTCTCTTCAGCCCCACACTATTGAGGCGAAAGAATCGGCCACAAGTGACCAGGAACAGAAGCTGCTGTGGCTCAGATTTATCCTCTGCGGATCTTCCCAGGCAATCGCACTTTATCCCATATTCATGCTTTTTTCAACTCCGCTTCTCATACCTTTTGTTATCGACTGGTTTAATCCGGCTATCGGGGTTGTTGCCTGGGCGGTGGTGTCCTTTGTCTCAATGCTCGCACTGCTTCCCGTGCTCACGATCGTTTCAATAATATCGAAATGGCTCCTGATCGGACGATACAAAAGCGGGGTATACAAGTTGTGGGGTTTCTTTTATTTGCGATTCTGGTTTGTCAGTCGTCTCATGGATCTGGTACCCACCCGCATGATGCGAGGTACACCGTTTCTGGTTTGGTATTATAGACTGATGGGTGCAAGAATAGGCAAAAATGTTCACATCGGATCTGACAAGTTCCGGGTATGTGACCTCGTATCTATTGGAGATAATAGCTCCATTAATGCGGATGCTCATCTAATGGCATATCGGGTAACCAGAGGAATGCTTCACATCGGATCTATAGCCATAGGACAAGAGTGCACGGTCGGGACTCGTTCCGTTCTGGATGAAAACACTGTCATGAAGGACCATTCGGAGCTGGGAGAACTTGCGCTGCTTCCCTCGGGAATGATAGTCGGTGAAGGCGAATACTGGGAGGGCTCCCCTGCGGCTAAAACAATGGGTGCAGCGAATAATTCCGAAAACATCGAGCAGAAGAGTCGAAACAAAGCTTCGATTTTCTATTTGACAGTCTTTGCCTGTGCGTTTTTATCGGCTGTCATAATCCCTTGCGCCCTTCTTTTACCCTGGATTGTAGCAGCTTTTTATCTTTATGTAAACACGAGCCTTGCCTATACGCTTCCGGCCACCATCCCCATGGCCGCGACCTACACCATATCCTTTTGTCTGGCAGTTGCGGGGATAAAGAAGCTCATATTCCCCTGCGACAAAGAAAGCTGCTATGACATATACAGCATCACGTATATCCGGAAATGGCTTGTCGATACTTTGGTACAAATGAGTCTGTTTACGGTACAGCCGCTGTATGCGACTATTTATCTTCCGCACTGGCTGCGGCTGTTGGGTGCAAAAATAGGCAAACGAGCGGAGATATCTACCGTGGATCATATCAGTGCGGATCTGTTGAGCCTGGGGGATGGCAGTTTCATCGCCGACTCCGCGAGTGTCGGCCCGACGGTTGTGAGAAAAGGAAAGATGTATGTGGGTAAAGCCGAAGTAGGCAGACGCTCCTTTATAGGTAACAGTGCCCTTATTCCTATCGGCACGCGCATCGGCGACAACTGTCTTGTCGGCGTTCTTTCCAAACCTCCACAGGACACGTGCCGGAAAATCATCAATAACACCAACTGGCTGGGCTCTCCCCCCATGGTTCTGCCTCACCGCCAGGAGAGTCAAAAATTCAAACTGCGGTTGACCTTCGACCCCCCGGCTTATCTGGTTGTTCTGCGGGGGCTAATCGAGTTTTTCAAGATTACCATGCCCGCGGCCCTGACCAGCTGCTGCTACATTCTCTCGTATTGGTTTGTATCGGAAATTCTGGGACCGGTTGCGTTACTGCGATGGTACATCTTTTTTTCGCCGCTGGTGATCTTTGGAGGATCACTGGCGCTGGCGCTACTTACGGTGGTGGCTAAATGGCTTCTTGTGGGCAGGTACCGTCAGGTTCAGATTCCCCTGTGGAGCCTGTATCTGTGGAAAAATGAATTTATCAACTCACTGTGTGAGAATATGGTATACCCGCTGCTTACGCAAATGATACAGGGGACCCCTTTTCTTCCTGCCTATTTCAGGCTGCTTGGCAGCAGGATCGGAAAGCATGTGTATATGGAGACTACGGAGATCACCGAGTTTGACCTGGTGCGAATCGGTGACAATGCGACGCTTAATTACGGCTGTACGATTCAGACCCACCTGTTTGAGGACAGGGTGATGAAGATGTCTAACTTACATATTGAAGACAGTGTGACCATCGGGCCCATGTCGGTGGTTCTTTATGATACCCACATTAGAAAGGGAACTGTTCTGGATGGTTTGTCACTTGTGATGAAAGGAGAGACCCTTCCCTCCTCCACTGCATGGTTTGGTATTCCTGCACGGTCGCAGCCTCATATGGGAGCTGATTTGCAGGCAACTGATTAAACAGCCTGTGTCATCATGATCGGAGAATACCAATAGGTATAAAATTACACACATAACCCTCTAAAAGGAGAGACACGCATGACCGGAATAAGAACACTCATTTCAGTTTTCACTATGCTGACCATTTTGACAAATGCCGGAAAGGCATATTCACTCAACACTATTGAAACCTTCGATCAATACAACGATTATTTCTCAATTGAACTTGGGTTGCAGGAATTGGGTCCCGGCTCACTCGGACCAAAGACAACCGGCACTGCCATTTTAGGCCGGGGATTAAACAGCTTTATTTCTGGGTATATGGGAGTAATCGTTCAGGGAAACAGATATTTCAGTGGAGGATCAGGTGGTTTTTTTATGGGATCGATAGCCGGGATTTACAAGCATTTGCCTCTTTCTCTTGATGTAACGGTGGAGGTAGGATTATACGACTACTATTTCTACGCCAGCCCGGGTGTAGAGGTCAACTTCGACCTGGCTCCGGATCAGCAGTTTATGGGTTTTTACCTTTCGGCGGCTGAACAGTTGACCGGAAGGGATACGGCCTGGGCAGAGGATGACACCACCACACCCCATGATGAATCGAGCCCGAAACATGTATTTGCACCAGAGACCGAATTGAAACTCGGTTTCTACTACAGCTTCATCGCCGGCCAACAACTCCACCTGCGCTTCGATCAGCGTTTCAGAAACAACCCTCTTGGAAATGAACGGGGCTATGAAATAGATGCCCTGAGATTGGGATATAATATGATGGTGTTTAATGGTCTGCAGATTCAGACGGAATTTAATTATCGGTTCCCGCAATATGAGAATAAAAGCAGATTCGGATTCAAAATCGGGCTGGCAAAGTGGTAATTGCCTGACAAGACTATCATGTATGTGTCCCGGCACTCTTTCCCTTTGAGCAGGTCGAAAGAGTAGCAGATAAATTATCATTTGAATCGACACATTTAATTCTCAACATTACAGGAGTAAGGACATGAGAAAATCCTATCATACCTTTGCTGCTTTCGGCATGAACCTTCAGGCCCTTTCAGTTATCTTTTCTCTACTAATGGTACTCAACCTCCCTGCCATTGGAGAGCTGCCTCAATCGCACCGACAGCAGGTTATCCTTAAAGATGCCTGGAGGGGCTTTAGCTGGACAAGCGATTATCGGCAAACACACACACATGATTCAAATGGTAAATGCATCGGCATTTTGCATGAGCGGTGGAACGGATTACGATGGAAAAAAGATCGGTTAGAACGTTTCCTCTACGACGATCTTCACTATCAAACTGCCGGGCTGATATACCTGTGGGATAAAACCGGTAACTGGAAGCTAATCGGAGGAGCAAATGCAAGAATCGATACGACGAATGCGTCGGGAAACAGAGTGGTTCTTTACAACGCACAGTGGGATCCCATGCGCAGCTTCTGGGTTGCCGGCGACAGTGTTATTTATGATAAGCGGGGAAGAGTTGTCAAAATGACCAACAGGTCTTACGATGTTTCCAACAGTGGCAGAGACAGCGTTTTGATAATTAAGACAATAGAAAACACCTGGCAGGGTAAAACAAACTGGGTAGAGGATACATATACAAAGCGCTCAGATTCGAAACAAACGACCTTGGAGCGCTGCCGATACAGGCAGGTCGGCGACAGCATAATGCAAACATTTACCATCGATTATTGGGACAGCTCAATAAAGGGCTGGCTTTCTAACACGGCAATGCTGTTCAGTATGAAAGACAGTGCCGGCCTGGCATACGACAGTATCGTCGAGTTGATCAACAAACGTCCTGTTCCAGTATATGTGGAGTCGGAACTTAGAGATAACAGCGGGAATACTCTTCGCCACAGAGTTATGTACAAAAGCTATGATAAAAAAGGAGAACCGGTATCAGGGTCCTTTTACAAATGGGAAAGAGGGCATCTGCACCAGAACCAATTTACCATTGCGGAATCGACCTTCACATATGACGGGTCGACAGGCAGGTGGGAATTATTATATTACGAAAATCAGCGTTGCAACATTTCTACCGACAAAAAAGCCACTGAGTGGGGCTATTTTGCCGAGTCTGAAGAGTGGGAACAGGTGCGCTCTTTCGATACTCTCACCTCGTGCGGCATAAAGATCAAAGCAGAGCAGTACTATGACAAGGAGAAAAAGAGATGGCTTCCACTGGTACATTTCAGAGAAAGAGGCGACTCCGACAGCACCATCATTACTACGGAGATTATGGACCTCGAGACAGGGGATTGGATATATGATTCAATGTATGTAGTGCAGTTGAATGACAAGGGTAAGATAGAAAAACGGACCAATTATGTCTGGAAAAGAACCGCACTGAATGGAAACTGGTCAAAAGACAGCAGGATGACATATCTCGACGCGGGACAATGACAGACGCCAAGGCTCCATTGTCAAGGCGCCCGATCGGTGTTCAATACAATGGAGCCTGGCGTGTTCTTTACTGTCATTCGATTGTAAATCCCGATAACCTGTCGGTGGCGGAAACTGAAGTGCTTTTCTTGGACAGGCCGATTATGGCGCGTGCGTAATACCGATCGTGTCTGTTTTTAATGGCAAAACCCCGATTGTATGATTTCAACTGCGAATACGAAATAAGCTGCTGTCCTTTGATATTGGTATTAATGAGAAGCCCCTCTTTACTGTAGCCTACCACTAGAACAAAATGATCCAGAAACCAGCGACGGTACTTGTCGGGATAGATCTTTACGCCCGAAATGACCGGATAGCCTCTCTCGAGCATCGATTTGATCCATACGATAAACTCATCCAGATTTCGTATGTTATAGTCCCAGGCGACAAAATGTACCGAAAGGTTTTTAAGCGCTTCATCGATATCATCCATGTAAAGGTCCGCATGACGAGGCGAGCCCGCCTTGTTGACCTCCTTTTGCGTGATTTCCACCCCGTAATACCCCATTGCCATCTGAATACAGGCCTCCGCACACCAGCCGACCCGTTTGTTGGGTCTCTTGGGATCCCAGTCCCGATCTTTTATATTCAGGTCCACGATCATGTTCTCCTTATTTACCGTTTCTTTTTTATAATGGAGATCCTGATAGATAGACAGGTTGTAATTTCCCATTTCCAAGTATCTTGCGCAACTCAGCATCGCGATGCCCCAGGCAAGAAGCAGTTGTCGGGAGACTCTATTCATAAAAACCATTCTTTTTTCTATATCAGAGGAGTTCGAGTAATAATTTTTGGAGCATATAGTGTACCAGAAATGGGAATTGTTTCTTTTTCCATCAGATTCTTCTGGTGCAATTATCGGCAATGGCGGGCTTGGAAAACCGCGGTACAAACGAGAACCGCCGTGGCGAAAAGGTATGTGACTACCCCGCGTTCTCCATCCGCGCCACGACACGCACCGGCGATGCATCAGCCCTGATTTTCAGGGGAAAGGCCATAATTTCGAAAGATTTTGCCGAGAGAAGGGCATCCAGATTTGTCAGGTTCTCGATAATCAGAATACCACTTTCAAACAGGATCTTATGGATGTCAAAGGGGTACCTGTCGGGAGATGGGGAATCGAGACCAAGCAGCTTAATGTTGCGCGTGATCAGAAATCGTACGAGAGATTCTTCCATAACGGGATAATTCTTGAAATAATCCCTGTCCAAAAATGTTTCCCCCCGCCCGGTGAAGACAAGCACGATATCGCCTTCCTGTACTATCTCTTCATATTCCTCTGCATACCCGATCCTCTCCTCTCCACGCACATCCAGCAGACATCCCCGTCCGAAGAATTTTTCGAGAGGATAATCCAGAACATAGCTGGCGCTTTGGGTAAGATGCATGGGGGTATCGATATGAGTTCCAGCGTGGGTGTTCGATTCCAACCGAAAGCAGGTATAGCCGTCTGTGTGCAGGGAGCGATCCCGGGACAGATTCACCGGGCTGTCGCCCGGATATACCGGCATGGAATGCTGGATCTTCTGGCTCAGGTCAATCAGTGTGGTCATAAACCTTTTCCTTCCCGTGTGTCTCTAAATATGCATTCACGGCTCAAGGATGACGAAGTATCTCGAGGGGTGGAAAGTGCGGGTTTTCGATATGAATTTGACATTCGTACTAAAGGCGACTCGCTACTTTTTCACATATGGTACATGTTTGCAAGCTGTTTTTTTCTCGTAATTTTTACTCTTATCTCTCAAGCCGTACCTTCGTTATGATTTTGCGCTCTGGCCAACGTAAAATAGAAAGTTGCCCCTTTTCCCACTTCACCCTCCGCCCACACTCTTCCCCCGTGACGGGCCATCACACGCTCTACGATAGCGAGCCCGATACCGGTTCCTGAAAATTCTTTTTCCGGGTGAAGGCGTTGAAAGGGCTTAAACAGGTCCTTTGTATTGTCCATGGAAAACCCCGCGCCGTTGTCCCGCACATAGTAAACGTTTTCCCCGTTTCGGTATATTGAGCCGATTTCTATGTGGGGATTCTCTGTTTTACCGGTATATTTCCAGGCATTGCCCAGTAAATTTCTCAGGGCGATTCTCACCAGTTGCTCATCACAGAATGCAGTGAGCGTTCCATGCATCTTGACGTCCACATTCCGCTGGGGCTCCGCCTGCTGCAGCTCAAAAATCAGCGTTTCTGAAATTTTGCGCAGGTCTACTTGTGAACATTCCATCTCCTGCCGACTTATTCTTGCCAGACTCAACATATCATCGATCAAGGCATTCATCTTATCGGTGTTCATTGCTATATGTTCAAGGTACTGTTTACCCTCTTCCCCCAGGTTCTCGCTGTAATCATCCTTGAGCAAATCCGCAATCAATTTCATGGAATGAAGAGGGGATCGAAGATCGTGGGAGAGTGAATAGGAGAAGGACTCCAGCTCTTTGTTTGACACATCCAGCTCATCGGCGCGTTGCTCGGCAAGCTGTTTTGACTCTCTCAGACGCCCCTCATGGTGTTTCTGCTGCGTTATGTCATGTGCCGTTATAAGCACCGATGAGATTTCTCCTCCCGCATCACGAATCAGTGAGGTGCTGAATTCCAGAAATCGTGTTTCTCTCTGACCTGCGATTTGGCTTCGGTATTGAAGACCGGTGAATTCTTCCCCTCGTAAAGCCCTGCGATGGGGCCACTGCTCGAATGGTACCGGCTGATCGTTTACATCGAAAAACTTCTGCCTGTGAGCGTGAGATTCAAAATCCTCAATCTCCGAAATATCGGTGATTCCGGACATCTCCCTGGCAGCCGGATTCATGATAACTGGCTTACCATCGGGGGTAACCACCAACACACCATCGGATATGCTTTCCAATATAGACTGAAGCTGGTCGGTTTGAGAGCGCAGCCGCGTGTTAAGAGACTGCAGATCCTGCTTTGTCCTGGCCAGCTCCCGATTGGCACTGTCAAGCTCATGGTTTTTCTGTATCGCATTCTCATAGGTTGAAAGCAGCAGGTCGATTATCTGCAGACGGTTTGAATTGATCAGATGTCTTTTTCCGCCAAAAACAATCTCCACTCCCAGATCACTCATACGGGCGTGTTGAATGCTTTTGTTGACAAAAATATACTCTATTCGTGACAGAAGGAACGAATCACTATACGGTTTGGTGATAAAATTATCGGCACCGCTGGTCAGCCCGTTTATTACGTCCTGCGGATCGGAAAGAGCGGTAAGAAGCACAACGGTAACATCCTTGAGCTGCGGATCATCCTTGATCGCTCGGCACAGATCATACCCGCTCATCACCGGCATCATAACATCGCTGACAACCACCTCCGGCCGCAGCTCACGTGCTTTTGCCAGCGCCTCTTCGCCGTTTTTTGCGGTATGTACGTCAAAATTTTTATCCTGAAGAAGAATTCTCAGACGCTCACGCTGCGTCGGACTGTCTTCAACGATCAGAATCGATCGCTGCTGTTGACCACCTTTTTGTTTCATTTGATCTCCATATCACTATAGAAGGTATCCAAACCGCTTTGAAGCATATCCCATGTCATTTTTCGTGTTTCCATTTACTCTCCATTGAATCAAGAAAGCTCTCCAGCGATTGGGCGATACGCACCGGATCCATTACATACATGGCAGCACCAAGCTCAAGCGCCGCTCCCGGCATGCCATAGACCACCGACGTTTCTTTATCCTGCACGATGGTAACTCCTCCGGCCTTTTTAATGTCAAGCATTTCCTTCGCCCCATCTCTTCCCATGCCGCTCAGAAGAATACAGATCGACATACGAGCATTGCATTGAGCAAGTGACCTGAAAAGATGCCCTATGGAGGGCTTTACATGGTTTTCCGGCGATGAATCCTCCAACACGATTTCGCTTTCTTTATTCACCGCCATGTGATAGCCATCGGGGGCAATATAGACGCACCCGGTTTCCATTTTCATGCCATGTTCGCCCATATACACCGGAATGTTTGACGATCTCTGCAGCCACCCTCGCAGAGCACCGATAAAGCCGGGGCTTATGTGCTGGACGATAAGAACCGCGGCTCTGAGCTTTACGGGCAGTTTTGAGAGAAGCACCTGTAAAACAGACGGTCCCCCGGTGGAAGCACCGATTGCCACAATCGGCAGGTCCAGAGTTGTCGGTGCTATCCGAAAAGCTGCATTCATCTTTCTGCGCCTGCGTCGGGTCACCACTTTCACTTCCGCCATTGCCTTTACCACATATACAATCTGTTTTGCAACTTCCTCAGTATCGGAAAATTCCTTTTCCGATGAATAATTCACCTCTGCTACCGCTCCCGATCGGAGTGCACTGCGAGCATCTCCCGTGCCTACATCTTGCCAGTTCTCTGTTAGTGCAACGATCGGCAGAGCCATTTCTTCCATAAGATATTCTATAATTTCCATGCTCTTTTCAGCATCTGCAACGGTATCCAAAAGAAGCACATCGGGGTTTTTCCGTATGACGCTCTCAACAGCATCATCACTGCTCACAACATCTGCAATGGAAATGTCTTCCACCGCCTCAAACAGCTTCCGTAAAGAATCCCGCATATTTTGAATATCTTCGACGATCAGTAAATGTATCATTGCGTTACTTTCTAAATAACAAATCTGAGCTGCAATGAGAAAATATGTAAACCATGACACTCTCGCGAAAAAACATTGCAGCCGGCTTTTCGCGCGTAACCTTCGTTTGTTTTGATTAAAAATCCCCTCAAACGAGTCTCTTCACCGTATCAATCAGATTGGCATTATCAAACCGGCTCTTTACGATGTAGGCATCGGCACCCGCCTCGATCCCCGCTTCCTGATCCTGCCGGGAATCAAGAGCCGACACCAGAACGATTGGCAGGTTTGAAATGTCCTTATCCGCTCTTATCTTACGGGTCAGCTCCAGGCCGTTCATCCGGGGCATGTCGATGTCAGACACCACCACATCCACCGGTTCACTTTTGACCACTGCGTACGCATCCGCGCCGTCTACCGCCGTTTTGACAGTGTAGCCCGCCGACTGGAGAACAGCCTTAAGCAGAGTCCGTGAGGTCACCGAATCCTCCACGACCAGCACGACTTTGTGCTTCACCGGTTGCTTTTCTAAAGCATAGCCGGATTTCGCGCTGGACAGCTGCATGCGCTCTGCCAAAAGCATATCAGTGATATTAAGCACCGGGATGCTTTGACCGCCGGCCGAAACAACCGCACCGGTGATCATGCGCACGCGGGACAACTGCGGACCAAGCGGCTTTACAACGTAGTCATTTTCTTCTATGATCCTGTCGACCGAGAACGCCAGCTTGTTGCCGGCAAAGCTGATGATTACCACCGGCACCACCGGCATCTCCCGTTTGCGGGTGCCGGTACCCAGCACGGCTGCCAGCTCGACAAGGGCAATGGCTTCGTTAGCGCTGGTTATGGTTCTTTTCCCTTCGATGGTTTTTATTGTGTCCACCGCGACTCGCACCACCCGATCAATAAACGTCGTCGGAAGAATAAATTCCCTGTCACCGACCCCGATAAGGATGCCACGCAGTGCGGATACCGATGACGGCAGTTGCATGGTGAAACGAGTGCCCTTGCCGGGAGTACTTTCCACCCGAACCTGCCCGGCCATTTTACGGATATTTTCCCGCACAATCGCAAGCCCCAGACCACGACCAGACAACGAACTTACATCGGCGCGCGTGGAGAAGCCGGATACAAAAATCAGATCCAGAGTTTCACTCCTGCCCATCGATTCAGCTTTTGTCGGCGAGAGAACATTTCTCTCTACCGCTGCTTTTCGGATCGTGTGTGGATCGATTCCCGCGCCGTCATCTTCCACAACCAGACTGAATCGTCCGTTATCCAGAGCATTCAGACTGACCCGTATGTGACCTTCGGGATTTTTCCCGGAGGATCGACGGTGATCGGGTGATTCGATTCCATGATCCACCGAGTTTCTTATCAGGTGAAGAAGCGGGGTTCGAAGCTCCTGAAGAATTCTTCTGTCAAGCTCAATATCTTCACCGCTGATATCTACCGCGACCGATTTACCCTGGTCGCCGCCAATATTACGTGCCATGCGCCGAAGCGAATCTGCCAGAGAGGCGAACGGCTCCATGCCGGTCTTCCTGACCGATTCCTGATGGCGTTGTATCATGGCACTCAATGAGGTGAAATGCTGGATTACCGAATCGTAGGATTGCCCAAGCTTGTCATGAAGGTGTCCTATACGCAGGCTGATATATTCAAACCGCTCGGCGATTTCACCGCCTGAAATGGCACTGGGCTGCCGGTGTAAAGTGCCGATCGAGGAAACATGGCCTGATGCGCCCGCCACAGGTATTCCTCGCCTAAGCGGATACCCCGGGAGAGTTTCTCTGCCCGACTGACCGATATCCCTCTGCAGCGCGCTGAGCTGTTGCAGGAGATTGCCGAGTTCAGCGAGATTTTCTTCGATGAATGCCTTTTTGGCGCTCATCTCCTCGGCCTCTCCCATCAACTCATTGATCTGTTCGGCATGCACCTTTACCATTCCGGTAAGAAAATCTCGCCCCTGCGCATAGCTGTAATCCGCAGATTGAAACGAAGGTTCCCTCCCGGTGGTGGCCTCACCGGATTGAGGTGTATGCTCTTTTGCGGCAATCGTCTGCGGCTTCTCCGGCTCTGATTCTTTTTGCTCTTGTTTCCCTCCCGCCGTTAACGGCTTTTGATCCCTTGTCTCATCACCATCTCTCTTCTCCTGTTGCTTATGGAGATCGGGTCTGTTCTCTAAGCCAAACTCCACAGCATCCAGTCGATCGGAAATATCGCGAATCTCCTGATAAGGATGGTTCCCCGCTAAGACAGCGTTTATCAGATCCAGGGCTTTACTGAATAGATCAAATATCTCTCGTGTCGGGCGAGCCTCAGTTTTTTTCCAGGCAGCAAGTGCATTCTCAAGAGATGCGGCGATGGATTCAATATCCAGATGATTTATCGACCGGGCAGCACCTTTGAGCGTGTGTGCTTCACGAAAAAGATGTTCAAGTAGTTCCGTTTGGCCGCAAGGCCTTTTCTCCAGCTGCAGAAGTCCATCTGAAAGAGCCGTCAGATGCTCCTCCACCTCTGCCTTGAAGATCTCAAACAGCTTCCCCATCAAATCGTCATTATTGTCCGACATATTAGAGCACCACAACCAGTTCTTTGAGATTTTCACCCAGCCTGTCAAGGTTCCGCATAGCGCTTTCGAGCTGCTGCAGACTGTTTGCATTCTGATTACTTGCCTCGTTGATATTGCTCATCGCTTCGGCAATCTGATCCATACCGGCAAGCTGCTGGGAACTGGATGCCGCGATCTGGGTCGCAGCCTGAGCGGATTCGTTGACACTGCCGGCAAGCACTTCAATCGTATCTCCCGCCTGAGCCGAAAGTTCCACCCCGTTTTCCACTTTCTTATCGACCTGCTCGGTTAAAAGAACCGTCGAGCTGCTTGCTTTCTGAATATCGGTGAGAATCTCCCGAATTCTACCCGTGGCCTGTTTGCTTCGATCGGCAAGACTTCGGATCTCCTGGGCAATCACGGTAAAACCTTTTCCGTGTTCTCCCGCACGCGCCGCTTCGATCGATGTGTTTACAGAAAGAATATTGGTGGCCTCGGCGAGCTCGTTAACCGAGCCGATAATCTGACCAACCGATTGTGTCTGCTCACTCAAACGCATGATACTCTGCGCCACCTGGCTCATCTCATTTCGTATCGCCTTGATCGCCTCTATGGTCTGGGAGACACTCGTGCGGCCGTTTTGGGATACATGAGAGACTTTCTGAGCACTATCGGAAACATGCTTGGCCTTATCGTTTGACAAACGGGCTGTCTGTCGCGTCTCTTCCACCGTTGAGGTCACCTCCGTAAGTGCGGTGGCGGTTTCCGAAGCATTTGATGTCAGCTGAGCGGTCGTCGCGGCGATCTGGTTTGTTGAAACCGCAAGCTCATCGGTTGACTTGCGAACCTTATTGAGTATCTTGCTCAGATCGCGGTATATGACAAACATTGTTATAATAGTTCCAAGAAGGATAAGAAATACCACCACCCCGATTATGGTAACCATTTGCGCCACATTCTTTTCGGAAGTCGCAACCTGGACGCTGAACTGTTGTTCCTGCAGTGCCAGAAAATCATTCATAGCCGTTTCAAGCTGTTGCGTCAAGTCATCCACCTCAGGGGCAAGCTGCTCCAGTGCACTCTCAAGCGTATTCTGTCGTGCCGCGTTATTCAGACGTTGAATTATTTGCTCCAAGATCCCCATCAACTCCTGTATCCGGGCAATTTTTATCTGCCCTTCCGGGGTGATTCTGCCTGAGATTTTGCCCTGCACCTGTTTGAGCATCTCCTCCCGAAACTGCGCAGCCTCACGCTGGTCTCGAAAATAGTCTTCCGTGCTTTCGGCCTCTACCATATGGTCGACTCTGCGAACCCACTGGAAGTATGACTGACGAGCATGCACGATTTCCTGAAACGGAATAAAATCATTGCGGAAGGTATCGTTGAGTACCATCTGCATTTGGGTAATGGTATAGAAAGAAACGACAGTGATTATAACGAGCGCCAGCAACATTATGCTGAACGCCGACAGCAGTTTGATTCGCAACGATAGTTTCATACCTCATCATCCTTCCTGATAGTTGTCCATTTTTCATATCGCATCCGGACTACTCCGTACCGGCGATCATTTTTTCATCCGTTAATAGTTTCTTACTGTCAAGTACGATCAGACGAGAAGGGGTGACTCCGGCGATGTAGTTTTCCGCATGTTCTCCGGGCAGATGGAATTCTTTCTGCAGATCCCTTTGCGGAAGATTTTGAATGCCAACCACCGCGTCGGCAAGGATACCAAACTCCATTGTTTGCGACTGCAGCAGAATCACCTTGTTGAATTCTCCAATCCCTTTTATCGGCATCCCAAGAATTCCCCGAATGTCGGTGATCGACACGAACCGCCCTCGCAGCGAACAGATCCCCACAAGCCATGCCGGCGTGAAAGGAAGCGGTGTATATTCATCGAGAAAGAAAACCTCAGCGATATACGATGTTTCCAGGCCGTAGTGTTCTCCGGACAGCTCAAAGACCAGCAATTCCATGATTTTATCGTCGGCGGGTTTCTCGGGAGGTCTGGCTGCAAGAGCGCGTGCGCGCTCACGCAGAAGCTGGCGGCTCTCCTCTTTCGACGGCTCCCAGGCCGCATGGATTGATTTGCGGGCTTGTTTGATTTTCTCCCGCAGTGCATCATACCGTTGTGAGCCTTTACTATGCGCCACCGTTTTCCTCCCGGTTTATCATCTCGATCATCTCCGCCAATCTACCCGCTGGTATACCATCCGAAAATGGGACCTCGGTATCGCGCGGAAGTTTACTTAATAGCCATTTACAATTTTTAAAGGCCATGTGCGCCTCTTTGTGTCGCCCCAGCTTCTTCAGTGTTGCACCATAGGTAAAGTAAGCCATGACAAAATCCTGGTCAAGATAGGTGGTTCTCCGAAGCGCCTCGGCGGCATCCTGCTCCCTGTGAAGTTCAAGAAGGATGGTTGCCTGAAGATAGTGACTGTCGGCAATGAGCCGATCGGCCGCAATCAGTTTCTTGCTCCAGGTATAGGCGTGCTCGAAATACCCCATATTGGCGTAGCTATGGGTAATAAGCGAGAAGGTTTTTACTCCCGGCTCACAGCGCATCAATTCATCGATCGCCGCCTGATAGTTTCCCTGCTTATACAGAAACTCCGCATGGTTATAACTCCCCTTACGTCCAGCGACTTCAGCCGGTATCGGGGGTTTCTTTCGCTCTGCCGACGGTTGCGTTGGTTTACGTTGCTTTGCGTCCTTCTCTTCCGGCCTACCCGCGGTTGTATCCGTCAGATACGTTTCCCGCTTTGTCGGATACAGCTCGGTATGCATCTGCTTTGAAAATGTTTCGACCGAGGATGGCGCATCAAGCGCAGGAGCATTCTCAAGATTTGGCTCTCCTTCGGGTTTGGTATAGAAAGTCACCCCTTCATAGTATTTTTTTTCGAATTGAGCGAATCGATGCACCGATGCTTCCGCGGGGCTGACCATCAGTTTTCCGCCTTCGGCCAGTGACCGATAGAGCCTGTTAACCACCTGCGATTGCACATCTTTGGAAAAGTACATAAGCACATTGCGGCAAAAGATCAGATCCATGGCATTGGTGTTGTTTTGCACGGATGGGAAGACGTTTTCCGCCAGATTCAAATATGAAAATTTTACCATATCCCGTACATCCGAGGCGATTTGATAATAGCTTTTGTCCACGTGTGTAAAGAAACGTGCTTTAGCCCATTCGGGAGTCTCACGAAAAGACCATTTACTGTATCTGCCTCGCAGTGCCCTTGACAAAAAATCGGTATTGATATCGGTTGCTAAAATAGTTATGTTCCACGTTTTCCAATCCGGCAACAGCGATATAAGCAGCATCGCTATCGTATAGGGTTCTTCCCCTGAGCAGCATCCCGCGCTCCATATTCTGATAGTTCTGGTTGTTTTTTCCCGCTCTCGAATGATTTCCGGCAAGACGCCAAGCCTAAGCGCGTTTATCAATTTCCTGTCGCGGAAAAAATATGTTTCTCCGACGGTCAAATGACTGGCAAGCACTTCTATTTCTTTCTTGTTCAAATGCTCACCGGCAAACCGGCTGAGGCATGAGCCCAGTGAGTCATAACCCAGCCGCGTGCACACAGCCGCAATTTTCCTCTCCAGATGCTGATCGTCGGTTGTCGACAGATCCAGCCCTATGGAAAAGCGGACTTCTTCCCGCACTCGTGCAAGCAGTTCGGTTTTGGTGTGTCTGTTTTGCATAACTGGTACAGCATTAAGAAAGAATTGAGAATTAAGAAGCAAGAAGGAAGAATCGAACGAGAGATCATTTTCCAGAATACTTTGTCGCTGCATTCCGAATACCATGGGCCTCATTTCGTTTGTGCCGATCCCGCATACCCTGCACCAGCATGCAAAAACGAGGCAGACTAAAAATCCTTACTTCTTAATTTCTTATTTTTTTTAACTTATGATTCATAATTCTCAACCGCTTCGCCCAATCTTTTTTCTTCTTCAAGCGATAAAAACGCATCCACATCATGTATCAGTATCACACCTTCCGGCAGCTTTACTATACCCCCTACATACTCAAGCCCCGGAACAGCCTCGGGACTCTCGATGATGTTTTGAGGGTAGCGAGTGACCGGTTCGACCGAATCAGCCGGCAGTGCGATGATGCGCTGTTTGCTTTCGGCAAGGATCAATATATCGCTCAGCTGAAGATCCTTTTTTGGCAGCCGGAACCGTTTGCGAATGTCAAAAACGGGCACAATCGTTCCGTGCACATCGATTATACCCATAATCACATCCGGTGCTTTTGGAAGCGGCGTTATTTCCACTGCCGGCTCTACACTCCTGACACAACCGGCCTCCAGTGCGTAGTGTTTTGCATCCAACCAGAAAGGAAGTACATTTTTCATGATGTCATGACTGTCGCATTATATTCGATTTATAAATATTTGCTCACAATTTCTCTGCGTAAAAAAAAATCACATTCTCTCCACTACCACTCCTGAACGAATTTTGACCCGATAAGGACTAAAGGCCTGTTTTTTTCGCATACTATTAAAATATGATAAAACCTACGGTGGTTTGCAAATATCGAGCCTAAAGTTCCGATGCGTTTTGGTGACCGTGTCATATGACGGGATGGTATGCGGCGCAGTTTCATCTTTGCTCGCCGTCGAAGCAGTATTTATTCACCTCGCTAAAATCACTCTACAATTTCGATGTGGTTGAGAAAAACAACACGTCTATTAAGTTTAACGTAAAAAACTGCCCCTTCGCTCATGCGCTGCAGTCGATGGGAGCACCCGAGTTGGGCAAATTCCTGTGTGCCGGCGATTTTGTGGTAGCAAACCATTTCAAGGACACCTGGAAATTCAAACGCACCCATTCTCACGGCACGGACGGCCAGTGCTGCGACCACACCTATATGGCAGTGGAGAGTTCATGAGTAGAGAATTTATGTGAATCGTGCATCGTTGTGCCAAACTCTATACGCGTGACATCCTTCCTGCCGGTGAATTCAGGCGTTGCGAAGAATGATTTCCAGAGCCAGATGAAGCAGACGAGGGTCGGCATTGGCATGCACGATGTTTTCGATGATAAACTCAGCCTTTCGATCGGGAGCTGAGCTGCTGAGCTCCCGGAGATAGGTGACATTGCGCTGAAAACACGCGGCCCCGATAATCTCCCCCTGCATATCACCAAGCGGGTTGAATCGGCTGTCGTAGTATTGTTGTTCTCCGTCGGCGTGGCCCACCACTGCTGTTATCTTAAACGGTTCAAATGAGGGGTCTCGCAACATGTAACAGTCTGATTCTGTTCACTTTAACCTTGGTCCGACCCCATGCGGCCATGCGGCATCCCTCCCTTTGGGAAAATTACTCATGCACTGCACCATCGGGTACCCATGCCGGCGGGGTTGGGGGCGGCAGCCCCACTGAGTGGGGCAGGGCCAGATCCACTATTGGCTCCGGTTAGTGTCTGTTTGATAAAAAGAGCCGAGAAACGGCACGGAGCAGGATGCGGAGCGAAACATCCTTTTTGGCTTACAGACACTTGCCGGAGCCAATAGCTAGCTCGCCCGAAGAGGGAGACCTCTCCGCTTGTAAACTCTTCCCCCCTAATCAGTCAAGCGTAATAGTCGTAACAGAATATGCACCAAGGGTGACCTTTTCTCCTTTTTTCACCCTCATGCTGCGCTTGTCCGGCCCATCATCGGCATTTTCGGGCGTAAGCTGCTGTACGGTTGCAAGGCCCGAGAAATCCTCTATCGATATGACCGCATCCACCGTTGTCTCCGGATATTTGTTTACAAGCAACAGCGACCGTTTACCGTTGTGGC
>CAYQOU010000002.1:0-117935 GCA_964419255.1 uncultured Fibrobacterota bacterium | reverse complement strand
GACACAACCAGTCATTGTTGCGCTTCCGGTGTTTGGTCAAAAAGCCATGGCAGGGGCAAAAGTCGTAACATATCCAGCCGGCGCGGCCTTTTAAACTAAAGAGACCGCGCTTTTCTTTTTCCACATATCCCGTACTCTTTTTGAGTACAGAAAAATCAGATACTTACACCGGATCCGGCAAAAACACTTTATATTGTAATCATAACGGTGAGTTCACCGAAGCACAACAGCGTTCACGTATCACATAACCACAAGCACAGGAGGTGTCATGAGTCACCATTCTTTACATCGTCCCCTTAAGGTGTTGTCGGCCGTTTTGGCCTGCGCCTTTCTTTTCGCATCATGTACCGATGACAACCCGTTGGATACGGCTCTCCATAGAACCGACCAGGTAAGCGCAACAGGAGAAGCCGTCGTGTATCTTCCCCAGATCCCGGATGACTTTCTGGCAAAGACAAACCGACTCATGCCTCGGTCGCTGACTCTCATCATCTCCGGCCCGGATATGGATACGATAAGATACGAATGGCCCATTGGCGGCATTCCGGCAGAACCATTTGTTATCACCGACATTCCTGCGGGGTACCCGCGAGTGTTCGAAGGTACCTTGACTAACAGTAACGGCACAGTCACCCACAGCGGAGAGGTAGCGGTGACCATAGAGGCCGGCATGACGGTAAACGTACATCTTCGTCTCAACATCGTCCAGACCGACGGAAGCGCCTCCGTGTGTATAGAAGTCGAGGGACTGCCCTCGTCGTGTGCTCCCGATACGACGTGGGATACAATCACCCGTTGCTTTACCATCTACTCGGACAGTGTTAATGGAGTGGAGCCACTGTACGGATTTATATCGCTGGGCTCGATCGGCGATTCGGCATATGGTGACCTGATAATGATGTCGCCGGATGACAGCATGTATTTCAAATATCCTATGATCGGATTTGTGGATCGACAAGGTGGATCTTGGGCTCACCCCTCTTCTGTCTATTATCTGTGGTGGGAAGGAGACAATGGTTTCATTCACGGAGAGTTTAATGTCTCCGATGTCTTTGATGGGTTTCTGATGGCAGAAGTCGGTTCCTGGTTTTTCATGTCAGATGTTTACGGTAATTACATTGACTGCTCACTATTACCCGATGCAGATAGCATCCCTCCGGACGTTCCCCCCGACACAATCGATACGACTCGCCTGTGCATGTCCTTTGACGGATCGATGCAGAGGCCCGGAACTGAATTTTCCGGCAGTTTACGGCTGACCATGATCGGATCGGATGTATACGGGGTGTTGGATCTCGAAGATTATCCCGGGTTTTCGACCCAACGCTCTGTTGGGGGAAGCGTTTCCAGGCAAGGAGGAGTATCCTCATACCATCTCGAAACCATCGATTCGACAGACGGTTCGTATGGTATCATAATTCAGGATCAGGCAAGCAGGATTCGTGGGGATATATTCACGATATCCGACTCGACGGAAAGCCATTATTTCCAGGGGGATTCATATCTATGTGCGTTTTAGTGCGACATTAAACAGGTAGTATGCAGAAGAGTCTATCCGTGTAATCGGATAGACTCTTTTTCGTGGTGCCCCCGACAGAGGCTTATCGGGTCGTGTCGAGTCTGTCTATTCGCTGGTGCTCAGCCTTCCCGGTTGCGCTCACAGCCTATACCGGCCACTTCCACTCTCCCGGCCAATTCCGCGGGTGGGTCAGTGGAGCATTATTCGAGATCCGTTTTAACGATCCGATATTCATGGGCGGTCTTCTTCCAAGATCCTGTCCGGCCGAATCAATGAATCACCCGAATCAACACACATTCAAGCCGATAGGTTCTTTGTTTCATAACCGCCTCTATTTCATCCGGCTTCAAAGCCTACCCGCAACCGGCGATCTCCTCCTCATCATCGGAGCCGAATTTGGCCCGCATCTGGCTGAAGAAATCATCGGCAAATGATTGAAACTCCGCCTCTTCCTTTTCGCCAAGCTTGGCATCCAGAAACTTCTCGGGGATTTCCCGAATGAATCGGGTCGGTGTCACATTTATTGTTTTCTTGCGGAAAACCTTGGTATGGGGGTATGTCAGATACAACACTTTCTGAGCACGTGTCATGCCGACATAAAAAAGCCGCCGTTCCTCATCGATATTTCCCTCCCTGATTGTGCGTGGGGAGGGCATAACCGAATCGTCCAGGTTTGCCAGAAACACCACCGGAAACTCCAGCCCCTTTGATTTGTGAAGGGTCATCATGATAACACCCCGCTTGGTTTTCTGCGACTCATCATCGGGGTTATCATTGACAACCAGGGTGAGTTCCTGGATGTAGCCATCCAGATGCGGTTTGTTTTTCCTGAACTTCGATTCGTAAATCTCCATCCCGTGAAGGATCTCGTTTATGTTTTCGATACGCTGCTCGGCGGTCTCATCATCCTTATGGGCGTGTTTGAGAAGTTCAAGATAGCCGCTTTCGGTCAATACCGACCGTGCCGTTTTGGCAAGTTCTCCTCTGGCAAATCCAACGCTGTGTCTCTTGTAAAAATCGACAAAAGAGGAAATGTCCCTGTGCTGAGCGTCACTGAGCTGCTCGACCATCTCATGGCGCTCGATAGCCTCCCACAAGGGAATGCGGCGAAACCCCGCCATATCCTCCAGCTTCTCTATCACCGATGGCGTAAAGCCCTTGTTGGGCACTTTCAGAACCCGCATCAGACTCAGCTCATCTTCGGTGTTTGCGAAAAACCGGAGATAGGCCAGAACGTCTTTTATCTCCTTGCGATCGAAAAAACTCATGGCACCCTGAACGAAGTAGGGAATCTGCTGGCGCCGAAACTCCTCCTCAAACCGCCTCATCATGGCGTTGGTCCGAAACAGAAGCGCATGCTCGGTGTAGCTGAACAGAGAGCGCTCGACATTGTATTTTATAGTCCGGGCGATCCACTCCGCCTCCTCGATCTCATCATCGGCACGGTAGCAGACTATCGGCTCGCCCGGTCCGGCAACAGCGGTGATGTGTTTCTTTCGTCTTTTTCTGTTCTTTTCCACAACCGCATGAGCTCCCTCCAGAATCTGTTCGGTCGAACGGTAGTTTTTGTCCAGCACAACCGTTTTACATCCTTTGAATTTCTGAGAAAAGTAGATGATGTTTTCGATCTCCGCACCGCGCCATGAGTAAATCCCCTGATCATCATCGCCCACCACCATCAGGTTGTTTTTGGGGGTGGCAAGCATCCGGGCCAGCTTCATCTGCACCCCGTTTGTGTCCTGAAATTCATCGACGGAAATGAATGTATATCGCTGCTGGTACTTTTTTAAGATCTCCGGATGCTGCTCGAAAAGCTGCAGCGGTAGCAATAATAAATCGTCAAAGTCAACCGATTGACGTTTGAGAAGCCGTGCACGGTAGGCCTTGTAGGTGCGGTACATCGCGCGGCTTTCGGGATCTTTGGCAAACTGGTCGGGCTCCATGGACGCATTCTTGGCCAGGCTAATTTTTGTGCCCAGCTCCTCGTGGTCCTTGGAGTTGTTTTTCTTTCGCGATGTGGAGCGGACGATCTCCTTAAGCGTTGCCAGTCGCTGATGGTCGTCGAGAATCGAGAAATTTTTCCTGAGTCCGATCGCCTCCCCGTCTTCCCGCAGTATTCGCACCCCCAGACTGTGGAAGGTACAGATGGTCATAGCCTCGGCTGCTTTGCGCGACACCAGCGATGCCACACGAATCTGCATCTCACGGGCAGCCTTGTTGGTGAAGGTGACGGCAAGAATCTGTTCGGGACGGCACAGCTTCTGGGATACCAGTCGGGCAATCCGGTGTGTCAACACCCGCGTCTTACCGCTTCCCGCTCCCGCAAGCACAAGCAATGGTCCATCGTTGTGAAGCACCGCTTCTTTTTGTCTATCATTTAAACCATCAATAAACATCGACATGGTAGTTATATCCCTGTATGACTTGCGCCCGATTATCGTGTTTGTTTATATGTAATCGATCGGCTAATTATCTGCACTGTAACAACATCCTCCCTGTCGTTTCAAAGTACCCGCTTGGAACAGGAGCACGTGGAACATGAGCCGTTACTGAAATGAATCTTTTGGTGTTCGATTACTCATCGATGACGAAACGCATTTATCTGATCTCTGAGTTTCTGAGTCGCGGCGCGTGCGGCCTGGGCGAAATCTTCTCCATCGCCTGCATAGAGAATACTACGTGAGGAATTTATAATCAAGCCCATTTTTTGTGCAGTCAATCCATTCTGCATGACCGCCTCGACATCACCGCCCTGTGCGCCGATTCCGGGAACAAGCAGGTTCATATCCCCGACGATTGACCGAATCTTTTTGAGCTGCTCGGGCCAGGTCGCCCCCACCACCAGACAGATGTTTTTGTTGTAGTTCCAGGGGCCTGCTGCCTTGCGGGCAACGGTTTCAAAAAGAGGTTGGCCATCGACATTCAGATCCTGCAGATCGCCCGCACCGGGATTAGAGGTGCGGCACAGGACAATCACCCCCTTATCCTCATAGTCCAGAAACGCTCTGAGCGTATCCCCGCCAAGATAGGGGGTAACGGTTACGGCATCCGCCCCGTAACGCTCGAAGGCTTCCCGGGCATACTGGGCTGCCGTGCTGCCGATATCGTTGCGCTTGGCATCCAGGATCACCGGTATATGAGGGAAATTTGTATGTATGTAATCGATGGTCATGGACAGCTGCTCTTCGGCGGCGGCCGCGGCATAATAGGCGATCTGAGGTTTATAGGCGCATACAAAACCCACCGTGGCATCGATAATGGTCTTGTTGAACCGAAAAATGGGCCGAGGCTGCCGTAACAGATGAGCCGGAATTCGGGTAAGATCCGGATCCAGCCCCACACACACAAGGGAGTGGTTTCGTGCAACTGCATCGGCAAGCATCTGGTTGAAACCCATATGTATATCCTTTCGGCGATTGTGTATCTGATTTCGAGTGAATCAAAAATAGTGTCTGGATTTTTGATTGTGAAGACATATTCGGGAGGGAATTTGCAGGCAAGCCGGACGCCCCGTTGGCCTGTCAACACTGCCATCGGTGCTGCAGTTATCTATCAGCAGAAGCTCGAAATTCTCATAGGTACTTCTCAAAACCGATTTAACGGACTCCGCGATATGCGCCTGAGTATTTTGGAAAGGAAGGATATAACGGAAATTTCAGTGCTTCATGACTCCAGTTGATTACATCGGTAAGAGTGTTTTTCCCACCACTTCGGATTAAGCACTCTAAGAAGGCGGGGGTTGAAAATGCTATGTAGAATGGGTATTTTGTAGGGCTTTGTCGAAAGCTGCGCCGAGCGATTCTCTCGCATCAATGCGCGAAGCTTTCGCTCGGAACCGCTCGGCGCAGGTAAAAATTAAGACATGCACGGGGAGAGCTGCAGAAGGATGCCGAAAAGTGATGCGCTCGCGGTAAAAAATGGAACGATGATTGCTTAAGGGTTAACGTTTTTGTAGATTTCGGCGTCGGCATGCCAGGCTGTTTGAACCAATCAACTGAGAATTCAGGATAGGACTATGGCAAAAACCAAAATCCGCATCGAGAACATCACAAAGATCTTTGGGCCAAATCCGCAGAGGGCCCTGAAGATGATGCGGGAAGGTGCCTCTCGCCAGGAGATCATCAAAAAGACGGGGCATACGCTTGGTGTCGCGGATGTCAGTTTCGACATTTACGAAGGGGAGACGGTGGTTGTGATGGGCTTGTCCGGTAGCGGCAAATCGACCCTTTTGCGCTGCCTCAACAGGCTGTACGAGCCGACAGAGGGAAAAGTTACTATCGATGATGTCGATGTAACCGCGCTGGACCATGAGCAGTTGCGTGATTTTCGCCGCACGAAGTTTGGAATGGTTTTCCAGCGCTTCGGACTTCTTCCCCATCGCACGGTGTTGCAGAATGTGGAATTTGGTCTGGAGATTCAGTTGATCGAGCCGCAAAGGAGACGCAAAAAAGCGGAGGATACCCTGGCGCTGGTTGGTTTGGAGGGGTGGGGAGACAGCTACCCCGATCAGCTCAGCGGCGGGATGCAGCAGCGGGTGGGGCTTGCTCGCGCATTGGCTGTCGAGCCGGATGTACTTCTTATGGATGAGGCGTTTAGTGCGCTGGATCCGCTGATCCGAACCGACATGCAGGATGAGCTTCTGTCGCTTGAAAGCACGGTTCACAAGACGATCGTCTTTATCACCCACGATCTGGATGAGGCGCTGAAGGTTGGTGATCGGATCGTGCTGATGAAGGATGGGAAGGTTGTGCAGATCGGAACTCCGGAGGATATTCTCACCAAGCCCGCCAGCAAGTATGTGGCGCGATTTGTGGAGAATGTGGATGTGACAAAAGTAATTACCGCATTCGATGTTATGGTTAAGCCCCGGTCGGTGGTCGGGTTAAAAGACGGTCCCCGTACCGCGCTTCGCTGCATGCGCGAGTGTGGCGAGTCGTTTGCCTACGTGGTTGCCAAAGACAAGACCTTTCACGGTTTTGTGTCGGCTGAGGCCGCATCCAGGGCCATCGAAGAAGGCAAAAAGGAACTCACCTCTATTATCGAAAATGACGAACAACAGCGGGTTTCGCCCGATATGGCCGCACGTGACCTGATTCGTATCATTGTCGATCTCAAGTATCCGCTGGCAGTCGTTAACGAAAAGGGACAGCTGATAGGAAAAGTTATGCATGGGTCTATTCTTGCCGGTTTAGCGGAGTGGGGAGGTGGATAGTGAATGATCAGCCTCTCTTTCGTATACCTCTGGGAAAATGGATCGAGGCGCTACTCGATTTCCTTACCACAACTTTTTCCGGTGTGACCAAGGGGATTTCGGAGTTTATCGAGACGGTAATCGATTTTGTGGTCGACATCGTGCTGATCCTTCCTCCCTGGCTGTTTATGCTTATTGCTGCGGGGATGATTTTCTATCTTGTCGGAAGAAAAATCGCCATCTATTCATTGGTGGGGCTTTTTCTTCTCTGGAATCTCGATCTGTGGGAGCCGACAATCGTGACAATAGCGCTGGTGCTGGTTTCCACCGTCTTAGCGGTGGCGCTGGGCATTCCGCTGGGTATCCTGGCAGCGGTGAATAAAACCACCGGTAAGATAATCACACCGATTCTTGACTTCATGCAGACGATGCCTGCCTTTGTGTATCTGATTCCGGCGATTCCGTTTTTTGGATTGGGCACGGTATCGGCGGTGTTTGCAACCGTTATCTTCTCGATCCCCCCTGCGATCCGTCTGACCGCTCTGGGCATCCGTCAGGTGCCCAAAGAGCTTGTGGAGGCGGGAGATGCTTTCGGGGCGACAGGAATGCAGAAGCTGGTGAAGGTACAGCTTCCCATCGCCACACCAACCATTATGGCAGGTGTCAATCAGACGATTATGCTGGCGCTTTCCATGGCGGTAATTGCGTCGATGATCGGTGCCGGCGGACTGGGAGGCGAGGTCTGGAAAGCGATCCAGCGGCTGAAGCCCGGGATGGGCTTTGAGGCTGGTGTGGGAGTGGTGATCGTAGCCATGATCTTAGATAGAATAACCCAGAATCTGGGAACACGAAACACGCCACCAAGAAAACTTCATTAATAAATCCTAAGGAGGCGATGATGAGAAGAAACATCCTGTCTTTCGGTATGCTGATTATGACACTGACTTTTATCGGATGTCAGCAGCAGCCCAAAACGGTTGAACTGGTCTATGTGGAATGGGCCACGGAGGTCGCCAGCACAAATGTGGTGCGTGCGGTGTTGCAGGAGCAGATGGGATATGAGGTGCAGATAACGCCGGTGAGTGCGGCTGCAATGTGGCAGGCGGTGGCCACCGGGGATGCCGATGGAATGGTTGCCGCGTGGCTGCCTACCACCCATGCCGACTACCTGGCCGAAACACAGGACCAATTGGAGGTGCTGGGGCCAAACCTGACAGGGACGCGAATCGGCCTGGTGGTACCTTCATACGTTGAGATCGATTCGATTACTCAGCTTGCCGAGAATGCCCAGCAATTCGATGGGCAGATAATCGGTATAGACCCGGGCGCCGGTATCATGCAGAAGACAGAAGTCGCGCTGGAGACCTACGATCTGGAAGACCAGATGGAGTTGGTTGAGGGAAGCGGTGCAACCATGACAGCCGCTCTGGCGGATGCGATAAACAACGAAGAATGGGTGGTGATTACCGGATGGACTCCGCACTGGAAATTTGCAAAATGGGATCTGAAATATCTTGCGGATCCCGAAAACGTGTATGGAGGGGAAGAGTATATTGCTACAGTTGTCCGGGCGGGACTGAAAGAGGACATGCCACGCGTGTACGAATTTCTGGACAATTTTGAGTGGTCTCCTGAGGCCATGGAACAGGTGATGGTATGGAATCAGGCTGAGGGAGTCGACCCCTACGAGTCTGCGCTGAAATGGGTCAAGCAGAATCAGGAAACGGTAAAATCCTGGGTTCCGCCTGAGGAGCAGTAAGAGAGAATGTGTGCGCTTGAGGGGACGCACACACGGTTATGGAAAACCGAGTGGTTTGAGTTGAGAAACAGTCTATGAGAATGCCTGAGATAACTTAACCGCAAAAGGAGGAGACGATGGAAAACAAACGTATGGGTATAGTATCTCTACTGGCAATGGTGCTGCTTCTTTCGGGTTCGGTGTATGCACAGGAGGAAGGTGCTGCCGAGCAGGAACAGAGTGTGGGAGAAGATACGGCACAACAACAGCAACCGGTGCCGCAAGCGTCCGAGCCGTCGGATGTGCCGACGGAAGAGGTGGAAGAAAGAGTGGCCGAAGCCGATGATGGAACAATCACCATCGGTGGTGCATTGCGGTATAATTTCCTGGTGGGATACTTTGAAGATGATGATTTGACCGCAAATGATATTCAATGGACTTGGGATACCTGGCGGTTGAATGTCAGCGGCGAGAAACAGGGGTTTCTATTTGATTTCGAGTACCGCTTTTATCCCAGTTTCGACATCCATTTCATTCACCATGGCTGGGCCGGATATCGGTGGAACAACAATACCCAGCTGGAAGTCGGTGTGACTCAGGTCCCCTTTGGAGATCTTACCTACGCCTCACACA
The DNA here is from genome assembly GCA_964419255.1 of uncultured Fibrobacterota bacterium. Classification (GTDB taxonomy): domain Bacteria; phylum Fibrobacterota; class Chitinivibrionia; order Chitinivibrionales; family CAYFVL01; genus CAZPHU01. The sequence goes on along the minus strand of CAYQOU010000002.1, from coordinate 108,854 downwards.
GTTACTGGTTTTCGACGGCATACTATGTTGGATTAGAGGATGACTACGACATGGGGATAAAGCTTACACATCGCTGGAAAAGCTTCGATCTGGCCCTTGCTTACTTTTTGCAAGCCGAACCACGGGGATTAGCTTCCGGAGGTGCTGTTCCCGCTGCGTCCAGATACTCATATGATATTGTGCCGGGGGAAGCTCAGAGCTATGAGGAAAAGAATCAGTTCAACCTTCGTGGTGCATACGTTATCGATATGGGATATTTCGGAAACATCGAATTCGGCCTTTCGGGTCAGTACGGACAGATTTACAACGATAATCTCGGGGATGATGCCTGGTCCAACAGATATGCCGGAGCGGTTCATCTGGATGCAACCGTCGGACAGATCAACCTCAAGGCACATACGATATTGTATAACTTCGATGCACAGGATGCCGGGGGAGACGATATCGAGGCAATAACGATGGGGGCATACGGCGACACCTATCTGGTTGCCTCACAGGCAGCACTGTATACCGTGGGATTGGCATACACATTACCTTTCGATATCGGACCGGCAACGGTTACGTTCTATGACGATTACACGTACATGGCAAAGGATAATGACGATTTTGAGAACACCCAGCAAAACGTGTTCGGTGCATCGATTGCGGCCGGACCGATTTTCACCTATGTCGATCTTATTGCCGCATACAATCATCCCTGGATAACAGATGGTCGAGTGCCTGATTTGGCAGCTGGAGCGGCCGATCCCGAATGGAATTATCGGTTCAACATAAACCTCGGTTATTATTTCTAACCGGATCGTCCACACCGACGATGCCAAGGCGGGTCTCTCCGGTGAGATTCGCCTTTTTTTTGATTGGCTCCGCCGTGATTTAACGATACACTTAAAGGCTCGTCAGATCGGAAGTTAGACCAGCTGTTTGATTTTGTCGACATTATTTGAGGGGCTGCGGTTCTTTTTATGGAAAACATCAGTAATCGACGGATCTTCTAATGCGCCGGTAACAGGTACCATTTATATTTTAACCCTGAATTGAGCGGTTCTGAGCGAATCAACACGAGAGAAAAACTTAATCCAGGTACCATTTTTATCTTTTCACTGCGAAGAGAAGAGATGCATGCGGAGGGGCAAATAGCCTCTGGCACACGGTGTTGTAGACACAACTTTCACAATATATTGGATAATCAGGAGGACATATGAACTCTATTGCTGCAGTGATTCTCGGGGGAGGGAGAGGTACGCGTCTGTTTCCTCTGACTCTCCAGAGATCTAAACCTGCGGTCAGCTTTGCAGGAAAATATCGACTGATAGATATTCCCCTGTCCAACTGCATCAACTCGGGCATCAAGCGGGTATCGGTACTTACTCAATTCATGTCCGCCAGTCTTCATCGCCATATCATGCAGACATACCAGTTTGATACCTTCAGTGATGGTTTTGTGGAGGTGCTTGCCGCCGAGCAGACCCCTCAGGGGGCCGACTGGTTTCAGGGAACCGCCGATGCGGTGCGAGCCACTCTCAATCATACCACCTACTACGATTTCTCTCAGATGTTGATTCTTTCGGGCGATCACCTCTACCGTATGGATTATCGTAAATTGATGGCCTTTCATACGGAGAATAAAGCCGATATCAGCCTGTGCCTGTATCCGGTCGATTTCGACGAAGCTACCCGTATGGGGTTATGCAGGGTCAATGCCAAGGGGGAAATCGAGGAGTTTGTAGAGAAACCGAAAGATCCGGAGGTTGTGGAGCGGCTGGCGGTAGATCCTACTATTTTCAAGTCCCGGGGAATAGATATCGACGAGAATCGATGCCTTGCATCCATGGGTGTGTATGTCTTTGAGCCCAAAGTGCTCAAGGATCTTCTTGCCAATAAGGAAAAAACCGATTTTGGTAAGGAGATTCTTCCAGCCGCAATCAACAAGTATAAAGTCATGGCCTATCCTTTTACCGACTACTGGGCCGATATCGGAACAATTCAGGCGTTTTTCGATTCCAATATCGAACTTGCCCGGCAAAACGCACCGTTTAGGCTCTACCAGCCCAACTGGCCGGTATATACCCGCACCCGATCGCTGCCACCCACCCGTGTGATTCGTTCCAATATCCGCGACTCGCTTCTGGTGGAGGGGTCGGATATCACGGGAGCACACATAAACGATTCGATAATCGGCATGAGGAGTATCATCGGTGAAAACTCAAATCTTCGGGAAGTAGTCATGTTGGGAGCCGACTTTTACGAAGGTGAACACATCCTCAGCAGTCAGAAGAGAAAAGAGGAGGGCCTGCCTTCTATAGGTATCGGAAAGGGATGCATGCTGGAGCGTACGATCATAGATAAGAATGCGCGTATCGGTGATGGTGTGGTTATCAGGGATAAGACCGGTGAGAAGGACTACAATGGTGAGTCCTACTGGATACGGGATGGTATTACGATCATACCCAAGGGGTCGGTTATCCCCGCCGGGACGATTGTCTGATGGTAAACGATAACCGATGCGGCATCTCCAAAAGGGACTGCATCCCGGTATTTTGAAGAAGGAAGCGGCACTCCCGAGAGGGCCGCGTTCTTCTTACTTCTTCCTTCTTACTTCTTTCAATCAACCAAATCATACAACAGTCGTATTTCCGCTGCCCATCTCGAATCATCAATTGTCTCCAGAATCAAGGGGATCTCCTCGAATCGGGGATCATTCATGATGCATCGGAAGGTTTCAAGGCCCAGGTTTCCCTCACCCAGACTCTGGTGTCTGTCGAGCTTGCTGCCGTAAGCGCTTTTGGCGTCGTTGAGATGCATGCCTCTGAGATACGAGAAACCCACGATCCGGTCGAAGTGCTCCATCGTCTTATCAAATGCGCCTGGAGTCTGAATATCGTAGCCGGCGGCGAATGTGTGGCAGGTATCCAGACACACGCCGATGCGGGATTTATCTTCGACCTTATCTATCATATACGCCAGGTGCTCGAAACGGTATCCGACATTGGAACCTTGACCGGCGGTGTTTTCGAGCACGACGGTTACATGTGGCACGATATCGAATGCCTTGTTTATGCTCTCGGCTATAGTATCCATACACTGCTCTTCCGATACTTTTTTGACATGACTGCCCGGGTGGATGTTAAGAAATTTCAGTCCCAGTTGATCACAGCGGCTCAGCTCATCGACGAAGGCTTTGAATGATTTCTCATACATATCCGCAACCGGACTGCCGATGTTGATCAGGTAGCTGTCGTGGGGCAGGACATGCTCGGCTTTATACCCGTTTTCTTCCATTGCCTTGTGAAAGGCGTCTATCGTCGATGACGGGTATGCTTTGGCGTGCCACTGGCGCTGATTTTTAGTGAACATGGCAAACGCTTTCGCCCCGATGTTTTTTGCGTTGACCGGAGCATTCTGGACTCCGCCGGAAATAGAAACGTGTGCACCGACTCGTTTCATGTGGTCTCCTTTTGACTGTCTGAATGAGAATACTAAGTCCGGCAAAGCCGGAGAATCAAAGCTCCGAAAGGGCTGATTGACCCCCCTTGCATAGGGATTATCGCTAAATGTAGTTTGGTATACCCTTTCCACGGCTCAGGGCGAACGGATTAGCTGATGTGACTCATAAAGGCCGTTCGTGCTGAGACTGTCGAGGCATTTGTTATGCCTTGCCAATTTAGCGACACCCCATAAGTATGGTGGAGGGGCAGGCGATAAAACCGGTTTTAAAAAGCCTTCCCTTTGCCGGGGGAAAGATGTCCAGCCGGTGTGTCTGCGGCTGGGCGGAGGGGTGCATTAGGAGAAGGAAAATCCGCTTAAGCACTCCTGTCCCGTTTCGTCCCACTGGAGCCACTCGATTCAGGTAAAAATATACATCCCCGATCAACCGGCGTGGTTTGACCTTTCGGTCGTATGTTCTGGCCTTTTCTTGTCCGGTCAGGCTGACATGAATCATATTCATGACCACAATTACAGCAAGGGGTGGGGCTGTTTTAAAGCCACCGTACCCGTGATGTCTCGTGGAGGAAAAATATGTATGATGTTGTTGTCATTGGCGGTGGGCCTGCGGGGGGAAATGCCGCGGAATTAGCTCAACAGGAAGGCCTCAAAACGCTTCTTATCGAGCAGCGAAAACTTGGCGGCGTGTGTTTAAACGAGGGGTGTATACCTTCCAAGGCACTTTTGCATTGTTCCAGGCTCTATGCACAGGCAAAGGAAAGCCAGGTGTTTGGAGTGACAGTCCAGCACGCCGACTTCGATATAAAGGCGGCGATGGCCAGGAAAGATAAGCTGGTTCAGAGAATCCGCAGAGCATCGGAAAATAACAAAAAGAGAAAGAATGTCGATGTCGTCTATGAGAGGGCGCATATCATTTCTCCTTCGGGTGATATGTTTCGCGTTAAGGCGGGTGAAAAAAATTATGCGGCAAAAAAACTCCTTCTCTGCACCGGCTCTGATGCTGTAAGGCTGCCTGTTCCCGGTGCAGATCAGCCTTTTGTGTATACGAACAGGGAGATTTTGTCGATCGATTTCATCCCCGAGAAACTGGTAATCATTGGTGGCGGGGTTATAGGGCTGGAATTTGCCACCATATTTGCAGAAATCGGCAGTCGGGTCACGATTATCGAGATGCTTCCCGGGATTGCGGGGGAAGTCGATCAGGAGATAAGCACCATACTTGGCAAGCAGCTCGAAAAGAGGGGGGTCAATATAGTTCTGAATTCCCGCGTTACTGAAATCGGTGACAAACATGTGATGTTTGAGGACTTTGACGGTGGTCGACACACGGTTGCCGCCGATATTGTCTTGATGAGCGTGGGCCGAAGACCTTCCACCGAAGGGCTGGGGCTGGAGAAAATCGGTGTGGAGATGAAGGGGAGCAGGGTTAAAGTCGATTTGCAGGGGCGAACAAACGTTTCCGGAGTCTATGCTGCCGGAGATATCAATGGGAGAAGCATGTTGGCTCACACGGCAAGTCGCGAAGCCGAGGTTGTTATCGATACGATCATGGGAAGAGAGGCCGTGGTGAATTATGATGCCATTCCCAATGTGATATACTCCCACCCTGAAATCGCGTCGGTGGGTCTGACAAAGGAGCAGGCTCTGGAGCGTGGGTATGATGTGGCAACAAGCAAAATTCCCCTGGGATACAGTGGTCGCTATCTGGCGGAAACCGAGAGAGGCTATGGGATAATCAAAGCGGTGGCGGACAAAGACAGCGGGACGCTTCTGGGGATTCATATGATTGGTGGAGAGTGTTCGGAAATGATTTACGGAGCATCGGTCATGATACAGAAAAAAATGAAGATTAATGAAATCTCAGATGTCGTTTTTCCGCATCCGACGGTAGCCGAGGTAATAAAGGATGCCATACTGGAAATAGACATTTAGCAGGGGCTGTTACAGTTATACCCTGAATTGAGCGGTTCCGTGCGAATCGCCGCGAGAGAATAGCTTAATTCAGGGTGTAGTTTCAAGAAACACGTTGTATTTGTCCCGTCGTTTGGAGTATGCGTCCCCTGTCAGCATCAGGGGGCTCAGTTCTCATGCCGTACCAGCGTATCTTTGCAGAAAGTCAGAGTGCTGTTGTTATAAACCCAGGTATCGCAATCCTGTTGCCTCTCCGTTTTGTCGGGGCTGCCCCACGAAAGAAGAACCTGCTCGGAGGTCATTCCTTCGAAAATGTTATGTTTGTCGATAACTTCCCAGACGTAGGGGTCCCACTGATAGTAGCTGCGAGGGTTTTCGGGGAGAATGTCCTTTATCCAGAGCAGCTCTCCGTTGCCGGCGGCGGTGATGGTATTTGTCGTGCCGAAATGTACCGGTATGAAGCCGGAGTCGTTCTGGGGAGTGATAACCTGAATCCATAACGGTTTTGAGGGCAGCGGTGTTGTTCCCCAACAGATATCATGTACAATAAGGGGGGTCGTAACGGAAACATCCATATTTCTAAAGGACTGATGGATCGAATCGTACATCTCTATTCGTCTCTTTCGTGAATAAATAGTATCACCGAGAAAAAAATCGCGAGCTTTTTCAAGATCATTGGCCAGAGCGATTCCTTCAACGACTCCCTGATTTGTTTTGGCGTAGAGCCGAAGGTCCAGGGTGTCGAGCAGGAAGGTGACAAACCATTCGCCATCCTCTGTTTTCTTCGTATTTTGGACAGTGACCATATGGCCTGCAAACGGTTTATGGCGCAGTCGATGTTTATTTGTTGCGATAGAACTGTTTGGGGGTGAAGATTCCCTGTCGAGATTCGGGCTTGTATAAAGGTGGTGCCCGTATTCACTAAACTGCGGGTTTATGCGAAGTAAAACGAACTGATGTCCGGTCCATTCCGATACCGGAATATGTGTTCCCTGTGATGTATTGGTGCTTTGGGGGGAGTGTTGTCCTGACTGGCTGTTTTGGGTTGAGGATGATGAATCGGGCTCATGGGAGCCTGCGCGTTTCTGTGGTTCTGTTTCTTTTGTCTGTTCGGCTTTTTGGGATGATGACACTGCGCATCCGGCGAGAATGCAGCAGTAAAAGACGATGAAAAACGATTTTATACTCATGAGCAAATCCAAAGAAGAATGGAATAAATTCCTGTAAATGTTTTAATTTAGGTTGAATCTGAATTGAGCGATTCTGGGCGAACTACAGCGGGAGAGTCGCATAATTCAGGTATACAGTAATATTACTATTTGCTGCATTGTAATGCACAGTTTTCTTTCAACTGAATTGAGCTGTTCTGTGTGAATCGTCGCGAGAGAATCGCTCAAAGTTGGGATTTCAGGTATACGATGGACATTGTATTGAAAAAAGGAAAGGATCGGCCTGTTCGAGCGGGGCATCCCTGGATCTTTTCCGGCGCCATAGACAGGGTGCAGCCAAAAGGGAAGCCGGGTGAGATTGGCACGATAAAGGCTTCATCCGGAGAGGTCCTGGGGCAGGGCTACTGTAATTTGTCTTCCTCGATATCGGTCCGGGTGCTTACCCGTGGTGATGAGCAGTTTACGCCACAACTGCTTTTTGAGAGGATTGCCTGTTCGGTGAGCCGTCGCAGGGGAATGTTTGACAATCAAACCACGGCATATCGTCTCATTAATTCGGAAGGAGATTTTCTTCCCGGGCTTATCGTAGACAGATATGGGGATGGTTTGTGTGTACAGCTTCTTACCGCGGGCATGCGCATGATGCGTGAGTCGATAATAGGTGCATTGAAAGAAACATGCACACCTCAATTCATATATGAGCGCTCCGATGCCGAGTCTGTCTCACGGGAGAAGATTCAATCAGTAAATGATCTGATATGGGGGGAGATGCCCCGTGAACGGGTAATCAGGGAAAATGACCTGTGCTATGAGGTTGACCTTGCGGGAGGGCAAAAGACGGGGCTGTTTCTGGATCAGAGAGAAAACAGGGCCCTGGTACGCAGATACGCGAGCGGGGCATGTGTAGCGGATTGTTTCTGCTACACGGGAGGGTTTTCATTAAATGCCTTGAAGGGCGGGGCCGAAAGGGTAATAAGTGTCGATGCTTCGCGGAAAGCGTTGGAGCAGGCTAAGAAGAATCGGGTACTGAACCGATTCGGATGCCAGGAACAGGATTTCGCAGCCGCAAGCGTGTTTAATTTCCTTCGTGAGGTAAATGAGTCTTTCTCGCTGATAATTCTTGATCCACCAAAATTTGCCCGCCACCATGGAGAGCGTCAGAAAGCGGCAAGGGGATATAAAGATGTGAATCTGCTTGCTTTGAAAGCTTTGGCACCGGGAGGCGTACTTTTCACGTTTTCCTGTTCGCAGGCTATAGACCCACAGCTTTTCAGACAAATTATTTTTGGAGCGGCCGTGGATGCACAGCGGCAGGTCCAGCTTCTTGATACTCCGGGACAGCCGTTTGATCATCCGACTAACATCGCCCACCGGGAAGGAGAGTATCTCAAAGGTCTGGTGCTTCGGGTGGTTTAAAAGTGTCGTGGATAGACAATTTCAGCTGATTGTCAGCGAAATATAAGGTGGGAGAGAAAAAACACCTTCCGCAAACTGCTTTCAATCACATATATTTGTATTTGAATTGAGCGATTCTCTCGCGGCGATTCGTACAATTTATAGTAACGTTTTAGTGAATACAAGAAAAACTTGACAGGTATAGCTACATAAAGTAAATTTTTGTATTCCGAATCGTGCTGGATCATGTGCCTTGATAGAGGAACACCTCATAGCGACTCGTTTGGTATAAAATCCAATCCAAAAAATCAAATAAATTTTCATCACTCTGAGCACTGCGTTACATTCGCTCGATCGTTTTCGAGTGGATCTTTTAACCTTCGTGCTTCCAGATTCGTCTTATAGAAAAGCGAAAGCGTTTTTTAAAATAGAAATGAATGGCAAGTTTTTTGTTATACTGCTAACGGCGAAAAATTTTTCCCGATGTCAGGTATAAAAAAGAATTTATCCCACCTTCCACAACCCTCCTATCCAATAGAGGTAGAATAATGAATGTTGTCGAACTGAAGACTAAGTCGATGACCGAACTCAATGATCTGGCTGTAAGCCTGAACATTGGTGAACACAGGCACCTGAATAAGCAGGAGCTGATCTTCAAGATACTCGAAGGCGAAGCGGCCAGAAACGGCCAGATGTTTGCCGAAGGTGTTCTGGAGATAATGCCTGATGGGTTCGGTTTCCTTCGCTCACCCACAAACAGTTATCTGAGCGGGCCGGATGATATCTACGTATCTCCTTCTCAGATAAAAAGATTTCACCTGCGTACCGGGGATACGGTAAGCGGTCAGGTGCGACCTCCCAAAGATTCGGAGCGCTATTTTGCACTTCTTCGTGTCGAGATGATTAATTTCGAAGATCCCGAGGAGTGCAAAAAGAAGATCAATTTTGATGACCTGACACCGCTTTTTCCGGAAGAACGATTCAACATGGAATATGATCGTCGGGAATTGTCCACGCGGGTCATGAACCTGTTTACGCCGATCGGTAAGGGGCAGAGAGGGCTTATCGTAGCTCCTCCACGTACCGGTAAAACAGTGCTGCTCAAAAACATCGCCAATGCAATTTTGCATAACCATCCCGATGTAATCCTGATTGTACTGCTTATCGACGAGCGGCCCGAAGAGGTTACCGATATGCAGCGCTCTGTCAGAGGTGCCGAGATCATCAGCTCCACCTTTGACGAGCCGGCAGAACGCCACGTGGTGGTGGCCGAGATGGTGATTGAACGTGCCAAGAGGCTTGTCGAGCACAATCGTGATGTGGTCATCCTTCTGGATAGTATCACTCGTCTTGCGCGCGCTCACAACACCGTGGCTCCGCATTCCGGCAGAATCCTTTCCGGTGGTGTGGATTCCCAGGCGCTTTACAAACCCAAGCGTTTCTTCGGAGCCGCCAGAAACATCGACCGCGGCGGTAGCCTGACAATCATTGCAACTGCACTTATAGAAACAGGCAGTCGCATGGATGAGGTAATCTTCGAGGAGTTTAAAGGCACCGGTAACATGGAGCTTGTCCTGGATCGAAAAATTGCCGACAGACGAATCTTTCCGGCAATCGATCTGATGCGCTCCGGTACGCGTAAGGAAGAGCTTCTGATGAGCAAGGAAGAGCTAAACCGGATGTGGATCCTCAGAAAATTCCTTTCATCCACTGCACGCGCTCCGATAGAAATGATGGAATTCATGCAAGATAAAATCGCAAACACCAAAACTAATCAGCAGTTTTTGGAGTCGATGAATAGTTAAAGGAATCGTACCATGCATATTGCTGTACTGGGGTGTGGTAATATGGGGCGGGCAATCATAAATGGCCTTGTTGCCGCTCAGCCCCAGTTCACAATCACCGCCTATGACTCATCTTCTAAAGCCACGGAACAGTTGCCTGAATCTGTCCTTGTCAAATCTCCGGATCAATGGTTTAATGATAAGGAAAGCCCCGAGGCTGTGCTCATTGCCGTAAAGCCGCAAGATATTCAAACCGTCGCAGCTGAGCTTTGCGCCTGTGCCGGTGGGAAGAGGAACTCTGTCCTGTGGATCTCCATTGCGGCGGGCGTGCACATGAGCAGCCTTGCGAACCATTTCGGGGATGATGCACATCTGTGCCGGGTGATGCCTAATACTCCTGCTTTGATTGGAGAAGGTGTTTCCGCCTATGCGCTCAGCAGCAATTGCGACGAAAAAGATGGGCAGACAGTCGAGCGTGTCATGGGCTGCTGTGGGAAGGTACTTGCGGTGGCCGAAACGCTGCTGGATGCTGTCACCGGGGTTTCGGGCAGCGGGCCGGCCTATGTCTATCGTTTCATCGAGGCGCTGATCGAGGGGGGCATAACAGCGGGACTGCCACCGAAAATCGCACGTGAATGTGCTGTCCAGACGGTGATTGGTGCCGCCAAAATGGTACAATGTTCGCAGACCGAACCCGCGGAACTAAAACATAATGTTATGTCTGCGGGGGGAACCACTGCATACGGATTACTTTCGCTGGAGGAAAATGGGTTTGCATTTTCTGTCATGAAGGCAATCCTGGCAGCAACAGAAAGGTCTCGAGAACTGGGCAAAAAGTAATTAATCGGTTTTGAGCCAAAGGGGGGCACTGTGAAATTTCTCATGTTCATCATTCCTGCCATATTCTTATATGGCGCATACTTCGAAGTAAATGCCGCCGATGCCCAGCCGCTGAAAGCGGGGACAATGGCGCCTACATTCTCCCTCCCTACGCTTGATGGTAACCGGGAGGCTTTGCGGGTATGGTGTGGTACTAACCTTTCCAAACCGTATATCAATGACCAACCGTATACTGTCATTCTCAGCTTTTGGGCAACCTACTGTAAGCCGTGTAAAAAAGAGATACCCGAGCTGATCAAATTCTACGAGAAAAACAGTAAAAAGAAAATTAAAATTTTTCTTATCAACATGGATAAGGAAGGCGCGTCTGTAGCCAACCCGTATGTAGAAGAAAACAAAGTTACGCTACCGGTGTTGCTCGATCCGTATCACCGCACGGCTGAGCGATACAAAGTTAAATCGTTGCCGGCTCTCTTCGTGATAGCCCCGGATGGAACCGTCAAATACTCATCGGTGGGCTATCACGAAAATGTCTCTATGGATAGTCTTCTGACGGAAGTAACCAGTGCGATCGAGGAGAAGCGTGAAGTCGTTGATATAAAAGAGATGAATAGCCCGGGTGAGTCGGTAGGTGTCGCAGAAGCATTGGGGGACAAGGCTGACGAGCAGTTCGTACCGGAAGGTGAGGAGGATGAAACCGACGGTGGTGAAGTTAACGACAAGAGTGGTGATGAAACCGCTTCGGAAAACGCTGCTATAGAAGCCGATAATAATCCAAATGATGAAAAACCCTACATTAAGCCCAGGAAAAGATGGCTGGCTGTGGCGCGTGTCGAATGCGGTAATCCCGTTGAAGATATCGCCCGTGAATTGGGTGTCGAAACTGAGGACATACGCACCTGGTATAAAGACCTCAAAACCGCGGCACTTGAGATTTGGAAAAACGAGGATCGGGTAGTAAAAGAGAATTGATGGTTTGTTGCTGAATCGGGGGTAAGTCGGGGCGCTGAAAAAAGCGCCCTTTTTTGTGGTACACTTGGCAGCTTGCAGGCTACTGTATATTCTGTTGTTCCCGTTCGATGAACTTATCGTTTACGCGATTGCGTAACTCCTTTGAAGCTTCAAATATCGGTTTGAATCCGGCCTCTACCTCAATATGCTCATTGGTGCGTGGGTTGCGGGCGACACGTGCCTTCTTTTCTTTGATCTTAAATCGTCCGAAACCTCTGATCTCGATATTGCTTCCGGTTTGCAGAGCCTGGGAAACAGCATCAAGAAAACTCTCTACAACTATTTTGGTGTCTACCTGTGTCAGTCCGGTAGCATCAGAAATGCGCTCGACCAAGTCTTTTTTTGTGATATTTGCCATAGTTCTAAATCTCTTTATCTGATATAGTAAACCTGATATAGTAAATGGTTGTGTAGCTTAGGTTAAATCAATCGGATATTGAAAACCGTGTTTCTGTTTCGTATCCATCATAAGAATATATCCTAAAACGCTGAAAGGTCAAGTCTTTTTTGTCGGAACTTATTCTTTTACAGTGAATTGCGTCAATTGTTGTTATCTTGCAGTAAAAGAAGCTTATGTCGGGCGATATCGTTAAGAGAGTCCAGGGAAAGGATCTGGCGATATTTTTGAATCGCTTTGTCGCGTACGCCCAGGCGCTCATAGGCAACTGCAAGCTGCAGAAGAATCCTAATGTCCTCCGGATCGCTTTTATGCGCTTGTTCAAGATAATAAACAGCCTCGCGTTTCATACTGTTTCGCAAAGAGATCAGACCTATGCGAAAATTGGCCCTGGTATGATCCTTTTTCAGCTCAACCGTGCGTTTGAATGATCGAAGGGCATCCGCCTCATTATCCCAGGTAGTAAAATACAGCTCGCCGAGGTTGAAATGTGTATTGTAATCTTGCGGATTGAGTGCAAGGGCAGTCTCGTAGGATTTCTGAGCGGGGGCTGGTTGCTGAAGGTAATAATAAACCATTCCCAGCCGTGAGTGTGCTTTGGCGTGAAGTGGCTCGAGCGTCAGGACTCGTAAAAGATTATCGCGTGACCGAATTAGATCGGCACGACTTGCCTGTGGTCTGTTCATAAGATACCTGGCAAGCTGGTAAGGTGCTTCGGTGTAGTTCGAATCCAGCGCAATTGCGTGAGTGAAGTAATCGATTGTTTTGGATGATCCTGGATTCACCGATGCTTCCACCTGCCCCCGAAAGCATGCAGCTTCAGCATTATGCGGACATCTCTTGAGGCACTCTTCAAGCCTGGAGATGCTTTTCCGTACCTGGCCGCTATGAAAAAGGGCGAGGCCATATCGGGCCTCAATTACACAGAGCAGGCTGTCTTGATTATCAAATTGCAAAAGCTTCTCAAAGAGTTGTATCGATTCTTCAAAAAGGCCGCCTTCCATGTAAGTGGTAGCCAGGGCCAGGGAAGCGTGTATATCTTGCGGTCTGGCTTGAAGAATACGTTGGTAGTGAGATATCGCATGCAGTGGTTGGTTTGTGGAGGAAAAGTAGTCGGCGGCATAGCGATGGGCACGGATATCGACAGACTGCAGATCAAAACCTTTGGTACGTTTGGTTGCATGAGGTGGTATGTCTGTTTGGTTCTCTACTATCGCATGTTGAGCCCTTTTTTGTCTTAAAAAAGATATGAGCCATATGGTGGCAACGCAGCAGATGCTGACGGTGAAGCTGATAACAAACACACGCAGCAGTATTTGGCGTTCTTTTTGCGATATACCAAGCTTCTCAAGGTAGGAAACCAAAAAATTCATGACAGGCCGTTTCAATTCGGGTAACACATACTTCCATTATACCGTATATCGGTCATAAAAACCAACTCCTTAACGACACACTTTTTTTTCGAAACGAATATTTTTTTCTTGACACCACCATTAAAATCATATAATTTGTTAGCACTCTTTGATGTTGAGTGCTAAAGGGTGCGTTGCTTAAGGGATTAGTCGAAAGCAACTGCGTGTTAATACATTAATACATTTTCTACAATTACAACAGGAGGAAGATATGAACATCAAACCATTGGCAGACCGCGTGATCGTAAGGCCTCTTGAAGCAGAGGAGAAGACCGCCGGTGGTATTATCATCCCGGAAAATGCAAAAGAAAAGCCTCAGAAAGGTGAAGTGGTTGCTGTTGGTGACGGCAAAATCGCCGACAATGGTCAAAAAATCGGTATGACTCTCAAATCCGGTGATAAAGTTCTCTACGGGAAATACTCCGGTACGGAAGTAACCATCGATGGTACCGATTACCTTATCATGCGTGAAAGCGATGTTCTTGCGATTCTTTAAGTAATTGATTCCCAGATAAAACAAATTTCAGATACATTTCAAAAAGGAGATATACACCATGGCTGGAAAACAGTTGGCTTTTGATACAGTTGCACGAGATAAACTGCTTCGCGGTATCGATACTCTTGCTAATGCCGTGAAGGTGACCCTTGGACCGAAAGGACGCAATGTCGTTTTGGACAAGAGCTTTGGTTCGCCGACTGTCACAAAAGACGGTGTGACGGTGGCTAAGGAGATTGAGCTGGAAGACAAGTTCGAGAACATGGGGGCGCAGATGGTTAAAGAGGTCGCATCCAAGACCAGTGATGTGGCTGGTGATGGTACGACCACTGCTACCGTTTTGGCACAGGTGATTGCACGTGTCGGTCTCAAGAATGTGACTGCCGGGGCAAATCCGATGGGAATCAAGCGTGGTATCGACCAGGCTGTCCGTGCGATTGTCGATCAGCTCATGAAGGATTCACAGACAGTGGCGGGTCAGAAGGAAATTGCCCAGGTTGGTGCGATCTCCGCAAACAACGACAAAGAAATCGGTGATCTTATCGCTCGTGCCATGGAAAAGGTGGGTAAAGACGGTGTGATCACGGTGGAGGAAGCAAAGGGAATCGAGACAAACCTGGAAGTTGTCGAGGGGATGCAGTTTGATCGCGGGTATCTCTCACCGTACTTTGTCACCAATCCTGAGACGATGGAGACGGTGCTGGATGAGCCGCTTATCCTGATTCACGACAAGAAGATCAGTGCCATGAAAGATCTGCTGCCGCTTCTGGAAAAGGTTGCTCAGATGGGCAAGCAGCTTCTGATCATCGCCGAGGATGTCGAAGGTGAGGCTCTGGCGACTCTGGTTGTCAACAAGCTTCGCGGAACGTTGAAGATTGCCGCGGTGAAGGCTCCGGGATTTGGCGATCGTCGCAAGGCGATGCTGGAAGATATCGCTGTTCTCACCGGTGGTATTCTGATCAGTGAAGAGGCTGGTTTCAAACTGGAAAATACCACGGTCGATTCGTTGGGCTCGGCAAAGCGTGTGACGATCGAAAAGGAGAACACCACGATCATCGAGGGTGCCGGTAAAGCCGAAGATATCAAGGGTCGTGTAAATCAGATCCGCAGGCAGATAGAAGAAACCACCTCCGATTACGATCGTGAAAAGCTTCAGGAGCGTCTGGCCAAGCTGGCCGGTGGTGTTGCGGTAATAAATATCGGTGCTGCAACCGAGACCGAAATGAAAGAGAAGAAGGCGCGAGTCGAAGATGCACTGCATGCCACACGTGCGGCTGTCGAAGAGGGTATTGTCGCCGGTGGTGGTGTTGCGTTGATTCGTGCAAGCAAGGTGCTGGACGATCTGAAGCTCTCCGGGGATGAGAAAGTCGGCGTCGATATCATCAAACGTGCTATCGAGGAGCCGTTGCGTATGATCATATCCAATGCCGGCCAGGAGCCTTCCGTGGTTGCAAACGAGGTGAAAAATGGAAAAGGCGCTTTTGGGTACAATGCATACACCGAGGAATACGAAGACTTGGTGAAGGCCGGAGTTATCGATCCGACCAAGGTCACTCGTACCGCTTTGGAGAATGCTGCAAGTATTGCATCACTGGTTCTGACTACGGAGTGTATCGTCTCAGAAAAGCCCAAAGAAGAAAAAGATGCTGCCGGTGCTCCCGACATGGGTGGCATGGGTGGTATGGGCGGCATGGGCGGTATGGGCGGTATGGGTGGTATGATGTAAGACCTGGCCCCTGTGTACCTTAGTTCAGAATGCCATGGGGGCAAAAAGACCCCCATGGCGTTTCGTGGTTTTAATTGCTATGAATATGGAGAGCAGAAAGAATCTATCAGACAGAGAAGAGCGGATACTTCAGACGATTGTCCGTAACTATATTCTCAGTGCGAATCCGACCAGCTCACGCTTCATTGCGAAGCAGCCCGGATTTAGTTTATCCGCGGCGACTGTCAGAAATGTAATGGGCGATCTGGAGGAGAAGGGCTTTATAACCCATCCTCATACTTCGGCCGGACGAGTGCCGACCGACAAGGGGTATCGCTACTACGTGGATAATGTGATGGATTGTGAGTATCTTACTCCCGAGCTTCAGAGTGGCATAAAAAAGGAGCTGAAGCTGATCGATCCGTCAGATCTGCACATGGTGATGGAAGCGACTTCGCGCGCCTTGAGTAAGGCGACCCGGCAGCTGGGGATAATTCTTGCCCCCCGCCTTCACAGTGCGGTGTTTCGACACGTGTATATTCATGAGATCGGCGGAGGGCGCTTTTTGATGAATCTGACTATCGACAGCGGGTTCGTCAAAACGGTCGTCGTGGAAATCCGGTCTCAGGTGGACCCCCAACAGCTGTCGCTGGTCTGTCAGCTTATCAATGAGCGGTTTCAGGGAATGACACTGCTTGATATGTGTAAAGCGGGCGATCAGGCATTTTCTGATATTGAGAAATGTCAGCTGGGTGTTATTCGTCTGTTTGTACCTTCGATAAAGAGGCTTATCGCCGAAAGTGATAGTGAGGAGATTTACACCCAGGGTGAGACAAACATATTGCTGCAGCCAGAATTCTTTGACAAGGAAAAAGTCGGTGCCATAATCGAGATTCTGGAAGAAAAGAATCTGCTTATGCATTTGGTTGACACACAATCGTGTGAAAGTGGTCGGGTGATTGTTTCAATTGGCGGGGAAATAGAAAACGGACAATTCAGTTCTTTTAGTATTGTCAAGACCAAGTATCAGATAGGCAATATGGAGGGAAGCTTAGGGGTAATCGGCCCGAAGCGAATGCCTTACCCGCTGCTTGTCTCTGCGGTTGATTACACGGCGCGAACGCTTGACGAACTATACTCATAAACAGGATACTATAAACTGATTAGAGGTAGAGTATGGCAAAAAAAGACACAAAAAAAGACACAAAAGAAAACAATTCTTCAAAAAAAGAAACACCGCAGGAGCAGACGGAAAGTCTCCAAAATCAGCAGCCATCCGCAGAGCAGAAAGAAGCCGAAGGCATTCAGGGAGAGGCTGAAGAAAAGATTCTGGAGCAGATAGAGGAGGAAGAGCAATCCTTGGACAAGATCAGGCAGGAGCTTGATGCACAGAAGGAACGCTATATTCGCCTGATGGCAGAGTTTGACAATTACAAACGTCGCACCGCACGGGAATTTGAGAAGCTGGTGGAGTCGGCCAACGAAAAACTGATGGTGGAACTGATTGACGTGCGGGAAAATTTCGACCGAGCCATGACGGCCGGGGAACAGAACTCCGATTTCACCCGTTTTTTCGATGGTATAAAACTTATTTTCAACAAATTCAATGACGTTCTTGAGAAAAATGGACTGACAGCATTTACCGAGGTGGGAGATCAGTTCGATCCGGAGATCCATGATGCCATGATGAAGATGCCGCATGCTGAGATACCCGAAAATCATATTGCACAAATATATGAAAAAGGCTATCGGCTCAAGAATCATGTCGTAAAACACGCAAAAGTGATCGTTTCGAGCGGCCAACAGTCTGATGCCCAGGAAACCGAGAGCGCGGAAGAATAGAAATCTGAAACCTTGAAATACAACCCGAAGGAGTAGGCTATGGGAAAGATTATTGGAATTGATCTGGGAACGACAAACTCCTGTGTCGCAGTGATGGAGGGTGGAAAGCCGGTCGTAATACCCAACCCTGAAGGCGGGCGGACAACCCCGTCGGTTGTTGCCTTCACAAAAGGCAATGAGCGGCTTACCGGTTCCATTGCCCGTCGACAAGCGATCACCAACCCCGACAACACGATTTTCTCAATCAAGCGTTTTATGGGGCGCAGGCACGTTGAAGTCGAAAGCGAAGAGAAGATCGTCCCCTACAAAATCGTCGGCGGACCTCAGGAGCTGGTGAAAGTGCAGGCAAACGACAAAGAGTATACTCCACCGGAAATCTCCGCCATGATACTTCAGTACCTGAAAAAATCCGCAGAGGATTATCTTGGTCAGGAGGTCACCGAGGCGGTGATTACCGTTCCCGCCTACTTTAACGACTCTCAGCGTCAGGCAACAAAAGATGCAGGCCGGATCGCGGGGCTGGATGTCAAGCGAATCGTAAACGAACCCACTGCGGCATCCCTTGCCTATGGCCTGGATAAGAAGGGCAACGAAATAGTTGCAGTCTATGACCTGGGAGGGGGGACATTCGATATCTCCATTCTGGAAATCGGAGAAGGGGTCTTTGAGGTTAAGGCCACCAATGGAGATACTCATCTTGGTGGTGATGATTTCGATCAAAAACTGATAGACTATATCGCCGACGAATTCAAAAAAGAAAACACCATAGATCTTCGTCAGGATCGAATGGCTCTGCAGCGTCTCAAAGAGGCTGCGGAAAAAGCCAAGTGTGAATTGTCAACCGCTGTGCAGACAAATGTCAACCTTCCTTTTATCACCGCCGATGCAAGCGGTCCCAAACATCTCGACGTAACCATAACCCGGGCGAAATTCGAGTCTCTGGTTGCCGATCTGATCCAGCGTTCAATCGACCCGTGTAAAAAAGCTGTGGCCGACGCCAAGGTAGACCTGAGTGAAATTAAGGAAGTCATCCTGGTGGGTGGCTCCACTCGTGTACCGGCGGTGCAGGAGGCGGTGGAGAAGTTTTTCGGAAAGGCGCCTCATAAGGGGGTAAATCCCGATGAGGTGGTAGCGGTGGGGGCTGCCATTCAGGGTGCTATCCTCGGTGGTGACGAATCGGTTAAAGATGTGCTGTTGCTGGATGTGACGCCGCTTTCGCTGGGTATCGAGACGCTTGGCGGAGTGATGACCAGGCTGATTGAGCGCAATACCACCATACCCACCAAGAAGAGTCAGGTTTTTTCCACGGCCGCCGACAATCAGACCGCGGTGTCGATTATGGTCTATCAGGGTGAGCGCGAGATGGCTGCGCATAACAGGCTGCTGGGGAAATTCGACCTGGTCGGCCTGCCGCCTGCACCTCGCGGTGTTCCACAGATTGAGGTAAGTTTCGATATCGACAACAATGGTATTCTGCACGTGTCGGCCAAGGATCTTGGTACCGGAAAGAGTCAGCAGATTCGCATCGAATCCTCCAGCGGTCTATCCGAAGAAGAAATCCAGAAGATGGTTAAGGATGCGGAGGCAAATGCTGAGAAGGACAAGGCCGAGCGCGAAAAAGTGGATGTGAAAAACCAGGCGGATCAGCTGATTTTCCAGACGGAGAAGACATTATCCGAAGCCGGGGACAAAATATCGGATGAAGATAAATCGAAAATTACCTCGGCCCTCGAGGATTTGAAGGAGAAGGTGAAGGGTGAAGATATTCAGGCTATCAAAGACAGCATGGATGCGCTCATGAAATCTTCCCACAAGATGGCCGAGGAAATGTACAAACAGGCGCAGGCTCAGGGAGGTGCCGGTGGTGCTCAGCAGGGGGCTCAGGCGGGTGCCGGCGGTGATCAGCAGGCCGAACAGTCCAGTGATAAAGACAAAGGCGACGGTGCTGTTGAAGCCGACTTTGAAGAGGTCGATGATAAGTAAAATCCTGTGCCGGTGTATGGATGCAGAGAAGAAAATTTGTTCGGGGGTGGCTTTGGCCGCCTCCGAACCACTATTTTTGCATCAACGATCTCGAGCAGGTACTTGAAACAGGATTAGAGGAAATATGCCCAAACGTGACTATTATGAAGTTCTTGGCCTGAGTAAGGGTGCAAGTGAAGATGAGATAAAAAAAGCATATCGCAAGCAGGCAGTCAAATATCATCCGGATAAGAATCCGGGCAACAAGGAGGCGGAGGAGAAATTCCGTGAAGCTACCGAAGCCTATGAGATTCTGAAGGATGCAAAAAAAAGGGCGCAATACGACCAGTTCGGGCATGCGGCATTTGAGCAGGGTGCCGGCGGGGGCTATGGCGGCTATGGTGGATTCGGTGGAGCCGGATTCGATATTTCTGATGCCTTACGCGCCTTCATGAACGATTTCGGTGGTGACTCGGTTTTTTCGGATCTGTTTGGGTTTGGGGGTGGCAGAGCAAGAAGAGCACAGGCAGGCGGGCAGCGCGGAAACGATCTTCAGCTTCGTCTCTCACTGAGTCTTCAGGAGATAAGCCAGGGGGTTGAGAAAAAACTGAAGGTTCGGCGCAAGGAGCGCTGTCATGTCTGTAACGGCTCGGGTTCCGAAACAGGCGATAAGAAAACATGCTCCCAATGCGGCGGTGCCGGACGGGTTCGCCAGGTTGCGAATTCCTTTTTCGGGCAGGTTGTCCAGGAGACGGTGTGTCCGAAATGTCGCGGTGAGGGGCAGATTATCCAGAACCCATGCTCAAATTGCCAGGGAAGCGGACGGGAGCAGGCCGAGACAACGGTCAGTGTGGACATTCCGGCGGGAGTAGCGGAGGGTAATTATCTTTCCGTTCCCGGTAAGGGCGATGTCGGTCCGAATGGGGGACCTTCCGGCGATCTTATCGTTCTTATCCAGGAGAAAAAGGATGAGTTTTTCGAGAGGCATGGCATCGATCTTTTCTGCGAGATCGACATTACCTTTTCCGAAGCCGCTCTGGGAACAGCCAAAACTGTTCCGACCCTGGATGGTAAGGTGAGTCTGAAGATTCCAGCCGGCACCCAATCCGAAAAGATCTTCAGATTGCGGGGAAAGGGACTGCCCGTGCTGCATCGCTCGGAGAAAGGCGATCAGTTGGTGAAAGTTCATGTGCGCACACCACAGAAAATATCCAAAGAAGAAAAGGAAATTTTCGAACGTTTGTCCCAGGTCGAGAAAAAAACGAAGACAGTTTTTGAACGTGCAAAGGATATGTTCACCTAGAAAACCATCAAAGTAATGTGAAAAAGGAGACCGGGTATGTGGTCTCCTTTTTTTATGTACGCCCGGCAGGGCGGCACTGCTTGTGTGCCGAACTAGTAGTTGAGGGTTGTGAGAGTCTTTCGGATACTCTGTATCTCTTTTTGCACATCCTGAGGGCAGTCGTCAGTGTTTTCTATTCGGTTGATCGATCGTTCGATTTCTTTGAAGATGTCACAATACTTATCCACGGCTGCGTTACACTGAACGGTTAAGTCTCGCATCTGGCGTTGTTCGCGGAATGCCAGATGGGTGTTTAACTTGCCCTGTTTGAGCTGGCTTGCCCACTTTTCTATCTTGTAGATCGGAACGGCAACTTTTCGGGACGAGAACAGGCCGATACCTATTGCAATGAGAATGGTTACCGTTTGCGCTACTATGAGGGCCGGGAGAATAAGACCCAACAGGCTGTGAAGGGCCAGGTCCTCCATAATATTATTGCTCATGTAGTAAAAACTGCCGCCTTGCGACTGGGCATTATACACCAGAGAAAGAACCACCGTTGTCAGGAGCACGGAAATCAGCACGATCAGAAATGTTTTGCCGATAATGGAAAACTGGATCGATCGTTTTATGAAGAAATTGGATATTGGTTTACGTATGTTTTGCTCAGACATGTATTACTCCTGTTTCAGAGAACTACTATAACCGATCATAAGGTAAAATAGCACATTGCACATCATACGAACACAATATGGGGGCATTGAGACGATGCGCAGAAATTATTTTTCCACCATATGGATACTATTGCAATTATTGACTTTGGTGGTCAGTACACCCATCTGATTGCCAACAGAATAAGAAGATTGGGTGCTTATTCAGAGATCGTTTCTTCCAATACAAATCTTACGGATCTGACCCGATTCAAAGGCATCATCCTCTCCGGTAGTCCTCACAGTGTACTGAATGGAAAAAGTCCGTCGGTGGATGTGGGGGTCTTTGGCTTAGGCATTCCGATACTCGGACTCTGTTACGGGCACCAGCTTATGGCGAAGATGCTCGGAGGTACCGTCTGCAGAGGCCATCAGCGGGAATATGGTGTCGCCAATATAGATATACCGTCTGACGAAGGAATCTTCAAGAGTTTTAACGGTACTCAGCAGATATGGATGAGTCATGGGGATGCGGTTGAGAAACTGCCGCCGGGATTTACCATATTTGGCTCAACCCCCGATTGTGAGACTGCGGCGGTTGGAGATCCCTCACGCCATTTTTACGGCCTTCAGTTCCATCCGGAAGTGACAGATACCCCTAACGGCATGAAGCTGTTGTCCGATTTTATTGATGAGTGCGGTGTCAGGCGTCAGTGGGATCCTAACGGTTTTCTGTCCGAAATATCTGAAAATCTCCGCAGAGATTGTGGTGAACGTAGAGTCTTTCTTCTGGTGTCGGGAGGTGTGGATTCGACCGTCGCCTTTACTCTTCTAAACAAGACTCTCGGCCCGGAACGTGTTCTGGGGCTGCATGTGGATAACGGTCTGATGCGTCACTGGGAATCTCGTGATATCGCTGAATATATGGATGAGCATGGTTTTCATAATCTGCATTCTGTAGATGCCGGCGATGAGTTTCTCGATGCGTTAAAGGGTGTTTGCGATCCGGAGCAGAAAAGAACAATTATTGGTAACACTTTCCTGTCTGTTCAGCAAAACGAACAGAAGCGGCTCGGGCTCAATACCGATGAGTGGCTTCTGGGGCAGGGAACAATTTATCCCGACACTATCGAGAGTGCGGGGACGGAACATGCGGATAAAATAAAGACTCATCACAACAGAGTCGATATCATACTGGAGATGATCGAAAGAGGGCTGATAATCGAACCATTGGCTCAGCTATATAAAGACGAAGTGCGTATGCTTGGGGAAAAACTGGGACTGCCGAAGAAACTGGTATGGCGCCATCCTTTCCCCGGGCCGGGCTTAGGGGTGCGTACCTTGTGTTCGGATGGCAAACCGATGGAAATTGATTCCGAAATACGCCGGCAGGTGGAGCAGTTGGCATCTGGCGCCGGTTACAAGGGGTATGTGTTGCCCGTTTGTAGTGTCGGGGTCCAGGGGGACGAGAGAAGCTACGCTCATCCTGCTTTGCTGGTAGGTAAGCGCGACTGGGCCTTTCTGGAGCAGCTTTCGACAAGCATCACAAATTCCATCGCGGGTATAAACCGGGTAGTGTTGGGAATAAACACAGTGGGGCAGCCCGATTATCAGCTGATTGAAGCATATATAACAAAGGAACGTCTGGATAAGCTTCGTGCCGTAGATAATATCGTTACAGAGACCCTGTATGATTCAGGTGAATACGGGGAAATCTGGCAGATGCCGGTTGTTTTGCTGCCTCTGATAAACGGGGATGGAAATGAGTGTGTGGTATTGCGTCCTGTCAGATCACAAGAGGCAATGACGGCACGTTTCATGCCTTTGAGGGAATCGACTGTTTCCAGGATCGTGGAGCAGGTCGAGAAGCTTCGCGGGGTAGGCGACATCTTCTTCGATATAACCCACAAGCCGCCAGGCACAATCGAATGGGAGTGATGATTTCTTCCTGCATATTTGGCCGGTAGCGGGGCAGTCGCAAAGAAAGAGGGGGGTTAATATCTCCTGTAGTCGACCATTTTCGGCATACAAATGGGGCCATCGGCTATAAATTGGTTTTTTTTTCAAAAAACACAGGCATTTTCGGTTGTAATCGTGTAAATTAGATAAGGTGTTATTGAAAATATTCAGCAATGACACGGTGTTGAGACCAGGGGGGCGGTAAACGGCAGGCGGATAATGCATCCTGAAGCTACAGGGTGCAATTATTGTTGCGATAACAATAAAGCGCAGGTGGATAACGTAACCTTTTTGCTTATTTTTATCGCAGAGACAAGAAAATGCTTGCGATTAAAAGAACACAGCAATTTAATTAAGAGAAGGCTGACCGGATAAGGGGGTAGCTGGGGGGCATACCCAAAGGTAGCAGAACTTGACATGCTTTTTCAATGAAGTTATTTTCATAACTGCCATTTACTTGTACTCCCTTTCTCTGAGCTCATTTGTATTCATAATTCTAAAATTTAAGCCCTTAATAAGAACAGGGATTATGTCCACACGATCATTACCTTTACTATTATTGTTAGGCGTTGTTTTGTTTTGGGCGCCTAAAGCAGATGCCGGAAGAAAACTGGTGGTTCCTCACGACTTCCCCAATATTCATATTGCGCTTGGTGAGGCGAATGAAGGTGACACGGTCTATGTTGTCAATGGTGTGTATAAAGAGAATATCGCACTGACCGATAACGTGGTTTTACTCGGGCAGGATAAAAACAAAACCATTATCGACGGACAGCGAAAAGGCCCGTGTATCATAGGCGCGGATGGCGCGGTTATCGCCAACTTTAACATCAGAAACGGAACAACCGGTATACTGTGTAAGAACACCCGGCCGGTCATCGAACGAAACCTGATCGTAGATAACAAAGGTGCCGGTATTCACGCGTTGATCTCTCTGCCAGATATCAAAAACAATGTTATCTACCGCAACGAATGGACCGGCATCTTTCTGGAATCCGTTCGGGGGACACGTACCGCCATAGACCACAATGTTATTCTGGAAAACGGCTACTGCGGAATCTTTGCTGCCCATCGCACGGAGGTTCTTGTTCGCAACAATATCATGTTCCGCAACAAGCAGTATGGTATTTATATCGCTCCGGGAGCAAAAAGAACTCGTATCATACATAATAATATTTACAACAATCGTCTTCCCTTCAATGCCGGTGCGGTTGTAAATCAGACCAATATTTCTAAAGATCCGATCTTTATCTCTGCCGGTCATCCCGAGTATAATTACTTTCTGGAAAGTATCTCTTATCTCAAGGGTAAGGGGGAAAACGGTACGGATATTGGTCTGATCTCTCAGCAAATGGTTGAGGAGCTGAGTACGGATCAGGATGGTGACGGTATTCCCGATGATATCGATCAATGTCCCGAAGTTGCTGAGGACAACGATGGATTTGAGGACGAAGACGGTTGTCCCGATTTCGATAACGATAAAGACGGCATATACGATACTCAGGACGAGTGTCCCAACACTCCCGAAGATCGTGACGGTTTCCAGGACGAAGACGGTTGTCCCGACCTCGATAACGATAAAGATGGTATTCCGGATGCTCAGGATGGTTGCCCGAATAATCCCGAGACGGTAAACGGCTATAAAGATCAGGATGGCTGTCCGGATGAGAAACCACAGGAGATTAAACAGGCTCTGATTCTCAAAGGTGTCAATTTCAAGACCGCTTCCGCTGAGCTTCTCGAAGAATCTTACTATGTACTCGAGCGAGTCTATAACAGCCTTGAGGCTTATCCTCATGTGAAAGTCGAAATCGCCGGGCACACCGACAGTCAGGGAAGCGATAAATATAACATGGCCCTCTCCTACGACAGGGCAAAAACGGTAATGAATTATTTGGTCATGCGCGGTATCGGTCAGGGACGCTTGATTGCACGGGGATATGGAGAGACAAAGCCGATTGCTTCGAATAATTCAGCTGATGGACGTGCAAAGAACCGACGTGTTGAAGTGGTTCCGATCAAGTAGTACTTAACAGCACCTGCAAAACAGGTAAAGGCAACAATAATGAGATCAGTTCAGAATACATATCGTAGCGCGATGCGCTTTCCCATGCTGTGTCTCCTCTCCCTGGGGTGCATAATATCCTCTGCTCATGCACTTACCCCCAATGGAGGCTATTCCGCACCATACTTTCAAGCGGATTACATACAGGATATATCAGATTTCACATCTGCTATGATTAATCCAGCTCTCACCTACCGGGTGGATCAATTCTATCTGGGTGGAGGGTTGTATCGATGGGATTTGGATCTGGATGACAATCTGGGGTATCAGCAGTTTTCATTTCTTACCCCTATCCGTTTAAATCAGACCGCTGGGCTTACCGTTATTGGAACCGGTAGTTCTATAGATCAGATGGAGGTCGGCCAGGGGGGAAGTGGTCTGGTGCCCGGTGACATTCTTCGCTATGGCGATATCTGGTTTGTCGGTCATTATGGCGTGAGATTGTTACCCTGGTTTATGATTGGGGCAAACCCGAAGGTGTTGCGACAAAATCAGTTCAATTCGGACAGTCGATGGGGCTTTGGGCTGGATGTCGGTGCCTACTTTAACCCTCTGGATCATTATCGTTTCGGAGATCTGGGTGTTTCTATCAGTCTACAGGATATTGTTCCGGCCATGTTGGAGTGGGATACCGAAAGTGGCACCGAGCGCCAGCAGACCACCACTCGTATGAGGGCGGGTCTGAGATACGCCTGGCTCAACGACCGTCTTATCGCCAACTGTGAATTTGTGCTTGACAATGCTTTCGTGGATATGTGGAAATCGCGCATCGATGAGGGTGAATTTGACGATTTAACAGATGGGAGCATCTTAAAGAAAGTCCCTCGTTTCAGTGCGCATTTTAAGATGGAGTTTATTCCGCAGGTGTGGGTCAAATGCGGATGGGCCAACAATAACATACCATATGCGGGATTTAACCTTAATCTTATATACCCTTTACCGGAAATGATCAATTATGTAAACTTCGATGCCCATATTGGCTACAGTATTAATGAAACAGAGCGTGGTTTGACCATGATGGTGAAGTTGGGTACCGATTTCGGTCCAACCAGGGAGCAGCGGGAATCGAAGCGATTGTATGATCGTCTGATTCTTGCGCCGATGAATGCGTACAATGAGGCAATGCGGTTGTATTTGGCTGGTAAGTACTGGGAAGCATCCTTTGCTTTCGGGAAAGTCCTTTCACTTTTCCCCAATTTCCACCTCAACGATATGGCTACACTTTACCTCGGAAACTGTTATCGTTTCCTGGATATGAACGATATCGCGCGGGAAATATACAAAGAGGGCTTGGCCGAGTATACAACCTCCGATGTTCGTCCCAAGATGTTATACGGTATTCAGAATCTGGATTACCGCGAGGGCAAGTTTGAGGATGCCTTGAAAAATCATGCATTTATAACAAATCTATATCCAGAAAGTGAAATCATTCCCGATGCTGATTATCTGGCGGGAGAAATTCACTTCCAGAGAAAAAACTATAATGCCGCTGAGCAGTTCCTCGGACGAATCAAGCCGGACGCACCAACGTATTTGTATGCCCAGTATACCTTGTCGATTATAAATATCGAAAACGACAAAACTAACGCAGCGGTACGAAACCTCACAAATATTGTGAAGGACACGACCACCGATCAGGCCGAATTATTGTTGCTGGATGCCGCAAATAACAAGCTGGGTCAGCTTTATTTTGAGCAGGTCGAATTAAGGAAAGCCGTTGAAGCTTTCAGCAATGTACCCGAAGGCTCACCGTATGGAGATGAAGCGCTTCTGGGGGTTGCATGGTCCTGGATAAAGGTTAATCGTCCGGAGGAGGCGATGAAAACGATTCAGCGTATGATGAGTGCTCATTCGGAGTCTGCGCTTATACCGGAGGGGTATCTTGTTCTTGGCTATTCTCTTATGCTGCAGGGACGCAATCAGGAAGCTATCGACGCTCTTGAAATCTGCCTTGATGCTGCCAAGAATGATTATGCGGATGTGGATGATCTGGAGTATCAGACAAAGAGATTTCAGGGCTACCTCAGAGAGTTCGCTCCGATTTCTCAGGATATCAAGAAAAACGCTCTACGAAGGCCTAGTGATGCAACTATTGCCGAGCGTGAAAACTTGAAGATTCATTTTGACGAATTCTCACAGGAGTCAAAAAGTTATTTTAATTTCAAGCTGTTAGTTGAAGAGAACAAAGAGTTTTTCCGACGCAAGGAACAGATTATCAGTGATGCGGAGTATGCGTTGGCAAAGGCTGTCAAGATGGTTGGCGGCCAACGCGAACAGCAGCTCATTGAAAAAGAACGTGAGAAGCAGGAAAAACTTGATGAAGAGATTGAACGCCTGAGGCGCGAATTGGAACAGAGTACTGAGTGACGGATGAAAGTGCTTTAAGGTGGGTTAAAAACACATTTGGGGTCTAAAACAAAAAAGGGAGAAAAGACTAATGCGACGGTCCATGAAGTCTTTAGGATTCGGTTTGCTGATGGCGGCATTCTGTTTCCAAATTAGCGTAGTCAGTGATGTCAACGGAGCGGATGCAAACAAAAAGAGGGAAGAGCTGCTTCGGAAAATCGAGAGATTAAAAAAGAAGAAAGCTGTTATACAGAAGAAGGCCCAGGAAAAAATAAATAAAAATGCCGCTCCCAAGCAGTCTATCAGCGTAACAATCGATCGTTTCGAGAAGCTGTATCAGGGATGTCAGGGCAAAAAGAGCATGCGGTGCGCCGATGTTATGTACACCTTGTCCAAGTTGTACTACGATCAGGCTCGAGACGACTACATCCAGGCTCAGGAGAAATATAACAAAGACATGGACCGATGGGAACGAAACCCCTCGGGGCCTGAGCCGGTAAACCCGGTTCCCGACTACAGCAAGCCTCTGGAATTTTACCGCGCCAGCGTCGAGCAGTATCCCGACTTTGAGAAAGCCGATGAAGGATACTACCAGATAGGCGCTATCCTGATGCTTCAGGGCGAGTTGGGTGGTTCAAAAGATGCGTTTCAGGAGATCGTCAAAAGATGGCCTAGAAGTATTCGTGCTTCTGCAGCCCACTTTCGACTGGCCGAGTTCTGTTTCATGGATCGTGATTTCACCTGTGCTCTGAAACATATAGAGAAGATCAATATGGGTGAGGTCAACATCGAAGTGCAGGAAATGGCGCACTATCGTAAAGCGGAAATTTACTACAACCGGGCCGAGTTTGATAAGGCGGCTGAGCTGTTTTATAAGTACATCGACAACTGCGATAACGGTACATACGTCAAAAAAGATCTTCGCGATGAAGCGCTGGAGTTTCTGGGGATCTGCTTTTCCGACATGCCCGACGGCGCACAGAAAGCTCTGGATTTCTTCGATCGCGTCGGCAGCAAGCCATATCAGGCCTATGTCTTGTATACAGTGGGTATGAAAAACTACAACCACGGCCAATACGACGATGCTTTAAAGTCTTTGCGTTCCGCAATACGCTCGTTTCCGCTCTATAAAGATGCTCCAACTGCTCAGCAGATGCTGGTGGCCGCTCTGGTGATCAAGAAAAAGTATGACGAAGCAAATGTCGAAAGAGAAAATCTGGTCGACAATTACTGGGAAGATTCTCAGTGGGCCCAGAACAACTCTGATGACAAGCCGGCGATAGCCAAAGCTAAGGAAGAGGTGCGCAAAGCGCTTGCTCAGATACCTGTTCATTACCATGCAGATGCTCAGAAAACAAAGAAAAAAGATCTGTATCAGAAAGCACTCACTCGCTACACCGAATACTTTACCAAATTTCCTGACGACAAATGGAAGGTATATGAGTTTAAGTACAATGTAGCTGAAATCTACAATATGCTTGGACAGTATGAGGATGCCGCCGAAGCGTATGATTATGTTGCACGTCAGGACCTTTCCACCTATCCGAAGTACGAAGTGGAACTGGATACCATGATGCTTGACGAAGAGGAAAAAGAACGCGTTCTTAAGGAAGGTGGAAAAAAGGGTGTGGCCGTCTCTCAGGAGGATGCAGGATATAATGCTATAGTCGCATACGATAATCTTCGTAAGAAGGAGCAGGCAAAAGATGGGTTGAGCGATTCTGCTGCATACAACACCTCGGCGACTCAGAAATTTCTCTCCTATATACAAACCTATCAGCAACGCTTCCCAAATTCGGAAACGTCTGCTGAAGTTTTGTATCTTGCCGCCAACGTCCACTATGCGGCCAAGGCTTATGATGCGGCGATAACAGAGTTCAAAAAGATCGTCGACCGCTATCCCAACTCTGAATTCGGGCCCAAATCTTTGCGTATGTTAGCTAACAGCTACGCAAGTTCGGGTAACTACGAAATGGCGTTGGGAAGTTATAACAAGTTGCTTGAAAAGGAAAAGCCAGAAAGTAAAGAGTACCAGGAAATACTGGATCTTGCCGCGGGTGCAATTTTCAAGAAAGCAACCGAACTTAAGAAAAGTGGTGACCTGCCCGGCGCAGCGGAGGTGTATAAGACTGTGCAGATGAAGTATCCGAAGAGTAAAGTGGCAGATCGGGCGTGGTTTGAGGCAGCCACCAGCTATGAAGAGGCGAAAGACTTGGCTAAAGCGGCGGAGGTGTTTTCTGAACTGGGCGATAAATTCCCCAAATCTGATTTGCGGGAAAAGGCCTATGTTCGATCGGCGGAAAATTACAAGAAGCTTGAACGTTTCGAGGATGCCGGTAAGATATATGAACTCGCCGCAAACAAGGTCCCTGAGGCCGACTATGCTATTCCCAGTTTGTCTGCCGCCTCCGATGCCTACCAGAAGGTGGATCTGTACGAAAAAGCCGGACAGGTTAATGAATTGGTTGCCAAAAAGTATCCTCAGGATAAAAGAACACCCCAGGCATTATACAATGCAGGTCTGATTTACGAAAAAGGTGATCTCTATGAGGATGCGATACGGGCATATACGGTCTTGGCTGAAAAATATCCGGAAGATGAGTACGCTGCCGAAGGGTATTATTCCATTGGATTTTGCTATGAGAAGATGGAAAAGCCTGGTGAGATGGCGGATGCATTCTCACGGTATGCCGAGAAGTTTCCGGATGATCGCTCAAAGCAGGTCATGGCGCTTGTACGTGCGGCTGAAGCATTCTATAAGATGGATGATATTGCGCAAACCGAGAAGAATGCCCAGACAGCTATCGATGTGTACGAAAAGTTTAAGAAGAAGGCTGCTATAGATATAGCGGCAGTTTCTCGTGCATATTACATTATGGGTGAGGCAAAGCATAAGCGGTTTTCCGACATCGAATTGTCGGGGAGTTCGGAACAACAGGTTCAGCAAAGGCTTAAGGAGAAGACAAAGGCGCTTGAGCCGGTACTTAAGTATTATGCAAATGCCATCGAACTTGGTGTGGGCGAGTGGACTCTTCGCTCGACCTATATGATCGGTAAGAGTTTCTTTGATATGGCTCACAGTTTCAGGAATCAGACTCTTTTCGGAAGTAAAGATCAGCAGGTCGCGTCCAAGATCAAGATCGTTTCGGGGCTGGAGAAGTTTTATGTTAAGGCGCAGGAGAAATTTCGCTGGGTAGTTGAAACATCAAACAAGCAGAACCTTAAGAATGAATGGACCGAAAAAGCCACCGATAAGTTTATGGAAATGGCTTTCCGCAAGGGTGATCTTTTTGAGGAAATCGGAAGAATATTTGTCAGCGCACCGATACCTCCCGGGCTTTCCCCGGAGGAGCAGGAGGCATATCGTCAGGTGCTGGAAGAAAAGCAGCTCGAAGCGGTTGATGCATCTTTGCCCAAATATGAAGAAGGTCTATATGCCGCTGCTGAGCTGGGGATTTCAGACAATAAGTGGCTGGCGAAAATAGAAGAGCGTGTGCAGTATATCAATCCCGGATCTGAAGCTTTAGATGTCGAGACTGTCGAACCTGTTCAGCAGGTTGCTGAAGGTCAGCAGGAGGAGCAAAAGCACGGTTTTATAGATGAGCGTTTGAACAGAAACCTGGCTCGTATTCAGGAAATCGTTCAGTTGAACATTCCGCTTGAAGATAAACTGACGCAACTTAGAAGTATAGAAGCAGACGCACTTCGTGAAATCCGCAAGGAGCAAGAGAAGCTAAGCGAACTTAAGGAAAAGAAGGAAAATCTTGCTGCTGGAAACTAATTGAGTGCTGATGTTATCGTACAATATGGGTAAAAAAGGTAAGAAGGAAGGAGATTTTTAAAAAGTAAAGAACCGGAAAACTTCTTTTAGCTACAAAATGAGTGGATGATTCACTCTAAAAAAAATCAATAATTCAAAAAAATGTAACGGATCACCAAGCTTAAACGTTTTTATGAACGAAAGGGGTAGAAGATGCAACAGCTGTTCAAGTTTCTCGTTGACGGTTTTACATCTCCAGGAAGTTTCACGATGTGGGCTATTCTGTTAATCGGTTTTGCTAATCTGGGTCTTGTGTTGGAACGTGTCTGGTTCCTGTTCTTCAAGTGCGGAACCAGCAGTGGATCTTTTATGGCCGGGATAAGCAAGTATTTAAAAGCAGGCGACTACGAAAAGGCGATAAAGTACTCCTCTTCTGTGGGTACTCCTCTTGCCAAGGGTGTTACTGCTATCCTGAAAAATCGTGGTAAGAGTTCACGTCAGGTGCAGAAGGCAGTGGATGAGGTTTTTCTGGCTGAAACTCCCTCAATAACAAAGAACATCTCCATTCTCAATACTCTGGCTAACCTTTCAACTTTGTTGGGACTGACCGGAACAATTTTTGGACTTATGATGGCGTTCGATGCTATTGCTAACGTACCTGCGGCTCAGCGTGCTCAGGCTCTGGCAACCGGTATTTCCGTTGCTATGTCCACGACACTGTTTGGTCTTTTGGTTGCCATACCCAGTATTCTTTGTCAGGGACTTTTGTCTCAGAAATCTGATAAGATTGTTGAGGAAATGGACGAAAAAACAGCGAAGTTGATTAACCTCGTTGAAGAATAATCGCGAAAACCTTTAATTGTAAGGAATCGAACGATGGCATCAAAAATTAGAAAGAAGGAGTGGGTAGAGGAAGAAATGGATCTCAAGCCATTCATGAATCTCATGGTGGTATTGATTCCTATGCTCCTCCTTTCGGCCGAGTTCGCCAAAATCGCGGTCATTGATATAAAGCTACCTGAAGCTCGAGGATCTCAAACGGATAAGGCCGTGAAAAAACCTCCGCAGAAGGAAGAAGAAGAAAAACTGCTTCTTACTGCGGTTGTAACAGACTCGGTTGTTACTTTAGGAGCAAAAGGCGGATTTTTGCCGAGTATTTTTTATCAGGAATATCACAAGTATGTAGCCAAGGACGACCATACCGAATTTACGGTAAAGTTCGATCCAAAGTCGAAGGATCCGGTTCTTCATCCCAAGACTAATCGTCCGATGACTATTCACGAGAGGTATGATATCTTTCTTTATGTTACCAACGATGATTTTTCGGAGGTAAAGAAAACCTATTATACCAAACTTGGTGAAGCGTTATACGATGAAGAAGGAAATCCGATAGAAAAAATCAGTGTCGGAGATACTGTTTACGCGTTGACTAATCCGAGACGTATGATCCTGGTCAGAAATCCTGCGGAATATGTGAAGAAGCCTCTATCAGCCTATGATGAGCTGAAAAACCGTTTAATGAAGGTAAAAGAGCGGTTTAAGGATGCAGATGATGG
Organism: uncultured Fibrobacterota bacterium; assembly: GCA_964419255.1. GTDB lineage: Bacteria > Fibrobacterota > Chitinivibrionia > Chitinivibrionales > CAYFVL01 > CAZPHU01. Next base: position 75,868 of record CAYQOU010000002.1, on the reverse strand, counting down.
GGAAGACATCATCATTGCTGCTGAAAATGAGGTGATGTTCGATAAAATTGTGCAGATAATGGATGCTGCGCGATCCGCGGATTTTCCAAACATATCAATCGCTAAACTAAGGGGTTAATCTATGGCTGAACAACGAGGAAGAGCCCCCAAAAAGAAAAGGCCTGAAGGGCTGAACATTACATCCATGATGGATATGTTCACCATTATTCTGGTGTTCCTTCTTATGAGTTATTCGGCGGATGGAAGTGTATTGACGAATGCCGATAATCTTGTTCTGCCGAACTCGATCTCAAAGAAGAAACCCCAGGAAGTCAACCTTCAGGTTGCTGTTACACAGGATATGTTACTGGTCGATAACCAGCCGATTTGCCCTACTGAAGATATCGCGCGAATCGAGCAGACCAAGCACGATCCGATAGCTACAAAGCTTGAAGAACGTCTGGCTGATGCATATTCTCAGGAGGAAGAAATGGTGAAAATGGGGGCACTAAACCAGGTGGTGGGCAAGGTCGTCGTCCAGGTAGACAAAAACATCTCCTTCGATGTATTATTCAAGGTGATGAATACCTGTGGTAAAGTTGGATACAACGATATGAACTTTGCTGTCATGGAAAGGGATGGGTAACCGTGAAATATAAAGTGCTTATTAAAAGGTGTCCTGATCCGCGTCAGGCTACTCCAATTGCGGAGGAAATCGCGCGCTGGTCTGGAAATCGCACGGATGCTGTCCTCAATGCATTGACCAGAAAATCTGTCTGTATCCGAAAAGAGGCAGAAGAAGGCGAAGCTCTCGCGCTGAAGAGCCAGTTCGAGGCTGTCGGAGCGGTGATAGAGCTTGTGAGTCTACAGCCGGCGGCATCAGAGCATGCCGCTGCGCCGACTCAGAGCAGGCGGCCTTCAAGGCCTGCGGCTCCTGTTTCAAAACCGCAGGAGGCTTCTGCCAGTCAAGACAGGTTGGATGATGAGGAGGAAGAAGAAGAGGATGGGCGCGTTTTATCAGATGAAGAATACGCCCAAAAGATGAAGGAACGTGGTGATATTTTTGTTATCAAAAAGGACTCACGACTTCGTAACCTTGAAGTTATCTGTTTGATCCTCGGTCTTGCTTTTGGCGCATGGATGAGTACCCGTGAGATTGTTGAAGTGGCTACTGACTTCTTCGAAAAAATGCCTGAAGAGCGTGTGGCGAAGATCGTTAAAGATCTTCCGGAGACCCTCGAAAAGGAAAAGGAAGAGGAAAAGAAGCCCGAAGAAGAAATAAAAACGGAAAAGAAGAAGCTCAAACCTACCAAGAAAAAGGGTGCAGGTGGTAGAACCGGTGGTGGTGGTGATCCGCGGGCACGCGTAACACGAAAAGGTGTTCTTGGTATCGTTTCAGGAGCTGTCAAAGGAAAGTCGGTCGCATCTGCAGATATCTTTGGTAAAGGCGGATTTGCAAGTGGAATTGACGCTGTACTATCTGGTGTCGGTGGATTGAAATCAGGTGGCGGCGGTGGTACCGGACGTAAAGGTGAAGCCGGTATTGGATACGGCGCCGGCTACGGTAGTGGTTTCGGTGGTGGATCAGGTGGTGTTGATGATCTGCTGGGAAGCCTCATGGGAGGTGATGGTGGTGGTAATCTGAACCTCAAGAAACGTGGCGAGCTCAAAGTGTCCAAGCCTAATTTCGTCAAAGGTGGCGCACTAACAGGCGGACGGAGCAGGGCAAGCATCATGAGGGTTGTAATGCAGAATCTGGCTGCTCTCAGGTATGCATATAACAAACGCCTGCGTGAAAAACCCGGACTGAAAGGAAAGGTAACCGTCAAATTCGCTATCGATGAGTTTGGAAAGGTTATTTTCTGCAACGTCGTTAACTCTACCATGGGAGATCCAACTTTCGAAAACCTTGTGGTAAGCAGAGTTAAACGGTGGGTTTTTGAGAAAATCGACAAGCCCGGTGATGTGACTGAAGTTGTGTATCCGTTTGTCTTTTCTCAGTAATAAATACTTGCAGGGATATGTCTGCTATAGTATAATGCAAGGTAAAAACATCGAAGTACTAAAGCGTTGCCTTACTTACGGAGGACTTGTATGTATTTGAAAAAAGCGACATGTCTGGTTCTAACTGCAGGAATAATATGCGCGAGCTTTGCAACCAAAGCTCGCGTCATTTCTATGGGAAGAACAGACAATTTCTACATGGATGACATCAGTATTTTCCGAAACCCGGCTAATGTGAATGTCTTTCCCAATATGTTAATGGGTGATCTTGGAGTATACAGGGCAACTGATACTCTCGCGCAGGAAAACTATCTCGACAGAGAATGGAATCCAATCAATCCCTATTTTGGCGGCATCCTCTCTTACTCCCTAAATCAGACGACCGAAGCTGCTGAACAATTCCCGATGTTATCGATCGGGGCTGTGTTTAACAGGTATGATGACAGGCTGGATTATATTAATCCGGAAACAGAGAGATTCAGAAAAGTCTTTCCTGAATATGCCGATGCCCAACTACCGGAGCCGCTTGGAAAAGTGGATCTTATGGTTGGTTATGCACTAAAAAACGGAGGGATGATCGGAGTCGGCGGGTATCTTGCCTTTCAGGAATTTGAGGCAGATACTATTGACGAGCCTCTCGAGAGTCGTCTGTATCAGGGGAATGTGGGCATAAACTGGCCTGTGGCAAAGACAATGAATCTTGAAATATCTTTGGGAACATCTCAGCTGACCGGTTTAGGATTAGTGGTGGATGCCGAAGATGGAGAAGCCGAGCCGGTGACCATCTCCGATGATCAGATTTCATTTCGCGGTGATGTCAGGCTGTTTAGTGCCCTGGCGACATTAAACGGGGATTTTGTTCCTCACCTTGGCGTTGATGTCATCAATTTAGAAGAGAATAGAACGCTTATTGATGTCGCGGGAGGTATAGGTATTAACCTTAATATTGACCGTGGTTTCTTCTGGAGCGCTTTAGAGGGAATCTACCGCGAAGATCAAGGTATCGATCAACAGGAACTCGGTGGTCGTGTCAGCTTTGGTCTCGAAAGAAACATTATCTTTGACTGGCTCGTGTGGCGTATCGGAGGGACGAAGAGTCTGATTTACCAGACAAGCAGTAACGATGATGGTCAATGGATCCAGAACCCTGAATCTACCGGCTCTGATGATGATCTGATCGGATTTGGTATGGGCATAAACATCGAGAACAGGTTCAAAGTCGATGCTGTCGTCAATGAAAACGTTTTTTATACCTTTACCAATCTCTTTTCCGGAAATGACCTGGACAACATATTTACGCGTTTTTCAGCAACATATAGTTTCTAAGGTAATCCAAAAAATATTTTCGGGATTTGCGGATAGGTTTTTACCTATCCGCTTTTTTTTAACTATTTTCTAGTCATGAACAGATCCTCTCCCCCCATACGACTTTTTGCTTCGCTGTTTATATTTATATTTGCCGGAGCAATCGTCGGTGAAACCGCGGCGCTGTCTATTGTAGTAAGTGTCGCCGGATCTCAAATCCTAAGCAAGTTGTATCTGGTAAACGGACTTCTTCTCTTTCTGCTTCCTGCCTTTTTTTTCAAGAATATAGACAAGGTAAACCGGGCTAAACTTCTCTCCACACTCCTTTTCATAACCACCGTCTTTATACTCATATTTCTGGGTACAGTGCAAATCAGTGGCATGTCCGATACCGAAATACCACATCTGCTACTCTGGGCCATATATCCGGTATCATATCTGTCAAAAACTGTCATGTTCCTTACTTTCTGGACACTAGCCAATGATATATATAAAACCGGTGAAGCTAAAAGGGAATTTCCCAAAATCGCGGCTTGGGGGTTTCTTGGTGGTTTAAGTGGTGCGTTGATTGGCGGATTTATCCTTGATATTATACAAACGGAAGCGGTGATTCTTCTATGGGCCGCATGCTACCTGGTTGCATTTCTGATATCAAGATATACCCATACCCGATACAGTACCAAGTTATTGAAAAAAGAAAGGATACGACATCAATCAAATCGAAGAGGTATCCTCAGGGAGGTTGAAGATGTACTCTCGATTAATCTGGTCAAGCTGATATCTGCATTATACTTTCTTGTATTTTTGGCCATTTTTGCGTTGGATTTTCTCTTCTGGCACAAATGCCATGTCTGGTTTCCTCTACCAGAATCTCTAGCATCCTTTCAGTTCAATTTTTACTTGACTCACGGAATAATTACAATTCTTGGGTTATGGTTTGTAATGCCGGGACTTATAAGCAAGGTCGGCTTCACCAAAATATTTTTTATTCTTCCGGTTGTCCTATTTTCAGGTACAATTATTCTTCTGGGCATACAGCAGGTAGCCGTAAATAGACTACAAGTTATTTTTGCTGGATTTGTGGCTCTTCAGTTTGCCCGTCATGTAGTATTTGAAAATGCATTCTCGCCTGTATATCAAATGTTTTTTGCCGCCATATCAAGGGAAAAAAGAGGGCGGGCAAAGACATTTCTGGAAGGTATAATAAAGCCCTCCGCCATTATTCTGACAGCTCTGTTTTTAATGGTGGCAAGCCAGCATACCTGGATAATACTTATGATAATAGCTATTGATGCGGCATGTATGATAGTTGTGGTAGCAAAGATACGAAAGACATACATGCAAGGTCTGGTACCAGCCTTTTCCGGCAACTCCAACATCAGTGATATTATAGCAAAAATCGGAAGTCAGTACGATCAAAAGATGTTGTCGATATTGCGGGAGTATTCTCAATCACCAGATGCCGATCTTCGAGGCCTGGCTGTAAAAATATTAAGCAGCCTTGGTACACGACAGGCTTTGAGAATAATGGTGGATATATATCATGAGGAAAAAGAGCTCAGTGTAAAAGAGAGCGTCGCCAGGTGTCTGAAGAACTTTTACTGGTATGAAACCAAAGGTTTTATAAAACTCCTGCTCGATAGTTCTGAGCCACGGATTCGGGCTAATGCCATATATTCACTTAATAATATGAACTGTCATTGGAAATGGCAGCTGCGAAACCGAATTAAAGAACTTCTTTTCGAACCGTCCATGAGAGTTCAAATCGAAGCCGCACAATATTTGTGGCTTACTCAGGATGACAGGGAACGGTATACTGTTATTGGATATTTGGAAAGCTTGCTTTCATCCAGAAATACAAACAAGCGATCCGCCGGTATTTATCTGCTCGGCACTTTGCAGCCGGATAGATGGGAACAGAAAATTCTCCATCATTTGAGATCCACCTCTCCACAGATATATAAAAAAAGTGTCGAAGTCATCCTGCGATCCTCATCTTCGGCTACTCAGTTAAAGATGTTCGGATTAGTTGAAACCTTATCTCGACATCATATCGCTATTTGTGGGAAAGTAGCCCAAACTGTGGGCATTCCATTGATTCATACTTTAGTTGCATACATAAAATTGGCTGAAAACAGGCGGATGCTATTTGAGATTGTAACTGTCCTGAAGAAAATTTTAGAGGAGAAGCAGGGAGCAAGGAAACTGTTTAACTTGGATGATGCGGCAAAGCAGCGTCTGGAGTATTGGATCATCGATGAGCTTAAAGGGGTGTATCTGGATGGGTACATGTGGTATCTGTTGAACAGGAAAAAAAACAGGAATGCGCACTGGGACATTCTTGATGATGCCCTGCATGAACAGATTTTTAGAGTTTGCGAGTGGGCGGTGAATACATTGGTACTAATCGAAAAAGATGATGTTGTATCTCGAATGCAAAAGGATATAAATTTAAATGACACTTCACAACGTCACGATTTGGCTGAGATTGTGGGGAGATATCCAAACAGCAGGTTAAAGACGTTGATTTATCATATATTGGAATTTCGTTCATGGGCATTGATCGGCAAAAATGCCAAACAATATTTTCATTTCAAGGAGCCGGAGAATGCAGATCTTCACTATTTTGTCCGTTCGCGTAACAAGTGGATATCTCTCTGTGCCCTGTACTGTGTTTGTATGGAAAAGAATAGCGACGCGCTCCTCAATTCGCAGAAGGATTATCTGATTTCATTGCGAACAGATCCTTATGTCTACTTAGCTCGTGCTGCAGAGGAGATTATAGAAAATTCACTCGAAGAAACGAACAAAAAGATGGAAACATTAAGACTTCTCGATACGGTTCTTTTTTTCAAAAAAACGATACTGTTTCGTAACGTACAGGCCGAGAAACTAATGGGGCTGGCCGAGATCTCCGAACTGGTAAATTACCCGCGTGAGACGATAGTATCAAAAGAAGGAGAAATATCGGATCATCTTTATATTGTTAGAAGTGGAAGCCTCAAGATTTTTAAGGCGAAAAATGGGGTTCGAACTATACTGTCTATCATACGGGTAGGAGAGGCTTATGGAGAAATTGGCCTGTTCAATGAATCTCCTCGATCTGCAACTGCAATAGCAAATGAGAATTGTGAGGTGTATGTCATAAAACGTAGTTCATTAAAGACGTTGCTGATGGATATTCCGGAAATTGCCTATAATTTCCTTGAGATATTCAGCAATAAGCTTCGCCAGAGTGGTGAGGAAGTTGCCTTATTGCATACCACATTAACAGGAAAACTAAAGCAAGATATGGTTGTGGGCAGTTAATTTTTTCATTTCCTTGAGGAGGTTTTATGAGTTTTTCGCATAAATTTCACATTGCTGTTATCGCAGTGATGTTAGCGATTTTGGCCGGATGTGCACCCAAAGGGGGCAAAAAAGAATTGACGGTTCTCTTGCGTATGATGCCGGCTCAACAGCGACATTTCCGTGAGAAGATTATTCAGAAGTTTGAGAAACAGAATGATTGTAAGATTAATATCGCCACGTTTAATAATCAGTGGGACATCGAACGGATGCTTAAGCTTGAGTCCGGGAAGAAGAATCCGGAAATTTCTCTTATCAAGACTCCATTTGAGATGACCCGCGTTTTGGCGGGAAACGGGTACATGATGCCTTTGCGCCAGGTTGTCGATTCGGCGCAGGCAGCTCAGGATCTTGCCGAATATCATCCATTGGCAGCCGGTCTGGGTGTCATCGATGACGAAGTGTATTATCTGCCCCGAAAACTTGAGACGCGGATAATGTTTTATCGCAAATCCAAGGTCGCGGAGGCTGTTGAGAAGTTCGACAAATACAAGAGCCAGATTAACCAAGAACTCCAAGGGGCAAATGGATACGGACTGCCGGCCGGGTATGAGCTTGAAGGCGATCCTAACGAATGGGATTTTTACGATCTGTATGTCATTGGGGCAATCTGGAAAAATGAAGAGTATAATGGAATAAAAACCGGACGTCTGGCTCATCGTGGGGCACGCTACGAAGGGACGGCATTGTATTTGGTTGATCGCGCGATGCAATTGGGCGCAAAATCCGACGATATTCTTCGCATGACATCGGATCTGCCGGCAGAGATGTTTCTCTGGGAAAATGTGATGATAAAAAATGGACTATACAATAAAGGTATGTGGCAGGATCCGTGGACGGGATCCAATATTTACAATGGCATAAAGGATGGTAAAGTCTACCTGGCATATCTTCAGCAGATTGACTGTTTCCTTGTTCATGGTTGGGATGACGATCCCGGTATGCCGACCTACTTACCTGATGTTGATGACATGGGATTGAGTATAATGCCCCAGGCGGTTTCATTTACTCTTGATAGTAAGGGCAGGCCTATATATGAAGGAAATCGCATCATCACCACAGGTGGGTGGTGGTGGGGAATACCCAAAACGAGTCCGGAACCCGAACTTGCGTATAAGTTTGCACGTTTTATCACCAATAAACAGAATCAGGCCGAAGAAATATCAAAGTTCGGAATGATTCCTGTACGTAAAGATATTCTGAACAACCTTCCTGCTGTTTTCGATGAAGGATGGGTTGGCGACATTTTTAAAGTGTCTGTTGAACAGATAAACATGCATATGGATCAGGAACAGCTCGCAACGATACCTCTTGTCAAACAGTATGCAGAAGTTGCCAAAAATTATGTGGAAGCCTGGTATAAACTGTGCGTTGAGTATGACGAGAATTCAGATGGGAAAATGGACCTTGCCACAATGAAAATGCGTCTGGGAAGTGACTTTTTGCCTAAGCAGCAAGAGCTTCTGGGCGAAGAATATCCTGAATAGTATCTATGCACAAATCTGTTCATCAAGCGATAAAACAAATCCAGAAGAACTGGCCGCTGATTCCGGCGGCCATATATCTTCTGGGTTTTTTACTTGTAGTTCTGACCTATCTTCTGGGAATGAGCTTTTCGGTGGTTGAGAGTAGCGGGAACGAAATTTTCCCCTCACTCGAGCCTGTAATGGCTGTTCTTGCGGCAAAAGAATTTAGGGCGGCACTGACAAATACGATGTTATTTGTTCTGGTGGGTACACCTCTTGAGTTGGTGGTTGGTTTAGTGCTAGCCTTGCTGGTTTATAATTCCTTTAAGTTCAAAGGGCTCCTTCGAGCAATATTAATCATACCATTGGCTATTCCTGCACTGGTGACTGCGACTCTAATATTCATTCTTTTTGATTATCCGGGGGGGCATATCAACCATCTGCTAATGGGTAAATATGCCATAATGCCGCCAATAATTGATGTTCCGATAGACTGGAGGGGGGCAAAATTCTTTTCATTAGGAATTTCCCTGCTCGGAAAGGCGTGGCGAGACATGCCAATAAGTATGCTTATTCTCCTTTCGGGGCTAAACTCAATTGATCCGGAAATCATTGATGCTGCCAAAAATATGGGGGCCAGTATTGCTCAGCGTTTATGGAAAGTGGTTTTCCCTCTGATATTTCCGTCCATATCTGCTGTCATGCTTCTGCGTTCCATCGAGATGTGGAAAGAGTTTATTTTCCCCTTTATTCTGGCGGGGCAATATGATTTGCTGGGCACTCTCATCGAATCACTGTACAATGATTGGGGGCAGGCTCATGAAGCTGCAGTTGTCGCCCTTGTTCTTGTGGTTTGCATAATCTTGTCTGCGCTCCTGCTCTTCTATTTGTTGGAAATATTGCGCAGGTTTCTGGTGAGGAATTAGGGGGTTATTGTGGAGAAAAGAAACGTTCGCAGCCGCGGAAAAAAGATAGTGCTTGCGATGTGCATTGTTTTTGCCATACTGTTGGTTGTCGCCCCCTTATACCTGCTTTTCAAGTATTCGATCAGTGATGTGGCAAGCATAAACACTGGGGGCAAACCGATACCGCTATGGCCTGATGAGCCAACATTCAGAAATTTCACCTACCTGTTCAGGGATAATGAATTTTTTATGGTAGTCGTAAACAGCCTGATAATTGCACTGTCCACGGTGGGCCTCTCGCTTCTTATGGGGGTGCCGGCAGCGTATGTGCTTGGTCGCAATCGGGTACCGGGAAGGAAAATTTTTCTTCTTGGACTAATTTCGATACGGTTATTCCCGGACATATCTTCTGTTATCCCAGTGACAGAATTTTTTATTCGGTTTAACGCGCATAATACCTACTGGGGGGTTATACTTGCGCACACATTGTTGGCGCTACCATACGTTATTTTTATCGGTGTGAGTGCCTTTGAAACGATTCCAAAGGATATTGAAGAGCAGGCGAAGATTCTGGGGGCACGATCCTTTCAGATCTTTTTTCGAATCCTGCTTCCTTTATGTATCCCGGGGCTGGTCGCAGCGGCAATTTATACGTTTTTATTGTCCTGGGATGAGTTTATATTTGCATATTTCCTTTTAGGACTGGGCAGAATTTCTACTCTGACTCTGTATTTGAACCAAAAGATTGCCTTTGCCCCTCCTCAAAACCTTCTTGCAACCATCTCTGTGTGTTTAAGTGTTCCGGTGATAGTGTTCTCGCTTTTTGTGCAGAAATACATGGTTGCCGGTATGACCTCTGGATCGGTAAAATAACTGTGAGCTTTTAGATATGTCTCAATTACGTCTGACAGATATTACCAAATACTACAATAATCATAAAGTTATTGATAATTTAAGCCTGGAGATTAAGTCCGGTGAATTCGTCACCTTGCTTGGGCCATCGGGATGCGGAAAAACGACGCTTTTGCGCATGATTGCCGGTTTAGAACCCATAGAAAAAGGGAAACTGGAGATTAACGGCAAACTATTCAACAACATTTCTCCGCAAAAAAGGCGAATTGCAATGGTTTTTCAAAGCTATGCGCTTTTTCCCCATATGAGCGTTCAGAATAATATTCTCTTCGGATTAAAGATAAGAAAAGTCGCGCAGAGCAAGATGCATGAAAAACTCTCCTGGGTCGTCAGAATGCTGGGGCTAAATGGGCTGGAAAAACGTTTGCCCCGAGAAATATCCGGGGGGCAGAGACAGCGGGTTGCATTTGCACGAGCACTTGTACTTGATCCTGAGGTGTTGCTGCTTGACGAACCGCTGAGTAATCTTGATGCCGCACTGAGAGAAATGGCCATGGAAGAGCTGAAGCGCGTTCACCGGCAGGTCGGTAAAACTATCATTTACGTGACACACAACCAGGCGGAAGCGATGACAATGAGTGAGAGGATCGCAATACTGAATGCCGGTCGTCTTGAGCAGTATGATACCCCCAGAAATGTATATGATTATCCCCATACGATTTTTTCCGCCGAATTTATCGGCAGTCCCGCAATCAATGGCTTAAGCGGCACCCTTTCGGCTAAAGGAGATCTGATAGGTGTACAAACGCCGGTTGGCTTCATAATCCTGGATCGGGAAAAGAGCGAAAAATCACCGGAATATCTCGGGATGAGTGTATACATCGGCATACGGCCGCAGAACATTTATCTGGCCGATGCTAATGTTGCACGAAGGTATTCGGATACACAAATTTCACTCCTTGTTGATTTAATCGAAAACATGGGGGACAGAAATCTTGTTATCGGTCGAACGGACAAAGGCACAGTCCTGCGCTTTCTTGTCTCAAGAGATGAATCAATTAAACTGGATCAAAAAGTTTCGGTGTTTATAGACGGAAGAAATGTTCATGTGTTTGATCCTGAAACAAGAGTCAATATTCTGGAATGAGGGACTATATGCGATATTCAATTCCATTTGCAGCTTTCCTGTTACTGACACTCGTACATACCGGGTGTGTTGAAGAGTCTGATGATCTGATAAGAGAAAAACTGGAGATTATCCTTCAGGATGATCTGGAATCATTAACCGGACAAATTCCGAAACAAAGTGTCGCAGACTCCGTGTACTTCATTGTACAATCTTATGAAAGCTTTGAAGAGGGTAAGTATTCCAAAAAAGCTGTTGTCGAATTTTTCTTCTTGAGAAATGATATCGCTAAAGTAGTTCGAAAGTATCGCTATCAGGCAGAGTATCGTAAGTGGGAGCGGTACTTTAATCAATACAAATATGTATATGATACCAGTGAAACTCAGTAGGGTATGCATTACGCTTGCAGTGCTTTTTTCTTCTCTTAAAATCATGGGGGCGGAAATGCCTCCGTTGCCCTCCGATATGTACGAATTGGCTGTCGCCAGTATGCAGTATGTTTATAAGGAAAAATTCGAAGCCGCGCAGAATACGACCAAAAAAATAATAAAAAACTATCCGGACCACCCTGCCGGATACTTCTTTTACGCCTCGGTACTTGATGCACACATGAGTATTTATAATAATGATCGAAATGAGAATGAATTTTACCAGTATTGTGACCTTGCCATAGCAAAAGGTGAGAGTATTCTCCAGAAAGACCCCGCAGATCCCTGGGCGCGTTTCTTTGTAGCCGGAGCCAATGGCGCAAAGGGGACATACGAAAGTCGAATGGGTAGATGGATAACTGCTTTCAGACACGGATGGCAGGGGGTAGCGATTTTCAAGGAAATGGCCAGTATGTATCCGGGTTTCAGTGACCTTTTATATGGAATCGGAACATACGATTATTGGCGAAGCGCTATGACAAAGACCCTGTGGTGGATGCCGGGAGTCAAAGACAAGCGGGAGGAAGCCATAGAGATGCTTTACACGGCATTTAATAAAGGAATGCTTGTCGGTGATGCGGCCGCGGGAAGTCTGATTTCCATATTATGTAATGAGAAAAGATACAATGAAGCGTTGGAAATCGCCGAGAGGATGTTAAAAAAGTATCCTACCAGCACCATTTTCAAGCTTGGCAAAGGCCAGGCTGAAGTCGGTCTGAATATGTTCAGCAGAGCAGAAAAAACATTCACATCCATTCTGACTCATTTGCAGGAAAATGGGGTACTCACTCCGTACAATCATGTACTTGTCAGATATTACCTCGCAAAGAGCTATGCGGGGCAGCAGCAAAAAGATAAGTGCTTGAAACAATGTAAGATTATCGCCGGGCTGAAAATCAAAAAGGAAGAGCGGGATCAGCTGGAAGGAAAATTAGATGAAATATCAAGTATTTATAAGCAGATGCAGTAAATATGCACCTGGCATTTAAATTGACCTTGTTAGACCATCGTGAATTTTGTTATTTTATGACCCTTGGCCGGGATAGCTCAGTTGGTAGAGCAACGGTTTCGTAAACCGTAGGTCGGCAGTTCGAGTCTGCTTCCCGGCTCCATTAATGCTACCCTCACAAAAAGAGTGACTTCTCCTTAAAAGTGAGTCTCTCGTCCGTTAAATCCTGTCGACATATCCTGCCGTCTTGTTCTACCTCGGCAAATCGGTCGAGTGTTACCTGCAAAAAAAAGCGAATTCAGGCATAAACCCGGAAATCTATGTCCGGAAAAATATTATTATGAGATTCCAATATCTCAAGAAAGCTTCTGTCAATAGATTCGCTGTCTATTTGTCCGCACAGTTTTAGAAAATTTGCCACATGTTCTTTTGTTCTGCGCTCGGCATACTGAACCGTAGTACCCATTTTCATGATGAATGCCCAATCGCTGCTTTCTGCCAAAAGAAGCTCCCGTGCCATTTGATTGAGTGCCCGTTCAGTTAGCCCTTCAGCATCAAGGTGCTTGCGTGCATACTCAGTCATGTATGTCTCGATTGCATGCAGATGACGATACACCCAATCATTACTTTTGTCGAGCCAGACCTCTGCATATCCTTTATTCCCCCAGCTGGAGAAAGAGGGGGTGGATATCTGGTTGGTAGGAAAGGTGGTGAGATAATCTGAGGGAGTGGCAAGTGCGATAGAATGCTGATCAAAAGTAATTCGGCGAATCAGATAATTGAGCCAATCGGGACCCTCATACCACCAGTGTCCAAACAGCTCTGCATCGTAAGGGGCTATAATTATGGGAGGCCGATCCATTAATGTAGAAAGGTGCTGGATCTGTTTTTGGCGGTTACGCATGAAATCGTCGGCATGTTCTGCGGCTTTGCGCAATGCTGCCTGATGATCATAAGGTTTCTTGTGATTGGAGTTTTTCTCGGTTATTCTGTAATATTTAATCCCCGTATTGATTCTTATGCCGATAGGGTCAATGTAAGGTTTGATGTAATTCATATCCAGGTCAAAACCAATATCCCTGTAAAAATCTCTATATTCATAATCGCCTGGATACCCGACCAGTGAGCTCCACACCGATTTCGATGATTCCATATCGCGACCAAATGCGGCCACATTAGTTCCTCTGCAAATAACTGGTGCGAATACGCCGTATGACGGGCGTGGATCTGCATAGAGGATTCCATGGGTATCAACGAAAAAGTATCGAATCTGTGCCTCATCAAGATATTTCTCCACACCGGGAAAGTACCCGCATTCCGGTAGCCAGAACCCTGCAGGTTGAATGCCGAAAAAACGCATGTGTGTTTTTACGGCTACATCGATCTGAGCCCGTACGGTCTTTTCCTGCTTGATCATGTTTGGGAAAAAACCGTGAGTAGCTCCGCAGGTGATTATCTCCAACACGCCCCTGTTTTGTAGATCTCGAAACCCATCCAGAATGTTGCCATCATGTACATCAACGAATGTTCTTTTGCATGTCCGGAATTTATCCAAATACATGTGAGCAGTCTTGTTTATCTCTGGATCAGATTTTGTGCGGATAGTTTCTTTCTCTGCCAGCTCAATCAGTCGATCGATATACTGTATATATCGGTATTGGAGAAACTCATCTGAGAGCATCGAGCAGAGAGTCGGGGTTAATGAAATGGTAATGCGAAAAGCAATCCTATCATCCAGAAGATTGCCGAAAGTAATCAACAGTGGGATGTATGTCTCGCTGATGGCTTCAAAAAGCCAGTTTTCTTCCATGTTATAGTCACACTCCGGGTGACGAACAAAAGGAAGATGGGCATGTAAAATCAGGCTGACATATCCTGCAGGTCGCCGTAACCTCTTATGAAAGTCCATGTGTTAACCACAAAAAAAAGGATGCCTTTTAAAGGCATCCTTATTAACTGAAGGAGGAATCTAACGATTTGCGAACCAGTCGGAGCTGAGTTGCTCGCTTGCTCCCTGCAAAAGCACATTTTCACTCGCGCCGATTTGCTCCATCGATAGAGGGCTATTGTACTTGGCTTTTTTTTCCAATTGTTGAAGAACCATGCTTTCGCTTGCCCCGATCTGAATTCTATTCAGACCGGACAGGCGTAATAATTCATCTGTGTCGACAGTGTTCCATTCGCTCTCAGTATTCGTGCTGGGCTTAGCACGCGGGATCTGTACTACATTTGAACGAATAAGAACCTCAAAACAGCCTCGTGGAGATAAAAAACCGATTTCAAGCAAGTAACTTCGATCGGACTGAGGAACTTTTAAATACCAGTTGGTGGCAAAATCATTGACCTCGACATCGGTGAAAGAAGAGGAGTTTGTGCCGTCGTACTGTATAACCGTTACATCAATCAGACGAATTATCTTTTTGGAAGACTCGAAATCGTCACCAAGAGATGATTTAGCTTTCTGAATTTGATCAGGATTTATTTCCCAATATGCGAAAATCCATTCAGGATCACGTGCCATGGCTCTGAAGTACGATTGATGATAAGATTGTGGAATGCTGGTATTGAAAAAATAACGTGGTGCCATTTTGCTCTGACGTTCGGCATAAGCAGCCGGTACAAAAGATGCGGGAGACCACGAATTGCGCCTCATAGCACCACCAGACAGGCGGTTATGCTCTTCTTCGGTTTTGGCGCTGGTAGCTCCCGGTGTTTTGGAAGAGGGGCTTGTGGAGCCGGCTTTTTTTATACTCCGTTCACCTTTGACATCCCTGGGAATTGATGAACTTTTTGTGGTGTTTTCCTTGGAAACACCCTTTTGCGATTCGGTTTGGTCGTTCATAGTCTTTTTCTTACTGGAGGCACTGTTTTCTGGAGACTTACCTGATTGCATGGACTCCCCCTTTCGTGAAGACTACCTATAAGATCACATCAATTAATTACCCTCGTATGCGTTGCGCCCGGCTCGGCCACCGTTAATGCCCAGGCCGATATGGATGTAATTTTCAGAATATTCCGAATAGGAGTCATCTGTGCGTCTACCCAGTTTGGCTACAACATCCAACAGGCCTCCAGCTCGAAGCGGTAAGCCTGCCCCAAGCGATATAGCAAAATTCATGCTATTCTCATCTGGGAGCTGATCGTATCTGAATCCAGCACGGTATTGTACCGTTTCCCAGTATTCGGGTGAGAGAGCTTCGGGCGAAGGAATAAACTGCGTCCCGAGGCCTAACTCCATTGTATTGTCCCGTTGCGGCTTGGAAATCGGGCCGCCGGACTTAAACTGATTCCATTGTGTCAGGCTCACATCCACGGCCGTCAGCCATTGTGGATTAATCTGATAAGCAGCGCCAACGGTGAAAGTGGGGGGGAGAATAAAATCAAGCTCGTAGCTGCTGTCGGTATTTGCCACTGTTGTATTACCGGAACTTAATTTCGTTACACTTCTGACATCCGCTTCACCATCAAAAACATAGTTCCAGCTCATGCCGGCAGTTAGATCTCCCAGGGGGACGAGTATGCCAAGTCGTATACCGTTACCACGATATTGCAGATAGGTGCTGTCTCTGGCCATAGCGGCCTCAAGTTCCGGTATTTGTTTGATTTCAGTGCTGTTAAGGTTAAAGTAGAGACGCTGATAGGCGACTCCAAGATGAATCCAGCGATCAAGGTTTCTTCCCCACCCCAGCTGCCAGCTGGTAAGTCCACCTTCGCGATCCAAAGCCAACTGGCCTTCCAGTTCATTGCCGACATCCTCTGAGGGTAACTCAAACTTCACCGTCGCATCAGTCTGGTTCAATACACCAAAGCCAATAGTTCCGAACATCCCCACCGGAAATGCGAAAGAGACCTGTTCTGGAACAAGCTGAAAATGCTCGGTGTTTCTATCCTCATCTCGTATTTGAAGAAAATCGAGGGAGATAAAGGAAGAAAACGTGGTCTGATCTATTATTCCAAGGTTAGCCGGGTTTTTGAGCAGAATTTGGTTTGGGTTGGCCATACCCACTCCAGCTCCTCCCATATTAGATGACATTCCCGAAGTAGGATTGATTGGTAACCCCAATGGGTATTGAAGAGAAAGCACCGATTGAGCGGCTAATTGAAATGCACAGAGTGACAAAGTAACTGTTGCTATGTAGATTGATCGCATATATTCCTACCGTGGAGTGGTTAAAACAGCCCGTATGGAAACCTCTTCCATAGGATGCCAATTGATTTTACTAAATAGTTCATTCGCATTGGAGTTTATTGGCAAATGAAGGTAAGCAGTTTCGGGTGTGCCCGATATGGTGTTTAGGAATCGTTCTATTCTAAGTACGGCTGTAGTCGAGTCCGGGTTTAATTGAATACTTCCCAGGTTGGCAAGATCGGTGTCATTTGCAACAATAGACGGCTCAAGAGCATACGTAAACACAATCGCGCTGTCCTGGGGACTAAGGTTCGCAACGGCATCAGCCCGGATCGTAAGTTCAGTGACTAAAAATGACTGATAGGTCATTTCTTCGGTATCATCAAGAAGTACATCCCACAGTGGAGCAAAATCAATAGCTAGGATTGCCGTGCGATCGGTAGCCAGTGACGACACGGGGTTATCATCCGCATCTATGACATTAACATCGAAAAGAGCCCCCTGAAAATCGATTTCTGTTTCTTCTATATCTTCGCCATCTCTGGTGACAAATGTCAGGTTCGCATCCTGAATGCCATTTACCGGAGAGTCGGATTTTATCAGAAATGCGACATCCGGATAGGTGGTATCGACCTCATCGTTATCTTCTTCAATGATAAGACCGTCCTGAATTCTTTGGGCAATCTCTTCTACAAGGGAGGCCAGATCAAAAGTTGCCTCCAGGGCCAGAATACTATCTGGTGCGAGGCTGTCTGTCTCATATTCATGAAGGTCAGAAAAAGAATAGGACGAATCGATAGTGCCGGAAAGAACATGAAGAGATATTTCTTCCAGAGTGTCGGTGAAATTAAGTCTCAGCTGCAGGCTGTCTTCTGTCAGGCTGTCTTCTGTCTCTCTAAATGTGCTTAAAAATGTTCTTCCATCGAATTCCAGATATGTGGTTGCTTTTTCGTTTTCCCATATACCGACACGAAAAGGTGAAGAGGAACGAACACCTGCCGGGAAATCACCTGATTCTAGAAAAATGGTCGTGTCGGATAAAACTTCCAGTTCAAGCTGCACGGTCTTGAAATTTCGATCGAAATCGGTTATCGTAGAATCGAAATCTTCTATTATATCTTTACCAAGATCCGTGGTGGAATCGAATGGGTTTTCGCTACAGGAAATAAAGACACCAATGCCCATGAGAAGAACATATAGTAAGTTGATTGTTTTCATGGTAGTAACTATCTTGTTGAAATTAAATGTGTTTACTCCATACCGCTTTTATGGAAAAATAAAATAGCTTGAGAGGCTGATAAAGTCAAACCATTATTTTGTTATATGAACCATTCTGTTCAAAAAGTGCCTGATCCGGTCGCATTTCAATTAGTATATTAGAGTTATATTGTACTCCCATGCCCCCCACAATTAACCTCGTGAATGCAACCAGGTGCAAAGCATAGAGTAGATAATGACTATCCAAGATGTTAAAAAGCCTAAAGATTGTTCAATTCTTATTGTAGATGATGATCCTGTTGTTAGCAACTTCCTGAAGCGTGCCCTTGAAGATACGTATGACATGATCCATGTGGCAGAATCTGTCGCATCAAGCATTGAGAAAATCAATTCAATCAGCTACGATCTGGTTATTACCGATTTGAAACTGCTGGATGGCTCCGGGTTAGATGTGCTGAAAAGTGCTAAACAGAAAGATCCATACACAGAAGTAATTATGATAACCGGCTACGGGTCGATTGACTCGGCTGCGGAAGCGATAAATCTGGGTGTTACCTCATACCTGCTAAAGCCACTATCGGTTGACGATTTTCTGTATCAGGTTGAAAAAGCGCTTGCCGGCCGCATATTTCATCTTAAAAGTGTCATGCTGATGAGAAATGAGGATGTGAGTGTTCCCGAGATTAAGCGTCATTTTCATGATGTCGCCGCGCTCTACTATTTCTGTCGCAAACTGATGCTTTCACTTGATACTACTGAAATTATGCGGGTCATTTTGGAGGAGGTAAATTCTCAACTTAAGGCTGAATATTGCGCCATTACCGTAGATTTCATTGGTTTTCGTGAATCGTTTGCTATGCCTAGAATCGGCTCGATAACGGAAAAACAGATCAAACCACTCATAGAAAAACTTCATGACGATCTGGCCGCGGAGACAAGAGAAACGGAAAAACAGCCGCTTGGGGACTATCCTATTACCATTTTCAGTGGTAAGAAGCAGCAGGCCGACAATTCAGAGGTGGAAAAATTGGAGCCCATTACCATTGGACTTTCTGTTCTTGGCAAGACGATCGGTTATCTGAGTGTGGTATGCAGAAAAGACCAGCCACTTGATGCGCAGAAAAACCAGTTTCTATACGTATTTGCCTCAATAACCTCTTCCATTGTAGAGCATGGATATCTCGACCTTCAGGCCAAAATGCAGGCAAAAACCGACAGTCTCACCGGTGTAGCAAACCATCGTATGTTCCATGAAACTCTCGAACGAGAGATCGCAAGAGCAAATCGCCATAAACATCCTTTTTGTCTTGCGCTAATAGATATAGATGATTTCAAAAAGATCAATGATTCGTATGGACATCTGGTTGGCGATGCTGTACTGGTCGATTTGACTAGAAGAATATCGGATGCCATTCGGGGTGGTGATGTTCTGGCGCGTTACGGAGGGGAGGAGTTTGCCTTAGTGCTTCCCGAAACCAATGCCGAGGGGGCTTTGATAATGGCACAACGCATCTGTGAGGCTGTTGCTGATACTCCCTTCACCTTTTCTCAAAAACAGGTGACCTATACGGTGAGTATCGGTTTGGACTGTTACGATGGATCAGAAAAAACACCTAAGGATGAACTGATAAGCAAAGCCGATCAGGCCTTGTATCAATCGAAAAGGGATGGAAAGAACAGGGTCACAGTATTCCAATAATTATGAAAAATAGCCTAAATTCACTTGCTTTGCACGTTTACAGTCTCTTTTTAAATTGTTTTCGCTACGGTATTATTCCGCTTCTGGGTAAACAACGGGCACGTACTATGCACGTGAGGGCAAGAAACCGCCTTCCCTATGCCGTGAAGCCATTTAATGGTAAAGTCGTGCACTGGTTACATGCCGCATCTTTAGGCGAGGCTAAACTGTTGCTGCAGTTTCTACGCATACTTGAACAAAAGAAACCCGGAGTTGTATACGTACTCACAGCGACATCCGAAACTGGTGTCGCGTTTCTGGAAAAAAACAAACCTGATACTGCTTGTGCAATAGGATATCTTCCTTTTGATACCATTCCTCTAATGAAAAGAATGCTTAAGAGCTTTTCCATATCCCGCGTCTGGATCATGGAAACCGAGATTTGGCCGGCATTATTATGGGTGTGTCGGAAAAGGAATGTGCCGGTTGGTATAGTCAACGGCCGGCTGGAAGAAAAGTCATTCGAAGCATACAAAACTTTTGGTTTTTTATTCCGGACACTTTTTGAGTATCTAAATCCGGTTCTCGTTCAAAATGAGGTGTACGGAGAACGGTTTGAGAAGTTGGGCGTTGATGGCCACAATATCAGCGTTATCGGTAACTTAAAGAGCCATGTGGTTATAAAGCGTCCATCTCAGGAGAAATGGGCAGCAATCAGATCTGATCTTGCGATCGGCGACGAGCTGGTGATCACGGTTGGATGCGTTCATAAGGATGAAGCTGTCATTATCAGTACTGCATGTGAAGAGATGCGCGAATCTGGAATGAAAGTTAAATGGATTATTGTACCACGGCACCTCAAATCGACCATGCCCATTGTCAATCAACTGGCGGCGGATGTTTTGCACCTTACCGCTCTTTCTGCCGGAAGAGACTGGCACGTGGCGGTGATTGAAGCATATGGAGTACTCGAAACGGTGTACATGATTGCCGACGCGGCCGTCGTTGGTGGCACATTTGTTCAGATTGGTGGTCACAACGTGTGGGAAGCTGCTCAATACGGAATACCGGTCTTTTTTGGGCCTCACACGCATGCCCAACAGCAAAGCTGTGACAGATTACAATCAGCTGGTGTCGGCTTCCAGGTAGAGGATGGAAAAGAACTGGCTTCTCGGATAATAAAGACTTTGAAAACAGAGGCACGGGCTTTTATTGATGCTCAAATGAAGTTTTCCGCATCGATGAATGAATCGGTACACTTTCTGGAGCAATTGATAGTATGAGAAAAAGCGGGATGATTAAAGGCAGGCCTTCTCATTTCTCGTTTCTTGCTGGTAGCGATACAATCACCCGAGAAGCGGTGCGCGAAGAAATCATTGAGAAACTTTTTGCTGATAATGAAAGCATAACTGAAGAGCGGTTTGATTCGAGTACTGAATCGTTCTCCAGCTTTGCCGAAAGAATGATGACGCCCTCACTTTTTCAGGAAAACCGTCTGTTTCACATACGTCATTTGAATGAACTGTCCGACGGTGAACTCAAGCAATTGGCTCGGGTGATAGAGATGGCGCCGCCGGATATATACTGCATAGCCGATATCGATGTTAATCAGAAACGCAAGGATGGAGCTGGAAAGATTCTGGATGCACTGGCGGTTAAAAAACAGATGAAATCCGTTCCGGATAAAGTGGCTCTGTATGAATATAGCAGGCCACCGGATTACAAAATCGCCGACTGGCTAATCTCACAGGTGCCTGTATTCTTTGGACGAAAAATGAGTAAATCTGATGCGGAATGTCTCATAGAATTAGTCGGCTCGGAGCTGGATATGCTCTATTCTGAATTACAGAAGATCGATATTCATTTATCTCCCGGAGTTCCCATAAACAAAGATGCTATCATGAGCATAACCGGCGCAACCCGAGAGAAGAATTTTTTCGAACTATCACGAGCGTTGGGGGCCAAGGATTTTGTGCGATGCCTGAGTATACTGGATTCCTTATTTGCCGCTTCGTTTTCGGGGCCTTCATTTGTATATGCTACCTTCCGCCATTTCTGGGCATTATTTCGCATCCGGGCCTTTGCGGTGGCTAATCCTGAGAAAATGGGCTCTTATCTGAGCGATTCATTACATTATACCCAAAAAAATGAGCTCGCCCATGAAATCGGTGTAGCCTCCGGGCTGTTGACTGCTTCAGATCCGGTCAAGAAAGCCTACCCGGTGATCGTTTTGTCCGACATCGTTCGTCACGCCCGCTCATTTAAAGAACACCATCTAAAGCAAATATTCTACTGGTTACGTGAATTCGATGTAGGCGTAAAAACGGGCAGATGCGAGGCTTCACGGTATGAAGTCGAATTACTTTGTTATCGTATCGTTCGGGTGGCGGAGCTGTGTGAAAAGGAAAAAGTATAGTGCGATTCTTCTTCAGAGTGGAATACAATGGAGCATGTTATTCCGGCTGGCAATCGCAACTCGATGCGGTTAGTATCCAGAGTACCCTGGAGAAGGCCTTTTCTACGGTTGTTCGAAAGGCGTGTCGTGTGGTCGGTGCGGGACGCACAGATGCGGGGGTGCATGCACGGGGGCAGGGAGCCCACATCGAGCTGCCGGAGAATACGGATGTGGATCAGTGCATACGGTCCGTCAACTCGTTACTCCCGAGGGATATAGCTGTTTACAACATGGTAGCGGTTGACGATACGTTTCATGCTCGATATAGTGCGATCAAGCGGCTGTATACATATAGAATAACCTTACGAAAGAGGCCTCTGTCGGCTCATCAAAGCTGGTATATGCCGTATGATGTCGATTGGTCCCGGGTACAACAGGAAGCATCCAGCCTGGTGGGGAAAAATGACTTTTCCGCATTCTGCTCATCCGGTCATTCTCACAACACCATGGATTGTACAGTGTATAGGGCGGGGATCGATTTCGAAGAAAAACTGATCATTTTTACAATTGAGGCAAATCGGTTTTTATATAAAATGGTGCGATCACTAGTTGGAACAATGATCGATATCGGGCGGGGAAAAAAACAATACTCAGTCGGGGAAATTTTAAATTCAAAAGATCGAAACAGGGCTGGTGAAACTGCTCCCGCATGTGGGCTGGTGCTGGAAAATGTCTTCTATCCGGAGGAAGAATTATGAATACCTTAGGGCGTTCCAGTATATATGTTTTGTTGCTTCTGGTTGGATTGATTTTGGGAGCTGTTGTCGGAGGGGAAGCAATCCGCAGGATATACCGAAGAAACAATATTGAGATGCAACCGGCGGAATCCGATAGTCGAGATTCTTCCGGGTTTGCTTCGAATCTGTCTGAGCGTAAGCCGCCGATTTCTCGTCCTTCCACTCAGCAGTCGATTACCGATTCACGGCGTACCGCAATAGTAGCTGCAACCGAGCGGGTATCTTCCGGCGTCGTTGGAATCATAGTGACTCAATTGCAATATGTGGGATCGCTTTACTATCAGCGTGATTTTTTCAATCCATTTCTTCCCCATCGTCTGGTTCCTCAATATAAAGAGGTCGAGAACATGGGATCGGGATTTGTTATCGATGAGGATGGCCTCATTTTGACAAATAATCATGTTGTCGAGGGGGCTCAAAAGCTGTATGTGGATTTACCCGATGGCAAGCAGCTTGAAGGAAAAGTTGTCGGGCGTGATCCTTACTCGGATTTGGCACTCATAAAGGTAGATAAAAAGGGATTGGCAACACTAAAAATCGGCGATTCCGAGGATCTGATGATCGGGGAGTGGGTTATTGCCATAGGAAATCCTTTTCTGAATTTTTTCAATGACCCTCGACCTACGGTTACCGTGGGGGTTGTTAGCGCTCTGAGAAGAAATTTTGCTCCCTCGGATAAGGTTTACTATCAGAATATGATTCAAACCGATGCTGCTATCAATCCGGGCAACTCGGGAGGGCCCCTTTTGAATGCAAAGGGGGAGGTCGTAGGTATAAATACGTTTATTTACACGGGAAGTAATAATAACAGGGGATCGATTGGGATTGGGTTTGCGATTCCGATAAACAGTGCCAAGCGCGTTATTGACGAGTTGCTTAATCATGGCCACCGTCGTCAGATCTGGACCGGAATAACTGTTCAGAACCTGGATCGGTCAGTTGCACTGGCTTTCGGTTATGATCAATCTGAGGGGGTGTTGGTTACCGATGTTGAAAAGGGAAGTCCAGGAGATATCTGCGGTCTTAAGGAAGGGGATATAATCGTTCAAATGGGAAAGCGTAAGATCCGCAATCATATGGATATCGACGGTTTCTTCCTGAATTATTTTGTGGAAGATAGGGTCAAGGTGACATTTATACGTAACCAGAAGCGGTATACGGCCAAAATGGTGCTTAAAGAATATCCCAGAAGCTAATGCTTTTGCTGACTTTTAACGGAAACGTATTGTATATTCAAAGTCCAGAGAACAATGGTTAGTACCAAATGAATTGGTAAGAAGGGAGCGTACCGATGGCGGTCAGTCTGAAAGAGAAGAGCTTTGGAACACTGCTTCTGGTGGTCTTGGTAGGCGTTATAATTGGTTCGTACTTAAACGGTTTGGTTACCATGATGCCGACTGGTGATAATGTGGTCAAAACCTTCTTTACATACAACATTCTTTTTGGCATAGGCTTTCCTGAACCTGTCGTAATTGATCTAAATGCTATAAAATTTCAGATTGGCTTACAAATGAAATTTAGTCTCCTTTCTGTAATCGGAATTTTTATCAGTTTGTATTTTTTTCGTTGGTATAAGTAAGATCCCGAGAGGATATCGTGATGCCTTTTTTTGATAAAGATATGAAATCGGTTGTTTCTGATTTGAAAAGTGGCAAAAAAAAATGCATAGAGATTGTGGAAGAATCTCTTGCCCGTATCGAAAAGGGTGATGCGAAGGTTAACGCATTTACCAACGTTCACTCAGAAGAGGCCAGAATACAGGCGCGTGAACTTGATAATCTGAATTCCGAGGAAAAAGCGGCTAAACCTCTTCTAGGTATCCCGGTTGCCGTTA
This sequence comes from uncultured Fibrobacterota bacterium, assembly GCA_964419255.1. Classification (GTDB taxonomy): domain Bacteria; phylum Fibrobacterota; class Chitinivibrionia; order Chitinivibrionales; family CAYFVL01; genus CAZPHU01. The sequence continues at coordinate 51,455 of CAYQOU010000002.1, read as the reverse complement.
AGGATAATATCTGTACAAAAGGGATTCCGACCACCTGCTCATCCAAAATGCTTCAGCACTTTGTGCCGCCTTACGATGCTGCGGTTGTCCAGTTTCTAAAAGAGGCCGGAGCTGTAATTGTAGGGAAAACAAACATGGACGAATTCGCCATGGGATCAAGCACTGAAACGGCTGCCGGTGGCCTGACCCGTAATCCGAACAACACCGAATATACTCCGGGAGGAAGCAGTGGTGGAAGCGCCGCGGCTGTAGCCGCAGGCTTTGTGCCCCTTGCTCTGGGCTCCGATACCGGAGGATCAATCCGTCAGCCATGTAGTCATTGTGGTGTTATCGGCATGAAACCTACTTATGGTCGAGTTAGCCGATACGGTTTGGTCGCATTTGCCTCATCACTCGATCAAATAGGTCCGGTTGCAACCGACATTCGCGATGCGGGGTTGCTCCTGTCGGTGATTGCGGGGGAAGATGCGCGAGACTCGACCTGCGCGGGAAAACCATTTGAAAATGATGACTCACTATACACCACCGATCTCCGCTCCATGAAACTTGGCATTCCGAAAGAATACTTCGGTGAAGGGCTGTCTGATACTGTCCGCAACGCGGTTCAGAATACTATAGACGCTTTGGTTTCTCTGGGGGCAGAAGTGGTAGATATATCATTGCCCCACCTTCAGTATGCAATCGCTGCATACTATATCATATGCACCGCGGAAGCATCATCCAATTTGGCCAGATATGATGGAGTAAAATACGGCTTTCGAAGCGACAATCGGAAAACTCTACAGGAGATGTACTGTGCAACCCGTGAAGAAGGCTTTGGTGCAGAGGTGAAAAGGCGCATTATGCTGGGAACCTATGTATTAAGCTCCGGCTATTATGATGCATATTATCTTAAAGGGGCCAAGGTGCGAACTCTGATTGGACAGGATTTCGACCACGCATTTACATCCTGCGATGCTATTGTTTCTCCGGTCGCGCCGACACCTGCGTTCAGAATCGGCGAGAAGGTGCAAAATCCTTTGCAGATGTATTTGACCGATACCTACACGGTATCCGCTAATCTGGCGGGTATTCCTGGCATCAGTATACCCTGCGGTAAGCATGGCGACTTGCCGATTGGTGTACAGTTTATGGCGCCCAAATGGAGGGAAGATACGTTGATGAAACTGGGCTACGCGACTCAAACACTGATGGAATAGCTGATGAATTCGGTTTGTTGGCGACTATATGTATTTGCAGCTGGTTTAATTATATTAAGTTTTCTGATCTTTGGCTGCACACCACAGGTACGCTACAGCAGGCCCACCAAAATTCCTCCCTCGAAAGTCTCACAGGAAAAACCCATCAGTGATACCGCCAAAAAAGCCTTATCATCAGCCGGAACTGTTTCCGAATCGCGGTTGCACCAAATTGTTGATTCGTATATCGGTGTACCGTACCGCTGGGGCGGTACGACAAGAAAGGGCTTTGACTGCAGCGGTTTTGTTCGAGCGGTATACAGAGACCTAACCAATACAACACTGCCACGGACGTCCCATGATATGAGTAAGATGGGTACTCTGATTTCCAAAAATCAGCTGAAAGCCGGGGATTTGGTGTTTTTCAGAAATGGTATTTCCAGAAAGATAAACCACGTTGGAATCTATGTAGGGAATGGACGTTTCGCGCATGCAAGTAGTAAACGTGGCGTTACATATAGTACCTTGGGTTCCTCTTTTTTTAGACGGAAATATGTTCTTGCAAGGAGACTCTATTGATGGCAGTGGCTTTTCAGGGGGAAAGAGGGGCATTCGGGGAATTGGCGGCGGTCTTGTTTTTCGGGAAAAATAAGAAAGTAGTTCCAAGAAAGGAATTCACAGATGTTTTTCGGGCTGTTGCCGATAAACAGGCACAGTATGGGGTTATTCCCATCGAAAATTCCTTGGCCGGCAGTATACATCAGAATTATGATCTCCTGCTTGAAAACGATCTGTTTATCATTGGGGAGATCGTTTTACAGGTAAGTCACTATTTGATTGCAAATCGTGGGATCACCAAGTCAAAAATCAGACGAGTATTTTCTCACCCCCAAGCCTTAGCGCAATGTAAAAGGTATCTTGAGCTGATGAAATCCATCGAGATTGTAGCGGTATCCAACACTGCTGCGGCTGTAAAAAAAATAAAAGAAGAGCATCTGAAGGATTCCGCTGCCATAGCCTCCATGCAGGCTGCAATAGATTACGATATGTCGGTACTGGCTCGGCATATCGAAGATAATCGAAATAATATGACAAGATTTCTCATACTCGCTCGCAGGCAAAAGAAGCCGTGTAGTGCTAAAGATATCAAAACCTCCATTGTCTTTTCTACAAAGAACATACCTGGAGCGCTTTTCAAGGCCTTAAGTGTCTTCGCCTTAAGAGATATAGATCTTTACAAGATAGAAAGTCGTCCCGTTAATGGAAAGAATTTTGAATATCTTTTCTATCTCGATTTTCAGGGGTATGCTCATGACAAAGCACAAAAGAATGCTCTGAATCATCTCCAGGAAATAACTACGTTCTTCAGAATTCTCGGCTCCTATCCTCTCGGTGATATTGTAAGGCCGGAATATAAGAAAAGAGGGTAAATCCGAGATTGCCAAAACGTATAAACGACTAAATCTTTGACAGTATAGAACATGGGCGTCTCACTGATTATTTTTTTGGCAAATAAACCGTTTATCAGGAGGATTATGCCCATGACCATTAATAGTTAAAATTCTCGTCAACTAAAAATCCAGGGATTTTGTCTGACTTGGTTCAATATCAAATCCGATGAACTGCTTGAGGTTGGATCAAGCCCAAAAAGCAGGATGTCGCGCTGCCTTCATTGTGGCCGAAGTGGTTAAATATGATTTTCCTAACGGTTGGCGATCTGGATATTCCTGCACAGATTCCTTCTCATTTCCGTACATTGTAATATGATTCTAAGGAAACTCTGGCATTGGGTTAATCCAAAAACCACGTTTGGGAATTCAGTATACGGCCTTTATTATTTGTTCTTCAGGTTTAATGAAAATGAATAAGAGTGCTTTTGGAGTGGTTCAGATATCCCAACCTCATATGTTTCAACCGTAACATTCCCATCAGTCCCAATAGTCATCACCCTGAACATGGGAGTATGCCTTGTCTTATCAGGAATTTTGGTACGTTCCAAAGCAGGAATATGAAGATAATGTACATGGTCAATTTTCTTTGAGTGCACCACCCGATCCATATCCATGTGCAGATCACCGGAAATAACCGCTGCCAAATTGGGCTGTGTGATTACCTTTTTTTTAAAGAGCTCATTGTGAATACCTTTGTTCGGGTTTTCCTGATAGACACCTGTTTGTGCACCATGCACGATCAGCAAAACCGGTTTTGGAGCCAAACGCTGAATCTGTTCATGTATCCAGGTCGCGCCTGTATCATTGAAATCACGACCAAAATCCGGTGATGCAAAGACAAATGCCATCTGATCATATTCAAGTACATATCGGGGATTGTCTATAGGACTGTTCCATTTAGCAGCATAGTGCAAGAACCGTTCTACAGTGCTGTTATTCTCTTCATTACCCATAATTGGATAGAATGGAGCTGCAAGCTTTTCCAGAACCGAAGTCGCTGCTTCGTATTGGATTTTTGTACCTTTATGTGGTATATCACCAACGCCGATAATGAAATCGACTGTTTGTTTTTTGACAAGATCATTAACATGCTCAACTGCGGCACCCATATTGGGGAACTCAGCCAGAGGCTTGGGTTCAGCATCGCCTATAATAGCCACTCTAAGAAAAATATCAGGCTCATGTGAGTGATCGGCCCTGTTTTCTTTGGTTACCCCCTGAGCCTGTAAAGAGACAAAAAGGAATACCAAAAAAGCAAAAATGGTAGTGTTTGATTTACGAAAGTTCATGTTTTTCATCTCACTTTCAAAAATTATTTCAGGTGATATGGGTGTACAGCTATATTGCTGCACACCATAGAAAGAAAATTGCCCCCGGATGCAGTATCGCAGAGGGCAAGACGAAATTGCTTTTTAGTCACATTTTACCCTAAGATTCAGAGCTGAAGCGATTTCATCCCATGCTATTGCAGTCACACTTCCGTCGTTGTGAACGGGATAAAAAACTCCGTGAGAAAAAGGGCCGAAAGCAGCTTGTGTTAATGCCACACCATCGGTGTTGCGAGTAATCTCACCGGTAAATCCGCCGCGGTACTTCAGTGTCCTGCGGTCAAATACCTGAAATGTATTAACATCCTCATCCTGATCGGTGGCTATATAGTACCCCGATGAATCGGACGAACATGACCATAAGGCGATACCTTCAGGTTCGTACGCAAAAAAGGCACTGTCGAAAACGGCACCTGTAAAGGAACCCTCGAGTGTATATATCTTGATGTTTCGCTGTATCTCAAACTCATCGGCTATAAGCAATCTGTTGTATATCCGGTCCATCAGGATAGATTCAACTTTATAGAGCACTCCCTCACCCTCAGTATCACCAAAAGCCCGGATGTGCCTCACCTGCGGTTCACCTTCAGAAAGAGCAACGGTGAAATGATGGACACGGTGACCAAGACTGTCTAAAGCAGGAATACTCTCGTCGGGGTTTTCATAATTATCTGTAACATACAAATGATACAATCCATTATGGTTGTCGACAGTTATTCCGTAAGGACGACGCAGATTCTTCTCTCCAACAATGCATAGGGGCTGTAAGGACGGGAGAGCAAAAAGCTGGATACGGTGGTTATCTCGTTCCACCACAAAAGCCACCGAATCCACAACCGCGATACCATTAGGGCGATTAAGCTCTCCAGGTCCGTTTCCACCCTGACCAAAAGAGGTCATTTTCTCACCTGTTGCAGCATCATACACTATGACTTTATTACTATCCTTTGCAGTAGCAAGCAGCCAGTTTTTCCCCTCCGGGCCCTGCCAGAATCCCGGGCTGTCAAGGTTGTCGACGGTATCCAGCTGAGTGGCAAATGCTTCTTTAACCACCGGCGGGGATGCGGCTTTTACCATGCTCTTTTTGGTTGAATCCTCTGCTGTTTTCATTTCTGATTCCTTTTGACAGGAAACAGCGAAAAGCATGAATGCGAATACTGTTATGTAAATATATTTCATAGTACCGGTTCCAATATTTTAGAATGAATACTTTATACCAAATGTGCTCCACCATGAGTAATATTCCTGCTGAAGAGTGATTTCTTCATCATCTCCATTGAGACTGTAGTAGCGAAGCGGAGCATCAGTGATATTGACAAAGTCTGCGAATACAACCAGAGTTTTCAATGTCGGCAGTGTATAGCTAAAAGAGAGATCAAGCTGGAGATGTTCATCGTAAAATTCATCATCACCCTTTTCTGCACCAACCTCATCAATGAAATCACTGTGGTAGTTGGTGGCAAGACGAGAGCTGAATCCATATTTCTCATATTGTATATAAGCATTGAAAACGTGATCTGATTGTCCTGGAAGCCTGATTGTTCTGACCATAGATGCTTCACCTTCTTCACGTACAGTTTCCACTTCAGCTTCAGAATGAGCATAAGTGTAATTCCCGCCAATGCCTAACCCACTAAGAAAAGAAGGAAGAAAGTTCAATTGTTTTTCAAAGCTTGCTTCAAAACCGTAAAGCAGAGCATCATTACCATTAACCGGCTGCTCCTCCTCGACCGATCCATTATTGGTGATACGGGTATAGATAAAACCGTCGATTAATTTTGCAAACACTCCAGCCGAAATTACACCAACCGATTCAAAGAAATATTCACCAAGCAGATCGAATGAATTTGCATGGGTATTTTCCAGATCAGGATTACCCAATTCAGCCTCATCGCCATCATCATTGATAAGGTAAAATGGCACAAGTTTTTCAAAATCCGGTCGTGCAAAGGAACGCGTGTATGCTGCACGGATATTGAGATTATCCACCGGTGAATATTTAGCATGCAGCATTGGTAAAAATTCCAGTGAATTTGTATAGCCTTCATCTTCACTAACTCGAGCAGTCGCTTCATTGAACTGATATCCCAGATAATTTGCTCCGGTGTACTCCATGCGAAAACCACCTAGAAAAGACAGACTGCGATGAGAAAGCTTAGCCTGCAAATAGCCAGCTCCAACCTTTTCTGTTGCTTCATAATCGGCCAGCCACTTATCCTCAAGAAGGTCAACTTCATCAATAAGTTCAAAGCTGCTTCTGTTATCCTCGAAATAATCTCTGATCTTTTTCGGGTCAACAAAACTTCTTGCTGAGTTGGGATATTTTCCATTGAGAAACTCCGGATTGTTGTAGTCTCCCGTAACCATATCCATTGTCAAATTGTCACTTCCTTCATAGGTATATATCTCTTTGAGTTCATCGCGCATTTTCATTCTCTGGCGCCCCTTTACCCCGGCTTTGAGCTCAAGAGCACTGGTCCCCAGGGCCAGAGGAAGAGTCATGTCAAGAGCGCCCTCCAAATTATTCTCCTGAGTAATATTGTCGCCAATCTCAATTTCATCAAATTCATATTCTTCCGCATTATCAAGGTCTGTCGAGCTTCTTATTGCCGGATGGTCACGGTCATCGGAAATGTCAGCACTTAATGAGCTTGGTTCCATATTCCAGTATGATTCAAATGCATCCGGTTCGTCTTCACGTGCAAAAGAGTAGGCAACACTGGGCTCAAGTTTTATTCGCCCAGCTTCAATCTCTCCACCCAGGCTTAAGGCGAAAATATCCTGTACTTCATAACGGTCCTTAAGCTCACGAACCACTTCGGTGTCCTCAAACACCGGCATGGTCAAACGCCGATATTCCTGATCACCGAAACGGTTATATAGTCCTGATAAAAAGAAGTTCACGTTGTCATTTGGCTTGACATCAAAAACAGCATTGATACCAAGACGATCACGGGTAACGGTGTAATCCCGAAGCTCGAATTCCTCGAGTTCATCCAAATTATCCCCACCCCATGCGTATTCTGAATTGTCTGAACCACGATTGGTGCGAAGATAACTTGAACCCAGAAGCAATCCCAGTTTATTATCGGCAAACCTCTTCCCAACGGTCAACGACCCCTGACCGTTGAGCGGTCTGGCTCCGAATTCCCGACCACCATTCTGCGCATTGTAACCGAGGGCAGCAGAAGTTTGCAGGGTTAGTTCTTCGGAAACTGCCTTTTTGGTTTCAAGATTAACTGTTCCACCTATCGCTCCGCCATCCATATCTGGTGTAGGTGCTTTGGTTACCTCAATCTGTGAAAGTACATCCGCAGGAATAACATCCATTGCCACGCTTCGACCATCACCCTCAGGTGCGGGAAGATTAACACCATTGACATTCACCGATGTATGAGCAGGCTTTGAGCCGCGAATCTGTACATAGCGTCCCTCACCCTGATCACGCTGCACACTTATTCCAGAAATACGCTGCATGGCCTCTGCACTGTTCTGATCTGGAAAACGGTCAATATAATCAGCAGCAATAACATTCTTTATATTATCTGCGATTTTCTGCTGATTGAGAGCCCTGCTCTGCCCCTCCAAACGGCTTCTTACCTTTTTAGTCGGAAGAGTATGAATCTGCTGCTCAAGCTGTGCATCGATTGTCGTAATCTGGCCTTCATTAACAACGACCTTCATAGTATCACTAGTATACCCCAGCGCTGTAAACACCACTGTATACTCTCCAACATCTACCACAGGAAGATTAAATTTTCCCGAAACGTCAGTTCCAGCATGTATCGAAGTTCCTTCCAGCAATACCTTTACACCCGCAATCGGTTTATCACTCTCGCTTGTGGTAACCGTACCACTGATCCTTCCAGTTTGACCCGCAACATGAGCCGCCACAACCAACAACAATCCCACAACCTTCAACAAAAGCATAACTGCCTCCCCAAATCAGCCGCTCCATAAGAGCGATCACTGTTAATGAAATCACTGCAACCTCAGTCAATTAATTTACCGAGAAAAAGCTGCTGTTAAATAGTGAATGAGTAAGATAGATTGAAAATATTGGGATTAAGTTAGGCTTGAGATAGCTGTTTGTTAAGCTAGTGACAGCCTTTTATTATCATTTTGATAGCTGTTTGTTAGGCTTGTGGCAGCTGTTTGTTTCTAAATTATCCGGGCGCTACTGGATATCGTGTGGCCCAAAATGTAGATTATTCACATGAAAGACATAAAATTGTATGAATGTATTTCAGGTTTGTCCGCTCCTTGGTACGTCAATGACATATCATTAGACTTCACCGGGGAAGAAATAACCCCACAAATAGCTCACCGTGCAGGACATCACACTGTAAAGAAATGGCGTATCACAAATAGCGGTTCCATGGGCCGAGAGAAACAGCGGCCTTAAGGCCTTATTCGACCGCCTAGTGATTTATTGGCTGCTGGAGGCCAGTCAAACAGCAGTCGCGCGGCTTCCGGGATTATCGTGGGACCAGGAAGATACCGTACGAAAACATGCTGTTGAAATAGGATTATTACGACGTCAGGAGCAGCCTCATGAAAATGTATGCCTTGACGAAACATCTTTCCATAAAAAAACATTACGAGTATGTTACGGTGATTACAGATAGTGACAAGATGGTCGGGGCATTTTAAAAATCTCGATATAAAGGGCTCAGGGTGATGTCAAGAAAAAGAATATTGAAGGCGACGGAAATTCTTCGGGACAGTGCGAATGCGCTTTCGTTCACTGCACCCGTAACCCATGTGTATAATCCACTGGTATATGCATGGAAATGTCACAAAAAATATGTGGAAATGTATGGTGGCGGGAAAAAGAAAGTAGTATTTGTGGGAATGAACCCGGGGCCATGGGGAATGGCACAAACCGGTGTTCCTTTTGGAGAGATCAATGCCGTCCGTGACTGGTTGTGTATTGAAGGATGTGTAGACGTGCCGGTTATTCAACATCCCAAGCGACCTGTTGATGGTTTTGCCTGCAAACGGTCGGAGGTTAGCGGAAAGCGGCTCTGGGGTCTTTTCAAGGAACGATTTATCTCACCCCAACGTTTTTTTGAAGAACATTATGTAGCCAACTACTGCCCGCTGGTATTCATGGAAGAAAGCGGTCGTAATCGTACTCCGGATAAACTTCCTGTACGGGAGCGGGAGAAACTTTTTCGTATCTGTAATGAGCATCTACTTAGTCTGATACATGCTTTGAATGCAGACTATGTTATCGGCATCGGCAATTTTGCATACACTCGAATCCGTGATGTATGCGACGATAGCCATGTACGATGTGGAAAAATCCTGCATCCAAGTCCGAGTAATCCTATTGCGAATAAGGATTGGGCAGGATATGTGAAACGTCAGCTTTTCGAATTGAAAATCTGGGCCTGATAATTTTTATTATAAGCGGTGGAGAATAAAAAAACACCTTCATCTGATCGCCATGTCAAAAGCCACACGTAGGCGCGGACCGATAAGGTTTCCATTCGGGTGGATGCGCAGGCGCTTCTCGGCGGAGAAAAGCCGAATCGATTGGGCGGATATCCACACACGGGATCGGACATAGTCACGAACGATAGGCAGGAGAAAGGGAATCATCAGATTCAGTGACAGATCATCCTGTGCAGGGGATCGTTTGTCGTAGATTTCGTTGGTGTTCTTATCATAAAAACTGAGATTGCCTTTCGACCGCAGCTCATAGCGTATCGTGGTGTAAAACCAGTTCAGCTGTGGAGATCCGTAGCCCAGTTCGACAAAACTTCGCCAGGGCAAATGAAAACGCGTGTGAGCATCTTCCAGCCTAAATCCGGCATCTGCATGCCACCTGGCAAAAAAACGTCCCCTTGTGTAATCAAAGCCGGCCGACAGGCCGCTAAAATGATGACAAATATCTGTGAGTGTGTCATAAAATATGACCGTGCTTTCTGCATGTGTTTCGATTATCTCAAAGGGTTCACGATCGGAATAGCGATACCAGCCGGCTATCTGCACCGGAAGAGAAAAGCTGGGCCGGTATCCGGCTTGAAGGAATACCATTCGTCGGTGGAAATCGGCAGTTCGGTAGTGAACGGGATCATCATGTTCATAAAATGTAAATTCTTTGGGGCGCGGATGGTATTCCCATGCTCCCTTGCCGTTGAAGAAAAAATTATTCACCGTCTTCCATTCGGCGGATGCAGACAGCTCCGGACGTCCATTGTTGTATACAGCACCGTGCAAAAGCCATCGGATATTCGGAAGTGAATCCCCGAGTGCGGCTCCGAAACGGGTTTCGGGAGTAACTGATGAATTATAAGACAGCTCGAGTGTTCCGAAGGATGATCCGGACAGGGAATGGTGGGAGTGTCCGGATATCAGCCAGTCTGTGTATTCGCAAGGGTTTTGGTGATCGTAGAATCGATTATAGCGGTCCCGTACAATTTTACCGGAATAGATATGATCTTCGGTGCGGTATTCGATATGTTGGTTGATCCGGATACCATTTCGGCGTATTGGAGAGAAAAAAAACGGGGTTGCGCCCCAACTGCCGTATGTATCAACAAACCCCCACGCTTTTACCCTGTCGGTATTCAGACTATATCCGCCCGAACTTCCGTGAGTCAATCCCTTGTAGTCATATTTCATTCTTTTGCCTGTGCGGGCACCATAAACGTTCCATAAGGTGTCGAATCTATCGGAATAATGATCTACATAGCGGTTTCCACTAAATAATCTGACCGGAAGCCGGGGGAGCTTGACACTGTATTCCTGCAGGGTGTAATGATCCCGGTTTGCAAGTGCGGGATCATCAAGTTTATTCAAGAGTGGATCGCCGAACTCCGAACCTGCTTCTCCCAACGCGCTGAATCGAATATCTTCAGCTGACTCTGACCACAGGCATATCCCCATATCCGACAAGTGCGAAACAGGAAAGCTATCCAATATGTCACCTTCGATTATTCCGTAGAGGTTAGAGGAGGAGAGTGGTTCGAGTCGGTTCCAGCGGAGAGTTGTTGCTCCGTCCAGAGGAAAGGGGATGGCTTCTGGTTCACAAAATGAGGGCAGATTCAGAGCCGCTATCACGGTGCATGTGACCAGGCAGATCTTGTTCATTAGAAACTCCATCCCAGGCTGAGGCTCATGGCAAATGTCGTAAACGGGTGTGGATGCGACATGACATGATCGAGCTGAATCGGAAGTGCTACCAGGTACCTCTTGAACGTCAGCAGCGGCTCGATTCCTGCGACTACTCCGAATTCGCTTTCGGTCGATTTGAAAACATCCATGTCTTCTACAGGTTTACTGTCCCAGGGGAAAACCATTGTGTTGGATATGCCTGTAAAAGGACGAACAGAAAAAATTTTTTGATCGAACCATGGTGGTGTAAAATGGAAAGAAATCGTTCCATGGACGATTGCATGATGCTGGTAGGGGGGGCAAACGCGCGCGAGTTTTCCGCCATCCAGTGATACCGTCATGTTGAGCAGGCGGGCTGGTGTGGGTAATTCAAACCTTAAACCATATGTTTGGAAGGAGTCCCATTCCTGATCGGCCTGACGAATCGGCTTTCGACTGGACGCAAAAAGCCATACTCTGAGATTATCTTCTGCTCCCGTGCATGATGCGGAAAAGGAATCTATTCCCAGAATTATAAAGCCCCAGATAAAAAGCTTTCCTGTTCGAAGATAGAGTATATTTATTTTAATCTTTTTGAACATTCTACCTGCTACTACGACTATTATGTAGGTGATACCGGAAATAAATAGAAGTATTTGAAAATTACGACCAGTTCACGACTGCGATTCGTTGACAATGATCGATAAATGACTTATAATATATAATTATATACGGATTTTGCGGAAACTTTCTGTTATTTCCGCTAAAAGGGGGATAAGAATGCCTAGAGTACCAGCGTTATGCGGATTGATTGTCTTTATACTGGTATGTATTGCAAGAAGTGACAATCTATTCGAAGATAATTTCGACACTGACGATCAATGGGTCACGTTGTTTGGAGATGTTACCGCTGAAGCGCAAAACGGCCGGTATGTCGTTGAAAACACAGGGGGATCGGTTGCGGTGCTAAAACATAGTGCCGATTTTTCAAACTTCTCCTACAGAGTTTCGTTTGAGGCTCTTGCCAGTAGTTTCGCCAATGCAGGTGTAATTTTTTGCTGGGACGATGATGCTGGTGGATACCAGTTTACTATTGGTGCAAACAAACAGTTTTCGTTAGGTAAATATACCCGTGATGGTAATTCGTTTTCTCCTTCAACAATCGATCTGGGGTTCAATTCCTTCATTAAATCATCAGGGAGTAACGAGTTGGTGATAAGCAAGTCGGGTAGTACTATTCAAATCAGCTGCAACGATGTTCTTCTCACAGAAGTAGAAGATCCTTCCTTTGATAGCGGCGACATCGGTTTGGTTGTCAATGCCAACGAAACCGTCTCTTTTGATCATGTACTCGTAACAGACGAAAACGTAGATGTTACTCCCAGATATCATTTCAGCGATGATTTTGACGATGGTGATCTATACGGTTGGAATACCTTTGTAAACGCCGGTACGGTCGAGAACACGGGTGATGCACTTCGATTGAACGCAGGTAACCAGAACGCTCGAACAATCGTGTATACTGACGGTCAATACCAAAACGCCCCGGTCAAAGTTATTGTAGAGCGGGAAAGTGGATCCGAGTATGCATTTTACGGTGTTATGCTTCTATCTCAAAATGTCACGATGTCCGGTTCCAGCTACACGAGAGATTACGATGCGTTTATGTACTATATAAATGGGGCAAGGCAGTATGCTGCTCTTTCGAGCGAGGTGACCTCAATCAGTCCCCGTCAATCCTCTGATATCCATGGTACGGTGGACACGCTGGAAATCACCGCTGATCGCCAGTTTGTCGTAAACGGTGATGTGTTGTCCGGTGCGGATTTTGGGGATGCAAGCTATGATTTCAACGCGGTTGCCCTGATTGCCGATTCAAATGTCACGGTGAGTTTCGATGAATTTGAGGCTGGAACCCCTGCGTCCATCGCCTATCGTCCTCAGGTGAAGGATAAAATTCCGATGAAGAAGCAGTTTGAGCTGGGGGGGACCGGTATCATATACGATCCGCGTGGAAGAGAAGTCGCTCGGGTCAACGATAACAATTATAAACATGTATTGAAAAACCTGGGTAACGGATCATTTATAATTATAACCAAAAAGAATGGTAAACACTATCCTATCAGGAGAGCGGTTGTCGTAAAATGATTGCATTCAGGTTTTAGTACTGCCGTATAGCAAATAAAAAACGCCGATATGTCTGACATACCGGCGTTTTTTTATTGCTAAAGAAGCCTAGATTATACTTTAGCAGTGGCTTTCAAGCATTTCATGCAGATTTTGATACGTTTGCTGGTTCCGTTCACTGTGGTTTTGATCGTACGCAAATTTGGAAAAAAGATACGTTTATTCACATTATGCGCATGTGATACGGACCGACCGGCACGAGGATGCTTTCCACATACTTCACAGGTTTTTGCCATTACGTCCTCCAGATTATTTCCTAGATATACAGACTCGTTAATATATATATTTCAGAACTACCGATCAAGCTCGTTTGGAACTTTTCTGTGTTAAAACGCCAGGGTGAAAAAAATTAGCGATGATTGAAGGTCTCAAACCTCTCTATAATAACATCATAAGACCGATTGCCCATATTGCGATTCGCCTGAGATTACATCCTAATGTACTTACTTTCACTGGAGTCGCTTTTTTCGGCAGCGCAGGCTGGTATGCCTATATCGGCAAATGGTACCTGTCTATCTTACTAGCCACATGTGGAGCAATTATGGACGGCCTGGATGGGCTTATCGCACGCGAGAACAATCAAATGAGCGTTTTTGGAGGCATCCTTGATTCCACCTGTGACAGGCTAACCGAGATTCTCTGGATTGCCGGTATAGCTGCTTTCTATATACGAACAGGGCACCAGACCTCTATCGCCATCTTACTTTCGATAGCAGCCTTGACAGGGGCCAATCTGGTCAGTTATGTCAAAGCTCGCGTTGAAAGTGAAGGCATAGCTTGCAATACAGGCCTTCTTCAGCGTCCCGAACGAATCATTCTCACAGCCTTTTTTCTTCTCATAGGTCCCAAAGCCATGGTGTGGGGGTTGGGTTTAATTACCGTGCTTTCTTACATTACGGTTATTCAGCGGCTTTATGTGGCTTATCAGGAGACTAACCACTCAAAGCAGATAATGGCGCATCGCCAAAAGAATGCTTAAAGATTTTCATAAACGCTGATCTTGTACACGGGTTTTTTTGTTCTTCTCTTGTTCTCTTATCTATGTCAGAATTGAGCGATTACAGGTGAATGGCCGTGAGACAGTAGCTTAATCTGGGCTACATTCTCTCCGGCACATCGATACCCAGAATTGAAAGTGTCAGCTCCATCTGTCTTAAAACCACTTCGATAAGGGAAACCCATGAAGCTTGACGGGCTTTATCCGATTCATTCAGGATGTGACATTCACGATAAAAACGGTTGAATTCCTGTGACAGGGAGTAGGCGAAATCACAGAGATAATTGGGTAGGTATGACTCACGAGTACTTTGGAAAATATCCGGCATTTGTCCCATCACAAGCATGAGCTTACGTTCTGGATCGGCAGGTGAAAGAATGGGTCCACCCGATATGCCCTTTTTCGCAGCATTGCGAAGAATCGATTTGATGCGAACTGCTGAATAGAGGAGATAGGGTCCGGTTTTCCCTTCGAATTGAGTGAACTTGTCTAAATCGAAAATGTAATTGGATTCCCGGTGGTTGGACAAATCGGCAAATTTCAAGGCCGCCAGTCCGACATTCCCGGCTATAAGAGCCTTTTCTTGCTCAGAAAATCCCTGAGCAACGCCGGCCTCCTCCATGCGCAGTCGCGCCTTCTGGGTTACCTGAACAATCAGCTCGGATAGTTTCATCACCCCTCCCTCCCGAGTTTTGAAGGGTTTTCCGTCCGGACCATTTACTGTTCCGAAACCAAGATGTTTCAATGTAACCGATTCGGGGGCGATACCGGTTTTTCGTGCAGCCCGAAACACCTGCTCAAAATGAAGCCCCTGTCTTTTGTCGACCACGTAAAGGATCTCCTCGGCCCCGAATCGTTCCACGCGTTCCTGAATAGTCGCAAGATCGGAGGTGCCGTATAAAAAACCACCGCCGCTTTTTTCTATAAGAAGTGGAGGGATCTCTTTTTTATCATCTTTGCGCGCTACCGGAATGATCAGCGCTCCTTCGCTGATCTCTGTGTATGGGCTCCTACGTAATTCATTGACCAGCTCTTCCATGCGTTCTTTATAGTGGCTTTCACCCAACCAGTGATCGAAGCTTATTCCCAGCGAAGAGAAATCGCGCTGCAGTTCGGCTACCGATAAGGCCACGAAATGTTTCCATAAGGCCACGTACCCTTTACGTCCTCTCTGCAGCTCAGATGTGGCTGCGACAGCCTCTGCCATGTCCTCGGGATTGGTTTTACATCGTTGGGATGCTTGCGGATACATCGTCTCCAGATCCTGAATCGTCACCGGTGACTCCGCTGGGTACTCGCCGCTGAATTGCTCTTGAAAATAGGGCAATTGCGGTTTCTGGCGCTTAAGCTCACAGATAAGCATACCCATTTGAGTGCCCCAGTCGCCCATGTGATTGTCACTGGTAACCTCATGACCCAAAAATCTAATCAGCCTTTGAAGACAGTCTCCGATGATACTGGATCGAAGATGGCCTACATGCATGGGTTTGGCCACATTGGGGCCGCCGAAATCGATTATCACCTTTTTAGGAGATTCTGTTTTTGGGCA
Source organism: uncultured Fibrobacterota bacterium (assembly GCA_964419255.1). GTDB lineage: Bacteria > Fibrobacterota > Chitinivibrionia > Chitinivibrionales > CAYFVL01 > CAZPHU01. Next base: position 35,661 of record CAYQOU010000002.1, on the reverse strand, counting down.
GCCAAGTCTTTCATCGTTGTGCATTTGCCCTATATGATGTGCAAGAAAGGAATCACTAAGGGTTATATTTATGAACCCCGGTCCGGCTATGGTAAGATTCTCTAAGATCTCCTGACTTCGGACTATCTCGATGATATTTTCGGCCAATTTACGTGGATTTTGTTTGGTTTGTTTCGCACAGGCAAGGGCCCCGTTACATTGAAATTGACCAAGGTCAGGCCGACCGGATTCGATTACCTGCCCGAAGCGTTTCTCTAAACCAAGTTGTTCAAATGCGGAAGAAAATATATCTGTTAAAATCGTGCTGAGTGAACTCATTTTCTGTGATCCTTCTGATAGAAGCTGGCGGATAAGAGGATCAAATATACATTTTTGAAGTGCCAAAACACATGACCGCTCTCTAATAAGCATCTTTCTTTTCGATTTTAAATAATTCCCGAAATTGCCCCATATGGGTTGAATTCATTTATATTCCTGTAATTGCATGCTATTTGTTTTATGGTAAAAATGTAGTACAATAGAGGATCAATCGGAGGCGTTTTATGTCCAGGGAGATGGTTATCATTGGGTCAGGCCCGGCCGGATTTACTGCTGCAATTTACGCATCACGGGCCGGAATGACACCGCTGTTGTTTGAGGGGTTTCAGGTGGGAGGAATGCCTGGAGGGCAACTTATGACCACTGGTGTTGTCGAGAATTTTCCGGGACATCCCGAGGGCATCGATGGACAGAAACTCATGTCGAATATGAGGGAGCAGGCGCAGAGGTTCGGAACAGAAATGGTAATGGAGGATGTCACCGATGTAAACCTGGGTGTTTATCCTTTTCAGATCACCTCAATGAGTGGAGCCACCTATGAGGCTAAATCGCTTATCATTGCCACCGGGGCAACCGCCCGCCGTCTTCCCCTGGATTCAGAAAAGGAGCTGTGGGGAAAGGGAATATCGGCTTGTGCCGTATGTGATGGCGCATTGCCGGTTTTTCGTAATAAACCACTGGCGGTTATCGGTGGGGGAGATTCTGCGGTGGAAGAGGCGAATCACCTGACGCAGTTTGGTTCAAAGGTGTACATGATTCACCGTCGCGATGAACTTCGGGCCAGCAAAATAATGGCAAAGCGAGCGATGGAACATCCAAAGATCGAGATTTTATGGAATAAAGTTGTCGATGAATTTCTTGGTAATGAGCACCTGACGGGTATACGCCTAAAAGATATAAAAACTGGCGAACTGATGAATTTGGAAGTGTCGGGGGCGTTTGAAGCAATAGGGCATATTCCTAATACCGGGTTTGTGAAGGGTCAGATAGACACCGATGCGAAAGGCTACATAGTTACAAAAGCCGATTCAACCGTTACTTCGGTGGAGGGGGTATTTGCGGCAGGAGATGTTCAGGATGATAAATACCGGCAGGCCATTACCGCGGCGGGCAGCGGATGTATGGCTGCGATTGAAGCGGAACGTTGGCTTCAGGAAAAACAGCAGTTCTAAAAGCCTTTGAGCCTACATTGTGCGGTTGTGAGCGGATGATTCCGTGCAATCCATTAGGGCAGAAGGGTTGAAGCAAACGCGCGGAATACGTGGTTTGTTATTCAAGACGGCTGAAGCCGGCATGCCCCAAGCGGGTAAGCGGATCGCTGCGTGAGAATTACATAATTTCCGGATGAGATGCATCTGAGTAATAATCTGGGTGAGGGTGTTTTGTATGCAAAAGCGTGAACATTGGGCGGGGCGAATGGCTTTTATTATGGCTGCCATTGGCTCTGCGGTAGGACTGGGTAATCTCTGGGCATTTCCTTATAAGTTATATGCGGGAGGTGGCGGAGCTTTTCTCGTACCCTACTTTATCGCCATGCTTATGATCGGTCTTCCGCTTCTGATCATGGAGTATGCGGTTGGGCACTGGACTCAAAACAGCCCTCCCGGAGCATTCGGGAGAATACTCGGCAGGTATCGTTTTGTGGGATGGTGGCTGTCTGTTGTCGCGTTTGTGATTATCACATACTACACGGTAATCCTCGGATACAGTCTCGTCATGCTATGGGACAGTATACTCTCTATTGTTAACCCCGCCCGCCCTATTCCCTGGGCTGGAGGAATCGACGAAGCAAAAAATGCTTTCTTTAACCGAATGCTTAACTATGAAGAAACATTTGCTCTCTCTTTTCCCCGCCCTTCAGTTCTTATCGCTACCCTCGTGAGTTGGGGGCTGATTTATCTCAGCCTTTTCAAGGGGGTAAAATGGGTCAGTAAGGTGGTGCTTTTTACAGTTCCGATACCCTGGATTATGCTTATTATTCTCACACTGAGAGGCCTTACCCTCGATGGGGCAAGTACCGGTCTTCACTACTACCTGGAGCCTGACTGGAGTAAACTTGCTCACGCAGACACATGGAGACTAGCTTTCTCACAGGTGTTTTTCAGCCTGAGTCTGGGTTTTGCGGTAATGATCTGCTATGCGTCGTTTCTACACAAGAAATCCGATATCAATAACAATGCTTCGATCGTTGCATTAGGTGATCTGGCCACCAGTTTTGTTGCGGGACTGGCAGTTTTTTCGGTGATCGGTAACATGGCCAAACTAGGTGATCTTCCGGTTGAAAATGCTGTTGCCGATGGACCGGGGCTTGCCTTTGCGGTTTACCCATATGCGCTTTCACAGCTTCCGGCAGGTTCAACGATCTTTGCCGCGATATTTTTTATCGCACTGCTGACTCTTGGTATCGACTCCGCATTCTCGATCGTTGAGGCTGTGCAGGCAAGTATAAATGACAATGCAAAAGAGTCGTGGAATCGTAAGAAGACACTGCCGCTTATCTGTATGATTGGTGCTGTCCTGGGGATTATTTTCTCCTGTGGGAAGGGAGGTTTAAACTGGTTGGGCCTGGCTGACGATCTGGTGAACGGACCATTCGGTATTCTTTCTGTTGCACTTGCCGAAACTTTGGTTGTCGGCTGGGCATGGAAGGGGAAATTTCTCCCTGCGATGAGGTATCATGCCAACGAGCGCTCGGACTGGGTGCTTGGTCGATGGTGGGAATTGATTGTGAAGTATGTTGCACCTGCTTTTCTACTGATCCTTATTGGCTGGACAATAAGTGATTTTTGCATCTCCTTTCCGACCCCAGAGGCTAGTTCTTTTCAGCACCAGAACTGGTGGTTTCATTTAGTCGGACATGTTTTCTTCATAGCCATTCCACTAATCGTTATGTATGCCGTGAGCAACAAGACTGATCATGGAGAAAGAGAGTTGGGGCACCAGAAGACCGGTAAGGTGTGGCCGATCTTGCTTCTTCCGGCCGGCGCGGCTTTACTGGGTGCTGTCTCCGGGATAGTACGGATGGCATTACGAAATGCCTCCGAGAAACTTTCCGTACCGGCAAACACCACTAAAACATTTGTCGAAACTGACTTGGGGACCGCGAGCTTTGTGACACTAAGCGTTGCTTTTCTCAGCATATTCGGAGGGCTGCTCTGGTGTTTTTCGCGGGCAATGGTCGCCGCGGGGCGTTCGGATACTGAATTGCCAAATGGTGAATGACTTAGGAGCTTTCTTCGGAAATAGCAATCAGGGCTTCTGTGAGTCGAAAGAGGGTAATCGGACAAAGAATCGAGTATCACCCGGATGGGAAGTAAACCACAGCCTGCCGCCGCTCTGGTGTGCAATTTTGTTGGCTATAGACAGTCCCAGGCCGGTGCCTTGACCAGGATCTTTTGTCGTAAAAAAAGGATCAAATATCTTCTTACCGTCTTCAGGTGAGATGCCCGGTCCTGTATCGGCAATGGTGATAAGACCGTAGTTTTCTTCTATAAGACTGCATGATAATGAAAGGCATCCTTTCCCGTCCATGGCCTGTACAGCATTGCTCATGATATTCAGGAAAAGCTGAATCAATCGTGACTGGTCACCAAACACAGTAAGACACTTATCATACATTTTACTGATTTTAATATCAGGGTCACTATACTGATAGGATAAGTATCCGAGAGCGGTTTCAAGCAGCTCAGAGGCATTGCAGGAAAGGTGCCGGTTTGTTGTTATGCGCGTGAAGTCAAGTATCTTGTTGACAATATGTGCGCATCTTCGGACCTGCTGGTCGATGGTATTCAGATAAGATGATATCCACTCCTGTGCCTCAGCAGTCAATTTCTGGGATACAAGCTGAGTTCTGCCGCTTATGATCGACAGGGGATTGCGCAATTCATGAGCAACTCCGGAAAGCATGGTGCCGACTGTGGCAAGCTTTTCAGCCCGATAGAGCTGCAAATTGATGGATTCCTGTTCGGTGATATCATTGATAATCACGAGTGTACCGGAAGCATGAGGGCAGTTGATAAGAGGAAATGCAGATAATGCAAGTATTCGTCCATCATGATTGCATTGGCGACTCGGTATAGTGTGGTCGAGAGGGGACTCATGTTGAATAAAAGACTCGATGACCGATCTTATATTACCGTGTAAAGTGGTTGGAGAGCATCCTAACAGGCTTTTTTTTCCCCCTATCAGGTCATGTGCCCTTTGATTCGCAACCACGATTGTATGTGATTCGTCGAACAGCAATAAACCATGTCCAATCGATGAAAGAATACTTGCACTGATTTCCTGCTCATGCTGAAGAATTTGAGCTCTCATGGATAATTCCTGTTCCAACCGTCTGCATTCTTCTACATCTTTTTGAGCGCAGCGCAGGTAAAGATCTGTGCGCGAATAAATGTATGATTTTTCAATCCGTTTGATCGCCAGCCCACTCTCTATTTCATGATCGTAGATGTAATCAAATGTCCCCTCATGTATCAAAGATTGAAGGGACGGCTGGAGCTGATCCAGGCTGTGAAGAAGTATAATTATCGGTTTCATGCCCGAAAGGAAATATAGTCGTTCAGTGTTGTGAATCTGGTGGTTATGTAGACAGGACTGATCAATTATAACCAGTGAGATATCCTGCTCAAGGTCAGTGATATCGTCTGGATTCTCGACAGTAATTGTGCCATAGCCATTTTTATTTAAAGAAATCTGGAGAGCTGGAGAGAATATACCTACGAGTAGAATACTTGATATCTGCATACACCCCCTGGATGGATATCTGAACAGAAACTAATTAAGAATTTAAAGAAAATCCTTGGATGAAAAGACATAATCAAAATTGTCCGAAAACTTGCAATTACTGATTAAATCACAGTGCCGTTCCCTTCTTACGAGTCTATCGCTAAAACGTCTGAAGAATAACACGAAGACAAAAATTTATACATGATTTAGTTTTCGGGATCGATATCTTTTATTCGTTCAGGAGAAATGTGATTCCATCTTTTCGGAATCATGTCCACGTATCGAGTTTGGAACATGGTGTGTGTACCAAGCTCGATACGCGAATCATTGCGATTCAATTATACATTGTCGGAACGTGGGATGCAACGCCGGTGGTAGTTATCTGTTGAACATTTTGAACATTTCCGGTATTCGCCGGATGTCGTTAAATGTCACGAACAGAAATAGTGTAATAAAGAAGGCAATAGCGATGCGGTTGATTAGCAGTTGGCTTTTCAGAGACAACGGCTTTCCACGAACAGCTTCAAGCAGCAGAAACAGTAGCATCCCGCCATCGGTGATTATGAGGGGGAAAAGATTGAGAACTGCCAAATTGACTCCGATAAGAGCCATGAAATTGAGGATTGCAATCAGTCCTGAAAGAGCTACAACCCCAGACATCTGAACGATGCCGATTGGGCCGGCCAGTTGTTTGGGTGAAACCTGCTGGTTGAACAGCTTCCCAAGAACATCAAATATCATCGTCGTATATTCCCATGTTTTTGCACCCGCCTGGGAAAATGCGGCAAAAAAGCCGTACTTAACCGTACGAGTCGGCGGTTGTGCCGGTGCGACCCCCATCAGGTAGCGTCCCTCAGTGGTGTCGTATTCCGGGGATGCCGCGATCGTCATGATGGTATCTTTACGTTCGATCTGGAATTCCATCGGTTGATTGACAGTGTCGTAGGAAGCAATATAGTCAGAGAGCTGAAACCACGAATAAATACTGTCATCATCTATTCGGACAATAGTGTCCCCTTTCTGCAAGCCGGCATCTTCTGCCGGACTGCCTTGTGCAACATTTCCGATTACTGCCGGAAGCGATGGCCGCAGCCCACCTGTGGGATCCATCGCGAGACCTTCCTCGGTATAATTTTCCATATCCATAGTGGTTGTATCGTAGTTATTATTTCGAATATAGGTGATGCGGTAAATCGGCTCCTGTTTTGTGAAGATGTTCTGGAGGTCTTCCCACGAATTAATATCTTCGTTGTTGACCGCAACGATACTGTCTCCGGGCAGCAGGCCCGCTTCGGCGGCTATGGATGTGTCAGCTACAGCACCAACCACCGGTCTATCCAGATATAGCGGTTGTTGGGAGCCAGACATGAATATGACCCAAAGCAGGGCGAAGGAGAAAAGGAAATTGGCGCCGGGTCCGGAGACGGCAACCAGAGCCCGCTGCCATATCGGTTTATTCTGAAACTCATCAGGTTTGTTTTCCTGGGTATCCTCAGGGTGCTCACCAGCCATGTGTACATAACCGCCAAATGGCACGGCGCTGATACGATATTCTGTTTCACCGACAGTTTTTTTGTATAGAGGTTTGCCAAATCCAATTGAAAATGCAAGTACGCGTATTCCGCAAAGTTTCGCCATAAGAAAGTGGCCAAGTTCATGAACGAAGACAAGGATACCGAGTACAAGAAATCCGACGATTATCTGTAAAAAAAGAGCAGTCATGATTACCTTCTATTATGCGATTCGTTTTCTGGTTTGTTCTCTGCTAATTCTGTCAATATGCTCAATCTCTTCAACGGATGTGATTCGCGAATTTGTGAATTCTTGAAGAGCAGAATCGATTAGCCTGGGTATATCAGTAAAAGATATGGCGCCAATGAGAAAAGACTCTACTGCTATTTCGTTTGCCGCGTTAAGAATGATTGGATAGGCCCCCCCGTTTTCTCCTGCTTTTATGCACAGATTCAGACAGGGAAAACGGCTGGTATCTGGAGCAGAAAAAGTCAGAGAGCCGATTTTTGCCAGATCTAATCTTGAACTTGCTATCGGAAGACGGTCCGGATAGGATAATGCATACTGAATCGGAAGTTCCATATCTGGTAAACCAGCTTGTGCAATAACCGCGCCATCATCAAAAACCACCATCGAATGAATGATTGATTGTGGATGAACCACAACATCCAATTGAGAATATGGGATGTCAAAGAGATGATGAGCCTCGATCAATTCAAAACCTTTATTCATCAGAGTTGCGGAGTCGATTGTTATCTTGTTTCCCATGGACCAGGTCGGATGGTCCAACGCCTGTTGTGGAGTAACGGCCGCAAACTGCTCACCAGGAAGTTCTCTGAAAGGTCCACCGGATGCGGTTAATGTGATTTTCTCAACGCTTTTCTGTGATTCTCCATTTAGACACTGAAGAATTGCGCTATGTTCGCTGTCTATCGGTATCAGTGAACCGTTTCCCTGTTCGATCAACTCATTTATCAGATCTCCCCCGATGACAAGGGATTCTTTATTGGCTAACGCAACTCTTTTCCCCCTTTTAAGCGCTGCTACGGTAGGACGCAAGCCGACCGCTCCCACCAGCGCATTCAACAGGATGTCATAATCAAGCTGCTGTACCATTTTTTCGAGGCCTCTTTCGCCCTCGTACAAAGTTACATCCTCTGGCAGATTGTCCCCAATTTTTCGGGCTCCTCTGGAGGAGGCGACACACACCGCATGAGGTTTAAACCGTTCTATTTGCATGAGGAGAATATCTACATTGTTATTGGCCGACAGCCCAACAAGTTCAAATCGGTGCGGATATCGCAGAATGCAGTTGCATGCACTTGCTCCGATTGAGCCGGTTGAGCCAAGAAGTAATACTTTCATAGGCATTATGTTTTATCTATAAGTACAAAAAAAAGATTTAGTATAGGGGCAGTGAAGAACAAGCTGTCGAATCGGTCGAGAATGCCTCCGTGACCGGGAATTATGTTGCTGGCATCTTTGACTCTGAAATAGCGTTTAATCAGTGAGACGAGCAAATCTCCCAACTGAGCAAAAACGCCGATAAGAATACCCATGATCACACCCCAGACTACATTATGTTGATCGGATGCGAAAAAATACCAACCGATTGCGCTCATTATCACTGCTGCGATTAACCCCGCAAAACCGCCTTCAATTGTTTTTTTGGGGCTTATGGAGGAAAAATGGTGCTTCCCAAACATTTTTCCTGCAAAGTATGCGGCAGAATCGCACAGAAATACGGATGCCACAATGATAATCAGGCCTACCTGAGAAAGCATCTGCGCGTCAAAGCGCCTTGGAAAGATCTCCTGAAGTGGTGGGCTGTAAAAATTAAGCATTGATTGTCCGGCGATCGAGAGAAAAACCGTACCACTGAAAAGAAGACTCGCCCTTTTCCATCGCCCTTCTTTTCTTCCCCAGATGGCAGCCTCAAGCGCAACCAGCATTAAAAGTATGTATGTATCAAGGGAGCGACTCAGCGTAAACCTGATGGGCATAAAGTATGATGTAAGCTGGAAAAAAAACCAGAAATATACAAGCCAGAAAGCATTGTGGGAATAGCGCAAACTAAGCATCGATAGGTATTCATACAAGCCGAGGAATGTGATAATAATTACCACCAGATGGCCGGGACGAAGCACGATCGTTGGGTCATCGAAAAGAGTTTTGGCGACGGAGGGGGGGAGAAGTGAGAGTTCGGAGTTAATAACCCACCAGCCCACAGGTATCGCCCATAGAGCAAATACGATTCGTTTGAAGAGGTTTGAGTGACTCATTTAGATTCGCGAACCTTTCCAAAACGCCGATCACGGCGATTATAATCCTCAATGGCTTCGATAAGAGTGTCTTTTTTGAAGTCTGGCCATAATACGTCTGTGATGTAGAGCTCGGAGTAGGCAGCCTGCCAGAGTAAAAAATTACTTATTCTTTTTTCACCCCCCGTGCGGATAATGAGTTCCGGGTCGGGAAATGGTGCCGTAAAAAGATATTCGGCAAATGTTTTCTCGTCGAGAGAATCAATCAGGGAAGGATTCTGGAGCGCCTCTCTGCAAATCCGGCGAGTCGCACTGACTATTTCCGAACGCCCCCCATAACTGATTGCAAGAATCAGGTTAAGGCCGGTGTTTGTTTTTGTCTGTTCAATTCCATTTATCAGCTCCCGATGCGTCTTTGGGGGAAGTTTTGAGAGATCACCAATCGTATGAAGTTTGACATTGTTCTTATTGAGATCCTGGATTTCCTTGTGGAGCATTTCGACCAGAAGCTCCATGAGTAATCTGACCTCCGTTCGGGGTCTGCCCCAGTTTTCGGCAGAAAACACATATATAGTGAGGTACTTGATACCGATTTCCCCACATGCTCTTACGATTCTGCGAGTGGCATTGGTACCTTCTCTATGCCCCGCAGTGCGAGGAAAACCCCTGTTGCGGGCCCATCTGCCATTGCCATCCATTATTATTCCGATATGTTGCGGTACATTCATAATCTGCCAATTTAAACCATATGAAACTGAAATGCAAAGGAGTGAATAAAATACATAATCGTGCATGCCGATAATGAAAAAACCCCCTTCGATGAAGGGGGTTTGATAATGTCCGGAAGTTTAATCATGATTAAACTTCCATGATTTCTTTTTCTTTCAAAGTCAGTTGATCGTCAACAGCCTTAATAAATTTATCAGTAAGTTGTTGAATGGATTCCATGGCCTTTTTCTGATCATCCTGTGTAATCTCTTTATTTTTTTCTGCCTTCTTCAACTTTTCGTTGCTGTCGCGGCGGATATTTCTAACGGCGATCTTGCTTTCTTCCGCAGTTTTTTTACATGTTTTATATAAATCTTTTCGACGATCCTCGCTCAAAGGAGGAATAGGTACTCTGATCACGTTACCATCGTTTTGCGGATTGAGCCCAAGATCGGATGCCATAATCGCCTTTTCAATCGGAGCAAGCATGTTCTTTTCCCATGGCTGGATAATCATCAACCGTGCTTCCGGAACTGAAATGTTACCGACCTGGCTGATCGGCATCGGCGATCCGTAATAGTCAACCGTGACTCCCTCGAGCAAGGAGGGTGAAGCTCGTCCGGTACGAATGCGGGAAAAATCACGCTTCAGGCTCTCGAGAGATTTTGCCATCCGCTGTTCGGTCTCCTGATTGATTTCTTCTATCACGGCCATGGTCATGCTCCCTTTCTGACTACGGAACCTACAGGTTGCCCTTCAATACATTTACGCAGATTACCTTTTTCCAATAATTTAAATACTGCAATGGGTATATCGTTATCCATGCACAGTGAAAATGCGGCAGCGTCCATGACCCGGATGCCTCTTTCCAGAGCTTCCTGTGGGGATAAAGATTGCAGTTTTTTGGCGTCTGGATTTGTGGCTGGATCGGAGTCGTAGACCCCGTCGACTTTAGTAGCCTTCATCAATACATCACAGTTGACTTCCGCGGCTCTGAGTGCAGCTGCGGTGTCGGTGGTAAAATAGGGATTACCCGTACCACCACCCATGATGACAACACGGCGTTTTTCAAGATGTCTAATTGCACGTTCCCGGATGTAATATTCGCAGACTTTATTCATCTCCGTGGCCGACAGTACTCGAGCAGGTATTGCCAGCGTTTCCAGAGTTTCTTTGAAAAGCAGGGCATTGATCATGGTGGCAAGCATGCCTACAGTATCACCGGTGCTCCGGTTAAACCCCTGCGCGGCACCTGCCACCCCCCGAAATATGTTGCCGCCGCCAAGTACAATAGCAATCTGAACCCCCAGTTCGTAGACTTCTTTTATCTCATGCGCTACACGGAATGCCGTCTCAGGGTCATAGCCGTAACCCTTTTCTCCGGCAAGAACCTCTCCGCTGAGTTTCAGAAGGATGCGCTTGAAGGCAACTGGCACGTGAGTCATTCCTCCTCTTCAGAACCAAGTTCGAAACGAATCATGCCGTCTACAGAAAGAGACGAATTCGTTTCTTTCTCTGTCTGCTTGATTCTGTCGGTTACTGAAAGGTCTGTATCTTTGATATATTCCTGCTCAAGAAGAGCAACTTCTTTGAAGAACTTTGACAATTTTCCATCCACAATACGTTCCCAGACTTTTTCGGGTTTGCCGGATGTTTGTGCCTGAGTCAGGAAAATTTCACGCTCTTTTGAAACAAGCTCCTGAGAAACCATATCACGGGAAATTGCCAACGGGTTTGAGGCGGCAATTTGCATGGCAAGATCCTTCCCAAGCTCCTCAACAGCTTCAGAATTCAAAACCTCAGGTTTGTCGGATGAAATCGTCAAAACCACACCGATTCGGCCGTTTCCATGAACATAGGAAAACGCGCGCTGTTTACTTTTATCGACCGGCAGGATTTTGAATCGGCGGAAAGAGATGTTTTCCCCGATTTTACCGACCAGCTCCATAATTTTTGACTCGACACTCTGGCCACCAAAATCTTCTGCTACGAGTGCTTTTGCCGCATCCATATCGGATGGCTTTTTGTTCATAAGCAGAGAGCCAAGTGCCTCCACGAATGAAAGAAAATCATCATTTCTGGCGACAAAATCGGTTTCCGAGTTTACCTCATAAATAAGGGCGTCGTTTTCCTGAATTATTACGTGTACTTTTCCTTCTTTTGCGGCTTTTCCCGCACGCTTTGCAGCGGTCGCCTGCCCCTGCTTGCGCAGGTTTTCGATAGCTTTTTCCATGTCGCCATCGGTTTCGGTCAGTGCTTTCTTGCAAGCCATCATGCCCAGACCTGTCTTTTCGCGCAACTCTTTTACCATTGAAGCAGTAATTGCCATGGGAAGATTCTCCTTTTTTTCGAACCTATTCGGTTATAAGCAAGTTTAATATGATAAAAAAAGGTGTAAGAAGACTATTCTTCGTCCTCATCTGACTTAACCATCTTGCGACGGAAGACACGACGCTTTTGGGTCGGTTTTTTCTCGCTGCCGTCCTCTTCTTCCTCTTCCACTTCTTCTACTTCCTGTTCTTCGCCTTCCTCAAATGATTCATCTTCTGCAGCTTTAGCCTTGGCAGCTTCCTGTTCAAGCTCCTCTTCCTTTATGGCCTTGACACTCAGTATCGTTTCCGAAATCGCACTCGTAATAAGGTGCACCGATTTGATAGCATCATCATTTCCGGGAATAGGATAATCGACACTGTCAGGATCACAATTTGTGTCGATTATGGCGCCGATTGGAATGCGAAGACGGCGAGCTTCACTTATAGCGATATGCTCCTTGATCGCATCAACAACAAAAATCAGTGATGGAAGCCGGCGCATATGACGAATACCTGAAAGCACCGAAAGAAGCTTCTCTTTCTGCTTCATGAGAGAGAGGACTTCTTTCTTCGGTAACGCCTCCATGGTACCGTCGTTTTCCATCGCCTCTATCTTCTCAAGCTTAGATACACTCTGGCGAATAGTCTGAAAATTGGTCAGCATCCCTCCAAGCCAGCGCTCGGTAACATATGGCATTCCACAACGGGTCGCTTCCTCTCGTATAACATCCTTGATCTGCTTTTTGGTTCCAACAAAAAGAACTCTCCCGCCGCGCTCAACCTCTCGTCTGACACGGTCGACAAATGTGTCCAGGCTGGACATTGTCTTGTTGAGGTCTACAATATAGATGCCGTTTCGCGGGCAAAGGATAAAGCGTTTCATTTTCGGATTCCACCGTTTTGTCTGGTGACCGAAATGAGTACCTGCTTTGAGTAGCTGCTGTAGAGAAACTGCGGACATTTTATGCTCCTAACTAAATGGGTTACTCCGCCATACGACTTACCACAGAGAAAGATCCCTCGCGGGACACCCGTTCACTGCCTGTCGTATGTGCGTGGTTATAACTGCCCTGAATTGCGCGAATCGTCCAGAGAGAATCGCTCAACTCGGGTTTGGAATAAAAGAAAAAAAACAATTAACGTTTCGAGAACTGGAAGCGCTTGCGTGCACCGGCAAGGCCATACTTCTTACGTTCTACCTCACGAGAATCGCGCGTCAGAAGACCATGCTTGCGAAGTAAACGATGATTCTCTTCGCTCAGACCGGCAAGGGCACGGGATATTCCCAGGCGGATAGCACCGGATTGACCGCTGAGTCCACCCCCGCGTACTCGAACTGAAATGTCGAATGAGTCACTGGCTTGCAGAACCTCAAGCGGCTTTTCGATATCCATAATCAGAGTGTCACTCTTGATGTAATCTTTGATATCTTTTCCGTTGATCTTGCGCTCGCCTTTGCCATTTTTTAGAATCACCGAAGCGATTGCTGATTTACGTCTTCCAGTTGCGCGTTGGACGTTTTCCAAAATCATCAGCTCCTTTAATGATGTTTATTGCTGATCTTACTTGATCGCAAATGGTTCGGGTTTCTGAGCTGCATGGGGATGATTGTCCCCCGCATAAACATGAAGTTTTTTCAATATCTGTCTTCCCAATGTTGTCTTGGGAATCATACCCTTTACCGCAAGTTTGATAACCTGCGTGGGATCAAGCTCCATCTGCTTCTTGTAGGGCCTGATTTTTTCCCCACCCGGAAATCCTGAGTGCCGAAAGTAGGTTTTTGTGTCGGCTTTGCGGCCGGTGAGCACTACCTTGTCGGCGTTGGTAACGATAACATAATCGCCGTGATCCTGATTGGGTGAATATGCCGGTTTGGCTTTTCCCATCAGAAGATTAGCTATGGTGGAGGACAAACGTCCTAAAACCATGTCGGATGCATCAATTACAAACCATTTGCGCTCGATGCTCTTTGTGTTTACAACTACGGTTTTCATTGGGAACCGAACTCCTTATCTATATAAGGATAAAATATGAGAACAGTCTCAAAAATATAAGTTGTAGAGAGTTGCAATGTCAATATGTATATTCACACAATTCCTGCTGAAACTACTTGTTTCCGCAATAATTGCTCTGTATCATAAAATATGAGCCATGCAATTATACGGATAGAGTTAACCGCCTGTTTTTCGGTGAAAAATTTCCGGAGAAAAAAATGATAAATGAGTATCACCATAGTCAGTTTTTGCCTGTAAGCACGCTGGTTGAACTAAAAAGAATAAACAAAACCTCCATCTCCGTCGTCATCCCGACGCTCAACGAGGAGAAAACGATTGGGAAAATTGTAAATAATATTTCCAGCGCTCTTAAGCAAGAGGCAACACTGGTCGATGAAATAATTGTAATGGACGGCAGTTCTCAGGATAAGACAAAATCTGTCGCAAAAAAAGCGGGAGCACGTGTGTTTGATGTGGAAGAGATCCAGGCCGACAGTTTTTCCGTTAACGGTAAAGGGGCTGCGCTATGGAAATCTCTCTTCGTTGCACATGGAGATATCCTGGTGTGCATCGATGCCGATATAAGTAATTTTGATCAGCGATTTGTTTACGGGATTGCGGCACCCTTGCTGATGGATTCATCCATCGAGTTTGTTAAAGGTAAGTACAGACGACCGCTTCGGGTCAATGGTGAAACAATTCATGATTATGGTGGACGCGTCACTGAGATACTGATACGCCCACTATTGAGTATGTTCTATCCTGATCTTGCACAGGTTGCCCAGCCTCTTTCGGGAGAGTACGGCTTTCGAAAAAAAAGCATCTCGCAGGTGCCCTTCTCAAGCGGCTACGGTGTTGAAATAGGACTCCTTATAGATATGTATGCCCTCTTTGGCCTCGACGCCATAGCGCAAGTGGATATGGGGACCCGGTATCACAGAAACAGATCAGGCGTCGAATTGGGAGAGATGTCTTTTGGTATTCTTCAGACTTTTTTTAAGAAGCTGGAACAAAAGAAGATAACAAAAATTACAGAGTCCTTGCATACGCAGATGAAATCCCTGATCGACAACAGAGTGGTTGAAAAACAAATACGAGAAGTTATACTTCCTCCCTTTGATGAGGTTTAGAAAAAATGATTTTTTTCGACCAAATATCACTGGTACATGTGGCAGGACTGGTTATCCTTTTCCTTGCGATCCTTACCGCGCTACACAGTTTCGCGCTTCCCAGAAATTTCTCGAAAAATCAGAAAGTCAGGGAAAAAATCCGCCTGCAAAGACTTTCTCAAAGACAGAATTTTAGTGAGGAGGAAGACAGCAACACTCTGGATGCATAAGGAGGGTTTATATTTGCATGAATACTGTAGCTTTTTCTACTTCATCGTTTACACTCTCAAGAACTTGTTGCAGCGAAAGGTGATTTAGTCCCAGATCCTCCCACACCCGATGAGATGCCTTGGGGATTTTTTGGTCACCGCTGTTACCATAGTCCATCGCTCGAACAAGAATGTCCGCAATATGCACGATTGCTGTGATTGTATAATACTTATCACCGGGTTGAGGCTGGTGATGGAAATTCACCGGGTACTGAAGATTTTGGGGAAGATTCCAGCTTTCGGTAAGAAAACCACCGATCTCCTGGTGGCTCGTTCTGAAAAGCTGGCCTTCACTCTCCAGGAAGAGTATATGTTTTTTTTGAGCATTCGTAACAATTTGCTCAAATTCATCAGGAAGATATTGGCAGATAATGATTTTGCCGATATCGTGGAGCAGGCCCGCGATAAAGCATTCCTCCCGCTCATTACATCCAACCAGCTTGGCCAATGATTTTGCTGCTGCACCACAGGCCACCGAATGAAACCAAAACTGCTCCATGTCAAATCCAGCGATACCTGCCTGCCTTTTGCGAAAAACATCAATGATTGTGGCCGTTAAGACGATGTTTTTTATGGTGGCAAATCCAAGGATTACGACTGCATGAGTGATTGTACTTATCCTTCCCGGGAAACCATAGAAGGCAGAATTGACCAGCTTCAGTACTTTTGATGCCAGAGACTGGTCGGTGGTGATTGCACGACCGATCTCCTCCGCCGATGTTTGCGGATTTTGCAGCAGCATGGTTATCCGCTCCATAACCGTGGGCAAAGTGGGAACGCTTGCAACGTTTTCTATGGCTTTGAGCAAATCACGACGGTATTTCACAAAAAGAATCCTGATTATGTATCTTTTTGAATGCGGTATCGAAACACCGCGGTAAATATCTTCTGCATTATCGGATCATCCATTACTTCAGAAAATTTTTCCTGTAGATGCCTGCCGACCTCCTCCGGAGCAACAGTCTGTTCTTTTGGCTCCGTGGTGTTTTCTTCTTCACCATGCACGTATACGAATGTGATTCCCCAGTTGCGCAGCCGTCTGCCAAGTGCCGGGGTCAGGGGAGTATCTGAGCCCAACAGGATATTACCAGAAGACGCGCAGATATCGCGTGCCAGGATCATATCTTTTTGGATATTTTCGACCGGGACTTTTTTCACATTAGATCCTTGCCGGGATGGTGACTTTTACATTAAAATAGCTATTGATGGCACCTGTATCTGAAACCGTATCATATTTTAGCAGATATCAGCTCATATGAAAGGCCGAAATACAAATGTACAATCTATTTTACTACTTATCTATAATAAAATGATTTTAAGACCATGTAGATTCGTATGGTCGCGAGTATCCATGAAAAATAAAACCGGTATTTATATAGGAATATTCGCTCATCTGGCTTTCGGGCAATCTGTGATCGAGCAGATCGGATGGAAAGGGACGAGCTGGTCGGCAATCATGTCCTTTCTGCCGATTGGGATGCTCATTTTGGGAGCCCTCATTGGATTCTATGCCTACAGGAGTGTGAGGCAAAAGGAAGATCTGGTTCAATCTAATGCCAAGCGATTGGATGAGTCTGCCAGAAAAATGGGGCTGACAGCTTCCGAGACAGCCTGTCTGCAACAGCTGCGAAATCAAGAGCCATCCCTGCAGCCGCAAATAATCCTTCAATCCGTCTCTGTTTTTGAAAAATGCGTCGATAAGCATATAAACCTGCTTTTGAGTAAAAAACCAGGTGAAGCGGCATATCAAGAGATGAATGCCTTGATCTCTTCAATCAGGCATAAAGCAGGCTTTCACCATCTACCGTTTGAACATCCTCTTGTATCCACCCGTAATATATCCATCGGGCAGTCTGGTTCAATCTTTGGCAATGATCTTCGCATTCCGCTTGTTCAGAGAGCCACTGTTGTCGACTCCGATGAATTCGTATTTACGCTGGAATACGACAGCGAAAAGGAGGATTTGTCTCAGATTGCCCGGGGAGAAGTGTTAAATTTTAGTTTTACCCGAAAACAGGATGGTTTGTATGGCATTCCAGTGCGAGTGGCTCATGCAGATGCCGCCGGTTCATTATCCTTCTACCATACGCTGGAGCTGCGCCGCAACCAGATGCGCAAATATGTGCGGGTACCGGTTAATTTCCCCCTGCGCTTTCGACTGTTGAAAACCTCTGACCCCGAAAAGAGTGAAATTCAAAGGGGAGAGAGGGTGAGCGGGAAAATCCTGGATTTGAGTGGGGGAGGCCTCAGTTTCATATGTGAACGGTCTTTGCGCCCCGGGGATCTGATATCAGTATCTTTTTCTATACCCGGAGTAAACGTCTCCTCGATACCATGCAAAATTCTGAGAATCGGTCTCCAGGAAGCAAAATCGACTACCTATTATAGACATCATGGGCAGTTTGTGCAATTTGAAGAGCAGCGCAAACGTGATCAGATTGTAAAATATGTCTTTGAAAAGCAGCGCCAGCAGAATCAATGGCGATAGAGTGTAGGTGTTTGTGGCATTTTCAGTTACAATTATTGGTATAGGAAAAGAAAAGCAAAGCATTTGCGGGGAGCTTGAGAGATACAGAAAAATGCTTCGACCCTATTGCACTCTGGATACCATCTTTTTGAAAGCGGCGAAGAACACGGCAGTAGATTATGTCCTCGAAGAAGAAAAAAAACGGATTGAAAAGAAAATTCCTTCTAATTGTACTCTGATAGTACTTGGAGAAGAGGGCAAGCAGTTTAGCAGTGAAGAATTTGCCTGCTGGGTTGAACAAGTCATGAACACTTCGCAACAACTGGTCTTTGTGATCGGGGGAGCCTACGGTGTATCATCGAATCTGAAAAAAAAGGCTCAGCAAACCATAAGTCTGTCCTCGATGACATTTCCACATCGTTTATGCTGGGTGCTTCTCGCAGAGCAGTTTTACAGGGCATTTACTATTTTGAAGGGCCATCCCTATCACAAACAGTAGCGTTGTGAAAGGGGCCTTTGGAGGGGAGATAATTGATTCTTTTAAGAAATTTTGTGAACAGGCTGAAAAATTCCAATGCAAGTATTCATTTTCGTATACTACTTGCAATTCTTACCCTGCTTATTGTCGGAGGGGCGGTTGTCGGCATTTTACGCAGCAAGCAGCAATCATTTCACATACAGCATCGGAAAGCTCTGGAAATATCCGAATACGGGTTGATGTCGGCACTTACACATCTCCATGAAAATCCTTCCTGGAGAGACGGGCTTCCTAAGACAAAATATAATGACGGTTGGTACAGAGTCGAACTGAAAGAAAATGGCAGAGGTAAAATACACTTACTGACAGTTACTTCAGTTGGAGGATGCGGCTCGGTCAGGCAGATAAAAAAAATGGTTCTTCAACGGTACCTTAATGATCAAGACACCTCCTGGGTGCCCTACACCAATTAGCAGGTGTTTTATCCTTCACATTAAAACTTATTTACAGTCTGATTGATTCGATAATTGAGCGATTATTTAGCGGCGATTCGTTCAATCATCTTGACTCCAAAGGCTTCAGCATTCCTGGAAATACCCTGGGAGGGTATTGCCTCAACCTCTCTGCCCTCAAGGAATTAAGCGACCCGCTCAGAACCTTTCAATTCGGGTAACAGCTTCTCTACAGGTAAGGTCTCATCATTATTTACTTCCAAGCACTTTTTCATTGACAAAAATTCGATTATGATACACACTTATATATGGGTGTAACTCTGTAACTTATCAGAAGTTAACATATCCGTTCAGGGTATGTCTTGTGATGTCTCAGGTAGACCCGGTTGGTACTTTCACCCTAAAGACAGTGATATCAAATGGAATGGCTTCGCAAATTTCACGGACACCAGTCGACCGTTGGGCTCGACATCGGTAGTCACTCACTCAAGCTTGCGAAGGTAGCCAAGCGCAAAGATGGATACTACCTTGAAGCAACGGGCATAAAGGAGCTTAAGCCGGGGACTATCGTCAATGGCGATATCAAAAAAAAGGATGAGCTGATCGATGCGGTTACGACCCTGATAAATCAATGCGATCCCTCCATAACCCAAATCGTTATCTCCATGTCCGGCCACGGAATACTTTCCGACAAATTTCTCTTTAAAAGAAACGCCAACGAAAATGTAGAAGAAGTTATTCTCTGGGAAGCGGGGCAGAGAAGTCCTTTTGATGTCGAGGATATTACCCTCGATTACAAGATCTTACGTGAGCTTCCGGAGAGTAACGAGCTGGAAGTACTGCTGGTTGCCGCAAAAAACAAGATAATGCAAGGGTATATCGATCTTTTGTATGAGGCGGGGTTCAGCCCGGTTGTTGTCGATGCCGATGCATTTGCGATCTACAACTGCTACTGTCTTGAGAATGACGGATTTCCCGATTCGGGGACGGTGGTACTCCTGAATATCGGACATGAACTGACCAGTGTCATATTCATAAAAGATGGCCTGTTTCATTCCAGCAGAGATATCTCTACGGCAGGGGAGTTTTTTACAAAGACACTGATGCGCAACCTGAATGTCGATGAGAAGGTTGCAAAGGACATCATCGCCGGACGAGCGGTGGATTCTCACGATCCTGTACTAGTTCGCAGAAGTATGGAATTTGCCGCGGAGGAGCTTTCAGCGGGAATCGATCTGGCCTTCAGCTATTACCGTAATTCGGAAAAGAACGACCAAATAAAAAAAATTGTACTTAGCGGTGGAGGTGCATACATCCCTGAGCTCCCTTCGTTTCTGAAAAAACGACACGAAACAGAGGTTCAGGTATCTAATCCGTTGGCTCATCTGCAATATGATATGGAAATGTTTGGAGCCGTCAATCCCCAATCAATTTCCGCATTTTTAACCGTGTCGGTTGGACTTGCCAGCAGAAAGCTTGAGATATAATGGAACGCATAGAGGTTAATCTTCTTCCCGCTGAATACAGGATACACTCCCCTCGTCTCCGTCTGAGACGAGAGATAATATACCCGAGTGTTTTTCTGCTTATCGTAGCCTGTTTTCTTGCGTTTTCCTGGATCAATATGAGTAACAAAATACATGAGCAGAAAAGTGCCATTCAGATCACGGAACAAAGAATTGCTGAAGATAAACACATCCACAATGAGATAAGTAAGCTGCGGGAAGAACATTCCCAGATTCAAAACAAGATACATGCGCTACAGAAGATAGATATCAATCGGGATAAATGGGTACGGCTGCAGGAGGTGTTCAGCAGCAGACTACCTGATCAGACCTGGTTGACTGCCATTGAAGAAAACTCCAGTGGACATTCTTTACAGGAGGGTAACGCAGGAGTAATGTCTAAGGTGTCCATCAGAGGAAAAACGGCTGATTTTTCGGAAGTGGCCGTCTATATGTCTGCCCTGCAAAGCAGTGAATATATCAACACGATAGACCTTTCGAAAGTAGAGCAGGGCACAAACAAAGTTTTTGATTTCAGTATCAGTTGTGTGCTAAACCCGGATGCACAGCTGGATACTGTCAGAGAACAGTACTAGAGGTATTCGATGAACCTTTTGGAAAAAATTGACCTCAAAGACCCCGTAAAACGGGATGGTTTGCTCATCTTAATGATAACAATCCTGGGGGCGGCGCTGTTTTTCCATCAGGTTATCATGCCTCAGCAACAAGAGTATGCCAGTCTTGAAAAGGTGTATAAGAAAAAATCGGCCGAGCTTAATGCGATACGCAACATGAAGACCCAGCGAGACCGGTTGACCGAAGAAAACGCACGGAGAAAAGCTCAACTCGACTCTCTGCGGGAAATGTTTCCCGACCAAAAGGAGATAGCCAAACTTATCAGTGACATCCATGATATCGCTCAAGCCAGCGGTATCTATACGCAAAGATTTAACCCTCTTCCGGATATCGTCCGGCAGCATCATGTGGAAAACCGCTACCAACTTACGGTTATGGGAGGCTACCACCAAATGGGTAACTTTTTTGCCTATCTGGCCAATCTCCCGCTTATCGTCAACTTATCCAATGTCAGAATCAATACGTCTCCGAATATAGAGGCTTCCATAGCTGAGTTTGAAGAACACGGGCGAGTTGTTCGAAGTACCGTCGCGTCCTTTGAAATGACAACCTTTTCATCCAAAAAATGAAACTTATGAAAAATTACATAAGAGAGAGAAAAAAGATGGCTGAAAAATGGGCGTCCAAAACGTGGCGGGCGCTGTCTCTTACGGTATTATGTCTTCTATGGGTAGTACCGATGACGCCCGAAGCTACTGTTGCTTCAAACGAAAGCCCGGAAACCACAATAAAATCTATTGACGTATGGCAGAAAGGCTCTGTTGCAGAATTAATCGTCAAAACCAGTCGACCGGTGACTATAAAGACGGCCCGCCGCGGATCTGCGGTGATAGCTGTTTTTCAACAAAGCAGGAGTGAAATTGCACTTGGTGAGCACATACCCGATATCTTTCCTTTCGAATCTCTGAATATTCGGGAGAGCCGAAACTATCCCGGGGTAATTGGACTAACTGTGAGGTTCTCGGATGAGATGCATGAAGAGGCCAGGGTTGAAAGCGATACGCAACAGTTCAGGATCACGGTACCGGGTGATTATCCCAAACAGCTTCTGCACTGGTCGGCGGCTCTTGGAAAGAAGATGGCCTATCAGCCTGAGAGTGAACGTGCCGTAAAGTCGGGAAAGAGTCTGGAAAAAACAGGAGATAATACAAGCAATTCGAATATGCCAGAGGCATCCAAAAGTGCTGAATCGTCGACCGAAACGGGAGAGATGGCTGCTTTTGAAGACAAGAAGTCGCAAGGAGAGATCGCGGGAGCGCACTTTCGCGATTCGACACCGCAAAAACCACGAAAAATCGTTTACGAGGTTTATGGGCGCGATCCATTCATTCCACTTGATCAGGATGAAATATCTCAAGGGGGAATACCTGATGTAAATAATCTTAAACTGGTCGGGGTTCTTTATGATAGAGATGAGCGAGTGGCTCTGTTCGAAGATATGAGTAGCGATAGGAAACCGTATGCGATGCGGGAACGTGACAGGGTGGATAAGGGACGCGTTTTCAGAATTCGGGAAGATCATGTCATATTTCTTTTGAATGAATCCGGTATCAGCCATACGTTTACGTTAAAATTGCACAAAAAACCGGAAAACTAATCCTCGGGGCTCTGTATGCATAAAATCAAATCAAAAAAGGTGACCATCCTCTGTCCTTTGTTTGTCATAACGATGCTGTGTTTTGCACAGGCGCAACACATAAGGGAGAATCGGGGAGGGGCAACGTATGGCACCTGGTCATGGCAGGAGGCGGATGTGCGATCAGTGTTCGCGCAGATCTCCAATATCAGTGGTTCCGATATTGTGGTCGATCCTAATGTCTCGGGTAAAGTAAGCGTGAGATTATCAAATAAGCAGTGGCAACAGGCGTTTAATATCGTCTGCAGGATGTTGAACCTGGCGGCAATCGAGGAAAATGATTACATATATGTGCTCAATCAGAAAGATTTTCAGGACAGGCAGATTGAGCGGGCAACCACAGCTGTTGCCGTGCAGGATGCCAGTCCCCTGGTGCGCGAAATTATTTCGCTAAACAACACAAAAGCCTCAGAACTGATTGATCCGGTAAGAGAATTGTTGTCTCCTCGGGGAAAGGTTACTATCATAGATCATAATAATGCACTCATCGTCTATGATACCGATATGAACATCGCTCAGATAAAGGGCCTTATTGATCAGTTGGATATCGAAACCAAACAGATAGCCATTGCTGCCAAAATAGTCGAAGTCAATACGAGTAAATTTCACAACATCGGTATCCAATGGGGGATTTTCGGGAGCGTGGAAAATCAGCCCGCCAGTGCCATACACCTTCCCGGCGATGAAGACGGAAATATCATCTCCAACGCGATCGATAAGCTTAGCTGGGGAATACTCGACCAGGATCGCTATTCTGTAACTATGGAATACCTTTTCAGAGACAATGATGGAGAAATTGTAGCACAACCTTCCATAACGACGCTGGATAACAAAGAAGCTTCAATTTTTATGGGCGAAAATATCCCGACAATTGTTCTTGATGAGGCAGGCAATTCGATAACCCGCTATGTGCCTGCGGGCACCAAGCTCACCGTTGTTCCACATGTAACCGACAGCAACCGTATCATGATGCAGATTCAGGCTCAGAAGGAAACTCCCGACCAAAGCGGAAGTATCCGAAGCCAGAAGGCACATACAAATGTTGTCGTTAGCGACGGACAAACCGTTGTTATTGCAGGATTAACCTCTACCCAGGAAAGAAAAGAAGAGGAAGGAATCCCGTTTCTCAAAAATATTCCAATTTTGGGGCACCTTTTCAAACGGAGCAACAATACAGATACGAAGGCAGATCTGTTGATTTTCGTTACACCGAAGATCGTAGGCAAAAGCCGGTCTGTAGCCATAGAATCGGCAGACGAGTCAGCAGGTGATTCGGTGCAGGTTAATGATGAAGAATGGTAATATCCCTGAAGGAAAATATGTAATGAAAACAGTTGCAGGTAAGCTTCTGGCTGCCGGTTTGCTTCTCCACGGATCGAACATTCAAAATTCTTTTTACACCGTTTCTGTGGCAAAATCCTCATCCGACAGGGTTTCGAATCCGACATCTCCATGACAAAGCAGAGCATTTTTTCGCAGGATTTTTTCTCCTTCGTGCCTTGTTTCGCTGTTTGGTATGGAACACGAGACAAGGCTTTTTTTTTCCGGCAAGCGCATAATCTGTACCATATCGCTCCAGAGTTTTTTGTTCAAACTCTCACCATACGGCTTTCGTTTTTGCGCATCTTTACATTTTTTTCGTTGACCACCAGAGCCCATATATTGTAGAATACCTGGTATGAGGTGTCGATATGTAGATGTACGAGAGAAATGTTTGACGGCCGGTTCGGTATGTTTTGGAAAAATCGCCGGAGCCACCGCAAAAAAGTGGGCTCAATTTGATTCAATCCGGCATTTTTTTGAAAATTATCGAACGGGGAAAAAAATAAACCATTTTTATTTGACACTTCTTACCTACTGTACTACTTTTAAGATAACACCAAATACAATATATTGTCTTTTCCCTGCTAAACTTCACCAGATATCGTAAGGGGGCTTCGCGTCACATGATTAGCACTATAAGAAAAAGAGATGGCAAACTTGTACCGTACGATAACTTTAAAATCGCCAATGCTATTTACAAAGCAGCCGAAGCTGTTGGGGGGAAGGACTTCAGTCTTGCACTCTCACTGGCAAAAAATGTAGAGCGAGTAATCGATTCACGATTCCACTCCAATTCCATACCAGCGGTCGAAGAGCTTCAGGATATCGTCGAGAAAACTCTTATCGAGAGTGGTCATGCCCGGGTGGCCAAAGCGTTTATCCTGTACCGTGAACAACGCCGACGGATGCGCTCCACAAAGGACCTCCTCCTTGATATCGCCAACACCATGGATGGCTATTTAAAGCAGCAGGACTGGCGGGTCAATGAGAATGCGAATGTGAACTACTCCCTGGGTGGGCTGATTCTTCACAACAGCGGAGCAATCACTGCAAACTACTGGTTGGATAATATCTACCCTCACGATATCTCAGATGCCTATCGGAATGGTGCTATTCACATACATGATCTTTCGATGTTTTCGGGATATTGTGCCGGATGGTCACTGCGCCAGTTGATAGCCGAGGGGCTCGGCGGTGTACGCAACAAGATTTCATCCAATCCTCCCAAGCATCTGTCTACCCTGGTGCAGCAGATGGTAAATTTCCTGGGCATCCTGCAGAATGAGTGGGCCGGAGCGCAGGCTTTTTCCTCCTTCGATACCTATCTGGCGCCTTTTGTGCGGGTGGATGATCTTTCGTATGAGGATGTTAAACAGAACATTCAATCGTTTATTTTTGGCGTGAATACTCCCTCGCGCTGGGGATCTCAGGCACCGTTTACCAATATTACCCTCGACTGGGTAGTGCCTTCGGATCTAAAGGACCAGCCGGCAATCGTCGGCGGCGAACCGCTTAATGAGACCTACGGTGATTTCCAGAAAGAGATGGATATGATCAATAAAGCCTTTCTGGAGGTTCTCATCGAGGGGGATTCGGATGGGCGTGGGTTTGCGTATCCTATTCCTACATACAATCTGACCGATAATTTCAACTGGGATAGTGAGAATGCCGCGTTACTTTTCGAAATGACCGGAAAGTACGGGACGCCATACTTTCAGAATTTCATAAATTCAGATCTTAACCCGGGTGATGTTCGTTCCATGTGCTGTCGGTTACAGCTGGATAAGCGTGAGCTGCGCAAGCGGGGCGGAGGGCTGTTTGGGGCAGATGAATTTACCGGATCTATCGGTGTGGTTACCATTAACCTTCCCCGTATCGGATATCTTTCCACCACGCGGGATGAGTTTTACAGCCAGCTGGACCATTATATGGATCTTGCCAGAGATTCTCTGGAGATAAAGCGCGCGACCATAACCAAGTTGATGGATCAGGGACTGTTTCCCTACACACAGCGGTACCTGCATCACTGGAACAATCATTTCTCCACCATCGGTCTTATCGGGATGAACGAGGCGGTTCTCAATTTCCTCGGTAAGGACCTGACTGATGCGGAATCGCGCAGTTTTGCCATTGAAGTTCTCGAGTACATGCGCAAGCGGCTGGTTGCCTATCAGGAGAAAACCGGACACCTCTACAATCTGGAGGCAACTCCCGGAGAAAGTACCTCTTATCGTCTTGCGAAGATAGATCGTTCGAAATTCACCAGAATGATTATTCCGGGAGAAGATAATCCATACTATACCAACTCCACCCAGCTGCCCGTCAACGCTACGCAGGATCTGTTTGAGGCGCTTGAGATGCAGAATGACATTCAGCGCAAGTATACCGGAGGGACTGTTTTCCACGGGTTTTTATCTGAATCTATCGATGATATCGAAACGTGCAAAGAGCTTGTACGCAAGATCGCACGGAATTACGAAATCCCCTATTTCACGCTCTCTCCCACCTTCTCTGTCTGTTCCCGTCACGGCTACCTTCGCGGAGAGCACTTTTCGTGCCCGAATTGTGGAGAAGAGGCGGAAGTGTACAGCAGAATCGTCGGGTATTACCGACCGGTTCAGAACTGGAATCTGGGTAAAAAATCCGAATATCATCAGAGAGAAACATTCAGTTACCAAAATACAGCCGAAGGTAAACCGGATGATATATCCCTGCCGAAAGGATCGGTGTGCGAGACACGTTCGTAGGCCTGGGGGGGTGGCTGAAAAATTCTTTTATCGATTTTCCGGGGACAGTTTCGACTGTCCTCTTTTTTTCCGGGTGTAATCTTCGCTGCCCCTATTGTCACAATCCTGATCTGGTTGCGGGGCGAAACGACCTTTCGTCACAATCGGATCAGATCTGGTCTTTTCTCCAGAGGCGAAAGGGGATGATCGATGGCGTGGTTTTCAGCGGCGGAGAGCCGACCATTCATCCGCATGTTCCGACACTATGTCATCAAATCAGAGACATGGGATACAAAATAAAGCTCGACAGTAACGGCCTCTTACCAAAAGTCGTTGAGAAATCTGCGCCTGACTACTTTGCACTGGATATCAAAACAACACCCTCGCTCTATTATCGGCTGGGGGCATCTTATGGGGATATATCCCATCGTCTTGGCCAGTCGATCGAGCTGGTCAAAAGTATGGGAGAAAAAGCCGAGGTTCGGATCACCGTTGCCCCGACTCTTATTGATATGGAAGTCGTACAGGAATTGTCTGAGATGCTCAAAGGGGTAACTCGCGTGTTTTTGCAACCTCTAAATCAGCGAGTGCCACTTCTGTCCCCGCACTACAACAGCATAAAATCCATATCCGAACAGGAAATCGAGCAGTACCGACACATGCTGTCATTTGCCGTCGGTTCCTGCAAAATCCGATGAGATTCAACGAGTCATCAAACGCATGATCATCCGGGCAAGCCAGAGCGGAAAACGATAGGGGGGATAGCGGAATCTCATATCCAGGAGAAATGATTTGCTCAAGACACTCTTTCGGTGTGAAAAGGTTTCGAAAGATGCCTCGCCGTGATACTGACCCATGCCGCTGTTTCCCACTCCCCCGAACGGTAATTTATGTGGCACAATATGATTGATCGTGTCGTTAATACAAACGCCGCCGGATGATGTATTCTCGATAATCATGTTTTTAATATTTTCATCGTGGGAAAAAAGATACAGTGCAAGCGGCTTCGGTCGGCTGTTGATCGTTAGGATTGCATCATTTATGGTACTGTAGGTTAGGACGGGTAAAATGGGGCCGAAGATTTCATCATGCATCAAGGAACTTTCCCATGAATCCACTCGAACAATCGTGGGAGATATATACAGATTTTGTCTGTCGTGTTTACCTCCAAAAATAATGTCCTGATTTTCTAACAGGCTGACCAGCCTGTCAAAATGAGTGTGATTGATTATGTGCCCGTAATCGCGGCATTGTTTCGGATCAGCTCCGAAGAAACTTCCTACTGTGGTTTTGAGGTTTTGGATCAATGGTTCGGCGATCCTTTCATGAACCAGCAGATAATCGGGGGCGACACAGGTTTGTCCGGCATTGATAAACTTTCCCCAGATGATTCGCCGTGCGGTTGCTTTGATATTAGTGCTTTTGTCAACAACGCAGGGGCTCTTGCCGCCAAGCTCCAGGGTCAGAGGTATGAGATGCTCTGCGGCGGCACGCATCACTTTCCTGCCAATCGCGGTTCCTCCGGTGAAAAACAAGTAATCCCATTTCCTGGTAAGCAGCTTTTGTGCGGTGTCCTTGTCTCCTTCGATTGACGTTATATACTGTGGCTCGAAAGTATCACGAATAAGTCTGGTGATGACAGTGGCGGTGTGAGTAGCATATTCTGATGGTTTCAGGGTCGCGCAATTACCTGCAGCAATAGCACCGACAAGGGGTGAAAAAAGGAGCTGAAACGGGTAATTCCACGGCCCCATAATCAGAGCAGTTCCGTATGGTTCCGAATGTATCGAGGCTGTTGCGGGAAGAATGCCAAACGGTACGCCCACTTTTCGTTTTCTTGCCCAGGAATGCATATGTTTGAGCGCATAGTTTATTTCCAACTCAACCAAACCGATTTCACTGGTAAAGGAGTCGATCCGGGATTTTCCAAGATCAGAAGTGAGTGCGCAAAAAAGATCATCTTCCGAAGAACGAATCGCCTTGTGTAGCTTTTTGAGAGCCTCTTTCCGAAATGATATGTGACGTGTTGCACCAGATCGGAAAAAAGTATTCTGACTCTCGAAAATTGTATCGATATTCTCAGCACTCATATCTTTTCCTTTCCAGGCTTCCAACGTCGTTTTTCTCGATGCCGATGCGTGCAACTTTACTATATAATAAGAACAGTAATACCCCGGTAGCGGCATCACCAGATGGGGACGAGTTAACGTATGCGTTATGTGTTTTCTTAGACTGAACAACTATACTTGCGAGTATAGAAAAATACGTTAGGTTTGATCTAGGTCTAAGCATTTTGTTGAAAATATCGATTCGGTCAGGATATTTTTTCCTGATTATCTACCCGCAAAGGGGAGCGGGTAGCGTTTTCGCTTGTCGAAACAGCAGATCGATGCGATACCTTTCCGTACAAAGAGCTTGGCGATTTGCTGAAATTGTTTTCCCACCGATTCCGGTCTGTGTGCATCTGAGCCAAGGGTTATCAAGGATTCGTTTCTCTTAACTGAGTTCAGAAGGCAGGTAAAGGGGTTGAATGTCTGTGTCATAGAAAGGGAATGGAGATAGCCGTTGGCGTTGATTTCGATGGCTATATCGTTGGAGCAGGCATCGCAAACCGTGCTTTCGATCAACTCGCCAAGCTGAAGGTGGCGATCGGATGGGCATTCGATGTATCGCCATATGAAGTCGATGTGCGCAATGGCGTCAAAAAGACCTGATGAGCATGCTGCGTTAATCTGAGAAAAATAAGCTTCATAGACATGCCAGCTTTCCTGCAGATGGTAGTGGGCAATGTGTTTCCATCCCAATTCGGGAATGCAGTGGATTGAGCCGAGAAGAAAATCGACAGGGTACTGGTGAATTATTTTGGAGACGATCTCCTCAGCGCCGGGAATGTAGTCAATTTCCAACCCTGTCTTTATCGAGATGCGATCTTCAAACGTGTCGCGTAGGTCATCGATTTCGGCGATATATCGTGCGATTTGGCACTCATCCATACCCCAGTCCCAGTATCTTTTCTTCTGAGAGGGGGTTAAATAGTATCGCCCGAGATGGTCTGTGAAACATATTTCCTGCAATCCCTGCTCCACTGCAGATTCCACGTATTCGATAGTTTTTCCCTGTGCATGGCCACAGTAGGGAGTATGGATATGATAATCGACGAGAGGCACATCGGTATACTGATTTAGAGTCAAACGGTTATCTCCGCGCGGGTAATCTGACCGTAACGTTCCGCACGGTCAATCAGTGGAACGATCTGCTCGGCAAGGAATTCATCGGTTTGTTCCGGAGCGCGACCAATAAATGCATGTACGTCCATTATCGTGTCTAGTTGTTCTTTGGAGATGCCAAAGGTCTCATCGGCCAGAATCCGTTCGAGCAGGTCATTGGGCTTTCCCTCCATTTTGACCTGTTTGGCTGCCTCGATTGAATGAACACGAATGCTTTCGTGAAGAGTCTGGCGGTCCTTGCCCTGTTTGACCGCTTCCATGATAATGTTTTCGGTTGCCATGAAAGGAAGCTCTTCCCTGACCCGTTTTTCGATGACTTTAGGGTAGACCACAAGCCCGTCGCAGATGTTTTCGGCGAGTATCATGCAGGCATCGGCGGCAAGAAACATCTGCGGAATGGAGAGGCGTTTGTTTGCCGAATCATCCAGTGTGCGCTCGAACCACTGCTCGGCCGCGGTCATTTCCGGTGAGCTGCTGAGTGACTGGATGAAACGACACAGTGAGGTCAGCCGCTCGGAGCGCATCGGGTTGCGTTTATAGGCCATTGCAGAGGAGCCGATCTGATTTTTCTCAAAAGGCTCCTCTACTTCCTTTAGATGCTGCAAAAGCCGGATGTCATTTGCCATCTTGTGCAGGCTCTGAGCGATACCGCTGAGGATGGCCCCGATACGGGCGTCGATCTTTCTGGAGTAGGTCTGCCCCGTGACACCAAATGTTTTCTCAAAACCCATCTTCTCGGAAACCAGCAAATCGAGTTGTTTGACCTTGTGATGATCGCCGCCGAAGAGTTTGAGAAAACTTGCCTGAGTGCCCGTGGTTCCCTTAACTCCCCTGAACGGCAGTTGGGCCTCGAAGCGGGCCAGGTCTTCGAAATCCATTGCTATATCCAGAAGCCAAAGACAGGCGCGTTTGCCCACGGTTGTCAGCTGAGCGGGCTGAAAATGAGTAAATCCGAGTGTGGGCAGGTTGCGGTATTTTTTGGCAAATTCAGATAGTGACCTTAGGAGTGGTCCGAATCTTTTAAGAAGCAGTCTGCATCCTTCCCGGAGCTGAATCAGATCTGTATTGTCCCCGACATAGGCGCTTGTAGCGCCCAGATGGATAATTGGCTTTGCCTTGGGACACGCTTGTCCGTATGTATGCACATGAGCCATAACATCGTGGCGCATCTTGCGCTCATACTCGCGTGCGGTTTGGTAGTCGATATCGCTCACATGCTGCTTCATTTCCTCAATTTGCTCATCGGTGATTGGAAGGCCGAGTTGTTTTTCGGATTCGGCAAGCGCAATCCAGAGTTTTCTCCAGGTGCTGAACTTGTGATCGGGCGAGAAGACGTAGCCCATCTCTTTTCCGGCATATCGCTGAGTGAGCGGATTGATATACTGTGACTGGTCGGAAAAATTCTGCTGCATGGCTCTAAAACCTTTCATATGACATAATTGCCGCGATTTTCGGGTTTGTTTTCCTGCAATAGAAGGCAAGTCCAACAAAATAAGTTTTTTTTCATGGCGGCGCTAATGAAGAAAATATGAAATAGGCAGTAAAATTGTTGTATGACACGACTTGGGTTTGTTATTTTAACGTATGGATACATCCCTGTCCATAACTTTTTTAAAGGGGCAATACTATGAAAGTTGGAAAGAGCGTCCGATTCGCTCTCGCAGCACTCCTACTGGGTTTATGTGTTTCTCAGGGGCTTGCTCAGTCCATAGAGAGCCTGATGAGTTCAGGAAATCAGTACCTGCAAAACGGTGCCTACGATCAGGCGGCAACAAAGTACCGCACAGTTTTAGGGCGTAATCCCGGCCACATGGAAGCACTGTTTAACCTGGGGCTTGCCTATCTGAATATGGGGAAAAACAACCAGGCTGTCACCGAATTCAAAAAAGCTCTGGGGAGCAATCCCGCCTGCACCGAATGTTGGGGTAACATGGCGGTTGCCTATCAGAACCTGGGCCAGGGCGATCAGGCACTGGGCGCGCTCTATAAGGCTGTTCAGACAAACCCGGGTAATATCGAAGCGCGAGTCAATCTCGCCACGATGTATGCTACCAACGATCGTCTCAAGGATGCTGTTGCGCAGTACAAGGAGATCATCCAGATAGACGGGCGAAATATAGACGCTCACCTGAATCTAGCCAAATGTCTGATCTCTCTGGGGCATGAAGACGAAGCCAAGGGGTATCTGAAATCGGCTCTTCCGATTGATCCAAACGACCCGGAGATTTACTGGGAGCTTGGGAATATTGCCTGGAATAAGGATAAAAATGCCGAGGAGGCGCTGAAGAACTACAAAAAGGCGGTTGAGATCCAACCAAACAGCCAGGTGTATTATGAGAATCTGGCATTGCTTCAGGAGCATCTCGATCAGAAAGAAGAAGCGATCAAGACATGGAATGCGTATCTTATCTATCTTGATGATGCGCTGAAAAAGGAACATATCAGGGATCGTATTTCACGACTCGAGATGGGTGAATCTGCGACAGGGAAAGTCGCTCCTGAAAAACTCTTCGGTGAAACCAGCACCATTGGAATCGATAGGCTGCGGGGTGAGCTGGGCAGGGGTGAGCAGAAGATAGATGAGACTCAGATGATCCAAACCGAGGCGATGGATGTGTCAAAGGAGCTTGAGGGGCTCAGTGGAGATTCCGAAGAGGGCAGCATGTTTGAGTTTGACATGAATAAGGAGATGAAGAAAAGAAACGGCGACGAATAACAGGCAAGCCGAAGCACAAAAGTCTCACGAGGAGGGAGCTTACGTGGCTCCCTTTTTTTGTCCCCCGGTATCAGGATTTAAAAAAAGGGGACGGAGTCAAATTGTTTAATTTAGACCCATGTGGTCGAGTGGGGCCGGGGCATTCAAAAATGCCAATTCTGACTGAATCCGGTCTTCCTTGCAAGTAACAGAGGGGGACGGAGTCAAATTGTTTAATTTGAAGCCCCGGGGAGCCGCTCGTCCGCAGGCACTCCCAATAATATGACTGGACACGATCTTCCCTACATAACTTACCGTTCCTGGTTGAAGAAACGATTCGGGGCACCGGTTCATAAGATACCTCTCAATGGCGGGTTTTCATGCCCCAACCGTGATGGTGTCAAGGGGAAGGATGGGTGTGCGTTCTGCGACAACAGCTCCTTCAGTCCGGTTGCGCTAACCGGCACCCAGGTGCTCGACCAGTTGCGCGCGGCGATTTCCCGATCGTCGCATTCCTTGTATCTTCCCTACCTGCAGCCGTTTTCGAACACATACGGGGATGTGTCGTATTTAAAGCAGATATACGAGCCTCTCATACACGAGTCCGGGGTCATAGGCCTTGCCATAGGGACGCGTCCCGACTGCTTGCCCCAAGAGGTCGTTACATATCTGGGCGAGCTTTCCCGCCGTACCTACCTGAGTATCGAACTTGGCCTGCAGAGTGCATCCGATGAGGTGCTGAGCACAATCCGTCGTGCTCACAGCTATGATGATTTCCTGCACGCGGTACGGGCCCTTGATGCTGTGGGTATCGAGACGGTGGCGCATGTGATGTTTGGCCTGCCGGGGCAAACAAGTGAAATGATTCTGGATATGGCTGATAAACTGGCCGCTCTGCCGGTTGCCGGGGTAAAAATCCATCAATTGATGATAATAGAGGGAACGCAGGTTGCCGACTGGTATCGCACCGGGGCCATAGCGCCCTTGACATTGGAGGAGTATGCGGAGCGCGTCGCCGCCTTTCTGCGGCATCTTCGTCCCGATCAGCTGATCCATCGAATAATGGCCGACAGCCGCCCCGAGCATGGGTTGATAGCACCTCTGTGGAGTGCCCGCAAGAGTGAATCGATTCGGTACATACAGGATTTCATCAAAAAGTCAGCCCGCATCTGACTGTTCGAGCCGGCAGTTTTTGTGACAGTGTATCGATTTACGCCTTAAGCAACTTACGGCATGTTAAATTATACACCCGGCATATCGCCAACCCGCATTTCCTCCCTTTCCATGCTGCTTTTTTGTTGGTTTGGCATTTGCTCACGTGTCCGGTAAGCAAAGAGTGGCGGGATAAAATTAATCTAACTTGAATGGTTCTGAATGGATAGGTCGTGCAATCTCTTTAGGGCAGAAGGGTTGAAGCAGTCGGGTGGAATACCCTCTGCGGCATTTTCAAGAGAAAATCGCTCAACTTAGGATTGAATAATTCCGGAAAAACGTATCAGCTACGGAGGATAGCATGAATGTAAAAGCACTAAACGTATTTGTTCTTTTCCTGGGGGTGGCAGCTGTGCAGGCATCGCTTCTGGGGGTGGCGGGTGAGTACAATATTTTTTCTTTCGGGGATGTGATTGTCAAGTGGTCGGATTCGGAAGGGAAAGTGGCAGGGCAGGGGGATGTGAATGTCGAGTCCTATCGTATCGGGGCCCAATCTGATCCGTCTCTGCACAGTCTCGTCGGCGGGGGTGATGTTACTTTCAAGTATGGTGAAATTCACAATGGCGGCATTTACGCCGGTGGGGGTACAAAATTAACGGGTGCCACGGTCCACGGCGATATACATGTGGGCCAAAACCTCGATGTATTCAGTGGAGGAACCTATGATGGTAATTTCGTGGTTAACGGAACGGCAGACGTTCCCGGGTATCTCAGTCATAAGGTGAATTATGGTGATCCCGGTGATGTGCCGGTGGATTTTTCTGCTGCCTACACAAACGTCAGTAATCTTTCCCACAGTCTGGCGTCTCAAGCGACTAGTGGCAGCATAGAAAAAAACGGCAATGCCGTGACCCTCAAGGGAAACGATCTGTACAATTATTTCCATCTTACCTCTCAGGATGTCTCGAACCTGAGTTCGCTTACGCTTGATTTGGGAGAGGGGGCTGTTGCATACATAAACGTATCAGGGACGAAGAACAGTCTGGGCGATTTCGATCTTTTCGATGGTGAGGGAGATGTATTTACAAATTCGGAGTCGCTGCTTTTCAACTTTTACCAGGCGGACTATCTCACGCTTGCTCAGGCTGGTATCCGGGGCAGTATTCTCGCCATGGATGCCGATGTGGATTTCAATAATGCATACGCAGACGGAAACGTGGTAGTAGGATCAATTTCCGGCTACGGAGAGTTTCACTCCGGTTTTTTCAGATCTCCGCAGGATGTCCCCGAGCCCGAAGTCCTGGCGTTTCTTGGTGTCGGCGGCACGATGTTTTTGGGATTCATCGCCGGGAAAAGGAAAACTGAGTAGAGTTAAGATAAGGATAGATTGTATGGATGGGGCACGGAAGTGCCCTTTCTTTTTAGATTGCCACTACCGTGGCCATTATCAGGTGCTAAAAGCTGCTCATCCGAGAAAATTCAATTCGTGAGAATTTTCTCCCTGGTCAAAAAGTGTTCTCTGCCCTGTTTCAATGGGTGTGCATTCAGTAGAACCGAGTGCTCGTTTTGTAGAACCGGGTAAATCATGAACATGGTTTTCCCTTTGTTAGTTTTCCATCATGGGGGATAATTCTTTCTTTTTTTTTATTTTATTTTTTTAACATATTCACCGCTCGTGTATATTATTCATGTTTCCAGTACGTCTTGTATAGTAACACTACGGAAACGGCGTATTTCAAAGTCGGTATACGTCAGCAGACCGGTGGATGTGAACCTAGTAGCTATGTCTATTCTCAGGAGCATACATTGAGCGGGATTACCTGCGTTCAGGAAGATAACATTACCATCAGTTCAATGACAGCCGGAGGAGTAGACCTTCTGACGACATCCGGAGGGTATAAGGTTCAACAAATGGGTGATGCAACAATTGTGGTTGATGCACCTTTTAGTGATTATCCTAATACAATAAATGTCCAGATAGTTTATAATGAAAATAATGAAACACTCCATGAATTCTACCGGGCTGAATTTGAGAACAGGATTGTTTGGCAATCTTATCAGGATTTTACGGGACCGGCAGATGCTTACACGTTCGAATGGGAGGGAAGAGATAACAAATACGGTAGAATACTGCTGGATGGAGATTACACTGT
>CAYQOU010000001.1:42543-135327 GCA_964419255.1 uncultured Fibrobacterota bacterium | reverse complement strand
AGGTAAAAAAAGCATTGATCCCCATTCCCGGCGCCAGAACGATCGGGTTGCGGGCGTACAACCCCATAGCGATACTGCTGAATGCACTTACCAGAATCGTCGCGGTTAGCACTCCGGAAAACGGCATTCCGGTCGCCTGAAGAATGGAAGGGTTGACCACGATGATATACATGGTGGCCAGAAATGTGGTTACACCGGCAACAACATCTTTGGAAATACTATCATTCGACTTATTTGCATGCATTCACTGCTCTCCCGGGTTTTCTGGAGGAGTAAAATCTGTGCTGAGCGGCTCTGAGTGGATGAGCAAATCGCTGGAAAGAATCGCTCTGCTAAGTAAAATACACTCCGAAACAGTTGTATGCAGCAAGTAGAGAGGAGAATATAACCTTGAGTTATGCACTCTTGGAAGGCCTGATAAAAAAAAAAGAGCGTCCCCACGGTGGGTTCGCTCTTTTCTTCCAGTACCATACAACCGAAGGGGGGGTTGTATTTTTTTCAGAACAAAGATTTCGACCTGATTCCAACTTTATTGTCTTAATCCGAAACTTTTTTAGCATGGCCGTTCGATAGTGTTTCGACGAGGCACAGGGTAGTATGTTCGTTGTGGCCTGAGCGATTCTGTACGGATGAGCCGTAACAATAAAACATAATTTTAGGCGACATTTTTCTGACTGTTGAAACAGGCACACCCGACTGTTCTGGTAGTCGTGTTCAATTCATTTTTCTAAGTCGCTCAAAACGATTTGCAATTCTTCCAAGAGATGTTCGGGGCTGTCGATCGGGATTATCCTTTGGTTATTCACCAGTAGTTCTACCGGTTTGTGCAAATCCAGGGAGGCAATATCCTTCTTGCGTTTTTCCACCTCTTGCGCATGAGAGTGGATTCTGATAAGAAGCTCATCGCTGACCCACTCTTTCAAAGCGTAGCTGTTCCCCTTTATGTTTTCGGGCAGAAATGATGACAGAAGTAGTTGATATTGCTTCGGATCAAACATTCGCATTCCGAGCCATATATCGGTGATCGTCAAAGAGTCCGTGTCAACGATAACCGATTCAGGCTGTCCATACCATGCAGGCGCGATTTCGATTATTGACCCGGTTGAATCAAACGTATATACGGCTTTCAAAACCTTGTCGATATGATCAAAGGTGGGATCTATAAACAGTTTTACAGCTGACCTTTTTTTCTCGCGTGAAGGCAAAAACGTTTTTCGCATCACTCCGGGCTTGAACCGGTACCATTTGTTACTTTTTTCGATGCCCGAAACCACCTTATCGAAATTATGGGCCTTTTCCACCTTATCTTCGAAAAGGAAAAACGGGAGCCCCCGGGCATTATTGTTTTCATATAGCTCTCTGCCCCTTTTTGACGTATATTCAAGCACTTTTACATCTACTCCGGGAAACAGTTCCCTGGTTGTTTGAATCGTGTGGCGCTCATACTCATCCACATCAGAATCATGCACCACGGCAATAAAAGAAAAAGAAACCGGATCTTTAAACACACATTTCCCCGTGTTCTCAACCTTTTTACATACCCCTATCTTACCATCTTTTTTGCATTGATTATCCTCGAAGCACTCTGGCAATGAATCACATAGAGCAAGCTTCTGTCCCCGTTCACACAACTCCTTGGACAGGCGCTGCTCTTTGAGTTCCGAGACTACAGTAACGCCATCTATCAGAAGCGTCGGGGATGCCTCTATGTGCAGACGGTTGGAACGCCGATAGTGTGCGGCCAATTCCCGCGTTGCATACGCGTCGATCCATTGTTGAAGCTTGTTTTCATCAAGCTCGAGAATCTTTATTATTTCATCCGTTGCAATATCATTTTCAACCCTCAGGTAAAGAAGATCCATCCAATGTTCAGGGTAAAGATCTTTTATGGCAAGCCATATCTTTTCCTCTCTTATTTCAGATGCGCCATGCAAAGAACTCAGCGAATCGCTGCCATATACATCCCCGATAAAATGAATATCAAGATTAAGGTCGAAGTATCTGGTTAATGGCAGGATCTCTTTGAGTGCCGCCAGACCATAGGGACATTGGCTCATGATGTAGAGATCATACTGTGGTATTTCCGTATTTGTGATTGCCGGAATATCGCCCAGACGGTTTTCTATATGCCTGGCGATTGTTTCGTCTCCCTCCCCCTCACCTACCGTAAGCCATTGCGGATTTGTCAGTTGCAGGCTGCCATTCGAGTCAACGATGAGATCGATAGCTGACAGCTGTTTTCCCTGAAAACCAAACTGCATCATCGCTCTGCTGGTCTTATGCACCACTGCAGGTGCAGTCATAACCTTGCGATGGCCATTGATGATAATATCCGCTTCCGGGAATTGCTCCATGAGTTGCCAGGAATGTTCTTCACCCAAATGGCTCAGTATTATCTGTACATCCGAGCCGTTGACCATTGCGGGCCATACCTTGTTTAGAGCGCTTATCGGGTCTTTGATATGCACCATCCGATCAACGGAAAAAAGAAGCTCCGGAGTCCCTAATGACGTGATGGCAAAGGTAAGCCCTCCCTTTTTTACCATCCGGTACGAAGATGCAATCGAGGAGTCGCCTCTTATCCAGTAATTTGCCGAAACAAGGGCAAGAGCTGCTGAGTCTCCCAGGCTCCTCAACCATGTTCCTCCAAATTGTATATCATCATCACCGACTCCCACAGCATCATAACCAATCATACCCATGGCCTCAATCATGGCGACTGTACGGATAGAGTCGGCATGCCTGCCTGCACTGTAATCATCGTACAGACCTCCGGCTGCAAACCCACCTGCATCGAGCAGCAAGATATTATGATCGGCCCGCTGCTTTTCAATGACTGTCGCACGTTGTGCCAGTCCACCTCCCGGCTGACCGGGGCAGTCACATGGTTGCACAAGGCCATGGGTTTCACCCCCGGCAATGATTCGTACTGTGTCCTGCGCATATGCTGCAGCTGCTCCCATGTGCAAAACGACTGTAAATAAATATCCTATTTTTTTTAAATTCATATTGTTACTACGTATAAAAGTTTGCGCTTGCGTTTACCCGGTTTAAGAGTCATAATTTTGGAGAAGGGCACATCCCCTTCGGCATATTGAAAGATGATCAAGGTAGATAGTTTTTCCAACAGTTTATCCCGGTATGCTTCAGATCCTGTGTTTCAGTCCTCAGTATCTCCTTTCCTCCGTTCCATCTTAGGGAAACGGGGCGAGATGAGACGGGAAGAGGAAAAGCGCGCTATTTTGTTTCACTATTTGCATACATGTTTTTTGTTTCTGATTCCTTGATCTTTGATTTCTCCGGCTCTGCCGGGCTAATAACGAGAATATAACACATGAATCAGTTTTCCATTTTAGATCTTTTTTCTTTGGCAGCGGGCATAAGCATTT
This sequence comes from uncultured Fibrobacterota bacterium, assembly GCA_964419255.1. Taxonomy (GTDB): domain Bacteria; phylum Fibrobacterota; class Chitinivibrionia; order Chitinivibrionales; family CAYFVL01; genus CAZPHU01. Next base: position 131,938 of record CAYQOU010000001.1, on the reverse strand, counting down.
TCCTATACGGTATGCAGCTTGGCGAGAAAAATCTTCGATCCTTCAGTGGGAAGCGCCTCAGAGATTTGATTACGATCATCACCCGCAATCGTTTACTGGCTTTTGCATCCGGACTGATATTAACCGTATTGACTCAAAGCTCATCCGCAACAACTGTCATGCTGGTGAGTCTGGCCAGTGCCAATCTGCTGACTCTCCATCAGTCCCTGGGTATGATTCTCGGTTCGAGCTTAGGAACAACTCTAACCGTTCAGCTCTATGCTATAAAATTCCAAGAAGTTGCACCACTCTTAATAGCGGTTGGCTTTTTTCTTTCTCTCCGCCCCAAAACATCTCGAGCCAACGCGTATGGTAAGCTTGTTTTATCCTTCGGATTTGTTTTCTTTGGCATGAAAATGATGTCCGATTCGGTTGTTCCACTGCGCTCACTTCCAGCAGCTCAGTCGATAATACACAACAGTCTTGCATATCCATTTCTCGGTCTGGCGATCGGGACACTTTTTACTGCTGTAGTACAGAGTAGTGCTGCTACTCTGGCTATCCTGATCACCCTTGCAGCAGGTTTTTCTCAGCAAGCGGGAGCCGACCTGGTCTCTTTCATTCCACTGATTCTCGGAGCAAATCTTGGAACCTGTGCCACGGCTCTCATCTCCATGACACGAGCAAACGCTGAGGGGCATCGGGTGGCTTGGGCCCATTTTTTATTCAAGTTTGCCGGAGTTGCTCTGTTTCTTCCCCTCATCCCACAAGCAGCGGCAATAATTGAGCACATTACCCAATCCATGCCGCTTCAGATCGCCTTTACTCATACGGTTTTCAACCTGACAATCTCGATTCTTTTTCTTCCCTTTTTGAAAAATTTCTCCGCATTCATACAGAAGACAATTAAGCCCAGGAAAACCAAAAAAGCGGTGTTCGAAGTTCGTTTCATTCAGCAAGAGGCACCGGCCTTTCCGGTCCTGGCCCTTACGCAGGCCTCCAGAGAAATCAGCCATATGTCCACCAGAGTTCATGCAATGGTCGAAAAGGGAAAAGAGCTGATTCAGTCATTTTCTCCCCAACTCAAGGCGAAGATCAAGGAAATGGATGACGAAGTAGATTATCTACACGAAAAAATCGTCGGGTATCTAACCGGTTTGTCGGAAAATGAACTTACCGCGGAGGATTCCAGACGCAGCTATGAGTTGCTCATGATCACAACCGATCTGGAACATATCGGAGATATTGTCAGTAAAAGCATAGTCGTCTTTGCAAAAAAATTATGTGAGGCCTCAAGCCCCCTGCCTTCCAAAGAGCAAAAGGAATTGTTCAGTTTTTATGAAGAAGCTGTTTACCTGTTCTCGCAGACGATGAAGGCTTTCGAGAATAACAATCGATCCGTGGCCCGTGAGGTTTTCGAAAAACGTGCGACTCTGTATGCCCGATTTGAATCCTATTGCAAACACCACTTTGAACGCCTGTATCACCACCACGATTCTTCACTCCATCAAACCGCGATTCATGTCGACCTAATGGAAGAGATTAACAGGATCAATCTTTTTACCTTCAGAATTTCTGCCCATCTTCTCGGGATAGCTAAAGCAGAGTAAGTGCATCTACTTTAACAGATCACCAATCTGTTGAAGCAATCGTTGTGTTTTATCCCATCCTAAACAGGGATCGGTGACCGATACCCCGTATTGCATCGGTTGATCGACTCTCAGCTTCTGACATCCATCGGCAAGATTGCTCTCAAGCATAATACCTCGTAACTCCTTTTCGCCAAGCATTTTTCGCCTGATCAGTTCATCCGCGATGACAATCTGTTTATCATACTTTCTTGCCGAATTTTCGTGATTACAATCGACAATTATCGCCGGACGAAGACCGGCTCTGGCCATCTCCAATGCAGCAGTCCCACAATGTTCTTTGCTATAATTTGGCCCTTGTTTTCCCCCTCGAAGCACCAGATGTCCGGCCTTATTCCCGCCGGTAGTGATAGCCGATACACGCCCCTCTCTGTCGGTGCCCAGGAACGTATGCGACTTACGGGCGGCCTGAATCGCATGTATTGCAGGTAAAATCGATCCACAGGTGCTGTTCTTGAACCCAACCGGCATGGAAAGACCGCTGGCGATCTGGCGATGGGTTTGAGACTCGCTTGTCCGGGCGCCTATGGATGCCCAGGAGATAAGATCACCAAGGTAATATGAAACCAGCGGATCAAGTATTTCAGTAGCCACTGCAAGTCCCATGCCGGTGATCCGCAGAAGAAGTTTGCGGGCAACACGCAGCCCCTTTGCCATATCACAGGTCCCGTCCAGGTCGGGATCGCTTATCAGCCCCTTCCACCCGACGATAGTCCGTGGCTTCTCCAGATATACGCGCATGACAATCACCATCTTGCGCTTAAGCTTCTGTTGCATTCGGCCCAGTCTGTCGGCATACTCAAGGGCAGCTTCGGTATCGTGAATGGAACAGGGGCCGACAATAACCAGCAGCCGCTCATCCCTACCTTCCAAAATACCCTGTACCTCGGCTCTGCCTCGCAGGACAGTTTCGTATGAATTCTGTGATGGCGGCATTTTTATAGTAAGCTGTCTCGGTGAAATAAGAGGCGTTATTCTATTGCTGCTTTTCATGCCGGTGGTAGTCTCCATTTTTATCTATCCTTCCGATTTGAATATAATCAAAAAAAAAGCCTCCGATGTTCTTTTCGGAGGCCTCAGGTAATTCGATTCAGTAGATATGCACGCTTCCTCCGTCAGGTATCTGTGTGAGTAAACCATATAAAAAACCAGTAATAGCCTGTAAAATGCACGGTGTAGTCGCTGTAGCCTTTTAAGAATACCGAGATTTTGACTGTTGTTCTCATCTGTTTACCCTGCGTATTTTCGTACTAAAAGAAAAAAAGGCCCTTGAAACTTTTGTCTCAAGGGCCGGTTTATATCGAGTGCACACAACAATTACGACATATTCCTGCCCTTGATCCTAAACCAAAAGCTAAAATAAAAGCAGGAAACGAAATAATTAAGGCACATGTTTTCTCTCTTTGTTTTGTGTATTAACTATAAAATAACATCACTTACATTCCGTGTCAATGGAATTTATCCTGAATTGAGCGGTTCTGAACGCGATGAATCGGACAAGAGTAATATTTATTCCCACACATACCACACACTCCTCTGTCCAAAACTGCTGTGACTATACACATGCCTGGTTTTTTGCTGCTTGATGGTATCGATCTCCATATCCAGTCGGTCGAAATCGCAAACGGTTACCGGGGTAAACCGTACCTTTCCGGCATTTTGTTTCTCGGAAATGATCCGCACATGCAAAACCTTGTCGAGACACCAGGCATCTACTGAATACTCGCTTCTCTTTCCTTTATTATAAGCATATGTTATTCCATCATCCACAGAGTATCGACAGGTACATTTACCCTCAAACGACGATGAGAGGCACAGGAGAAGCTCTATATCGTGCAAATCGTTACGGTTGTTCCTGCGCACGCTCCTCTGCATCGGCACGATAGCTCCATCACGAATGAATATCGGCGTGGAGTCAATCTGTTTTTGAGCTAGAATCAACCGGTTACCGTGAAACCAGTGGCCTGTATCAGCTCTATACCACCGAGCGTTGGGAAGGACAATCTGCCGCTCGAAGAGGTCTTTTTCCACAAACGGTGCCTGCATAATAGCCGGTCCGATCAGATACTGGGTATCAATACAGCCGAGAGACATAGGTGCACAATCTTCAAAATCATAGATAAGAGGCCGAAGAATGGCCTCGCCGTTTCTTTCCTGTTCAATAAACAGATTATACAGGTACGGAAGAAACTTATAGCGAAGACGGGTGAAAGTACATGAGACCTTTAAAACCTGCTCACCCCGCATCCATGGCTCCTGGTTGGCCCTGTTTTGCGCGCAGTGATTGCGAAAAAAAGGAAAGAGGAAGCATGCCTTAATCCAGTCCATCAAAAGCTCTTCTGTAGCATCCCCGCCAAACCCTCCCACATCCGGGCCGTTGAATGGCATACCCGATAGAGCCAGATTTATGGACTTACCGATACAATGCTTTAGATGGAAGTAGTTAGAAAAATTATCTCCTGTCCAGTGTGCGGAAAACTGCTGTGCGCCGGTAAATCCCGATCGGCTCAGAAGAAATATTCTTTCCTCCGGCCATGCAGCTTCCAATCCCTGCCGGGTAGCCTTTGCCATTAGCGTCCCGTAGAGATTATGATATTGTTCATGCGGCACCCGCCCCTTTGCAAAAAGCATATCGGTACACTGAATATGACCGGTGGATGGATCATTCATGTCGATCCATGCCGAGGAAAAACCTGTCTGGGCAAACTCCCGTACCCATTGTGCCCATGTAGTTCTCCCCTCCTCGGTGGTAAAATCGGGAAACACCGTCAATCCCGGCCATACCAGACCGACGAAATCGGTTCCCGCCCGGTTTTTGCAGAACACGTCTGCCGCTTTACCCTCCCGGTAAATCTCGTAGTCATCATCCTTTTTGACTCCCGGATCAAGAATCGGAACAACATGATATCCCCTTGCACCGAGGTCTTTTACCATTGCACCAGGATCGGGCACCTTTTGCTTATCGAATGTAAACACCTTATAGTTATCCATATATCCGATGTCCAGCCATAAACCATCCACGGGATGGCCGTGTTTTTCGAAATTGTGGGCAAGCCGGAACAGATCCTTATCTGACTGATACCCCCAGCGACTCTGATGATACCCCAGGGCCCACAGAGGCGGAAGAGCAAGGGTCCCTGCCAGCTTCTGCAGCTTGCGCGTAAGTTCGGCGAGCGTTGGGCCATAGAGAATATAAAGGGAGGGTGCGCCGTTTTCGGCGCCAAGATATATGCACGGCTGATCATCACCTTTCTGAGCTTCCATCTGACCGGCAATAACATCTTTCTGATCGATTGATATGACACTGCAAAACGGGCTTTCAATGAGCAATCCTATGTATTCGTTCCCTCGTTTGATTATCAGATAGGGCACGCTGATATAGTCGGGATCGTAAAAATCGTTTGCCACCCTATCGTGACCATGGTCGGCCCAACAGTCCACATTCCAGAATTTATATGTCCGTCCGCTTCTCTCAAATGGACTCTGTCTCTCACCCAAACCGTAAAATTGTGTGCCAGCCTCCCGAACAAAGCTAAACATCCATTGTCTGCCGCTGATTCCAAAACCCTGGCCCGGACACGAACGCAGCACAGCTCTGCCGGTCTTATCCTGCAAAACGATCTCCCCGGTTTCAGAAAAAAGGAGACCCGTCCCACTCGAACGTTCCTTGCAGCAGGCTTTCTGCAGCGGCTTCATCGGCGGAATCACTTCTACACTCGGCCATCTTTCACCGTTTACTTTGATATGATACACATCACCACACGACTCACACGACAGCTTACCCACCGTTCCATCAATGGTAACCTCAGGCACCAGCCTATCTGCAAAGCGAAAATTGGCCGGATGCATGTGCTTGTTCAATAAATACATTGTGGATTCCCTGACGGTTTCAGTTGAATTGGGCGTTTCTGAATGGTTGATTCGTGCAATCCTTTATGCCAAGATATTGTGCGAATCGCCGCGAGAGAATCGCACGATTCCGACTCTTTATTACCGAGGCGTTTTTATACGCAAAGATTGTGCTTACATCATGCATCTGAATTCGGTAGAATAAAGAATCAGAAATCACGGAAACAGAAAACAAAAACACCGTTACTTATCATATCATGTTGCCTACCTGTTTTCATAGGTTTAGCTATTAATCAATCCAAGCAACCGGATAGCCGATTTACCGGGTACCCAGGATTTCGGGGAATGTTTCGTTGAGGTGCTGGAAAAGAAGATCGGCAATGTGACGGTGTGCATCTACATTGGGATGCCAGGCACATCCGCGTTGTGAAAACGGTATGGCAGGGTAGGAAAAAAAGGAGATATTTTTCATGCCGTCGGCTTTCAACCCATCAACCGTCTCCTTTACATACGTATGCAATGGTTGCTTCGCCGACGATACACATACGATACGACATCCAGAATAGTGAGACTGTACTCTTAATATAAAAGAGCGATACACCGAGATAAAATGATGCTTTGTTGGGTGGGGCCTGGAGGAAAAATCGTTTCCCCCCAGGTGCAGTATCACCAGATGAGGAACCCAGTTTTCAAAATTCCATTGCAGTGATGGATCCGATCGTACAGTCCTGTCATAAAAGGCCCCGAAGGGCATTTTCGTGCTTTGAAAGGGGCTCGCCCATTCGCGAATCAGCCCCTTTCCCGAAACGGCTATCATTGCGTACTCGGCATTGAGTGTATCGGCAAGAAAAGCCCCGTAGGATAAGGAACTGTTGGAAGAGTCTGAGATCGATTCACAATCGATACAACACGACTGATTGCCGAATCCGCTCAGAATCGACCCGCCGACAAGCTCTATCCGAAACTTCGGACGCGGCTCCGGCTCCAGTAAGACGGCTTCCCTGTTCAGAAGAAGTCCCTTAAACGTAACCCTGGAATCCCAGGAGGCAAAGCGTTTTATTATCCTGAGTGTATGCGCGGTATCCGGCATATCTTTGAACAGAACAAAACTGGAATCTTTACCATTAAGCCGTATTGTTTTAATCTGTTTATCATCGAGATAGACATCGAAGGCATCGTTTTCACCGAATATCAGGGCTTTGCACCAGGTCGCCTTCAGTCGGGCGGATATTTGTACGGCAGGCCAGTCAAATAGTATCTCGCCACTGTCTTTTTGATACACTCGCCCGGTATACACGATTGACCGATGCGTCGGCGATATCCTAACATATTCTTCTCCGTATGCACAGATACCCGCCTGGTAAAACGTTATAAGCATCAACAGTGCTTTCAGTGGTTGTATTACAGACATGCTGTTTTTCCCTGCTTTGACTCGATCTTTCCGATTTGCCGTTTCATAATACTGGTGTTTTTCTATCCTAAACTGAGTGGATGAGTTGCTCAATGTGCGTTTTATGTGATCGGGGTAGCCGAGTAATCGAGTCCGGCTTCCAGATGCTTGGAGATCAGCTGATTAAAAATACTTCATACGCTTTATATCGACACGAAACAATCGTTTCAAGGTGTGCGCGGATATCTTTGGTTTGCTTTTTGCTGTTTCCTTGTGATTACCGCTGTTGAAACATGAAAGGAGGCACATATGCATATTGATCTACCTCATATAGTCTGTTGGTCCGCCTATATCGGAATAGCAATCCTGACGTTTCTTTTTATCAACTTCATGTAACTGAATGATATAATCATGACAGATAGCACACTGCCACCCATGCGATGCATTGGTGGTATGAACTTTTCTTTTGTTGCCTGGGAGAATGTACGTGAGGAAATCTGCTTTGATTACCGGGATAAATGGACAGGATGGCTCTTATCTGGCGGAGCTGTTGATCGACAAGGGATATGATGTTCACGGGTTGATCAGAAGAACGTCTCAGTTTAATCGGAGTCGGATCGAGCAGTCACGAGCCCGCGCTCAACGCCAGGGCAAAACATTCGAGCTTCATTACGGCAATCTGAGTGATACCAGCAGTCTGCAGCGGGTCATAGCCCTTTCCAATCCGATGGAAGTTTATAATCTTGCTGCTCAGAGTCACGTCGGGGTAAGCTTTGAGGAGCCGGAATACACAACCGATATCGACGCCACCGGCGTTCTTCGCCTCCTGGAAAGCATTCGTTATTCGGGTACTGAGTGCCGGTTTTATCAGGCCTCCACATCCGAGCTGTTCGGCAGAGCCGAGCAGGTTCCTCAAAATGAAACCACCCCTTTTCATCCCCAGTCAACCTATGGAGTGGCCAAGCTCTACGGGTTCTGGATTGTACGCCACTACCGGGAGGTCTACAAAATGCATGCAAGCAACGGAATCTTTTTCAACCATGAATCCCCCCGCCGGGGAGAAAATTTCGTAACCCGCAAGATCACCTATTCGATAGCCCGGATCAGAGCCGGGATACAATCAACGCTGCGGCTGGGGAACCTGGAGGCCCGACGGGACTGGGGGTATGCAAAAGATTATGTGGAGATGATGTGGCGGATGCTGCAAAAAGATGATCCGGACGATTACGTCATTGCCACCGGTCGCACCCATTCAGTCCGGGATTTTGTCCAGCAGGCTTGCCGTATCGCGGGATTTGATATTATTTGGGAGGGGGAAGGCCTGGAGGAGAAGGGGCGGGACAGAAAAACTGGACGTGTCATCGTTGAAATCGACCCGCGCTACTATCGTCCCACAACCGATAACCTCCTCGTGGGCGACTCCACAAAGGCGCGGGAAAAACTGGGCTGGAAGTCGAAAACAAGCTTTGAACAGCTGGTCGAAATAATGATGAAAAGCGATATCGAACGTGTTAAAAAAGAAGCGTTCTTATGAATGATTTTCCTTTTTCTGATTGGAAAGAGATCTTTTCAAACCTGTACCATATGGTAATAGCCTATGCGCTTGCCTTCCCCATAGGATGGGAGCGGGAAACCTCCTCTCGAAGCGCCGGTCTGCGCACCTTTCCTCTTGTGGCAGTTGCAGCCTGCGGGTATCTCATCACCGGCATATCTGTTCTGGAGTCATCGGAAGCCTATGCTCGTATCATTTACGGACTAATGACCGGCATCGGCTTTATCGGTGGTGGAGCGATCCTCAAGGGGGCAGGTTCGGTCACCGGAACTGCCACAGCCGCAAGCATCTGGAACACAGGTGCGATAGGAATGGCAGTAGCTTTTCAACGTTGGGAGATTGCGATACTTCTGAGCGCTCTCAATTTCATCACACTTCGTTTCGTTCGCACCATCAAGAGACGCATCGGAGCCCATGACAGCCCATCTCAAAACGAGTAACAGCCGGACTTCTCTTGCTGAACACGGCTCAGTCCTTCCCTGTCCACAAAAAACGGGTAAGAAGATACCTGCAAACCGGATCCTCTGGTGACCAGGCATCAAAGGCAGTCTTCTCTCCAGGCCGACAAGTGTATCGATGTCTACGTCTAACGATCGACTTTTATACGCGGTGCGATTTTTGCTGAGAGTTTGATACCAAGTCCGGCAGAACCGGATAATCATCGTCAGGCAGACATCAGGGGTAATAGATAACAAGTAATCTGGAAACAAGAACACCAGGGTAAATGCTGCGACCAGAAAAACGTGCTATTCTTGCTCCCGGCCCCCCCTATGAGCCGGGACGAGACGGTATAAGGAGGACAGGTGGCAGACAAACGATTTAGACACTTGTGGAAAGAGCAGCAGTATTGGTCATATGTCATATCCATTGGCATGCATGCGGTTTGAAGGAGGAAGCCATGACTCAGGGTCAGCACACGTTACGTGCCCATCCAAAAGAGACCACCATCGATTATGCGCAGCTGCATAAAACGATAGTTTCTCTCAACGATTGTTTTGTCAGTTGCAACGCATGTATCGACTCTTGCCTGGCACTTGAAAAAAACAGAGAACTTCGCCACTGCATACGATTGTGTCAAGACACTGCCGACATACTGCAAGCAACAACCGCGGTTGTAGGCAGGCAAACGGAGCCGGACTGGGAAGTTGTGCGCGCGCAGCTGCATGCCTGTGTTACGGCGGCTCGAAACTGTGGAAACGAATGTGACGAGCACTCCCAACGATATGACTTCTGTCTTTCCTGTGCGGAGGCCTGTGCGATGAGCGTGGAAAATCTCACCTCGATGTCAGAGCTTATACCAAGGGAGACAACCTGAATGGTGGATGAGCCAGACGGAAAAAATTCTCATTTTTCTTCTCAAAAGCGTTTCCCGTGTGCCTTTTTGCCTGTTTTTTACACAGATAAGTGCACAAAAATGTTGTTTCATACCAGACATTTGATTATATTGCTACAGAATAAAAGTATCTGTGTCATTTTCATTAATTTAGGAGGTTTTCATGTCTATATTTAAAAAGCTTCTGGTTGTATTGTCGGTTTTCGTTTTTTCAGTAGCTTATCTTGGATGTGAGCAGGGACAAGTCGAAGAAACACAGGAGACGACCGAAGAAGCTGGTGAAGAGACTGGTGAAGCAGCAGAGGAAGCCGGAGAGGCAGCAGAAGAAGCTGGTGAAGAAGCAGAGGAAGGTGCAGAAGAAGCAGAAGAAGAAATTACCGAATAATATTTCTTGTTTTTATGTTTGCAAGCTTGTCAAAGCGGATGAATATTCCTTTTTGACAAGCTTTTTTTATATCCGGGAAATGAGTTATATTGACTGATCAGCCATTCGGTGTCTCGGTGCGTAAGCCTGATAAACCAAATTAACGTGCTTTTCCCTCCCGTCTCGTCCCGCAAGCGGGACGGATACGGAGAAAGGGTGTCAAAAAAGGTATCTATGAACTTCTGATATCAGAGTAGATAGATCAGTTATATTTATCATTCCTTATTCCTATTGTGGTGGTTTTATGCCTGCTCAACCAGCGAAAAAGACCAGAAATGCCCCCCAGAACTCGATCTGGATCGGTTTTGACCTTGGGGGTACAAAGATGATGGCTGCCGTCTATGACTCCAAGCTCAATCTTATTGCTAAGAAACGAAAAAAGACAAAAGCGTTTGAAGGCGTCAAGGTTGGCCTGGAGAGAGTAATAGCGACAATCAAGGCTGCACTCGAAGAAGCAGGCATTGATTACCAAAGACTCACCGGTATAGGCATGGCTATTCCCGGTTTGCTTGATCTGGACCGGGGTGTCATTCTCGATGCACCCAACCTTGGATGGAAAAACGTCCGTATCCGGCAGCGGCTGCACAAAGTGTTTAACTGTGCGGTTACAATAATAAACGATGTTGATGCCGGAGTTTATGGTGAATACCGATTGGGAGCGGCTCGAAAGGCACGATGCGTCGTGGGAATTTTCCCGGGAACCGGTATCGGTGGCGGATGCATCTACGAAGGTGATATTATCCGGGGAAAAAGAAATTCCTGCCTGGAGATAGGCCACATTCAGCTCCAGCCGGAGGGACCACTTTGCGGCTGCGGTCAGCGCGGATGTCTTGAGGCGATCGCATCCCGTCTTGCTATCGCAGCCTCGGCTGCCAAGGCGGTATATCGAGGTGAAGCTCCTCATTTGATGGAAATCTCCGGTACCGACATCAGAAATATCAGAAGCGGCGCTCTGGCTGCCTCTATCGAGGCCGGAGATTCTGCCATCGAGCAGATTGTTCGGGAAGCAGCTCAATGGCTGGGTATAGGGGTATCGGTGGCTATAAACATGCTCGCCCCTGATGTTGTGCTTCTGGGAGGAGGGCTGGTGGAATCGATGCCCGATATTTTCAGAGAGGTTGTAGAGGAGACCGCACGAAAAAGGGTTATGCCTTCATTTAGCGATAGTTTTGAGGTTGTTGTGGCACAATTGGGAGATTATGCCACCTGTACCGGTGCTGCAGCCTGGGCAATCAATTCACTTGAGCCGTCCCGAGTCCGGCAGAACCGGAAAAACAAAGATCAGGCGATTAGCTAACAGAAACACATGGGTACATAAGAGGCGTCTTTGCAAATTCTCCCGTCCCACCCCGCTTCAGCGGGAGGACGGAATATGGAGAACAGGTGTCAGATAAAGAATCTAATACGATGAAAAACATTACGACAAACCAAACCAACATTTCGTTGCCACAAGAGCAGGGCTCAAGCGCCCCTATCGCGGTAATTGACATCGGCAGCACCTCCATGCGCATGGTAATTTCGCAGGTCGATGATTCGGGTCAGGTGCAAACACTGGAATCATTGCAGCAGGAAGTGACCATCGGAAGGGATACCTTTACCCGGGGGTATATCAGTAGAGCCACTACCGAAGAGTGCGTATTCGCGCTGAAGAGTTTTTCCCGGATCCTCAACGAGTATGGAATCACCTCACCGTCCCACATGCGCACGGTTGCCACCAGCGCCGTACGGGAAGCGACTAACAGAGAGGCGTTTTTGGATCGCCTTTATATCGCCACCGGTATTAGTGCGGAGCCGATAGATGTTTCGGAGGTAAACAGGTTTACTTATCTGAGCGTTCTGGGTTTTATGGAATCGAATTCCCAAATAGCGGGAAAGAATACAATCATACTGGAGGTTGGTGGAGGGAGCACCGAGCTTCTGGTTGTAAAAAACAAACGGGTCACCTCCAGCCACTCATACCGCCTGGGCGCTTTTCGCATGCGTGAGCAGCTTGAGGAGATCGGAGTCTCGGATGTGGGCCTGCTGGAGGCTATGGAAAACCAGATCCACCGAACGGTTGAGCATATACGCAAGGATATAACATCGGGTACTGGAACAATTCTTCTCATAATGGGTGGAGATGCCCGGTTCGCCGCCAACCACCTGCTGCCCGGGTGGGACCGCAGTCAGATCGCCCGCATTCCCCTGCGCTCATTGGCTAATTTCACTTCCCGAATTATCAAGCTTTCGGTGGATGATATTGTACATCGATACAAGATAACCTATGCATCCGCCGAAACACTCGGCCCGGCACTTCTTTCTTACGTGCGAATAGCCGAAGGCATGAAACTGCGCATGCTCTATGTTGCGCCGGTTACGATGCGGGAAGGTATTGTGGGTGAGCTGGCGCTCGGCAGGAGCCTGACGATGGAGTTTCAGGAGCAGATAATCCATTCTGCACTTGAGCTGGGGAAAAAGTATGAATTCGATCAGTCTCATGCCCAGCATGTCGCATCCCTGAGCCGTAATCTTTTCAGAGAACTGGCCCCCGAACATCAGCTTTCTTCCCGATACGAACTTATCCTGGTGGTGGCCGCAATCCTCCATGAGATCGGCCTGTTTATCAGCAACAGAAGCCATCATAAACATTCGATGTACCTGATCCAGAACAGCGAACTCTTTGGACTGGGCACCCACGATTTATTTCTAACGGCGCTCGTAGCCCGCTACCACTCGCATGCCATGCCGCTCCCGTCTCATGAAGGCTACAATATGTTGGACCGGCAAAGCCGTATTTCGGTGGCAAAAATGGCTGCGATTCTTCGCATAGCCGATGCTCTGGATTGCAGTTATTCACAAAGGATACAGGATCTGGAAATTACTCTCAAAACAAACAGACTGGTTATAGGCGTCAAGGATGCCGTAGACCTTTCGCTTGAAAAACTGTCTCTTTTTGAAAAGGGAGGCTTGTACGAGCAGATTTTCGGAAAGGAGATAATCCTTGTTCCTTCGCATACCAGAGAATAACCGGAAGAGAAAAAAAGATGCCTATTAAAAGACCGTCGTATATCAATCGTGAATTAAGCTGGCTCGAATTTAACATCAGAGTACTTGAAGAGGCCGAAGATGAAACCATCCCGCTTCTTGAGCGGGCAAAATTTCTTGCCATAACGGGCAGCAATCTGGATGAATTTTTCATGGTACGAGTGGGAAGTCTTCATCAGCTCGTAGCAGAGGGTGTCACCAGAAACGATGCGGCTGGAATGAGTCCGACATCACAGCTGAGCGCCATCAGTAAGAAAGTTCGGGCGCTTGTCATACGTCAATACGAATGTTTAAGAAGGCTTTTCACTGCCTTAGGAGCCGAAAAGATCTCATACACGGGCACAGATTCACTCAACCAGCGTCAATTGGTACACGTTCAACAGGTTTTCGAAACCGAGATTTACCCGATAGTTACTCCCATGGCAGTGGAGCTGGACTTCCCTCTCCCGCTTCTGAAAAATCTTGGACTCAACTGTATCGTTCGGCTAAGTCCTCGATCCAAAAGCATGCGTCCACGGTTTGCGATTGTACCGGTGGGCAGTTCTCTGGAGCGATTCATCGGTGTACCTCAGGAAAACGGATATAGCTTTGTCTTTCTGGAAGAAATCATCTGCCGTCATATCAAGCATCTATTCTCCGGAGAGAAGATTGCAGAATGTATACCGTTTCGCATTACACGTAATGCGGATATGGCGGTTCGTGAAGATTATGCGTCAGACCTGCTTCTGCAAATGGAAGAGGTGTTGGATCAGCGTAAGGAAAGCGCCTGCGTCAGACTCGAAATTAAAGATTCTGTCTCCTCGGTGACTCTTTCTTTTCTGAAAAGGCTGCTAAACGTTTCAGAAGATGACATCTATCACCTGCCCGGTCCTTTGCAGCTTTCGGATTTGATGGGGCTTCTTTCTATCCCAGGGTATGAGCATCTCAGATATGAATCGTGGCCTCCACAAAGCTCACCACAGGCGGATTTACGCACCAGTCTGTTTACTACCTTAAAAAAACACCCCATCCTGCTCAATCACCCGTATGACAGTTTCGAACCGGTCATAAAGCTGTTGCAGGAAGCGGCGGATGATCCTGATGTTTTAGCAATCAAACAGATTCTATATAGGACAAGCAAGAAAAGCCCTATTATCGACGCGCTGAAAGATGCGGCACAGAAAGGAAAATATGTTACCGTCATAGTCGAGCTTAAGGCGCGTTTTGATGAAGCACAAAACATCGAATGGGCCAGGGAACTTGAGCAGTCGGGAATACAGGTTATCTATGGCGTAAAAGGGCTCAAGACGCATGCAAAGCTGATGCTTATTGTCCGTCGGGAGCCAAGCGGCATCGTGCGTTATCTGCATTTTGGCACCGGCAATTATAACGAATCTACGGCCCGGCTATACAGCGATATCAGCTACATGACCAAAGATGAAAAACTTGCTTCGGATGCTTCTGCGTTTTTCAACTCCATCACCGGCTACTCTCAGCCGAAGAGCTATTACAAGCTGGTTGCAGCACCACTGGGGCTTCGTGAGGAGCTCTTGGGGTTGATAGCCGATGAAATCGAGCGTAAGCGACACGGACAGAAAGCTCTGATTATGGCCAAGATGAACTCGCTGGTCGATGTCACCCTCATCGATGCGCTATATGAAGCATCACAGGCCGGCGTTCGGATCATGCTCAATATCCGGGGGATCTGCTGTCTGCGTCCCGGAATTAAGAATCTCAGCGAAAATATAACCGTTACAAGCATCATAGATCGTTTTCTGGAACACAGCAGAATTTTCTACTTCTATCACGGTGGTGAAGAAAAAACCTGGATCACCAGCGCCGACTGGATGCCCAGAAATCTGGATCGTCGGGTCGAGCTTATGACCCCTGTACTGGAAAACCATCTGAAAAATCAGCTTATAGATATTCTCCACACCTACTTCAACGATACCGTCAAAGCCCGCAAACTGATGCCCGACGGTCATTATGAACGTGTAAAGCCCACGGGAAGACGCAAGCCGCTCAGAAGTCAGGAGCAGCTGTACCTGCGATCGGTAGAGGCGGTCAGAAAAATGCAGCAACGTCGCAAAACGGTGTTCGAACCATACAGACCTTCTGAACAGGAAGTGGAGTAGTAAGCGGCAACCCTTAAAAGGCTTATCAAACGAGTCCTTGACCTTTGATGGCTAATGTATTTTTTCGGAAAGAAATAAACATGGATATCATCTTAGTACGCCACGGAATTGCCGTTAACAGATCCGAAGTCGAAAATGACGAGAAACGGTGGCTCACCAAAGAAGGTAAGTTGAAGACCGTACGTGCGGCACAGGGACTTGGAGCTTTGGGCGTGCGCCCTGATCTGATTTGTTCAAGTCCTCTGACACGTGCGATGCAGACTGCCGAGATTATCAGTCAGGTGCTCTCCTCTTTCATACCTCTCAGTACCACCAGTGCGCTTGCCCCCCGTGGTACCCCCGAACAGATTATCCGGTGGCTTTCTCACCGCACGGAAAAATGCATCATGCTTGTCAGTCATATGCCGAATGTGGCGGAGGCCGCTTCCGTGTTTTGCACCGATTCGCATGACCTGAATATTCTGTTTAAAAAGGCCGCAGCCTGCAGATGCAGCTTTGCCGGCAAACCGGCAAGAGCAGAGGCTCGTCTGGATTGGCTGCTTCAACCTAAACAGCTCCGGCAGTTAGCATCGCGCTGATAGTCTCGGTTTTTAAGCTTTTTTCATAATCCGGTATCCTAATTGCTTGCTATCCTTCTTTCCATTCACAAAGGAGGATTCCGGTTGAAATGATGAGAATACAAAGAGATGGCTATCAAGGGTAACATGTGCTATTTTGTTCCAACAGGACTTTCCTTGTTTTCAGGAAGAAAGGAATAACACATGGTTACAGCTTTTGTTCTGTTGAATGTTGAGCGCGATGTTATTAATGACGTAGCAGCTGCGCTGGCAGATACTCAGGGCGTTTCGGAAGTCTACTCGGTTGGTGGTCGGTACGATCTGATTGCAATTATCAGGGTAAAATCCAACGAGATGCTCTCTGATGTCGTGACAAATCAGATGGTAAAGATTCGGGGCATTCAAAAAACAGAGACAATGTTGGCATTCAGAGCTTATTCGAGACATGATCTTGAGAATATGTTTTCGATAGGCCTGGAAGAAGATTAAGGAGTTTGGTTATGGCAATGAAAAAAGTCGATGTATCGATGAAAATGGGAGATGCGTTTCGAATCGACAGCAAAATCAGAAACCATGAGCTGGTGGCCGACCAGTCACTGGTTGGTGGGGGCAAAGATGCCGGTCCATCTCCGCTGGAGTACCTTTTTTTCTCTCTCGGTGGCTGTTTTTGTACGTTGGGCAGAATCATCGCAAATCAGAGACGGATCGAGTTGAGGGGCATGGATGTACGGGTTACCGGTGAACTTGATACATCCACTCTGCTTGGGCAAAGCACCGAGAATAGAGCCGGTTTTCAGCGGATCAGAGTTATTGCCAGAATCGATGCAGATATGACGAGAGAAGAGAAGATCGAGTTTCTCAGGGAGGTTGATAAACGTTGTCCGATTTCTGATAATGTGGAAAAGGACACGCCGATAACCCTGGAAGTCGAATAGTATCCGAGAGGATTTGTAATGCACGTAGTTTTGCCGATTCTGTTGTGTCTCTCGGGTGTATTAGGTGAAATTCATGGGCAGGATACGCTTCGTGTAGCGGTTAAGCCGGCGCCGCCATTTGTTATTACCGGTGACAGCGCACAGGATTTCAGTGGTTTCTCAATCGACCTGATTCAAGCCATTGCGCAGAACATGGAACCCTCACCTCAAGTAGCATTCGTCTACGATTCTACCTTGGTGGAACACCTCCAGAAAATAGAAAATGGTGATGCTGACCTGGGTATCGCGGCTACCACAATTACCGCAGAGCGTGAGCAGAAAATTGATTTCAGCCAACCGTTTTTTGAAGACAATCTTGCCCTTCTGGTACCTCGGGGAGGAAGAGGGATTCTTGGCTTTTTAGCTATCGATCTTTTCAGGTTTAATATCGATTTTTACGAGCTTACCCGTCTTATCGCAAGTATCGGGTTATATGTGTTCTTTTGTGCCATGCTCATCTGGCTGGTTGAAAGAGGCAGAAGCTTGAGTGGTTCATGGAAAGGAATCGCGCAGGGGATCTGGTGGACAATTGTCACCATGTCTACGGTTGGTTACGGCGATGTAGTGCCTAAAAGGAGTATCGGCAAGGTTATCGGAGTTGTCGTTGTTTTCAGTGGAATAGTCATCTTTGGTGTAGCCATTGCAACATTAAGTTCCATGCTGACTCTTAATCGTCTCACCAGCAGGGTAGAAAATTTAAATGATCTGGGCGGTAAAAGCGTTGCGGTGGTGGAAGGTTCGATTGCAGAGGAGATCACCCGTGGTCAAAACATCTGGGTTCATGCTGTTCCTGCAATAGACTCGGCAATTACTCTTTTACAAAACCGCAAAGTAGCCGCAGTCTCGCATGATGCCTCACTGCTTCAGTACTACCTGGCACAGGGGCTTATCGACAGCGATCAATTCAATGTAGTAGACCAGGAGCAGCACCGTTTTTTTTACGGGATAACCTTCCCACCCGACAGCCCACTACGGGAACCGATAACCGTTTCCCTCCTGAGAATACAGGAAGTGCCAGGAGGCACCTTGAATCGCATAAAAGGAAAATGGTTTGGTAATCTGTAACAAAAACGAGGGGTAATGAGTGCGAAAATAATAATGACTACGAAAGTATTTCTGGTATCACCCTTCTGATTTTGGTAGTGATCTTTACCTTACAGAATACCGCCATGGTATGCATCCGTTTTACGACATGGCAGTTCTCGCTCTCCCGAGCTATTCTTTTCATGCTTCTTGCCGTTGGACTTATCATCGGCTGGACCACCTGTGCTGTTTCCGGTCGAAATAAGAGGCACAGGAAAGGAAGTCTGCAACAGGAACAGGAGTAAAACAGTCGATCTAAACCTCAATACTCCGGAAATGTGTGTCCGTATGTTTGGTCTGCAAATCCGCGCTACAGAGGGATAGTAATCTTTGCTACTGGAACAGCATTTGCGTTTCATTTAGAGGGTATCTGACAGATTATGCATACACGGTTAAATACCACATATACGGGTAAGCCTCTTTTTCTACGGGTGTATTACTCTAGGGTATGATATGAATATAGCACAGACATCTAATCAACAGTTTGCCAGCGATAATTATTCGGGTATCTGCCCCGAGGCTTTACAGATGATGATCGAAGCAAATGTGGGACATCATACCGCCTATGGTGACGATATGTGGACCCAGCGAGCTTCCGATATGATCCGTGAGATGTTTGAGACGGATTGTGAGATATTTTTCGTTTTTAATGGCACTGCTGCCAACTCCCTTTCTCTTGCTTCTCTGTGCGACTCATTTAACAGTATCATCTGCCACCAGTTCGCACACATAGAAACCGATGAGTGCGGAAGTCCGGAGTTTTTTACCCATGGTGCCAAGTTGCTCAGCTCGGAGGGACCACTGGGTAAGCTTAAACCTGAGACGGTTGAAAAGATAATACATAGAAGAAGCGATATTCACTATCCTCGTCCCAGGGTTTTGAGCTTAACACAATCAACCGAATTTGGAACAGTCTACACAATTGACGAGGTTAGCCGGCTTTGTTCTCTGGCGCATGATAATGGTTTGCGTGTGCATATGGATGGGGCCCGCTTTGCTAACGCGGTGGCAAGTCTGGGATGCACACCCGCGGCGATAACATGGAAGGCGGGGTTGGATGTTCTCTGTTTCGGAGGCACAAAAAACGGACTTTCGATTGGTGAGGCGATTGTTTTTTTCGACAAATCGGCAGCCCGGAATTTTGACTGCCGCTGTAAACAGGCCGGACAGCTTGCCTCAAAGATGCGTTTCATATCGGCTCCCTGGGTGGGACTCCTGGAAAATGGTACCTGGCTGCGTAACGCGGAGCACGCAAACAGCTGTGCCGCGGATTTAAGCAACAGACTCACAGGGATCAATGGCATCGAAATGATGTATCCGTGTGAGGCAAATGCGGTTTTTGTCAGCCTACCCTCTCCTGCGGTTGAATATCTGCAAAAACAGGGATGGAACTTTTACACATTTATTGGCCTGGGTGGGGCACGTCTAATGTGCTCATGGGATACGCAACCAGGCACCATAGACCGTTTCGTGACGGATGTTGGTGTTGCCGTGGGCGGATAAACACCGGTTGATTTTTTCGGCTTGAAAAGGTGCAGTCATAAAAACTATCTTTAGTATCTTTTTCGATGAGAAAAATTTTCCAGAAAACAGTAAGGAGCAATTCATGGGACGTGGTGATCGCCGTACAAAAAAAGGCAAAATCTGGCGCAGCAGCAATGGGAAAAGCAGACCGAAGAAAAGCAAGGAAAACAAACAGCAGCAATAGTTTATAATCTTAAGCTCAGGTCTTACATAAGACGAGCCGGATGCATTTTGCCGAGAAAATGCATCCGGAGTCATTCACATAACTAAAATTTCCTCTGACTTACCTTCCGAATCCCTGGCCGGTGTGCATGGAGCATCCGGCGAACTGATGTGCTGAATATCTGTAGTGGTTTTGTTATTGACATCCTTCAAAACGACGGGCAATCAGTTGCGAATCTGTATCTTGTATCTGCTGATTTTAACCATGGTTTTTACGATGGCTCTCTGGTATAATTAAGATAGAGGGTTTCTCCAAAATGAAGCCCGATACGTCTTTTCAGGAGTTGTCTTATGCAGGTACAATTTTGCGGTGGAGCTCAAACGGTAACCGGTTCGCAGTTTCTCATCAACATAAATGGAAGAAAAACTCTCATGGAATGCGGCCTCTTCCAAGGCCGACGAAACGAGACCTATGAAAAGAACCATTCATTCACATTCGATCCGGCAACAATCGACAGCCTCCTTCTCACACACGCCCATATGGATCACAGCGGTAACATACCCAACCTCGTAAAACACGGCTTTAGAAACTCGATCTATGCCGCCTCTCCTACGGTCGAGTTGTGCAAAATCATGCTCAAGGATTCGGCATTTCTTCAGGAGAAGGACATACAGTTTGTCAACCGTATTCGAGCCAAACAGCACCAGCCACCTTTGGAGCCGTTATACACAATGGATGATGCTATCGATTCGCTCGATCAGTTTGTGGGCATAGACTATGATAAGACAATCAATATTGGCCCGGGGGTCAAGGCTACATTTCGTGATGCCGGACATATTCTGGGCTCAGCCGGTATATTGCTGGAGCTGGAAGAAGGCGAACGGAAATGGCGACTTGGTCTTACCGGCGATGTAGGCAGGCCGGGGATTCCCATAATGCATGATCCGAATCTTCTTCGCGATTTGGATATACTTATTATGGAAAGTACTTATGGCAATCGCAGCCACACTTCTTTTGATGATGTAGAGGAAGAACTGTCTCAGCTGATTAGAACCAACGCCCGGGAAGGTGGCAAAATTATCATTCCCTCGTTTGCCGTTGGGCGTACTCAGCTTCTGGTCTATCTGCTGCATAAGTTATTTGACCAAGGCAGAATTCCGGAGATTCCTATCTTTGTAGACAGCCCTCTTGCATGTTCTGCTACCGAAATCTTCCGGCATTTTCCCGATCATTATGATCGGGAGACCTACCGTATTTTCCTAGAGGATCATTTGGACCCGTTTGGATTTAGACGTCTGAAATACGTCCATGAGGTAAGCGAATCGAAAGCTCTCAATGGCATCTCCTATCCTCATATAATCATTTCCGCGTCCGGTATGGCAGAGGGCGGCAGGATTCTCCATCATTTACGAAATAATATCCATGATCGCAAGACATTACTGTTATTTGTGGGGTATGCGGCTCGCGAGACCCTGGCCAGAAAAATAATCGAAGGAGAGAGGAAGGTACGCATTTTTGGTGAGCAACACACGGTTAACTGCAAAGTGAAGGTGATGGATTCATTTAGTGCACACGCGGACCGGCGAGACCTTCTAAACTATGCCAAAATGACCCCGCCAAACAGATTGAAACATATTTTTTTGGTTCATGGAGAACCTGCGCAATCACTCCCATTAAAGGATGCCCTGAGAAGCATGGGATATCAGAATGTTTTCTATCCCCAGCCCGGTGAGGCTGTCACGATCAGTTGAAGCAGGAAGAATGCCCCGAGGCGTTTCGGGGCATTCTCTTATAATCTTCAGGTATACGGAATCGGTGTCATGTCTCTGGTGCCTTATCCCTCCCCCAACAAAAGTACATGCCGTGACAGGTTAAACGTCTCTATAGATAACGCCCCCCTCAAATTCAAGCATACTGAAATATGGGCTTTTGATTGAAAATTAGAGAGCCATTTCTACATGCCACGATACTATATTTTTATTATAACCTAAACTGAGCGATTTGTTCAGCAGAAGATTTTCAGCAATTTTGGAAATACCCCAGTGGGTATTCCACCCAATTGCTTCAACCCTTCTGCTCTCAAGGCATTGAGCAACTTCATCCACTCAGAGCCTCTCCGTTTAGGTAAAACTCATTCATCGATTCTCAAAAAAAGAGAAGATACAGACATGGTCGTACGAAACGCCTTCTCTCCTTTCGGGAGACACCTACCACCAGAGATTCTTGAGCCTCTTCGTACGTCCTGCAGCGTTCGAATCGAAGATGTATTTTCATGTACAAACGGACCACCTGAAAATTTCTGGCGTGATTGTGGTGTGGATGAATGGGTGATTTTGTTGACCGGTGCAGCGCGTCTGCTCTTTGCAGAACCGGCTCGCGTTGTGGGCCTAAATCCCGGAGATTTTATCCATATTCCCGCGCATACCCTCTACCGGGTCCAGTGGACTGCACCATCGATTCAATCCGTCTGGTTAGCCGTTGCGGTGTAGATTCCTATTTATACGTGTAAAAAGCAAATAGAAATCTTTGTTTATCCACCCTACTTATTTCCTTCGCATAAACATATCTTTTAGAAGGTTATTCGAAGTTTGTCTGAATTGAGCTGTTGCGGGTGAATTTTCTCTCATTATTGAGTCGCTACAGGCACAAGAATTGAGTATGGATAATTGTAAATACCCGATAAAGGAGTTTATTGTTGGATACAGACGTGAAAACAATCGAATCTTCAACCTTTTGTTCTCCGAACATACACACTACCCATAAGGTTCCCAATTTTCTCATCGCAGGAGCCGCAAAATGCGGGACCACCGCTTTAGCCAATTATCTTGACCAGCATCCTCAGTTATTTTTCTCCCCTCTCAAGGAACCGAAATTCTTCTCCTCTCACTTCCTCGACCTGCCGCATAGAGGACGGGGGGATGACTTCATACACTCGTTTACAGTGTGTGATTATGAAGAATATCTTAAGCTGTTCAGAAGAGCGCGCCGGGCCAAGGCAATAGGAGAAGCGAGTGTTGAGAATTTATACTATCACAGAGATGTGATTCCCGTTATAAAACAATACCTCAACGATCCCAAAATCATAATCATGCTTCGTAATCCTGTTGATCGTGCCTTTTCGGCGTATAAACAACTTCTTCGAGATCATCGTGAGACGCTCTCGTTTGAAGAAGGGCTTGAGCAGGAAAAAATGCGAATGACACAAAACTATGAATTTCTATGGTATTACACCGATGTCGGATTCTACTACAATCAAATAAAATCTTACCTCAAAGAGTTTTCTCAGGTAAAAATTCTTCTGTTTGACGATTTTAAAAACAATCCAATCGACACATGTAAGGACATCTTTTCTTTCCTCGGAATCAGAAACTCGTTTCGCATCAAACTGAAACCAAAGAGAAATGCTTCAGGGGTTCCCAAAAACGGATTATACCGCGCCATACTCAGGGCCACTCCGCTTAAAGGCAGAATATATCGGTGGTTGACGGCGATGGGTATATCAGATAGTGCGATTCAGCCGCTGATGGAGACTGTTCGAAATGGTGCGCTGAATGATTTTTCCATGTCACCCGAGACGCGACAAAAACTTCAAAAAATATATCAGGATGATATTCTAAAAGTCAGTCGGCTTCTCCACAGAGACTTGTCTCACTGGCTTATGTAAAACACTCCTACACCTGCACGCCATCAGGCGGCTCCTTTGCCATATTGCGACCTCCGGTGTCTGTTTAATGGAGAATGAATATTCACCTTATTAGCGATTCTCTCGCGGCGATTTGCTCAGAACTGCTCAGTTTCGGATATAATTTTTATTGCACTCACAGGCATAGATTCAGGATGATTAACCTAGCCAGACCGATTTTATGACGGTGCGTATAACATCAAACAACAGAATGAGACAGAGAGTCGATTCAGCAATCTGTATGATGCGAAATCGAAAGACAATTCGCCTAAATAACCAGATGAACAATGAATTGAGTAAAAGAATTATGGCGTATGTATTAAAGAAACGATATTCTGAGAAAAACAAAAGGATGATGGCAAGCAGGTAAAAGCTTGAAAGTATAAACACCGACCGGTAAAAAACATCTCCGATCAGCTCTTCGGGATCTCTCTGCAGAATACCGACAATCTTTTCCGGCCAACCAATGGAGATAAGTTCAGATATTACTCCGGCCGTTGAACAAAATATAAGTAGATGCTGAAAAAAAATGCTCATCGTCTCTCTTTCGCAACCTGGTATTTTCCGACCTCTTTTTGGCGATATTGCCTCTTAACTACTTATTTCCCACAGTGTATCACATCTAAACGGCAGCGGCCTATCGCAGGTCGTTTGTGTGGAAATGAACTGAAAAGATTTTGCCGATTCATCCAGGGCCTGCATGATATCAACGACATGCAATGCTGTTGATGCATTCGTACGTGAAGTTCTGTCGTGTCGTATGGCCGCAGCAAGCTCGGCTGCCCCTATTCCCCTGCAATTATCCGTATAACCATGTATCATATCAACCGGTGAGAAATCTTTCTCACCCGCGGTTCTTATCAGTACATTTTCACCAAACGTGTTTGGATCCGACAAAACCAATGTACCCCTAGTGCCGTATATTTCGATTTTTGGTGCAGTGGTCTGACCGGGTGCATCGAAGCTGAGTGTCAGAGAGCACAGAGTGCCGGATACAAAGGCGAGAATACAGCTGAGATGAGTGTGAACATTCACAGGAATCTTACTGCCTGCACACGGGCCGCTCCCAACCGACCTCTCCTTCTGTCCGACACCACCCAGAGCTGCTACTCTTTTAACCGGCCCCAAAAGGTGAATGAGTGCGGTAAGATAGTAAGGCCCCATATCAAACAGAGGACCACCACCGATATCATAGAGAAAAAACGGGTTCGGATGCCAACTTTCCGGCCCTGCAGTGAGCATGAAAGCCGATACACCGGTCAACTCCCCTATACAACCCTCATCCATGATTTTGCGGGCGGTCTGCAATCCTGCCCCCAAAACCGTATCCGGCGCGCACCCGACAACAAGCCCACTGTTTTTGGCTATCTGTACAATCTCCCCGGCATCTTTTCTGTTTAAGGCCAGGGGTTTTTCACAATATACATGTTTATTGTGTTCAAGCGCCTTACGCGAAAGCTCGGCATGCGTTGCGGGAGGAGTTAGAATAATGACCAGATCGATTTCCCTGTCAGATAATAGCTCATCCACACTGCAGCTTTTTTTTATTCCCCATTTGCTTTTGTGTGCATCTGCGATATTCCGGTTCAGATCGGCGCAGGCTATCACCTCAAGAGATGAAAATTTCTGGAGCGTCTGGGTGTATACCCCACTTATTTTCCCACACCCGATTATTCCTGCAAAAATCTTTTTCTTCATTAGTAAATAATCCTCAAGGCTTGGATCAATGTTTAAACTCACCCGTGACGAGAGGGTTTTAAGCGGTTAAAGGTAAATTCATCAATTCTGTTCTCATTTAATATCTAATCTCTCCAGGGACGGGTCAACTTTAATTGCCCCCGAAAGTCGAACTATATCCTCCATAACCCCCCCCTGTTTTACATGAGATCATTTCAGCATTCATTGGAAATTGCCAATCCTCCTCTCAAATATATAAGGTACTGGCGCCTAAAAGCACATTGTGAGGTACACTCCTTTAATGTTTTTTTGTTTCATTTTGATAACACATTGTTTTCATTGTTGTAATAGTGTAGAGCAGATCATCATTTTTTTACCTAAAAGGGTGTATATTTACCTCTTTCCTTTATTATTTTGAGTACTATTGCCTTCTGCGGATAATTTGGTTGCACTTATGAACACTCATCTTTTGTTAAACACCGGTACCTTCTTTTCGTATTAAAATTGAGCTACTCCGATTAGAGAGCTGCCCGGATCGCGCAACAGAAATGGGTTTTATTACAGAGTGGGAATAAGAAAAAAATATGCAACAGCCCAAAGCTACAAGATCTTTGGGAAAGGGTTTTAAAACATGGATAGTGGATACTTTATTACAGGAATAAATACAAGAAACCTCCTGCGCCTGGTGGCACGTAATGGAATAAGTTTGCGACCGCATTATATCAGTCGGCTACTGTTTCTTTTTAACTGTTCGGTTCCGACCTCCTTTTTTTCTTTGTTTGATAAGATTGGCTACGAAAAGAAAATCCGTGAGATATCTACACCCGAAGATCCGGTTTTCATCGTTGGTCACTGGCGGACCGGAAGCACCTTTTTACATCAGCTTCTGAATCTTTCGCCCCATATGGCAGCACCGACGCTTTTTCAGATCGGAGCACCCGAAAGTTTTTTAAGTTCGAGGAAAATCCTTTATCCTCTGATCAAACCGTTTCTTACTCCCAGACGTACCGTAGACAATGTTGCCCTGGGTCTGGAAGAGCCGCAGGAAGATGAATATGCGCTGTTCAGGATGACAACCATTTCTCCTGTCGAAGAGCTTATCTTCCCCAAATCGAATCGTTTCTTTCTCTCCGGTGTCGATGATTACATGCCAAAAGAAGAGGAAGATAAGAAAAAATGGAAGGACTCATTCCGCCTTTTCTACAGAAAACTGGCATTTAAAACGGGAAAGCGACTGGTATTTAAAAATCCTTTCCATTCCATGCGGATTCCGGTGCTTGCCTCGATGTTTCCTAAGGCGAAATTCATCCACATTCATCGTAATCCCTTATCGGTAATCCCCTCTACTATGCACATGTGGAGTGTTGTGGGACGCCAGAATGCATTACGCGATGAGATTCGCGCACCCAGACTTGAGGAAGTAGTAGATGTATACGATAAGATGATGTGGAAGGTTCGCTCGGACCTGCAAAAGCTTCCCGAAGAGCAGCATCATCAGATTCGTTTCGATGAGCTGGAGGAGGATGTTCCGGGGATGATTTCCGGAATATGTCGATTTTTGCATATACCATTTAATCAAATCTATAAGCAAAATCTTTCTTCATTTAAACGCAGAGTTGGCTCATACCGGAAGAATCGCTACGCCCTTACCGATAGCGATAAACAGTATATAAGAAAAAAACTTAAGCACCACATGGTGCATTTTGGCTATATTAGTAATGAGAGCTGTCATCACCACTACTGTTCCGGCTCGGGTATCGACTCTGCGGTAGGAACATAACACCGTGATTACACGGAAGGGAGGCAATGTATAATGCCAAGAGGAAGAGCTAATGACTTCTTTGTCGAAGAAGGAAATCTCGGACTCTATTTACGTGAGATCTCCAAATATCGAACTCTCTCCGCCGAAGAAGAAGCTGTTGCAGCGGTAAAAATTCGCAAGGGCGACCAGAAAGCACTTGAGACACTGGTCAAAGCTAATCTGCGCTTTGTCATAAGTGTGGCCAGAAACTATCAAAACCAGGGACTTCCCCTGGAGGACCTAATCAATGAAGGCAATGTAGGTCTTATCAGGGCTGCGCATCGTTTTGACGAGAAGAAGAATTTCAAGTTCATCTCCTATGCCGTGTGGTGGATTCGACAGGCAATCCTTCAATCTCTGGCCGAACAATCACGAATAGTAAAACTGCCAATTAACTGTGTCGGTCGGGTGTATAAGGTAGGCAAGGTACAAAGTAGACTCGAACAAAAATTCATGCGATTGCCAAATGAGCGTGAAGTTTCAGAGGAGTTGGGCCTAAGTGAGAATGACGTCATCAATACGCTAAAAATTGGCTCCAACCATAAGTCTCTGGATGCACCTATGGGAAAAGATAATGACGATAAGTTTATTGATCTGTTGCGTGATACAAAATCAGACGCTCCCGATCATGATGCGATGGACAATTTCCTCAAGTATGAAGTTGACACTCTGCTGTTAAGCCATCTTAATCAGCGGGAGCAGTATGTGATTCGTAAATACTTCGGCATTGGAGAGGAAGCCACCAACACTCTGGATGAAATAGGTCAGCATTCAAGTTTGACCAGAGAACGGGTGCGGCAAATAAAAGACGCTGCTCTGCAGAAGCTGCGTCGTGTTGTCAAAGTTAATGGCTTACGAGAATACATTACGGCTTGAGATCGTTTTGGTTCAGCCGGATGGGAAACCTCGTCCGGCTGAATTCTCTTCTACATGTCAGTTTTATCGCTCAGGCAGGTTATCGCGGAACGATAGATATCCAAGGGGACAGGATTTCAAACAGATTCTCCCCTGATTAGCTCTATTCCGAGAATGAATGCAGGTTTTCATCATCTCCCCGGTATACTTTTCTCTGGTCCAGAGGCAGGGTCTCGATTGTTCGTTCAATCTCTTCCATGAAACGATTACGTTCCGCATCGCTCATCCAGGCCAGTAGTTTCTGAATTTCCCGAACACCAGCCATATTCACTCTTTTTACCAGCGTAAGGTACTGAATATAGGAGAGCATATCAATATCTTTTAACGTATACAACCGGCGATTTCCCTCTGTGCGTGAGGGGGTAATGAGTCCGCGTTCTTCGAACAACCGAAGCATTCTCGGTTTAATGTCCAAAATATCCGCAACCGCCCCGATAGTAAATAGCGGCTTGTCAGGATCGATCCTTCGTGGCATTTCTTTAACCTCAAACTACAATAAATACAAAGATAATTGCTACACATATCAGTGAAATATATATTACTTAAATGTGTAATATATAGTAAAGATATTTCGGTAGCTTTTCTCTTTAGAAAAATACATATATTTATGTTTCTGCAATACATTCCATACATAACTGTTATCGCAGTTTTTCTGCTCATTCTTTTTGCCTTCCACCGGTTTCGCTGGAGACGCACGAAGGTGGAGGTTGGGACACTGCCGGAAAAAGTGCTCGAACAGTTATACAAAATCAGTCAAAATCTGGAGCGCGACCGCTCCCCACATTTTGAAAAAAAAGCGTATGCTTACTACAAGAGATTGAAAGTGACACTGGTAGTATACATGAAAGAAAACTACGGTCTCACCATTCGTGACCGTATAACAGACAGTCAGCAGCAAACTGCAATCGAACATTTTCCGAACTGCAAACAGGAAATTTTCCTTTTACAGAAGTATTTTGCCGAATTGAACAACATCAAAGATGAAAAGAATATATCGAAAAAGAAACTTCGTCGTCTTCTCAGTGATGTGGAATCTCTTTTCGAAAAGAAAACATCACAACAAATTTGATCACATCGGTTACTTTTGTACTTATACAGGCCGGAGATTGTCGATGAAACGATTACTATCCATAGCTGTGCCACTGATAATTTCTCTTTCCCTGCTTTTCTGCACCCGCTCTCCGGACAACAGGCTCAGCTTTGCCGTGGGAGGAGCTCCGGCGGAGCTTGATTTTTGGCAGGCATTATCTGATACATTTACCGCCCGGACAGGCATAGAAATCGATTTAATTCGCCAGCCGACAGATACTGACCAAAGACGTCAGAGCCTTGTAACGTCATTGAGTTCCAGAAAGGCCCAACCGGATGTATTTCTCATGGATGTCGCCTGGATAGCCCAATTTGCAGCAAGTAAGTGGCTTCATCCGCTCGACCAGCTCATGGTCAGCGCTACTTATGACACCGTTTTTTTCGATACTATCGTCGGGCAGGTTGATAGATACGATAACACACTGGTGGCACTTCCGGTGTATATCGATGGAGGCATGCTGTATTACAGAGAAGATCTACTGAAAAAGTATAATCAACAAGTTCCTCAGACCTGGCAGGATCTTGTTGCGACAAGCAGAAAAATCATGACTCAACAGCGGAAGGTAAATCCCAGGTTTTATGGTTTCGTCTGGCAGGGCGCCCAATATGAAGGCCTGGTATGTACGTTTTTGGAATTTGCCGGCTCTCATGGCGGTGGTATAGAGATAACCGAAAATGCCATCCGTGTCAATACCGAGCAAAACAGGGAAGCGCTTAAACTGATGAAGGATTTTATTCATGGTAACGCAATATCACCTCCGAACACCTACACCGAGATGAAAGAGGAGGAGGTACGAACTTTTTTTCAGAATGGGAATGCATTATTCGAAAGAAACTGGCCCTACGCGTGGAAACTTCATAACGAGGAATCCTCTCCGGTTGCAGAAAATGTTGGAATCGCACCACTCCCCCACTTTCCCGGTGGCAGAAGTGTGGCAACTCTCGGTGGGTGGCATGTGGGCATATCTCCCTTTTCACGACTCAAAAAAGAGGCCTGGCAGTTTGTCGCATTTATCACCTCCTATGAAACCCAAAAAAAGCTCGCCCTGGAACTCGGATGGAATCCTGGGCGTAAAGATGTCTATCAGGATACCGAAGTATTGAAATACATGCCGCATTTCAAGACCTTGCGCGATGCATTCACCAGGGCAATTGCACGGCCAAACGTACCCTACTATACGTATATAAGCAAGATATTGCAGCACCATCTCAATTCTGCCCTTGCAGAAAAGACGAGCGTCGACAAGGCACTTGCCGATGCTGAAAAGGAGATGCAGGATGCCTTTGAACAGTATGCAGTTGTGCCGTAGGCACTTCTTGTGTGTTTAGTAAACATTTGACAGTTCGATTCGATGTATCATGAGCACATCCATACAAACTAACAATAGTTCACCTGCTGCCCAGGCATTGCGACTTCTGGCGCCCTTGCTTATACTGCTGGCGTTGTTTGTACTTCTGCCGGTGATTGGCACCGTTTACAGCAGTTTTTTCCGTGACGTCAGCTTTATAGCAACAAGAAAATGGGTGGGAGTCAAAAACTATCTCACGCTGCTGCAGGATCCGGTATTTCTACAGTCTTTGCAGTTTACCATGCTGTTTATTCTCATTTCAGTGCCCCTTGAGCTTATCACCGGTATGCTGCTTGCACTCCTGCTTAATTATCCTTCCAGGGCCCGTGGTCTGATGAGGGCGAGTATCCTTATTCCCTGGGCAATACCCGCAGCAGTCAGTGGCCGTATATGGGAGCTGATTTACAACTATGACTATGGTCTGGCAAACTTTCTAATCACACAAATCGGGCTCAGTGAATCGGCAATGAACTGGTTGGGAACAGGCAGCGGTGCATTCTGGGCTATTATCATTGCAGACATGTGGAAAACAACCCCATTTGTAGCAATCATTTTACTTGCAGGTCTTTCTGCGATTCCGGAGGATTTGTATAGACAGGCTCAGGTTGACGGGGCGCACTTTTTGCAGCGTTTTTTCTCGGTCACGCTTCCTCTGATGCGCCCGATTATTGTAGTCGCGTTATTATTTCGCACAATTGACGCCTTAAGAATCTTCGATTTAATCTATGTAATAACCTCCGGCGGCCCCGGTGGTGCTACTAATGCTCTCTCGCTATTATCGTATCATTATCTTAATGGCGGGGATTTCGGATACGGCTCAGCAGTGTCTGTGGTGATCTTTCTGATAGCATTTTTTCTATCCCTGTCATACGTAAAGCTTGGACGATTTGGAGAGGATCTGGTTTGAGCGAAAAACGCACCCAACAACTGCTTATTCTGTGCGGCGTTGCAGTCGCGGTTTTTTTCTTTCTCACACCGGTAGTACATATGGTGCTGACGGGGTTATCGACCTCCCCTGACTTTCTTGGTCCACGCACCAGTTTTACGGCTACGGCAAAGCATTTCGTGGACATTTTCAGAGGAGAACAGCTTCATTTTCTCGCATTCCTGCGCAATAGTCTGATTGTATCATCCATCAGTGCAATATTATGCGTTTCGATCTCCAGTATGGCAGCATATGCCATCACCCGCATCAGTTTCCGCGGGAATATGACCCTGATGCTTATAGTTCTTGCCATTTCCATGTTTCCCCAGATCAGTCTTGCCGGATATCTTTTCAGACTGATCAGCTCCCTTGGCTGGATCAATACCTATCAGGGGCTTATCTTTCCCTATACGGCCTGGATTATACCTCTATCATTGTGGATACAGGTCAGTTATTTCGCTCAAATTCCACGAGAATTGGACAAAGCAGCAAAAGTCGACGGATGCAACAACTGGCAGATACTCACCAGAGTCGTTTTTCCGGTTGCACTGCCGGGGGTTTTCTCAACGGCTTTGCTGGCATTCATTTTTGCGTTCAATGAGTTTATGTTTGCACTGATGCTCACCACCGATTATCGGGCCCGTACTGTTCCCGTTGGCATCGCCCTGTTTGAGGGCCTGCACGGTGAGATACCCTGGAGCACGATTATGGCCGCTGCAACGATTACCACCGCACCGGTTGTCGTTTTAACTCTGTTATTTCAGCGTTATATCATTCAAGGACTGACCCGAGGAGCTATAAAAGGATGAACGCCCTCCATATATCAAAAATACAAAAAACATTCTCGACTTTTGGCCGAAAAACCGTCGCTCTGGACGGAATCGATCTTACCATAGAGCCTCAGGAATTTTTCGTTTTACTTGGTCCCAGTGGCTGCGGAAAATCGACTCTGCTGAACATCATCGCCGGCTTGGAGGCTCCTTCCGGAGGTGAGATAAGATTCGGTGATACCATTTTCTGTTCCGATGATAAAAAGATCATGCGTACGCCGCGTGAACGAAACATTGCGATGGTTTTTCAAAACTACGCGCTGTATCCTCATATGACCGTTTTCCAGAATATTGCATTTCCCCTCCGAATCGCCGGATTAAAGAAAGGGGCAATCGCTGAACCTGTGCGAAAGGCGGCACGTTGTTTGGGAATCGAAAACCTTCTTCCATCAAAACCCGGCCACCTCAGCGGTGGTCAACGTCAGCGAGTAGCAATCGCTCGTGCGATTGTCAGAGAACCGAATCTTTTTCTTCTTGATGAACCTCTTTCTAATCTTGATGCACAACTGCGGACATCGACCCGTGCGGAGCTGAAAAAGCTTCAACGATCACTGGGAATAACTACGATTTATGTCACCCACGATCAGGTGGAGGCGATGACCCTGGGAGATCGAGTCGCAATCCTGAAAAACGGGCGTATCGAACAGATTGGCATACCTGAGGATCTATACAACAGACCGGCTAACACCTTTGTGGCGCGTTTCATAGGCTCTCCTCCTATGAATATCTTGGAAACCGAAGTGATTTCTGATGATAACACCGATTATGTCCTCCTATTTGGCATTCGCCTGCCGATAAGAAAAAGCGTGTTGAAAGATAAAAAAACTGTTGCGGTAGGAATTCGCCCTGAACACATACGTATATCACAGGGTGAAGAAAGACACAGCTTTGAGCTGGAGGTTACACAAATCGAGAAATTAGGACGTGAGAGTCTGGTTCATGGCAAATCAGCGAAATACACACTCTCTCTGCTTACCTCTGACCCCCCTCCCTCTATGGGGGATCATGTTTCGGTTTCTTTTGACACTACAAAGATTCATTTCTTCTGAATGGTCGCAAACGCAAAAATCGTGCGCGCGAATTGCATTATCGACTTTCTTATCGCATATGCACAGAGATATATTCTCTTAACAGATTAAACCATTAGCGTATATACTTATGTCTTCGAAACTTCGCCAATATCTCTATAACACCTACATTTCCGAAGGTATACGGTGTTTTACCAAGGTTAAAAAGGATTTTTCGATCCAGATAGATGATCAGGACGATTATGATATTTTGACCCAGTTCTGTAATATTTTCGTTACTGTAGGTGACAAAGAGAAAATGGCGGTAGAGTTGAGTGGCAGGTTTCCCATTACACGACAGATGACGGATTTGGTTGAGATCTATGATGGCCGGGTAGACATATACTGTTCTTCTTTGAAGATGATAATTACACCTGTTCAGATTGAGGCTCTCAGAGATCTGGCGGATTTTATCCGCGGCACAGCCTCCATTGGTCATACGGTAAATAACCCGATCTGGTTTGAAATTTCCTCCCGAACAATAAGCTCCTTATACCGTTTCATTCGGGTCATAAAGGAATATCAGCGTGTTAAACACTCTTCATCTATTCTTTCCTGATTTGTCTACCGTTTTTTTAAGACACCATTTTTCGGCCCATTACTGTAAATCGGCCAGCGGCTGATCGAGTGACATTGTCAGTTTTTCCGGGCAATCAAACTGATAGAATACAGGATCACTGAATGGATTGTCGGAACCCGACACCTGTATACGGTAGGACAGAAAGATAACATTGATGTTTTGAACATCGATCTGCCATTTCGCCGAAAAGGTCGCCTCGGAAAGTTTGTTGATTCGCGCCTGATCAAGCAGACGCATAAATCCCCAATCGCCGGGTTGCCTGATATCTTGCGTGAAATCACTACTTACATGCACCCGAAGAGTAGCATTCTGCGTCGCACCGGGAACCGGCCATTTCAGATGAACCGAGCTACCCCCCGGAACAAGTTTATAATC
This sequence comes from uncultured Fibrobacterota bacterium, assembly GCA_964419255.1. GTDB lineage: Bacteria > Fibrobacterota > Chitinivibrionia > Chitinivibrionales > CAYFVL01 > CAZPHU01. The sequence continues at coordinate 98,033 of CAYQOU010000001.1, read as the reverse complement.
CCTGGTACCGACCTGCAGTGTGGCGGGATATCGGTTTGCCGATTGCGGGGTTATGGTGATATTCATGGGACGTATGGTGCCATCATTCTTGAAAAAGATACCCTTGATACGTGCAGCCTTTTGCAAACAGCTGATTATGTCAGGCTCAAATTTAATCGAGACGCTGCCGACGTCCCGAATGCTCCATGTATTTCCGTTTTTGATTATGTACGGATTCAGTACCCGTTCGTAAAAGCCCCAGAATGTACCCGTGTTCGGCCGGAAAAAGTCCATAACATCTGTAAAGGATACCTCCTCACCACGGCTGTCAAAGGGATATTGTCCGGCAAGCCGATTTGTGAACGGATCTACGACTTCGCTTTGCCATCTTCTATTCAAATGCTGGGTTAGTACCATTGAGACTGCTTCACCGGTATTTTCGACCGGGGTAAGTAAAAGCGGTTTACAAGCCTGCTGCAGATCCTCGGACATTCCGGCCAGAGTGTTGTTGACATACTTCCATAGTTGTAACAAAGGGTCTTCTTCACTTCCGTTGAAAACCGAAATCGCCGCATCCGGTCCCTGTTCCTCAATGCTGCCGATACCGTCCACGAGTGTCATTACGTGATCCCGATACCCTTCAAATCCACCTAGAACACCTCCGGTGGATCGCACAAAAGACCGGAAGGATTCAAACGCCTGGGTTACTTCGGAATCTGGTTCTTTTCTTCCCAGAGGAGCAAAACGCGAAAACTTCTTGGCTTTTGTTGCCGTTTTCTTTGTTTTCTTGAAACCGGAAGCTTTGTCCAGAAGCTCCTTACCCTTATTTTCCAACTGTTTTTCGGCCTTCACCACCGTATGAGCCGCAACGGTTTCAAGCAGTACAAGTAACTCCGACTGATCTGCCATCATCTTTTGAAGAATTCTTTTGCTGCGAGACAGATTTCCAAACTGCTCGATATGCACTGAGCCGAGAAACGACAGCCACTGTTTCTTATAGTCCGCAAAGTATGCCTCGATCATATCGTCCCGCAACTTCGCCGGCTCAACCGCGGAGGCAGGGACCTGTTGCCGATCTAATCCAATAACCCAGTCAATTTTAAAAGGGTTTTGACTCGCCTGATTCAAAGCATCGGACACGTACTGATTGAACCCCTCCTGAGTAAAAAGCATGCTGATCGTTTGATCTGATTTTATTATCCCCTCCTCACTTCTTTCGAGGATATCATCCAGAGTCATTGCTGGAACTTCCTGCATCAGCCGATTGGCAATGGTCTGGTAGAGATTCTTGGCATCCGGCAATCTCATCAGCCGCCGACGCGCTTCTGCAACGACTCGTTGATTCTGCTGCATGAGTGGAAACTGCTGACCTTTCAGATACGCCAGATACATTCCCATCGTAAGATGTATGCTTGCCTCTATATCGGCAGGTAGACGGGATATTCGCTGTTTTGACATTATATACTTCTTCACACCATCTATAAGTACCGGGCGAAGAAACGCGGTATCTATATCATCATAATGATCGCTCATCGCTTCCGATATTGAAAGATAGGCCTTAAGGGAACTGTAGAGTTCTTTATGGGCATCTGCGGAAAGTTCTCCGAACCGGCTGGTGTTTTCACGAATGGTAAACTCTATATATTTGCTTGCAGGACCGACGATCAACTTTTTAGTGAGCGTGACATATTCCTCTTTTAATTTGTAAAGAACTGTGTCCCCTTTGTAAAATCCCATTCCCATCGAAACAGGGACACCCTTGTTTTCGATTCGCTGCAGCTTTTCGATAGCCTTTGTCAGACGTCCCATGTAGCGATATGCGTCCATAATGCTTCCGTCTTCGATTGTCTGCGTGGAGATGGTGTTTCCGACATCTTTGAGAAGATTATTTGCATTATTATGTACCGATACGAGCGTAGCGCTTGCCGTCAGAGCCGCGAGAATCAGAGCTGCAGCAGTGGCATAGTGACGAATCATCTCTTTACGGGAGCGCTTCTGAGTATGTTTGACCATCGAGCCACTCGAAACCATTATTTTGCTGAACAATGGTGCGACGAAAAATGCTCGCATTTTTTTTGACTTACCGAAAGTACTGCCGGCATTATGGTGCGCATTCTTTCGATTCGGATTCAACGGGTGGTTTGCTATGGTATCACCGATCTCATATTTGGGCTGTTGCTGTGACTGCCCCTGACCATCATCGAGCTCGATTTCCTGACAACTGGTGAAGTAAAAGCCTCTGAATATCGGCTTCCCCTCATAATTGGACGGCTTGAAAAGCTCAGCCACAAAGTCAGCAAGCTTCTCCTGCATTCCCTCAAAATGAATGACAAACCTGCAGACCATCCGACGCCGTCCCGTGTTTTTTTCCATAGAAAGAATGCCAAGCCGGTAGTCGGACAGCGATAAACAGAGGAGCTGGAACTCCTGCGTAAATGCCTGACGTGGCAGCATATGCGACTGTGTATCGGCGAGTGTCGAGCCCAACACCTGCTCGTGCCATTTACCCATTTTGTTGCTGAAATAATCCAGAAAACCGGGCACCTCATCCATCCGGCTGAATACCAGATAGACAGGAAACTCTATTCCCCAACTCGCAATGAGTTCATCGATTCTGTTTCTCAGCTGTTTAGCCTTTTCATTTATCCCCGCGGGATCCGCATTAAGAATTTCCGGCGCACTGATCACAATGGTCATACCATCCACGGGGCGCTGCCTGCGTGCCTTGGCAAGAGCCGCAATCGTCGCCTGCCATTCATCTTTCTCGTTTTCCTCCATCAGCATGCCATGTGTATCGATCCACACTCCATCGTTGCCGAAATTCCACATAATCCGATTGCTTCCCTCCACTATCATACCGTCGCGTTCAGAGGGATACTTAACCGGAAAATGAAGGTTTGAGCCACGAAGAAGCGTAGACTTACCTGCCTGCGATGGTCCAGCCAGCAAAAACCACGGACGCTCATAGAGAGCACTCCTCTGCAAAACACCCTTTCGTTTCACCGAAGAAAGATAACGATCGAGAGCCTGATTACACTCTCGTGATATGCGGTCGAAAACAGCCTGATTACCGGTAAAGCAATGAGTTCTTTTCGAGCCGGTTCTGGCTACCAAAAGAAAGTGTACACCCATCCATACACCGGTAGTTATCCACAGAAGCGAACCGACGGTCCAGATAATCCAGGAGGAAACAGGAATTATCGGTGCGGTAACAACAATTAATAGACCGAGCAGAATACAGGCGATCCATATGAGCAACGCGCGCTTTGTTCGCATTTTCATGTGTGTGTCTCTCTCTTTTTCCTTTTTGCTGTTTTTTTATCAAGACTATAATTATCATCCTGGATTGTGCGGTTCTGAGCGGATGAGTCGCGCAATCTGGCTGAAAACTGTTTTCACCGAGTAGTACTATTCAGCTTTTTTTTCGGAACATGTTGTTTCAGAGAAAAAAGCCAGCCGATGATTTACCTTTAAAATATAAAAAAGGCCTGCTGATGAATGTCTCAGCAGACCAATATTTTTGTCATGGATAATACAAGGCATCTCCTTCTCTGGACAGGAAACAGCTAATTGCCGACAATAATCAGCAGCCCCGGTTTTCGGTTTCTCCTTACCGGCGGCGTGATTCTCCACCACATTTGTTGCAGCTTCCTGCTTTCTGTTCCCCAAGGCTTTACCCCTGAGGCCCATACTCAGGCAGACTGGTTATTGCTTTTTGAGCCTGGCTATTCCCTTGGCTGCTATATCCTTTCGAAAAGTCTTACCCTCAAAAGAAATCTTTTCCACATTCTCATATGCAGTCTTAACCGCCCCTTCCAAGGTTCCACTCCAGGCACTGACCGCAAGCACTCTTCCACCATTGGTCAGCAGTTCCCCTTTTGCGTTCCTGCCGGTACCCGCCTGATACACATCAACATTTGTTTTACTGCGCTCGGCTTCATCGATACCGGTAATAATTTTGCCTTTATCCACAGGCCCAGGATATCCTTTTGATGCAAGCACCACAGTGGCACAGCATAGATCTTTGATTGTGAGATCAACATCTGCCAAATTCCCTTTTGCACAGGCACTTAAGACCTCAAACCAGTCACATTCCACCAGCGGAAGTATGGCCTGGGTCTCGGGGTCGCCAAAGCGGCAGTTGAATTCTACGACTTTTGGTCCCGCCTCAGTCACCATAACACCTACGTAAAGAACGCCCTGATAAAGGCATCCTTCCTTTTGCATCGCATCCAGTGTGGGTTTGATAATCTCACGCTCTATGCGGCTGAGCATCGCCGCATCTATCAGAGGCGCCGGCGCATATGCGCCCATTCCACCGGTGTTTGGTCCCCTATCACCCTCGTAAATTGCTTTATGATCCTGTGAAGGGGGAAGCAGTTTGTAGGTTTTCCCATCTGTTAAGGCGAAAATGGATGCCTCTTCTCCAACCATTTTCTCCTCAAGAATGACACAGTTCCCGGCATCACCGAAAATTCCCTTGTCGAAAATATCTTTTAGCGCATCGTGCGCCTCCTGTAGAGTATCACATACGATTGCACCTTTGCCTGCTGCAAGTCCGCTGACTTTTACAACGACAGGTGCACCAACTTTTTTCAGGTACTCGACAGCCGATTCCTTGTTAGTAAAGGTTTCAAAGGATGCGGTTGGTATATGGTATTTTTTCATGAGGTCTTTGGCAAATTGCTTGCTTCCCTCGATTCGGGCAGCTGCCTGGGTTGGTCCGAAAATTGTCAGCCCCCGCTTTTTAAACACATCCACTATACCTTCAACCAGAGGAACTTCAGGGCCAACAACAGTAAGATCTATCTCATTTTTTACCGCATAGTCCGCCAGATCTTCCCAGTTTTTGATTTCCTGCCGGACCAGCATGCATCCGTTATCTTCGATGCCCGGATTACCAGGATAGGCGTAAGTGCATAAGGGACGCTCCGAGCGCATCAACGCTTTCAGTATTGCATGCTCCCGCCCCCCGCTTCCAACCAGCAGGACCGTATCCATAAAATCCATTACCCTCTCCCCTCACTTTTTATATTTGACACAGACATATTCAATATCGAGCGGTTCTGAGCGGGTAAGTTGCGCAATCTCTGAGAGGAAAAAGGGTTGAGGCAATCGAGCGGAATACACTCTGAGGTATTTCCAGATTGCAGGGGCCCTTGCTCCAGGCAATTGTGCGAATCGCCGCGAGAAAATCGCTCATTCAGGTTAAATTTACTGATCCGTAGTAAACTCGGTTGTCGCCTTTTTTTCGGCATCCTTCAACTGCAATTCGATTTCTTCCAGCAGCTGGCTTTCAGGATTGTGTGCTTTGCCCTTAAAAATCAAAATCCTTGCCTTTTTAAATTCTTCCATCGCAATATATATGTTTACCAGATTGGCATACGCCTCGACAAGATCATATTTTCTCTCGATGGCCTTTAAATACGCCTCTTCTGCACGTTCCAACTCTCCCCGAGCCCCGTAGATTGCGCCCAGATTGTTCCAGGCACGCACATAGGTGCTGTCACTTTTCAGTATCTTTTGGTAAAGCCGCTGCGCCAAGCTGTCGTTTCCATCATTTTGCATCTCGATCGCGTTGTTGTACCACAGGTCGACACTGTCAAAAACTTCCTTGGTGGTGGTAACCGTATCGTGAAGCGCTTTATAGCGTTGCTCGATATCTTGGTTTTCAAGCGACGAATCAAGCTTACGGGCGGTCTCATAGTATTCATGAGCTTTTTCAATATCGTCGAGATTGTATGATGCTACTGCCAGATTATACTGCACTATCGGGTCACGGGCCCGCACAGCAGAAAGCTGCCGATACCAACCCCGCGCATCTTCCCATTTCTCCAGCTCAAAAGCGGCGTTTCCAGCCAAACGGCACACATCCGCGAAATCCTTTCCTTTGGTTCTCTTTGCCTCGGCTTGAGCGATGCGCAAAGCCTCCTGGTACCGCCCGGCATGGTATGCGGAAAGGGCCAGGTTGTACTGTAAATAAAAAGATGTATCAGCCAGCTCTTTCCACCTCTGATATGCTTGATCATAATTTTTCTCACTGAAAGAGATGCGTGCCTCGATCTCCTTTCGCACACGATTCCAGGCGGGACTTTCCGGCAAATTCAGTATCGCCCTGCGTGCCTGCCCGGCATTCCCCTGTGTCGCATATATTCTGCCCAGCGCATACCAGTCGTTTTCGTTCTTATCCGATATCTGCTCAAAGGTTTTTAAAGCGGTCAGCGTATCTCCCTGCCATAAACTCCACTCTCCTTTGGCCCGTTTGGCGGCCAGGGATGAGCCGAATTCATCTTCGAGTATGTCAAGCATCTCCCTTGCCTTCTTACGATTAGCGGCTCTTTGTGAGGCGATGAAAGAATTATATGCTGCACCCCGACGTTTTTCGGTTTGTAAAGCAAGAGAATATTCGTGTAAGGCATCTGTCGTGCGATTCAGGGCAAGAAACATATTACCGATATTCAAATGAATCGCCTTATTATCGGGATCCAGAATCAGAGCTTTTTTGAATTTCTCGAGAGCATCGGCATAGTTGCCGCGCTTTTGCTGAAGAAGCCCCATGTTTATCCACAAAACCGGGTTATCCGGGTCATCCTTAAGATTTCGCGCCCATAACTGACGCGCCTCAGCGGTGTTTCCCTTACGATTATGGACAAAAGCAAGCAGACCTCGAGCCGCAACATTATCCGATTTTTTCTTCAGACTCAACGTGAAATATTTCTGTGCAGAGTTCATATCATTCAGTTCCATGGCGGCGTAACCCATCTGGTAGTAGAGACGCCAGGGATTATCCGGCCATTTTTCTACCAGCGACTTGAGAATCTCAAATGCGGGTTGATATTTTCCGGCGTGAAGATAATTCTCGGCAAGCTCATACTCTGTCTGAGGCTCCAGCACCCGCTCCCTTCGCACCTTCTCGATAACATCTATGGCCTTATCCCACTGTTGCTGCTCCCGGTAGTAGATAGCTAAATGACGAGCAACCGATTCGGTTCGTTTTTGAGGAGCAACCCTTTCAAGCGTTTCAAGAGCTTTCGCAAGATTCCTGCGATGATAATAGAGAATCGAAAGCTTCAGGCGCGCCTCAGCACAGTTGCTTTTACACGTATCTACAACGCTCCGCGCCTCTGTGATTATTACATCCAGATGAGCGCTGTCCTGATCCATAACGGCAAGATTTAACTGTGCGCTCCGAAAATCAGGATTTATCTTCAAAGCCTTTTTAAACTGCACGACCGCTTCTTTTTTCTTCCCTCTTTCGTGAAGAATCACGCCCAGCAGATCATGATACTCGGCCTTGCCGTCCATCCGAATGGCTTGACGGATGTGGTTTTCAGCCGCGGCATTGTCATTCATGTGACGGGCGGCATGGGCACGCAGAGCATACAATGAGGGCTCCTGCATGGTATCGGCAAGCGTTGACCACATAGCCTCTGCCTGTTGATAGTTCCTCTCATAATAATACATATGCCCCAGATTGAAACGAAGAATAGGATCGCGAGGGAAACTCTCCACACCCGCTTGGAAATATCTCATGGCCTCTTCATAACGGTTGCACTCCTTGGCGGCAACCCCCGCAAGAACATAGGCATCTGCGGAAGCCTGCCCGGTTCGATCGAAGTAGCTGCCAAGACTTGAAAGCGCATCTTTACAGGATCCGGCATTCAGCTGCACTCTTGCCGCATCCACAAGCACCGTCACCGGTCCGCCCCGGGCAAATGAGCTCTTGAGACAGCCGATCGCCTTTTCAAACTGCCCCCGCTCAGCGTAGATGGCACCAAGCATTCCGAGTGCCTCGGCATTCCTTTTCTGCGACAACAGCACCTTCTCTGCGGTAGCAGTATCCCCTTTCTGCAGCAATCCGTAAGCATACATGCTCCATGCGCCCTGGTGCTTCGGATTTTTCTTATACGCCCGCCCGAGATGCTTCAGTCCTTTTTTAGCGTTTCCCTGCATGAGATATACCTGCCCCAGCATGACAGATGCATCAGTAAAAGACTTGTCTCGGTCAAGAGCCTTTTCAAACCACTCTATCGCCCGGGGCAAATCATATTCGTGATAGCCGAGTATGCCAAGATTATAATAACCGATCGTATAGTTTTCTTCACCTGTAATAACCTGCCGCCACACTTCTTCCGCACGTCCAACAAGCCCTTTCCGAAAGTAAACTACCCCCCTGTTGTTAAGTGCATCCGAATAGTTCGGAACCAGCTCCAGCGCCTGTTCGAAATAATCCAGCGCCTGTTCATACTCCCTCTGCTCCAGAGCCTTGAGTCCAAGCTCGTTTAATTCGAAAGCTTTTCCGGCAATTTTCTCTACAGCCGACGGAAGAACTTCCTGGGGCGAAAGGCTGTCAAGGTCGAATTCAAGCTCATATGCAAAGACATTCAGCAAAGCCATACAGGCGAACAGAAATACCTTTACAGACATATATAGATTACCGTGATTCATAAAATGACACCTTCGATGAAAGGTGAGTCCAATCGGTAAAGACGATATCGGGGATAATAGTCCCCTGCTGATCGTGCATAAATGCAGTTTTATCATCTCCCGCCCATAAGGCGGTTAACATACCGGCTTGCTGAGCGGGCTGAATATCCTGGATTAGATCATTGCCAACCAAAACCGTCTGAGAGGGCAGAACATGCAGCTCATAAAGTGTATCGAAAAGTTTCCGAAACAGGATACTGTTTGGTTTAGCCACACCCGATTCATATGAGAAAACCACTAGATTTTCATCGAAAAGTTCGTTGCTGTCGTCAAGCCTCTGTCCACTCTGATCACGGATGTAGAGCGTCAGATCGATGGGTGTATAAAACTGTGCATTTGACAGTATACCCAACTGCAGATTGTTTTCTTTCAATGCCTGAAGGGCCGGTACAACCCCGGGATACATACCCCGACCCAGGGAGTGGAAGTTGTAAAAGTATGCCATGCACCTGGCCACATCCCGTTGCTCTCCGAGTTGGAGAGATTCGGTGGTGTAGCCGTGACGGGCAAGCATCATGATGATCATCAGCCAAATTTCTTCGATACGAACTTCCGGAAAAGAACGGCCCTTTTTAAGCGCTTTTTCATGATTCAATGCGATTAAGCCATGATAGAAGTCACGCAACGTCTGCTCCGGCGAATCCTTTGGATTCATTTTCGCGAGGGTATCGCTCATCCCGAAGAAATCGGCGGTTTTTCTGAATGAATCAAGCAGATGTTCCATCTTCGATTCCTCGGAACTATACCAGTCATTTCGCCAGTAATCAAACAGCGTGCCATAGACGTCGAAAATAACAACCTTCACATCCAGGAGCTTCTCCCGTTTTGAAGGATAGGTACATGGATTGTATTCGCGTCGGCTGACCTGCTTCCGCTGCTCGTGGAGCTTTCGGGCAAATTCTGCTACGATAGACAAACTTTTTTCCCTTTCGACACCCAACCTAATTCTTTGGACGATACTCTTTAAAATATTTCATGAAATCACTCTGGGTAGACAAGATAGCCGAGGTTGAACTGTCCAGAGAAGAGCGATACAGCTCCAGTGTCTTAACAAAAGAGTAAAACTCTGGATCCTGGCCATAGGCGGCGGCATACGTCCTGGTGGCTCCCGCATCGGCCTCACCCTTCAGTTTCTCAGCCTCGGCATATGCTTGCGAATAGATACGTTTAAGTTCCTTTTCCTTCTCCCCTTCAATCTTGGAACTTTCCCCACGGCCTTCCGAACGATACATCTCCGCAATTTGCCTTCGTTCCGCTATCATACGGTTGTAGACATCTTCCAGAACCCGTTCGTTATAATTGATTCTCTTAAACTGAACATCAACCAACTCGATTCCAAATTCAGACAATTTATTTGCGGCCTGCTTCTGTACCGCCTCGGCCATCTGCCTACGCCCGATTCTCAGCTTCTTAGGAATAACTACATCTGCCAACTGCACCGAATCATCCATTTTGCCCAGTTCACGGTTTGAGCTGCGCACGGTCTCGATCAGATAATTTGAGGTCACCAGATTACGTACCGCGGCATCGATAATTCCGTCCAGATTCGCCTGGGCCGAAGTCTCATTATTCACCTTCTCGAAATAGGTCAGCGGATCAACAATACGCCACCTGCCGAAGGTATCGACCCAAATAAATGTTTTTTCTCTGGTTGGAACCTGCCCCGGCTGCCCATCCCATTCAAGCAGGTTTTTGGGAAAGTAGTTTACTTTCTGCAACCAGGGAGTTTTGAATCTCAATCCAGGCTCCGTGACCGGCTCGCCGATTGCTTCTCCAAACTGCGTAATCACTACCTGCTGAGTTTCATCGACCGTATATACGGAAGATAGCCCGGTGATCAGCAGCACGGCAACAAATATACTGACGATTATTGAACGCATTATTGACTCCCACCTTTATTCAGATTCAACAGGGGCAGTATGCCCTTCTGTCCATCCTCCATGATAAACTTTTTACCCATCCTCGGCATAATCTCCCGCATCGCTTCAAGATAAAGGCGACGCCGTGTTACATCTTTTGAATGTCTGTATGCTTCGTATAAAGAAACATATCGCGCTGAATCACCATGTGCGGTGTTAATTCTATCCAGAGCATACCCCTCTGCGGCACGAACAACCCGCTGCGCCTCACCACGTGCAGCAGGAATCGCCTTGTTATAATCTTCCCGCGCCTCGTAAATCATGCGTTCTTTCTCCTGCTGAGCCTGGTTGACTTCATTAAAGGATGGTTCAACGGATTGCGGCACGTTGGTGTTTTTAAGCTCAAGGTTTACCACGGTAAGCCCTGTATTTGCCTTCTCCAAAGAAGTCTGTAACTTCAGCTTGGCTTCATCTGCAATCTCCAGCCGATTGGTGATCACCTCATTGATACTGCGATCACCGATGATCTCGCGCATGGTTGCCTCGGATATGTCACGAAGCGTTCCCTCCACATCACGCACCGCGAAAAGGTATGCAACCGGTTCACTGATACGGTACTGAACCAGCCACTCCACAATAGCGCAATTTAGATCTCCGGTCAACATCAGTGACTCATCTTTATATTTGGCTCCACGCTCGTAATCACTTTTTACACCTGCTTTGATTGTGCGAAAGCCAAACTCCTGCGTATTAATCTTCTGAACACGAATGTTTGTTCTCTTTTCTATACCGTCCGGTAGCTTGAAACGCAACCCCGGCCCGGCTTGCCTGTTATATTTGCCGAACCGCTGAATAACAGCGATCTCGTCTACCGCAACAGTATATAGTCCCGTAAAGAAAACCCACCCGGCGATACCGATGATTAATAGAATAAAGATACTGAAGCTGCGTTTTTTGTTGAAATAACTCTTTAATTTTTCTAACATATCCCGCACCGGGAACGTACTGCCCCCATGATTCATAAAAACATACCCTTTGTGATATTTATCTGATTATTGTTCTTCTTTTGATTAATAAGGCGGAAATTGAATACCCATAAACACCATATTTGAAATATGCACCTACCTCCGGCAGAACCGAAGCATTGATCAAAGATCAAGGAAATAAGAAACAAAAACATACGACGAAAATTATTACAAAAACGTGCTCCCCCTCCCGTCCTCCCGCTGAAGCGGGACAGCACCGAGGACTGGATACTGAGTAGAGGTGTCGGACAAAGAATCTAAATATACTAGATTGTGCACCCACATCACATCCGAGAGGCTGCATTTTCAGTTTAGTTACCTTATTGAACGTTTCTGAGCGAATGAGTCGCGCAATCGCTTTGGAAGAAGGGTTGATGCGGTCGCGCTGAATACCTTAGCAAGGTTTTTCCTGCATTGCTGAAGCCCTCACGCACAAAACCATTGTTTGAATCGCCCAGAGAGAATCGTTCAATTCAGGGAATTGATTAGATGTACATAAATTTTAATTCCGAATACTTACTACATATTCGTATTGGTTAGGTAATTTGTTTCAAAGCAGAGAGATAGATACTGTTTTTCCATCACCGGCCACCATTCATCGGGAATAAATGCCGATTTTGGGGCAAAATTACCACCTTCAACAGGTAACGGGTGTTTGATGAGTGCATTCCATTAAAGACCGGGTGCATTTCTTGTTAGACTTTGTATATTTTACTCTGACATAAACTTAGCGGTTCTGAGCAATTGCATGAAAAGCCCCGCTGCGGGTATTTCCAAAATGCTGAAATTCTTCTGTTTTAAAGCATTGAGCTGATCGCCGCTAGAGAATCGTTCTCCAGACCCGAATAAGCGCGTGTATTTTCCATGAAAATTAAAGAACTACTTTACAAGCTTTCCCGGGACCTTGTCCCCGTTGCCCAGGACCTCTCGGGCAGAGAGGCCGAGCAGATACTCGAAGATGTGACCGGTTTCGACAGACAGCGGTTATATCGTTCAGCTACCTTGGAGCTTTCAGAGAGGCAGCTGGAGAAAGCCTTCGCTCATCTTAAAAAACGACTGACAGGAACTCCCCTTGCCTACGTACTTGGTTACACATACTTCTGGGACCAGACATTCATCACCACTCAGGCAGTACTCATTCCCCGGCCCGATACGGAGACTGTGATCACCCAGATACTTCATCACGAGAATGAGCCATCTCGGTATGTAACCGACCTCGGAACGGGTAGCGGAATAATAGCTCAGACTCTATGCGGGGAGAGACCGGACTGGAAGTTAGTTGCCATCGACAGATCGCAGGATGCCGTAGAAGTGGCTCGTCAAAATTGTCAGGCTTCAATTATGGTCGTATGCTCGGACATGTTGCAAGCATTCAAAAGGAATCCACTTTTTGACATAGTGGTTTCTAATCCCCCTTATATTCCGGATCGACACGTCATGGAACTGAATTCGAGTGTTCGAGATTACGAACCAATGGAGGCACTTGCCGGAGGTGCCGATGGGCTCGATTACTATCGATATTTGGCGCAGGAGCTGAAAGATTTTCTGAAGGACGGAGCACGGATATACTGTGAAATAGGCTACGATCAGGGTGAGAGTGTATCTTTTATATTTAAAGATGCGAGATGGGAGTCAGTTCAAGTTTTCAAAGATTTAGCCAATCGTCCTCGTGTTGTACGGGCAATATATCCGGGGAACAGCAACAACCGATGAAGAACAATTTGAAGCCAATCGGCAACACTTTACCCGCCCGCTGCCTTGCGGCGGCTTACGGATGTGCGGTAATGTTTCGTAACCGATGGTATGATACTCACCGGCATCATCAATTTTTCCCATCGGCCCCGACCATCAGTGTCGGTGGAATCCATGCCGGAGGGACCGGTAAAACGCCGCTTACAGCCCTCATAGCCGAATACCTTCTGACCAAACGTCATCTGGAAGTAGCGATTCTGAGTAGAGGGTATGGACGACGATGCAAAGAACCGGTTATAATCCAGCCATATCAGGATGCTGACTGGACAGAAGTGGGAGACGAACCGGCCATGATACATGCATCTTTGCCCCAGACCCTGCTTGGCGTCGGAGCCAGCAGAACCGACTCATGTTACAATATTCTCAATAACGGTCAAGTGACTGCCGACAGGCTGGTATTTGTTCTGGATGATGGCTTTCAACACCGTCGGATTGCCCGACATCTGGATATTGTATGCCTCCCTCCCATGGAACGAAAGCCACACCTAATCCCTGCGGGATACCTTCGTGAGCCGGTTAAAAACATGCGACGGGCAGATTTGGCATGCATAATTGCATCGAAAAATGATCTCCAGGCGGTAAAATGGACACAAAGTTATATTCAATCACAACTGGGAAGTGGTTTTCCGATTATCATACTGCTGTCTAGACCCTTCGAATGGGTTAATCTTCAGACCGGCGAAAAGCGAAAGAGGCTGAAAGAGGGAAATTGGGGGTTGATCTCTGGTATTGCCCATCCACAAAGATTTATTAAAACGGTTAAAAACATGGGCATTTTCCCGACGCATACATCTGTTTTTCCTGATCACCATGTGTTCACACGGAATGAAATTGAGAGCATTCTTAAACAGAATACAACCGGCATTATGACGACGGAAAAAGATGCCAGCAGAATGCGCACTTTAAAACTTGTAAATAGAAAAGAGATTTGGTATCTTAAGATATCATTGGAATTTTCGGATACAATGGCTCGAGACACTTTTTTCAAAAAGATTGACTCTATATTAAGTTTTTCCCGTAACAGGAGGAATCCTTCATGAAAGCATATATGCTTTTAGTAGGCTGTACGTTTGCAATACTTGTCGGTGCCTTTGCATCATACGCTGCAAAAGAGGCCAAGTTTATTCGTATCAAGAAACCTTTTGCCAATGTGTATGAGAAGCTCGATCCAAAGTCCGAAATTGTTGATCAGGCATCCAAAGGCGACCATCTGGAGCTGGTAAACGAGGGTACATCCTGGCTTCAAGTGAAGGTGAATGATAAGATAGGATGGGTGGAAAAGCGCGCCGGCGTGCTGGTTGCCCGCAAACCTATCACGATCTTTTCGCTCCCTCTGGGCACATTTTTGTTCATACTGGTCCTTTTGGGCGGTACAATCTTCGGTGCCTACTATTTTATTCAAATTCAAAAGAAAGCTGAAGCTTAAACTAGTACTTTTATGAAAATGTGGGTTGCGTTTGCACTTGTTCTTTTCTCAAGCGGGGTATTTACCGCTAAGCGAATCGAAGCGGGAATAAGGACAGGCAATATTTCCTATATGCTACCGTCAATGGTTGACGGTAGCATTAAAAAGCTGTTTACCTTCGGCACTGCTTCGCAGTCTTCTGCAGATTCCGTCGAAATAACCGGCTTCTATGTTAAGGTGTATTCCAATCCCGACAAAAGCTCCTCTGTCGTTGTATTGGCGGAACAGGGACAACGGTTCCATATACAGAGAAGACAGGGAGAATGGTTCGAGATTCGAGTGATGAATACCCCCGGCTGGGTCAGCACTAAAGATGCAAAACTTTATGATCCTGTTGCCGAGCAAAGAGCCTTGGAAGCAAAAAGGCAAGCCGAAGAGCAGAAACGTCTGGCAGAACAAAACCAGCAGGATTCTTTAGAAAAGGCTGACACGGCCTCCGAAAGCGAGCAATTACCCGCTTCGCCCCCCACCGGGCAACAGACTGAAGTTAAACGTCAAAGCACCACCCCAAACCGACAGCGGGCAAGCAGGCAACAAACTCAAAACCGTCAAACGGTGCAAAGACAATCCTATTCTCCTGCTTCCGACCGTGCAGAGCAGAGGCGCAAATCTGCACATGTGCAGACCGACAGGACGAACTCATCCGGCAAAACACCTGCCCGATCCGAAAGAAAAACGACCGCTTCCCGTACGGGATCACCGGTACGTACACAGAGCCCGGAAACCTCCATCCGCTCTTCGACCGATGATGAAATCGAACAGAGTACGACTGAGAGTGAACAGAGTGAAGAATTAAGCGCTCCAATCGATCCATCAAGAGTGGGCTCCCTGGAAAAGTCATCTCATGGCGAGGGAGAACCGGTTGTCGATAATCAATCCGCTCCTTCTGAGAAACAAAATGATTTTGTCTCGAAAGTTACAGAAATATCTAAGGTTGTTTCCGATAAGGTTTCAGATATCGGAAGCTCCATAGCATCCTTTATTCCGCAATTAATCCCGTCTGATAATGGAAGACAAGCAAAAGAGAGTTCCGACTCTTCGCAAAGCCCCGCAGTAGAGCCGGGTCAGGAAAAATACGTTCAAATCGTTCAGCCGATTCGCGTCCTTCAGGAACTCAGCCCAGAATCCCCTATTCTGGGCATGGCAGGCAGAGGAGCACATTATCGCCTGGTGAATGCCGGAGATTCGTGGTGTAAGATTGTGTATAAAGACAAAGAGGGCTGGGTTGAGAGACGGTATTTAAATATTGTGGATGCCCCCTCTTCTATCATCCTGAAGGATTTTATATGGGTGGTAGTTGCAGTAGCTGCACTGATCCTTATTTTCTTTATAGTCCGACTGATCATGTCACGTTTCGACAAAGTCAGAAACGAGTGGTTTGAATCGGTAGCGGTCGAAAAGAAAATTTTACTGGTAGCTCGCACCGAAAAAACGATTCAACGATACCTGACAAACACACCGACCACCCTGCATAAAACCTTTTCCGAGTTGGGTTTCACCCTTAAAATAACGCAGTCTGTTGCTGATGTTCATCGTACGTTGACCCATTTCCTCCCGGATATTGTAGCCGTAGACTGGGCGATGCAGCCTAATGTGTTTCAAGCTGTCGAACACGTGTTGACCTCACGAGCAAGTACCGCTAACCTTCTAACGCTTTTTTATAACGTCCCAAACCCACAGAACGCACCTCGATCCCGGAAATTGCCGAATACACATTATTTCGGCTCCCTTTTCAATGACCGCGACATTTTCAGCCTGGTTACACCTCTTATTAACCGAAGCTCGTCCCAACAGCATTCCATTCAAAAGAGTGTGGAAGAGGCTGCCCTTACCGGTGATGTTGCCGATGGGAGTTTGGCGGAGGTTTTCCAGTTTGCGGAGATTGGCCGCAAAACAGGGTGCCTTCTTCTGGAAGACAAGAAACCCTTTGGCCTGGTATTCTTCAACAATGGGCTTATCACCTATGCCGCATCACGAAAGAATGTCGCGCGGGATGCCGTTTTTGATATTTTGAACCTTGAAGAAGGTCGTTTCAGATTCGTACTCAACAAAAAGCCCCAAAACAGCAACTGCAAATTACCCACCCTTGGTATACTGATGGAGTGGACAAAGGAAATTGATGAAGCTCATGGGCGTTGATTACGGCCGACGGAGAATTGGCGTCTCAGTCACCGACCCTACCGGATTCTGTGTCCGCGGTCTCACTACTATTGATTGTCAGAGAGTCGATTCATCTCTCCTGGCACTTCTCGACCTTATAAAGCAGGAAGCTCCGGAAAAAATCATTTTTGGACTCCCACTGGGTCCACGGGATGAAGAAACGGTTATGAGCCGTGAGGTTCGTGAGTTTGCCGAAAAAATGAGTAAAAACACCCATTTGCCCTTTAATTTCGTGGACGAAAGTTTTTCCTCCCAAAGGGCAGAGCATCTTCTCTCCTTCAAACCGAAGAAAAAGCGTCGAAATAAAAAGTCCGTCGATAAGATTGCCGCCTGTTTGATTCTTGAACAATACTTGAAAGAGATGTAGAATAAAGGGAGCTGTTTCGCCTACTTAAAAATCTTTTCATTCGGTTATCCCGGGTAAAATGCATGAGGCCAACTCCCAAGCCTTCAATACCATGGTTTTCCGTATACCTGAAAACGGTTTGCGTAACCATTCTCGGTATGTTATATCTCATTGTTCTTAATGGCTCTTCCTGCGCCACTGTCGATCCGCCGCCTCCCCAGAGGCTTGAGGCTCCTCTGTTCACTAAAAGTGATATATCTGTTTTACCTGTCGATGACGAACTTCGGGAAATAATACACCTACAATGGGAAAAGCGCTCAGGCAGCGATATTTCCGTGATAGAGTACCGGATTATCCGACGGATTGCCAATGATACCATTTCTTCGGAGCACTCACTACCTGGTCGGACACTGGAATTTTTTGATCCGGCTGATGAGCTTGATGTCGACAGGCTGGAAACTCAGGCAATCTTCTATCAAATTTTTTCAATAGACAGTCTCGAGCGATCCAGCGACACCTCTGCGGTGTGCACTGTATCATTGGCTCCATTGGTGAGACTGCTGTCACCGTCAGACACACTCTCCGAAAACCACTTTCGTTGGAGCATCTACAATGTAACAAACCCATGCGTGTCACAACTATACCTCTATAATGACTTCCGAATACATTGGCAGAGTGGACCGGTAGGCGGCTATCAGTACATAGGCAGTGACAGAGAAGAACAAGTCAGTTTTTCCCTTCCGGATTCCATCTACGATTCCTTGAATGGAGCAGGTTTTGCCTGGGCTGTAAAGCTGCAGGTCGTTGGCGCGAAAGATCCGACTTCCATATCGACTAAAACTTTTTTTGCAGGATCAGATTAGGTGACTGGGCTACTTTGCATTTTTCTACTTACAATTATCTGCAGAATCGATGCCGCTACTTATACAGTCGACAGAGTGACCGGCAGCAGCATAAACGTCACTTACGAACTGAATGACTTCGAGCGCCGTCAAGCAGGGCCCATTACACTTTATTTTGCACTGACATTAACCGAGAACACATCCTGTCACGGATATGTGATGCACGAGAATATGTCTCGCGGTGATCTGCAAGTGTTGAGCCGCGGATGGTTTGGAGACCGCTACCTTCAATGGCTGAGCTTCACTACGGGATCGGAAGGTTCTTACCCTTCTGCGACAGGCTCGATTACCATACAAACCGACCGAACGGTTTTTTCGCCGACAGGCCGGTCTATAAAAGATACAAATGGTATTCTAAGCCTTCCTCTCCAGCCCGGGCTCAAGAAAATTTCTACCGATGAAATCACACCCCCAGCTTTCCGTACCGGTTTACGTATGTCTATCGAGCAGGAAGGTATCTATCATTTGACAGGCGAACAGCTGCAGGAAGCCGGAGTTCCTCTGTCCCGAATAGCTCCTCACTCACTCCGGTTATTTAACAGAGGAAAAGAACTCCCCTTGCGTGTCCAGGCGCAGTCCTCTCACGATTTCGAATCCAGCGACTTCATTTCCTTCTATGCCCACCCCCTAAAGGGAAAAAACCTTCATTTGAATCAATACGCCCGTGCGGAGGTGTACTGGTTGGTGTGGGAACTTCCAGGAGTGGCGCTCAGAGTTGCCGAGGTATCGGGTGCACGGAAACGAGATAATCTTTTTGTCATCGATACCACGGATGATAAAACTCTTATGAATGCACGAGAGTTTCCCGACACGCTTCACTTCGAGGAGGATTCCGATATTCGATGGCTTGGCTCCATTTACGATGTCGAGCAAATGTCTCATAATCCTCAGCAGTACGATACCGTTGACAATTGGTATTGGGGGTTTATCGGAAACCGGGAACTGACCGAATACGCAATTGATGTTCCCGGCCCATCCCGAAACCAGAATTTTACCGCACGCTTGCGCGTCTCCTTTATGGGGCTCAGCAGTAACAACAGTGTTTCCGATGATCACAGGGTAGAGATATTGCTCAACGATGATCAACCCGGCTCTTCACCGCAGATTGCTTCATGGGATGGACAAAACAGCTTTATATTTGAAAGCGAACCGTTTCCGATACAACAGCTTCGCAATGGCAGAAACAGGATAATTTTCCGCACTCCCGACCGGTCGTTTATCGATCGCTCTGCCTTAAACTGGATCGAATTGGAGTATATGAGAAACCACGAAGCCCTCGACAATACGCTTTTTTTCCGCAGCAGTCCTCAAGACACCAACGGCCTTTTCCAATTTACCTTAAGCGGCTTTGATTCTCCGGATATTTCGGTATGGGATATCACTCACGGTCGCTTCTTCACACAGCTGGAAAACAGGCGCAATGAAAGAACAGAAAAATATGATGTTGTATTTCAGGATAGTATTATCCGACCGACACGATTCGTTGCGGTTTCTCATGGTAAACGGCTAATCCCTGCCGGGGTGGTGCTTGACACCATAGAAAGCGACTGGAACTTTCATGATGTTGAGTACCTGATGGTGACCGTCGATTCACTTATACCGGCTCTTGCACCGCTGGCAGAGCTTCACGAACAGAGAGGATTACGCACGGAAATAATTGCCGTTGAGGATATATATAACAGGTTCTCCCACGGCATCCAGGATCCCGCCGGGATACAAAAACTGATCCGACACATTTTTGCTACGCAACCACGCTCTACTCTGAAGTACCTGCTGCTTGCAGGCGATGCCACTCATGACCATTACAAGAAAAGAGAAAACCTGACGCTGGTGCCAACACATCTTTCACGGGTTCCAGGATGGGGACCCGCTGCGGATGATGGCTATTTCGTGACCGCCAGAGGTGGAGACAATTTCCCGGATCTGGCTGTCGGCAGGTTTCCGGCCAGAAATGTTGAAGATCTACAGATTATGGTTGAGAAAACAATCAACTATATTCGTTATCCGCAACGTGGTTACTGGCGCGACAATCTGCTTCTTGCGGGAGGTTATGAGCCTGATTTTACTGAATTCAACGATATGGTCCACTCGAATGTGATTAATCAGCGTTTCAATATCGTTCGCATGGATGCCGATCCTCAATCCCCTTATTACCGTAGTCAGGAGATCGCCGCCTCGAAGATGGCGGGCTATATCAATTCGGGTATCAATTTTTTGAATTTCGCCGGCCATGGGGGGGGCAACATCTGGTCGGACAGCCGGTTTTTCTCCTACGAAGACCTGCCGCGTCTTCATAACAGCCAATGGGGACGCGGCGGGCGACTGCCGGTGATATTCAGCTTCACCTGCCTGACCGGATTTTTCGAAAGTGTCTTTTACAAATCGTTGGGGGAAGAGTTTGTCAGAAACAGCTATGACGGAGCTATTGCTTTCTACGGGGCTTCAGCCTATACGCTCAAAGATATAGATTTACGATTCAATCGAATACTTCTGGAAAACCTCGTACACGGCTCGTTTAAAACACTGGGAGATCTTATCAGGCACTCCGAGCTTCTCGCCCTTGTCATGTATCAGTTCCAGGCTCTTCCGGTCATTCGACAATACAATCTTCTCGGTGATCCCGCTCTTCCAATACAGGTGATTGAAGACACACTGAATCTATCGGTTGATCACGACCTTCTCGAACACGGGGATACCCTTCGGATAAGCGGCTCGACACTTCCGGTTGACTCCGGAATGGCGCGTATCTGTATTTCCGCTCAGGGTAATATCTGGGAGGATAAACTGATATCTGTCGAAAACGGGCGGCTCAGATACTCGTTTCCGGTCAAGGAGTCCGCAACGATCTCAGATGCCACGATACGGGTTTACGCATGGAATGATTCAATTGAGGTAGTCGGATGGACACAGTTCTCAAAAGATACTATCGCTATTCATGAGACACGTATCAGCCCCTCATTTCCAAGCCTTGGTGACACCGTTTCCGTATCCTGCAAAATTGCGGCCCCGGATTCTCTACCTGAGCCACAGGTCGTCTGCCTTTATACACTTGACTCCCGAAACAGTCAGGAGCCCGACTTTGATTTGTATGCACCGGTGCGCATGGAGAGAGACTCTTCAGACCAATGGCATAATGCAGCGCCAATCATTCTAGAGAATCCTCCGGACGCTTTACAGCCGAGAATGGCTCTGTATGTCAAATTTCGAATACTCGGGGCTGCCGGTGAAACCGAAGTCATTCCTTTTCCGTTGCGGTCGCAACCCGACCTGACATTCACCTTGATGAGCGGTACAAAACTGATCTGGGAAAACGATTCTCTGCGGGTACGCTACGAAGTGCTGAATCAGGGTAATGCGACTGCTCCCCCGTTCGAGTTGTCAGTTTTCAGAAGTGACAGCATACGACACAGCATCGCACACATGCAAACCGCCGATTCCCTTGCCCCCGGATCAACCGTGCAGCTCACCGTTCCCATTCCCGACACCACCGGCATATTTACTTTTTCAGCACATCTCAACGAAACAGCAGAATTTTCGGAAAGTAACCACGCCAATAATACCATTAGTTTTACCGATACGATCATCCTTGCGGACGTTCGCCTCCCGTCCGATACTCTGTTTTCTCCTGGTAGAGGATACGCCATAGTTGGCCGGGACACACTCAGTCAATCTTACCGACTGTTTTTGCTCTCTCACTCCCTGCCTGCGACTCCGCTTTCCACACCATCGCAATGGCTGCATATCGGGGAGGACGGAAAACGTGCCTTGCGTATCTGCTCCAGGCCCTCTCTGGCTCCATCAGACAGTTTGTCCTGGCATGTAAGAGCTGCGGTAACCGGTGATTCGCAGCAATCAACCGACGACCGGATCGCCTCCGGAGTGCTTTTCTATCTCGATACTCTGTCACACACCTGGTCGGGCAAATACCGTCTGGACATCAGCGACGATTGGATGAGGAGTGCCCCCACTCATCTGACCGGCCCATTTGCCTATGGGTCCACAAATGATTCGACGCCTCCTCAGATCCAGGCACTTATTGGCGGACGGGAAATGGAGACCGTTGACTATACACCGCGCAATAAGCCCTTTACGTTTATTATAAACGACCCTTCCGGTATCGACAAACAATCAATTATCCTTCTTCAAAACAAGGATACACTCGAAACCGATTACTGGAACCTCGCAGCAGATGAAAACAATCAGACATCGATCACGATTACCGCCATACCGCCGGTTATACAAACAATAGATTCCCTGACTGTCATTGCCCGGGATCTGGCGGGAAACAGGGCGGAGCAGACCTTTGCGTATCTGCCCGGAGAAAAACTGAACATCAAGTTCTTCTCATGTCATCCCAATCCTTTTACCGGTAAAAAGGGCAAGAAGGTTCGGTTCGCTTTTGTGTTGACAGATATCGCGGAAGACGTTTCATTAAGTATTTTTACTATAGCGAGCAAAAAAATCGCCTCCTTTGATCTTGATCCACACCGTATCGGCTATCAGGAAATTGCCTGGAGCGGATTGACCGACAATGGATACAGGATTGCAAACGGGACCTATTACGCAAAGCTGACCGCCCGCAGCGGCAAAAGAACTGTCAAGAAAATTATTCGCATTGTTAAACTGGAAGGTTTTTGATGGCTTTCTTGTATCTGGTTGCCACTCCTATCGGAAATCTGGGAGATATCAGTCAACGGGCGATACAGACACTCAAAGAGGTATCGTTTATTCTCGTTGAAGATTCACGTGTCAGCCGCCGGTTGATGGATCAGTTTGAGATAACCACTCCGGTGAAAATCTACCACGATTTCAACAAAGAAAAAGTCACAGCCGGAATCATTCGGAATATGCTTGATGGTAATGATGTCGCACTGATTACGGATGCCGGCACACCCGGTATCGCAGATCCCGGATTCTACATTACCCGTGAGGCGATAGCCAACCGGATACCGGTCATCCCCATTCCGGGACCATCCTCACTGATTGCCGCCATCAGTGCAAGCGGCCTTCCCTGCGATCGTTTCATATTCGAAAATTTCCTTCCACCAAAATCAGGCAAAAGAAAAACATTCTTTTCACGCCATAAAGATGAAAAACGAACGGTCATATTCTTTGAAAGTCCTCACCGTGTAGTAAAAGTGCTTACGGAAATGAATGAGATTTTAGGAGATATCGCGGTGGTTATTGCGCGTGAGTTGACAAAAATGCATGAAGAATTTCTGCGAGGGACGCCCGCCGAGCTGCTTGTTCATTTCGAACAGCACAAACCCAGAGGAGAGATGGTGGTTCTGTTCAACAGTGTCTTTTCATTCAAAAGAGCCAATCCTCGGTAACCGATTCATCCTGGCTGGAAAAATAGGGCACCGCCACATTCCGGCTCTGAGTGATTGTATCCCCGGATAGATCCTCAAAACGTATGGCAAAACGTATCAGCTTGTGAATCCGCCGGGACTCCTCATCAACGTTGAGATCATCCCATTCAACATGAAAAGATGTGATGTAAAGATCTTTCCTGGTATTTTGTATAGCCTTTCCATTTCGTTTCAGATCTTCTCCGCTAAAAGAGATGGAAACGGTATCATTTTTCGAAGAGGAGAATGTGACAGCGTCTGTCTGAATCGATATGATCCGGTTGGCTCTTTTCAGTTCACTCATAATATTTTCCGCGATCAGACCGGTCTCACTCTCGAAAAGAGTCTGCGCTCCGAATGTGGTCATCTGGGTGTTGATATTTCTCCATACGATCAATACCGTCAGAATAAGTGCACTGCTAAGAGACAGAGCCACCATAATCTCCAGAAGTGTAAAGCCAGAAGCTTGATTTGTCTTTCTCATCATAAATAAAGGTTCTCTTCGATTCCGCTTTACCGCACGCAAGCTGGTGCTGCGGCCATTGATTGAGGTAGGAGTACGCAACACATCTGTTCGCCCTGCCGTGGCCACACAGTCAAATTATTCATTTGTATAACACCCGAAATTCCATCATCGCACTGTCCAGATTTGCTTTTTTGATCTCGATGGAATACTCGAGTGCTTCCGAATGACCGGGAGAGCTTTCATCCGTATACGAATCAAGTGTCACCTGTTTCCTTTCCACATAAAACTCTCTTCCTCCTGCCACCGCCTGGTAAGTCGTATCGTTAAGCATCAGCTGAGCATTTACAGCCGCTTTTACCCTCTCAGCTTCATCTTGCGCCAGACGCGAAGCTATATCGATCTCCCGGGTATAGGTACCCACCAGCGTTCCCGTTCTCATAAAGAAACCAAGCGACAGAGATGTCACCGTAAAGATTACGGCGGCAACAATAATCTCGATAAGAGTAAAACCGCTCTGGTTCATCACGCATTTCAAAAGCCTTGACATCACATCCCCTCTTTCCATGCTGTAATGCTCAAATCTCCCACATAGAAAGGAAAAACGTAATGCGATACTCTTTCCAACGGCTCAACTGCTCCCTGCATGACATTCTTCTCTGTCAGAAAAGGATTTTCTTCACTGACCAGACATTTGGCCCTGATAATCCCCTGGAGTTGCCCCTGATGGCATACGCGTCCTGCCGCCCACAGTATACCTTTGGCAACGGTCTCCGCCTCCGTCAGAATGCCCCCCCCATCACTGGCGCTTATCAAAACCGCATCGACAGTGGCCCGGTTACGGACATACAGCGTAAATTTCTCATCCGTACCCTCAGCTTCCGCATCTTTTTTCTTCGGCGTTCCTGCCGCGACAATGCAGCTCGGGGCGGCTACCACAGCATCATCGTATATCTCTATATCCCCCTGCGATGTTATCTGTCCCTGGAATTGGGACTGGTTAGCTAAAAAGACGGTGTTTTGTGAGAAAATTGTTACGTTTTTCAGTGTAGTCTTGTCAAAAAGCTTAACCTCCCCCTCAACGATAAGCTCTACATCCTCGATAACCACATCACCCACCGTCTGCAGGTCTCCAAGTATAACAAAGGTACTCTCGCTTTTCCAGTGCAGATCAACAAACTGTCCGTCAAGGCTCAGCGAGCCCTCTATTTTTTCGGGTAATTCATCCAGTTCATCATTGTCCGAAATAGTCAATGGTGTATGCTGCAACCCACTGTCAATGATCGATATTTGCGACTGATACTGATCAATACTCTCTTTTAAATCCTTATGCGATATGGTATAGCCGGAAGGCTTGCCTGAGTCTCCCTGTAAAGAGATGGTGGTGACCATACCGCTGACCGATCCCCCCTCCGGAATCCCTGCGACTTCCAGATACAAAACAGTATCCGGTGAAATAAACGGCACGGATCCCAGCGTTGCACTCACTTGTGAACTTTTTTTGCTATAGTGGCCGACCGAGCGCAGCTGAAGGTAATTCCCCGCTGATTTAACCTGCAGGGTACAAACCCCGAAACCGGTATCGGTAAAGGGGAAAAGGGTAATCGGCTCTCCCCCGATCGCTAACTCTTCCTCATCGCTGAATTCATCCTCTTCTTCGAATAATCCAAACCCGAAAGGATCATCGATGGGATCTATCTCTGTCTGATTATCGTAAATGCGGCTCTTGTTTATGAGATCGACTCCCAGAAGAATGCCCGATCTGGCCGCGAGAAGAGACTGAAGCTGCAGCGGGCGCTGTATGGCTCTTTTCCGCAGGCGGTATTGGGAGAAAAAATAGGTAGCCACCGAAATGAATGCACAGGTGGAGAAGATGAGAACAATGGTTACTACCGAACCGGTCTGATTTCTGATTCTATACATAATCGGATATGGCGGGTTATCGGTTATTTTTGCGAAACTGCGATTCGGTACGTGCCCAGTTTGTCACGCATAACCACCTCCTCTGAGCCTATTTCATATACCTCCTGCTCCCCGATGGTATCACCTTTTCTGCAGATAAAGGTTTTACCCCGGCCATTTTCGATAATAGCAAGGGAATTATCTTTTGTCAGTATCCCCTTGAGTCGCAAGGGTTCTCTCTTATAGGCAGGCCCCCGTGAGACGATTTTCTTTCTCCGGGGACGGTAGTGAGTGGATTTGAAAGGAGACCGCATGTCGGCAGTTAACTCAAAGGGCTCCACCATATCAGTTTCACTCAGAGCCTGCTTTATTGTGTCATTTTGAAGACCCACCATGTCTTCAGATAAAGCGGTATTGTTTTCATGAGTAATGGTGACTACATGCATGCCGATGGTGGTAAGTGAATACACTATCAGCACGACAGCAGCCCCTCCGAGTAGTGCAGGCATCCAGTATTCTTTCATGTTACTCCCGTCCACTATCCGGTTGAAGGAAACACGTGATGAGCAGCTTTGTTTGGATATAGCCGTTTTTGGTAGCAGCCATGGCGATTCGATCGACATGAAACATATGAGGAAGGCGCTCCAGCTCGGAAACAAATCCAGCCAATGATTGATAATCTGAACTGAGATCGAAGATAATCGGATAATAGGTATACAATCCCTGCTTTTTCTCTGCCTGTGGTTCGGTTCTTTCGAATTTCAGTCCATACTTCCAGGCTTTATCAAATATTGTCTGCAGAAGCGCCGACAGATCCTTGGGATCTGTAAAGCCGCTGGTGAGCATATTAAGGCGTTTTTGCAACTGCATCCTCTGAGCATCAAGCTCCTTTTTTACTCCCGAATACGTGTTTTCTTTGCTGATACTTTCTTTGTACCGGATCGCCTTCTGATGCTGCAGAAACGCGGATTGCCATTGCGGCACACCAAAATTAACAAACAAAAAAGAAGCCCCTGTAAATCCGAGAGCCACAATAAATGCCGTTATGCTGATATGCTTTATCGAGTTATTTCGTGAAGCAGACACTGTATTTTAAACCTCGTAATTGTTTTTCTTTGCTGATCGCGTTGTATGGATGATAGTTGCACGTCTGATATATATGACTCACTGGAGAGCGTGGAAATAAACTGTGTGACTGCAGACTCCGAAGGAGCCCACCCGCTGAAAGCCAGCTGAGTGGCCGATGAGTTCTCCATCTTTTTGGAACCAAGTTTTTCGAGATAGAGCCCATGGGGATTCGACTTCGCAAGGACACTCAGCAGACGTGACCAGGCGGTCTGCCTGTCAAAAAGAGACTGCAGCGTGAGAATACGGCCGGCAACCTTTTTGTTGTCGTCAAAGCTTTCACGTATCTCTTTATTGCTCTGTAAAATCTCCCTATATTCGTTCTGGTACTCCGTTGCCTTTTTATGATAATGTGAGGTCAACACCTGCGGAACTATCAGACTTATAGAGGATAGAAGTATCAGTGAAAGACAGCTTACGACAGCAATATTGCGCATACGCAGCATGTGTGCTGAAATAGTCTTCTCGTGAATCAACGGAACGGTTTCAGTGACGGTATGCGCCAGTGCCACACCACTGGCACGCAGCTCAGCTTCATCTGCTCCCCACTGATCATGCGATATGCAGACACACTCCTGTACCAGAGCAAGATCTTCCTGCGTCTCACCTATGCTGCATATAAGCTCGGGAAAAATCATTCCGGTCTTCATGGTCCAGAATCGTTGTATTCGTCCGATTTGCGAATATACCGGCACGGAATCAAGAGCAAACCTGAAAACACCACAGAGGTGTTTGTTTACCGTGATACCCACAAGATATGCATCGGAGCCTCTGTAAACCGAAACGAATGAGGGAGAATTTATTTTCGCCGACTGAAGCGGAATGGTGGTGAGAAAAAGATCATCCGTCGATATGCCTGCGAGGTTGAACTGCAGCCTCTTTACATGCATCTCCAGTTCTACAGTCAATGCGGTGGGTTTGAGTGCAGTTGAGACATTGTATGCCGAGGTCCAGGTGTCCTCATCAATCCGGTCTTCCAACTGCCACTGACAGGGCATCCCCAGATACACCCACTTCTTAAGAAGCGAAAGCTGCTTCAGTGGAGACTCACTGGAAAAGCGGCGGACCCGATGCAAAACCCAACGGTTTTCCCGCCGCTGGAGTTGGGCACATATGTATCCATCCTCAGAGGAGTGGATGATGCCGGCGGGATGACGTATGCTTTTAGTAGTCGTCATCTTCAGCAGTCTCTTCTAATCCTGAATTATTACCTTCACCATTGTCGCGATTCTCGACGCCCTCACGATCCTCATCGCTATTCTGAGCCTCTTGTGTTTCCGTTGGCGAAGAAATGGAAGATTCCGAATTCCTAGTTTCGGGCGACATATCCGATGAGGTGTCCTGGGTTCCCCTGATATTTATACCCGACTCCTGAGTATTGTTCATCCAGTCCTGGTCCTGTTCCATATGCTCCGGTACCGAATCTCGATCGGGGGGGGATTTGCGTGAGCTCAACCCGCTCCGGAAAAAAGAGCCTCCCCAGTAGCTGCTGTTTTCGTCGAATCTGCGCAGCTCATCATCGATATTTACGGATGTGTTTGTTTCCACGATTCGAGGCGTTATGTAAATAACTAGATTTGTTTCGTTCTGATTTTTTTTGGTTGACTTGAACAGGTTTCCAAGTATCGGGATATCACCAAGAATCGGGACCTTCTTATGTGTCACCGACTCATCCGAGCGCAGCAGTCCGCCAAGAACAAGGGTCTGACCGTTTTCCAGCCGCACGGTTGTGACTATGCTCCGGCGAAACACATTGGGATATCCTTCGTCATTGGTACCCATGGCATTGCTGATTTCCGGCCTTATTTCAGCGGTTATCTGCCCACTCAACGATATCCAGGGAGTGATATCCAGTTTTATACCAAACGAAATTGGCTGAAATCTGAAGGTAGGATTATCGGACGTACCGGCGACTATGCGATAGTATTGAGTCTGACCGACATTGATCGAAGCCTGATTACCGTTAAGGACGGTTATCTGCGGTTTGGCAAGTACCTTTGCCTTGCCCTCCTCCTCAAGCATACGCAGTGTCATATAGAAATTGTCGGGAAGTTTACCGATGAACTCATCGATATCGGCTCCTACCGCCGAAGTGATTTTCCTCAACAGAGCACGGGCGTCCTCCCCCTTTCTTTTATACTCCAGAAATGGATATGAATAGGCATTGCTCCCCGTCTCGCCGCTTGGATCGTTGCCATACTCCAGCCCGAATTCTCTACCAACATTTCTGCTATATTCAACAACTATCGCCTCGATGACAACCTGTGGAGTGGGGATATCTATCGTGTTGAGAAACTCCCTGGTGCTTACGATATCTTCCGATGTTCCCGAGACGAGAAGCGCATTCTGTTCCTTGACCACCCGGACATTTGTCGTGGGAATATTTTTGGGCAGGATTTTTGGAACTTCGTCGGCCTTTATGTGCTTGAGATGAATCAGCTCCGATTTGGACAGAGCCTGTCCGGAAGGAGTGGCGGTGTTGCGGTCGCCGATCAGGATGACCTGATCTTTTTGTACAAACGTAAATTTTGTTCCCCCCAGAAGAAAAGCAAACGCCTCACCAAGCGGCATATCGTTTAGTTTGGCATTGACTTCTCCGGTTATATGTCCGTAGGTAACTATTTCTATTTCACTCTGTTCGGATATTGCCTTGAGAACATCATCCAGATTCCCGTTTGTAACATCGATACTGACAAATCCTTCGTCATAATTGACATAAAAATCGGATGATGATACCCTCCGGGGGCTCATCGGACGACCACCCCCCTCGCCTCCCGCCGAGGCTTCCGAACTCACCCGGTAGATATCACGGCGCCGCCGCACCTTAAAGCCGTTTCCTTCAAGAAGCGCCCTCAGACCGTCATCCAGCGGGACCTGGTAGAGCTTACCGGAGATCTTTCCCTCCATATTACTCTCCGGCACGATACTGACGACAGCCTTTGAGCTGATTTCTTTGATAAAATCGATCACATCGATGTTCTGTACGTCAACGGTCAGGTATCCTCCGTGATATCGGACAAAGGATCGCTCCTCCTGTGTTGCTTTCTGAATGCGATACACACTCCCCTGCTTTGAAACCTCCAGCCCATTGGACTGGGCAAGTACCCGCAACCCCTCCATGATAGGAACCTCGGACAGATGCAACGTCACCTTACCACTGACATCCTTATCGAGAATGATATTCAGATCGTATCCTTTTGAGATCATCCGAACAACATCACGGATATCGGTTTCTTTCACATCAAGCGACATCCTCAGTTGTGACCCGCCGCCGGGATGAGTTGCCTGCGCAGGTGAGACGGACAGCACCAGAAAGATGCACAGCACCATTTTGATAAGACAAGAATTCATTTACTGCTTCCTTTGTTCCGTGTGTTGTTGAGGCAAGGCCAGCTCATCGACCACCACCACCCGCAGCAGCTCTTCGGGGGTCGTTATACCGTTTGCAACTTTTTCGACTCCATTTTCTATCATACTAATCATACCCGAATCCCGCGCTGCATGTCTCAGTTTACTTTCGGAAACATTGTCGGAAATAAGAGTTCGCAGAGTATCATTAATCGTAAAGATCTCAAAAATTCCCGTTCGTCCTCTGAATCCGGAATTTGCACAATGCTCACATCCCCGTGCAGCCCAGGTTTGAGGCAGAGAAATACCCCCCATCAATGCATCCCACTTCTGACGCGTCTGCTCATCGGCCTCGGTCTGATATCTGCACTGAGGACAGAGCACCCGAACCAGACGCTGAGCGAGAATACCCAGAAGGGAAGATGAAATCAGGAAGTTGGGTATGCCCAGATCCTGAAGGCGAGTCACCGCGGAGATAGAATCGTTGGTGTGCAGGGTCGACAAGACCAGATGACCGGTCTGGGATGCCTGAATGGCAATCTCGGCAGTCTCTCTGTCCCGAATCTCCCCCACCAGAATCACATCGGGATCCTGGCGCAGGATAGAACGAAGAGTCCGCGCAAACGTTACACCCGCCTTTTCATTGACCTGTACCTGATTTATGCCGTTGAGCTTGTATTCGATCGGATTTTCGATGGTAGTGATGTTGATCGCCTTGCCTTTGATTCGATTGAGACAGGCAAACAGAGTCGATGATTTTCCGCTTCCGGTCGGTCCCGTGACAAACAACATCCCCTGCGGCTTTTCGATAATCCCGCTGAGTATGCCCAACCCTTGGCTGGAGAGTCCGATATTTCCCAACTCAAGAAGCGTTTGATCGTGCTTCAATATACGGACAACCGTCTTTTCCCCGTGATGAGTCGGTAAGGTGGACACACGGAAATCATACTGCTTTCCATCCTGATCATAGCGAATACGCCCATCCTGCGGAACTCGCTTCTCGGCGATATCCAGGTCGGCAAGAATCTTCACCCGGGAGGTTGCCGGAACATACATCCAGTGGGTCAGATCCATATAATGATGCAGCATGCCATCTACCCGAAACCGCACCAGGGCACCGTCTTCCATTGGCTCGATATGCACATCGGATGCTCGCTGACGTATCGCCTCATCGAAAATCGCCGATACCAGCCTGACAACCGGTTCCGATTCGGTCCTCTTGCGGATCTCCTCCAGAGAAAGGTTGCCGGTGTCTTTCTGAAGATGCGCCTCAAACTCACGGGATATACGTCCGACGGTTTCCTTAAACATCGAATCGTTTCCAAAAACCTGCTCCCGGAGCTTGATCAGAGCGGTGGGCGGCGTGATAGTGATCGAAATCAGACGCCCCGTTACTGCCTCGAGTGATAATACAGTCTCGAAATCAAGCGGGTCGGCGATGGCAATATGCAGATGAGTGTCGGTTTGTTCGATCGGATAGAACTGTCTGCTTTTGAGCAACTCAAGGGGGATATCTCGAAGAAGTTTTCGATCCGGCAGGCCGTGAAGCTCTCTTTGAAATGGCAGAGAGAACTGTTGGGCAAGAATACCATACACGGTGTCTTCATCCAGATGCCCCTGTTCAACCAGAGTTTCACCGATCCGCCTGTTTTGGTTATTAGCGCGCTGAAGAGCCTGATTCAGAGTGTGCTGTTCAATCAGCTGATTTTTGAGAAGAAGTTCCCCAAAGAGTGGTAACATATATAATTACAGTCTTTAAACGATAAAACGAAATAATACTGAAAAAATACTATTTTGAACACGTGTTTATTGATTAGAATTGTGTTTTCTTCAATTTGCGTACGATTTACCGTAAATAATTGCCGATTATAAGGGATTTTTTTCCTGGTTCACCGACAAAAAGAAGCCCCGTCGGAGCCCGGCCACCGATCCCGCATGCGGGATCGGCAGAGACGCCAAAAATGCTGTTCGTCATTCGCCAATTAATTCTTTCTTATGTTGTTGGGTCGGACCTGGATACCCTCAGAAAAATCATTATCTTAGACCTGAAGACATCCCCCCTAAGGCCTTATGTCCGGTTTTCGGGGCCAAAAACCTACATTTAGATATCCAGTAAAAGGGTCCTCATGAGCCATATGAGCACTTATGAGCCGTATGACCCATTTTGGCTCAGACGGTACCTTTTTTAACCGATTCCTGGGTCCGCCGAAAATTTCTCACCTACTGAAGGATACACTACGAAAATAGCGTATATTATTTCTGTATGCAACTGTTGAAGTCAGAACAGAAAAGGAATCCGACCAAGTCCTCATGGTAAGATTTTTTACGGAAAACAGTAAGATATCGCGTGGTTATAAAATTAGGAAACAACCTGTTCTCAACCCTTATTATGGTAGCAGCCATCATGCTCTCCTGTGAGAGAAGTGGTCAGTCAAAAGAAAAATATTTACAAGAAGATACCATAGAAACGGAATCGAACACTGACGAGCAGCAGGAGGGCCGGGACAGTACGATAAGGCCTGGGGATGACACGACGCGCACGGTCATCGATGCATGTGATACGATTTCACCGCTCGCCCGAAAAAGCTGGGATAATTTCCCAACCATAGTAAGATAGTTAGGCGCATATTCACCCCATCAATGTCCTCCGGTCATTTATTTTCTGACGAAAACTCTGCCCTTGTGGCTTGGCCTGCGAATGCCGGATTAAACGTGGGCACAGAAACTGTGCCTCTGTGCCCCATATTTTTTCAAGATTATCCTCGTATATCGTTGAAAAAAGAAATCATCCCGTCGGCGGAAAGCTCAGCCACCGATTCGACTACCATATCGGCCTTTTTGCCTTGCGATCCGATACCGATGGATACCATCTCCGCCCGCTGAATAGCCTCCACCCCCGATTCGGCATCCTCGATACCGATACAGTTTGCCGGTTCAACACCAAGCTTCTGGGCCGCCAGCAGGAACACCTCCGGATGAGGCTTGGAGTGGGTGATCTGGTTTCCATCGGCAACCGCCTGCACATATTGGTCCAGTTTTGTCTGCTTGAGCACCAGCGGGGTATTTTTGCTGGCCGATGCGATCGCGCATTTGATTCCTTTTGACAGAAGCGCCTTTAGAAGCTCGACGGAGCCCGGCAGAACATCCTCGGGTTTCATGGTAGAGATCGCTTCTTTGTATTTCTCGTTTTTTTTGGTCATCTGTGCATTAAATGTCTCCTCATCGGGTAGCTCACGGTTGTTGTGCCGATAGATACGCTTGAGACTCTCGACACGGGAAACACCGCGAAGCTGATGATTTATATCCTCGTTAAATTCCAGCCCAAGCTCATCGGCAAGCATCTTCCAGGCCTTATAGTGAAACACATCGGTGGTCACCAATACACCATCCAGATCGAAGATAACTCCCTTGAGTTGGTTCTCAGCCGCATCAGTCATAGATCCTCCTTAGTCATAGTACTGAGGTTCACGAGTTTTATGTGCCCGATTCATAGCAAAAAACGTTCCTTTAATCGATTATAATATAGTTGATGAGTTTTTTACAATCGCAGACAGCTCTCTCCGATTGGCAAAAACTTTGCAGAAACAGCTATACTCTTACAATAAAGAGGACGATAAATGGCTAAAAGACTGAGTAGAAAAAACCTATCGGACGATCCCCTGCAGCAGTTCGCCCTGTGGTACCGGCAGGCCGTGGAGAATGTTCCCGGGCACCGGATCGAGCCGCATGCGATGACTCTTGCCACCTGTTCGAAATCAGGCACTCCATCGATTCGCACCGTTTTGATGAAAGACTTCAGTGACAGTGGCTTTATTTTTTTCACCAACTACTCTTCCCGGAAAGCAAAGCAACTGGCCGAAAACTCTCGGGCCGCGCTTCTATTTTATTGGTCTTATATGGGTAGGCAGGTACGGATCGAGGGGACGGCAGAAAAACTCTCGGCAACCGAATCAGACAGCTATTTCTATTCACGACCACGTCTGAGTCGCATAGGAGCAGTCGCCTCTCCGCAGTCGCAGCCGATCGAATCCCGCCGAGAGCTTATCAGCCGCTTTCGCCGTATAAGCAGCCGTTTCCGGGGCAGGAGGATAGAGCGTCCCTCCCACTGGGGTGGCTATATAGTCATTCCCCGGGCAATAGAATTCTGGCAGGCAGGCTCGCACAGGCTTCATGACAGTTTTCGATACGACAAAGATGGCAACGTGTGGAGGCTTTCTCGCCTGGCCCCCTGAAGGATGCTTCGGGTAATTCTTACGATTGTGCGAGTATCTGGTATCAGCTAACAGTATCTTTTGTCTCCCTCCCCTCCCGATAACTTACGGTTTGAAAAGAAAGATTTCCTTAATCTCTTGTCCCGATTCCGCTCCTTAAATGCTTCACACTACTGCTCATCAAAGGGAAAATTCATGCCGTTTGGGCCCGATTCTCTCAGTTTGTCAAAATACCATCATACATCTCGCAGTATGCTTTTGACATCGCCTCGGAAGAAAACTTTTCGACTATACGAACTCGCGCCTCCCGCCCCATCAGTCCAAGCCGAGTGCGGTCATTTAACACCATCAGTAAGGAATCGATGAGTTGATTGCTGTTTCCCGGCTCCACCAGAAGACCCGAAACTCCATCCTCGATCACGTGGGGTATTTCGCCCACCCTGGAGGCGACTGGAGGTATGCCGGAGGCCATCGCCTCAAGCAGAGCCATCGGCAGCCCCTCCTTGAATGACGGCAGGAGAAAAACATCCGCGATTGAAAGTATTTCAGAAATATCGTTTCTGCTCCCCATGAGGATAACCGACCTGGAAAGCTCCAGCTCTCCGATTGTCTTTTCTATTTGCGGCCTTTCCGGCCCCTCTCCCACAATACATAAGCTTACATGGGGCTCATGCTTGCGAATTTCTGCCAACGCTCTGAGCGCGACCGTATGGCCCTTTACGGATGAGAGGCTTGAGACCATTAAGACAACGGGACCTTTTGAATCGGTCTGCAGCTGCTTTATGATGCGTGTATTCTTTTTTCGGGGTCTGAACCGTGAACAATCGATGCCATTTGCGATTTTTATCGGATTCTTTATTCCCTTCATTTGCATATCATGAACAATTTGATCGGATACTCCCACCACGCCGCTAAACCACCTGAGAATAAAGGCATCCAGTGAGGCGTAAGTCTTTGAACGCAGGGTGGTGTTTTTCCAGAGATGATTGGTTGCGACAAGCGGAAATCCCCGAGCCGCAAAAAAGCCATAAACATCTTCTTTATACCCATGACAATGTACAAGATCGATATGCCTTTCGGCGATAAACGTGTGAATTGATCGGATACAGACCGGATCATAGCGCCGGGAGGCTGGGAAGGTAACAGTTTCGATGCCCAATTTTGCGGTCTGCTGAATGAATCGGGGCACCGGGTCGTGGACATCGTGAATAGCGCCGATCACGCAACGATATCCATAATCCTTCGCAAGCCGCCCAAGCTCCATGATTACCCGCTCGGCCCCCAGCACATCGCCCGAACTTCGCAGATGCAGAACGTTTCTCATCGGCTTTTCTCCCCTCACCCGTTGCATGTGTATCGGCTCCTCTCATGCGTGTTAGGCTAATCTACATTAATCAAAAAATATACCGACCTCTTAGCCCTCCCTCCCCCGTCCAGGTATGTGATCAGAGCCCCATTGCACTGGCATGATTACTGCATTCTATGTCCGTAAAGCCGGAGAATCGGAATCGAAGGTCAGCGAATCAGAAAACCAAAGACCTCCGGAAGTAATCACAGACAGAACGGCAAAAAATATGTGCTTTCTTTCTCTTCTCATCGCGCTGATGCGAGACGGGACGAGTGGGATACCCAAATACTTGCACCAATTCACTTTTCAAATGTAAGGATCTGCATGAGAAATACCGGAGAAAATTCGCACATCATCTGGATTTCATGGGAGCGGCAGCGACGATCGATTCTCCTGGCTCAGCGACTGGGAGCGCAGCTGTTTATCATTAACGATTCGCGATACGGGATTTTGCGACATCCCCTTTCGGCGATAAAGACACTGATCATCCTGGCCCGAAAACGTCCCGCGACACTCATCGTACAAAACCCAAGTATGTTTCTGGCCATGATTGCGTCTCTTGCCAAGGCCATTTTCGACTACACCCTTATTGTCGATAGGCACAGCAATTTCATGCTGGACGCGCCCGACAGGCGTTCCTTTCGTTACAGGCTCTTTATGGCAATGAGCAAATTTAGCTCACGAGCAGCCGATCTGACGATTGTCACCAATCGCCAGATTGCCCGTCGCATACAGCAGGCCGGCGGAGCGCCGTTTATTCTCCCCGACCCATTCGTGCGCCACAACAAAAACGGTCGTGAAAAACCTGTCCATGATGTGTTTCGGATCATTTTCCCTTCAACCTGGGCCAGGGATGAGCCGGTGATGGAAACCGCGCGGGCCTGTGAAATATTGGGCAAAGATTTCATCGTCTACGTAACCGGCTCCCCCAGACAAAACGTGCTGGATGCCATCGGTAGCCCACCGAACAATTTCATCTGCACGGGCTTTATTCCCGATCAGCGCTATTTCGAGCTCATGGGCTCCTGTCAGGTGGTTATGCCCCTGACCCGGTTTCCCGAGGTGCTGGTGTGCGGCGGGTATGAGGCGATGAGTCTGGGTAAGCCACTGGTTTTAGGTGACAGCATCGCGTTGCGGGAGTTTTACCCCCGTGGTGCCCTGTTCACCGATTGCACTCCCGATGATATCGCCCGAAAACTCATCACTGCTCGAAGCAGATATGCGGTTCTGAAAAGACAGGTCAAGACCCTGTACAGAGATCGTCTGAAGCAATGGAATCGACAATTTGCCTCATTACAGGATACCATGGCTACCCTCTGATAATAACAGGAGGCGGATTTGTGAACACCAATATGGCGCGAGCCATTTACCAGGCAGCGGCACGGCTGAGGTCTGAGAATACGTTTGAGTATTTAAAGGAGTATCAGCGGACCCAGTGGTTGTCACCGAATGACTTACGCCAATACCAGCACTCTCACCTGGAGAGTCTGCTTGCTTATGCCCGTGAGTACATACCGTTTTATCATTTCGCGAAAAAGCTTATCGATTGTCCGGTCATCACCAGGGAGATGATCAAGAAGAATCCGGGACAATTTAAAAGCACACTGAGTTCTGGTCGTACAACCGCGAAATCCACCTCCGGCTCCACCAGCGAGCCGATCACCGTCTATAAGGATGAAGAGGCGATGGCGCGGGAGCAGGCAATCACCTTTCGCTCCTACGGATGGGCAGGAGTCCGTCCCGGCATGCGTCAGATACGATTCTGGGGCGTTGCGCTGAAAAATCATGGCGGAGCAGGCATCTGGATCAAAGATGTGTTGCTTAACCGGATAAGATTGTCTGCATTCAGCTACACTCCTGAGGTGTTGCACAATTACGCCCTACGGATAAAACGGGCTGGCCGCTGCTATTTTTACGGATACGCATCCGCGATTTTTGAGTTTGCCCTATTCGCAAAGGCACACGGATACACCTTTAAGAATGTGCAGGCAATAATCACCACCGCCGAGCTGCTCACTCCACATCGACGCGAGGTAATCGAGGAGTCTTTGCAGGTGCCGGTTTTCGATGAATACGGCTGTGCAGAGGTAGGCACGATCGGCCATCAGGACGATTGCGGAACGATGTTTATCAACGCGGAGAATATGATTGTCGAAGTTTTGGGTGATGATGGCAAGATTTCGCCGGAGGGCGAGGGTACCCTTCTGGTTACCGAGCTGCACAACCGCCTGCAGCCGCTGATTCGTTATAATCTGGGAGATATCGGCATTGTACGGCTTTACAAACAGGGCTCTGCAAGAGGACTCCCAGTTCTTGAAAAAGTTCACGGCCGGGTACGCGACGTATTGGTCGGCCCTAACGGCAAAAGGTACAATTCAGCCTTCATCTCATATATCTTCAAGGACGTACAGAAGCATGGCGAGCATATCAGACAGTATCAGGCAGTCCAGGATGGGCAAAGACTGATATTCAGGATCGTGAAAGGGAACGGATATCGACAGGAGATGGAGAGGCATATCGCGAAGCTGGTCTCCGATGAATTCGGAGGCTATTTCGAATGTGCCTTCGAGTATCCATCCTCTATTCAACGCGACAGATCGGGAAAGATGCGACAGCTTATCCGAATGGGTATCCCCGATCAGGGAAGCGATACGGCGATGAGCTGACCACCGGCAAACGCTCATCCCTTCACATATATGAGAAGGAGTAAAGGTATGGTCTGCTTTCGGAAGATATCCCAGAGATGCAGTATGGCGTTTTTTTTTGTGGTTTCGGGGGTTTGTTTTCTCGAGGCAATTGGAAAAACCTATCCGGTCTCCTCTACCGGCAGCTTTAAGGATGCACTGACAGCGGTACTGCCCGGCGATAGTATTCTCGTCGAACAAGGATTGTATGTCGATGAGCAAGCAAACTGGCATCGCGCCTTTAACCCGAACCATTCGGGAACCGCCGAGAAACCGATCGTCATCCGCTCCAGGACGCTGCACGGCGCGATTCTCAAATCTCGCGATAAAACCGTTCCCGCACTCGGCATCCAGAGTCGAAAACACATTGTTATGGAGGGGTTCAGAGTACGGGGTGCAATCGGGGTGAAAGAGCATGCAGACAGTTGCGTGATACGATACTGCGATGTCACCGACGGTTTCATCCAGGGGGGTGATATCAGTCTTCACTGGGGAATCTACATATCTTTCAACTCGATCGGCTGTGTAGTAGAGCATAATCATGTTCATGACATGGCACATATCGGCAACCGCAGACACAATGGTGCCTGCATAATGATACATCACGGCTCACAAAAGACGCTCATACAGCACAATGAAGCCGATGGTGGTGATTACATGTACGCAGCTTACGGTCAGAAAGGCGGTGACACCAATCATAATCTCTACCGCTACAACATTGCCCGCAATTGTGAATCCGCCTTTTTTGGCACCGGCAGCACCGACAGAACGCGGCTGAGCAGACACAACAAATACGTCAATAATGTCGCGGTGAACTGTCACAGTTTTCTTTCCGTCGCTCACGACTGCCGCGCCTTTGCCGTTCACCACAACACCGCCTGGCGGGTGCATACTTTCTTCTATGGAGGGTATCATTCGGGCAAGAAAGGAAACAGTAATTTCATTTTCCGATATAATATTGCCGATACGCTGATGTATAAACAAAACCACTCTCGCCCGGCGGCCTGGACCTTTCTGATCGCGCAGGCCGATTTCAATGTAATTCCCGGCATAACTGCAGCCTGGCATGAGATGAGGAAAAATTTCGTGCTTAATCAATGGAAAATCGCCACCGGTCTAGACCCCTGCAGCGTATCGCTGCGTCCTCGATTTGCGGATCCGCAAAATGACGACTGGCAGCTCCTCAACATTGACGAAATCCGCCGGCTCATGTCGTGTAAATCTTCTGCCGACCAAATCCCACCCCGAATCGGCGCGATTGAGGCTCCGGAGATGGGAATCGGCTACACCTGGCCCCGTTGATATGCTCCTTTCGCTCCACCAAAAAAATGACGCCAACACACACCAATGATGGCGCAAAATCTACATGTAGATTCCATCTTCCAAATACGACCAATATGTAAGCGAATTCATCCGTTTTTAGTTAAACATGAATTGAGCGATCCAGTCTCGGCGATTCGCACAATTTCCAAGGGCAAAAGAGCTTCGGCAACCATGTAACCTTTGGTAGCTATTTAGCACGGTTGCACGATTGCTTCACCCTTTCTATTCTCAGGAGATTGCGCGAATCATCTGCTTAGAGCCGCCTGATTCAGTTTACGAGCAAACAAAAATTCCCAAAAGGGAGATATTTAGAGGCCCCTCCCCGCTTTTTTTCCGACGTATGACGGAAAAAAAGGGGCATGGGAATCTATGTCTTCACAGGTACAACAGTGACAAAATTAACCGCTTTAATGGAGTGATTATGGTCTTTCACCGACGTTTCGATGTTTTTTTCCTTCTCTGCATCCCCTGGGCAGCGTTTTCTTCCGTCCATACGGCATCCACCAGTGACCAACTCTTGGACAGGCTTTCGCGAGTGGAGCCGGGAGATACGATCTTGGTACAACCGGGAGAGTATACGGATCACACCGTAAATTCATCCCACGAGGCATTTAACCCCGCACGATCGGGCACCGCACAGCGGCCGATTGTCATCAGAAGCGCCCAACTCCATCAGGCAGTCCTCAGAGCACCGACAGATACCCGTCCGGCCATGGGCATTTATCAGCGTGAACACATCATCATCGAAGGATTTCGGGTGGAAGGTGCCATTGGATTTCGTGAAAACGCAAATCATGGCATTTTGCGCAATTGTGACATCTCTCGCGGCTACATCCAGGGTGGCGATAAAAGCCTTCACTGGGGGGCATATATTCAGACCTCTGAACACTGTATAATCGAAAACAACTATGTTCACGACATGGCTCCTATCGGCAGCGGCACCCATAATGGTGCCTGCATAATGGTGTTTGGCTCCAGCAACAATATCATACAGAACAACACCGCCGATGGTGGAGGCATCATGTTCAGCACATTTGGTCAGAAATCGGGGCCCGTTTGCGATAACATCTGGCGTCGAAACATTGCACGCAACGCAAGTAAGTCAGCATTTCTGGGCATGGGCTCCACCGATGAAACCCGCTATTCAGAGCGCAATGTCTATTATGAAAATATAGCCATGAATATGGAGACGTTCATCGACCTGAACCACAACTGTAACGAATGGAAGATTTACAATAATACCGCATATAATGTTCGGGTGTTTTTATACGGCGGTTACCAGTCGGCCGATAAGAATAATACTGCGATGGAGGTATGGAATAATATCGGCGGCCGGCGCATGTATCGCCAAAACAAATCGACTCCAAGTTCATGGAATGACCTGATCGTCTTTTCTGACGTCAACGTTTTCCCTCAGGATGCGTGCAGTTGGCAGTCCGATTCGCGCACCATGTCGCTTTCAGAATGGCAGCAGCAGACCGGACTGGATATAAACAGCATGCAGATGAAGCCGGAGTTTGTCGATGCAGAGGGGGGGGATTTTACTCTCCCTGAGAATTCACCTCTGATTAATGCCGGAATAGAACGCGGATCATATTCCCAGGGATATGAGGGTCGTCCTCCTGATATTGGTGCTTACCCCAGAAATAATGACAACACCCTGATCGGCCACGATTGGCGTCTGCAGAAAATCGGAGACACTCATCCCCGACCAAAACGGAGTAGTACACACGAAACCAGCGCTGTCGATCCATCCTCCGCACATGTGAAGAATGCGACGGGCTCGGCACGAGGATTTATCGAAAGAACCGAGCTGAATCTCATCCTTCCCTCCGACCACAGCTTTACAGCTGCCAGAGTGTATGACATGAGCGGTCGGACTGTCGCACGGTTTACCCTGGCGCAAATCAACTCAGGGGGCATATACCGTCTGCCGCTTGGTGACAGGGCTTCGAGACTTGGCTCCAAGCCATTGCTCTGTGAGCTTACGGGAGCCCAGGCTCGTTCGGTCGTACGCCTGAGTACAAGACAGTAGCAATTTTTCCGCAGGAGGGCGATTAAGGAGATACCACTGCCCTTTTCGCTCTCCCTCTCTTCCTCCGCACCAAAATCTAGCTGCTGTAAAAAAAGAAAGACAGCAATGTTTTTGCCCATCGACTGTTCTGCCATCTTCTTATCATGGGGAAAACCGGCTCATTTTGCCGGGCACCATGCAGTGATTGTTTTGCTGACCCTTTCCTTACTTTAGCTGCGCATAGCCGTCATACACGAATAGCACGGGGTTTATTGGCACCTGCTTCGCTTTTATTATTCTCTCCGGGAAATGCCGAATACACTTTATGTCAACGAATCATCAATAAAGAAGGCACACACGGCCAGTCTAATCCGGCAAGGACGAAGAATCAAAGGATCAGAAAGCAAAATATTTGGACAACCGTAAAACGGGTGTTTTTCCGCCCTCTGCCGTCCTCCCGTCCCCCGTATGCTGGACGGTACGGAAGGACAGAATGCGGAGCACAGGTATCAAACATAGAATATTGCGAATGAATTTAACTCACACGTGCCCTTCACATTTGAGCAATCACAGAGAGAGGTATTCAGCACTGGATCTCATGAGGACTCGTCTGGTACTTACTACCTTTACTCACTTTCAATCGGCAGGGAGGAAGGCATGAGGCTTATAGGACGTAATCAAGGGGATTTTGACAATCAATGGAATGACTATATCACCTGTAACAAGTATGCATCCGTGTATCATCACACGGCATTTCGTGATGCGGTTGCTAGAACCTATAAACATGAGCCGTTTTACCTTTTTGCATCAAACGAGCACGGCAGGATCACTGGCGTTTTGCCGCTTTTTCTGTTGAGGCGGCCGCTAATCGGCCGGGAGTTGGTATCGTTACCATTCTGCGACTATGGGGGATTGCTTTCGGATTGTCACGATACCGGTGTGGCGCTTTTTAAAAAGGCGATTGAAATCGCTCGAGAGCTTCACTGCACCCATACTCAGCTGCGACAAACCTACTCGCTGGATTACCTTTCCACGATACTCAACGAATTTACACCTGGGAAAAAAGTCGCCATCCGGGAGATAACCACCAAGGTGGGTATGCGGCTTTATTTTAATACTTCTCCGGACGATCTTTTCAATTCTTTTCCATCCAAGCTGAGAAGTCAGATCCGTAAGCCACTAAAACAGGGGTTTAATGTCAGAGTTGGGGGAGAAGAGCTTCTCAAAGACTTTTACATGGTTTTTTACCAGAATATGCGCCACCTTGGATCTCCGGTCCATTCTGTGGACCTCATGAAAAATATACTGTTGTGTTACAAGGAAAAAGCGCGTGTTTTTGTCGTTTACACCAGAGGTGTTCCGGTAGCCGGATCGTTGACCATCGCCTTTCAGCAATCACTTGTAAACCCCTGGGCATCCTTTTTGCGTCAGTTTAGCAAAGACTCGCCCAACATGCTATTATACTGGACGATGCTTGAATATGCGGCAATAAACGGATATCGGATTTTTGATTTTGGGCGTTCCACCCGTGAGGAAAG
Organism: uncultured Fibrobacterota bacterium; assembly: GCA_964419255.1. GTDB lineage: Bacteria > Fibrobacterota > Chitinivibrionia > Chitinivibrionales > CAYFVL01 > CAZPHU01. The sequence goes on along the minus strand of CAYQOU010000001.1, from coordinate 54,751 downwards.
CACATTCAGATTCAAACAGCAGTGGGGGGCACGAGCCGAGCAGCTCTACTGGTATACCATAACCGATGGTGCCGAGCAACCTACGGGATCGCTCTCCCAGGAGCACCTGCGAAAGACCTTTGAGACGATGTGGCAACATTTACCGATGGGAGTCACTACGAGACTTGGTCCGGCGATACGCAAATACATATCACTGTAAGTCCGGCAAAGCCGGAGCAGAATCAGCTATCATAGAGCGAGAAATGAGAAAACAAAAACACACGGATAAATAATACCACAAAAAATCGGGACAGGAAGAAAAGGTGTCGAACATTTAATCCAGAAACAAACGTTTGATCCGAATGATAACCGCACCGAAAGGATTACTATGCCCATTGGTTGGAATCTCCCCCCGGCAGCGTCCCCAATAAGCTGTAAAGACCTCCTGAGGGCGATTGGAGGTGGTATCGATGAAAGCCGCGCACTGAAGAGATTTAGCCAAAGCGTTCAGCAGTATTTTGGTGTGGATCATGTGTTTCTGGTATCCAGTGGTACCGCAGCCGTAAGCCTGGTTTTGAAAGCCTTAAAGCAAAAAAACACCGGAAAAGACTGTGTCATCACACCTGCATACAGCTGCTATTCGGTACTGTCGGCCATTCACGCGGCAAAGCTCCGCCCCGCTTTTTGTGATGTCGATCCACAGACCCTTGATTTTGATTATGATGACCTTTCTCGATGCCTTTGTTCACACAAAAACCGTACAGTCGCAATAATAGCCGCACACCTTTATGGTATTCCTGCAAGCATAAGCCGCATTCGCAGCATTATTGGCCAAGATGGTCCTCCAATCATCGAAGATGCGGCCCAGGCGATGGGAGCTTGTTTCTCAGGAACCCTTGCCGGTGCGAGCGGCGATATCGGCGTATTCAGCCTCGGACGAGGTAAGGCGGTCAGTGCTGTTGAGGGTGGTATCATCCTGACCAACAATCCGAATTACGCCCTATCACTGAGAAGAGTCATCGAGAGGCTTTCAGCCTATTCGATCAGAGATAAAACAGCGGTGATCGTAAAGGCCTTTCTTATGACGGCATTTCTCCCCCCCTCCCGATACTGGGTGCCTATGGGGTTACCATTTCTGCGCTTAGGAGAAACAATCTACACCCCCCTTTCCTTTGTCAAAAAAATGTCGGGAGCGCAAGCGGGCCTCATGGCCGACTGGCCCCGGAAACTATCTATGCTGAAATCGATTCGGAAGAGAAACGCAGAAGAATGGATGCAGCATATCCCCCCGGCAGTCACAGACACCTTTAAAGATCTCGACCTGGGTGCACTGATTCGATATCCGACATATGTCTCCGATAAGCAGATCAGGCAAAACCTGCTGTCGTTTAGCAGCAAAACCGGACTCGGTTTACGTTCCGGCTACCCAAGCCCCATATCATCCCTGCCGAGTGTGTCGAACCATACAACGGTGCAGCGATTTGCGGGTGCACAAACATGCTGTGATCATCTGGTCACACTTCCGAATCACCAATATGTCACCCGGGATACTTTCGCTTTAGTAAAACATATTTTTTCTGAGCTTGGACAAGTCAGCCGAACCAGGATGGCAACAAATCAAGATAATGTACCAGACGAATAACGCAGCTGCAGCCACCTGCAGCCGTTACGATCCGAGAGCATTGGGCTAAATCAACCTGCCTCTCGGCACCCGCCTGCTATCGCACAGATGGATTCCACACGACCTGACGGTGTCCGGTGAAGTATTTGAACCATGCAACCAGAATCGAACCATTGACAATAACAAAATATTTGGGTATTCGAATGATTGACTGCTTTGACAATGACGGAAATACAAACCCAAGAAGCGCGCAAAAATATGCCCCCACATGGAGGAGAAATAGCGCTTTATAGGCACTATTGTGCATCGCAAGTACTGTGTGGGATCCGAAACTCAATATGAGAAAAAACGGAGTAAACCAGCGCATGAGCTTGTGCGAAACATACTGGTAGGTAAACAAACCGAAGCGAAAAATATTAAGGAATTCGGTGTGATTGAAAAATGTCGTTATTCCACGTAATACGGTTCTGATTTTTCGATCGAATTCTTTGGATTCATTCTTAATCGAATGATAATATCCCGCCGTTAATGGGTCGCTAATCCCTCGAAAGCCGAGTTTTATACTGTTTAGAAGTGTCCTAAAATCACTGGGCATGTTGGTGGAGAAATCCTGGCAGACCTGTTTTCGAGCCGCGAAAAAAGATCCGCTGAGTCCCACGACTGAATAGACGGAACATTCCAGATTACGTAACCACATCTCATATCGTACATACGCCCCCTCCCCTCCTGTGCCATTCGATTCCATAACCTTGTCCACACTACTGACACATCCTATCGACTGGTCTGCAAAATTTGCCACGATGTTCCGTATGGCCATCCTGTCAAGTTGAGTGGCGACGTCTGAGAATACGATTATGTGTCCCGTTGACTGTTTGACCGCTTCGCGTTGCGCATTCTCTTTTCCTGCCCGATTTTTCAGAGGTAACAGTTGGATGCCATGTTTTTCGTACTCCTCTACGATTGTATTCGTATCGTCCGATGACCCGTCGGATGCGACAAGGATTTGAAACAAATCCTGGGGGTAATCAAGCTGTCTGGTATTCTCAAGTTTTTCGCGTATGCGACGCTGTTCGTTATGCACGGTGATAATGAGGGTGACCGGTGGGCAAAAATCACTTGAACGAACGACACTTTTTCGTAAAAACGGCCTTAACACCAGAAGTGTAGTCGGGTATACCAGGTAGGAATAAAACGCAAGAAAAAGCGCTCCCCAGAATATGCTCTCCATTGTGCCCTCCCGATGCGATACCATTCATTTTTTGATTAGCTTTTAAGAAACCATATGGAACTTTCGTGCCAAGATATGGCACAATAGTGGAAAAATGCCGTTGAAATGTAAAGCCGGTGGCAAAAGAGTTGCTTTTTTAATGTGACAAACCTGAGCCCTCATACACAATCACTCATCACGAAAAGAGATGGATTATGGCAATTTTAAAAAACTTTCTTCTCTCCAGTGCCGGCTGGACTCTTCGAAAGGGATATCTCTGGCAGATGACCTCGCAGTATTCGGAACGGATGCAGCTTGCCCCTACACTTCTGCAGTTCCGAGCAAGAAAAAACGGTCCTCCCTTTCAGATATTGTATTATCATCGAATACTGCCCAAATCCGATCCATATGCTATAGATGCAATTCGTGTGACGGATTTCGACCAGCAGATGTCAATGCTTTCGGGCGCCTTTAACCTCATGACAATCAATCAACTCTATCTTGCATTGGAACGGGGGATTATACCGCCCAAAACAGCCTGTGTCACTTTTGACGACGGGTATCTTGACAATCTGCTTTATGCCGCCCCTATACTAAAGAAACACCATGTGCCGGCAACTATATTTCTGGCGACCGATTTCATCGGTACCGGAAAAACGCTATGGCCCGATCGTATCATTTCCACGGTCAGGCATACACATTGCTCAACGCTTTCGGAATATTTCTTCGGCATACGCCTGCCGCTTGATTCCCAGCAAACCCGCCTTGCCGCCATAAAAATGCTATTGGAGTGGTTTAAGCAGTTTTCCCCTGAAAGGCGGGAAGAGCATATACAGCATCTCCAAAGCCTCCTCGGCGTGCCTCCAAAGAGAGAAAGACGGCTTATGCTCAACTGGGACGAGGTGCGTTATATGCAAAAAGCCGGTATAGAGTTTGGAAGCCATACCGTTTCACATCCCATTCTCTCCCACCTGACCGATGAGCAAATCGATCAGGAAGTTGCAGATTCAAAAAGGGAAATTGAAACTCAGATTGATACGCCTGTGGAGTCTTTTGCCTACCCAAACGGGAGGCTATGCGACTTTGATGAGCGGGTTATCGGGGCATTAAAAAATCATGGATACAAATCCGCAGTCACAACCTGTGATTCGGCCAACGATGCCACCGTGGATCCGTTTGTTCTTTCTCGAGAATCGGTATGGGAGATGGATGCGAACAGGCTCTTCATCCGTATGGTAATGAAACGGGTGCTTCATTCCCAGAACGGCAACTCAGCAGACACAATGATGCTGATGAGTAAAAAATAAACAGCCGCAGGATGATGAAAGCCTTTGATGCACCATCGATGAAAAGCCGATATATTCGCAGACTTCAGAACAGCATGGTATAAGAGAGGTTCTTTGGAATCCTCCAGGACCTCTCCAGACTATCCATTTTGTCCGGCCTGAAATCGGTTTGCAAACAGATAATTCCTTGCGGCTGCTCTGAGGCCGCCGTAAACTAAGCTTCGCGCGATTCCCCTGTAATTCAAAATATTGAGTGGATCATTTGTCACCGCTTTTGTGTAAAAATAGAGAGCCTTGCGCAAATCACACTGCGCATAATGATATCCCCGGTTACGTGCGCGGAATGCATTGCCCCTTCGAATCAGAACAGTGGTGAGGTACTGAGGGTACTCGCGCTTGAATTTTTCGACGATTCTATCCTGATCTGCTATGCGTTGCTCAAAATTTCTTGACAGCTGGTTTCTCCGTATTCGATATCGAACAAGTTTTTGAGGTACGTATTCAAAGTCAAGACACGTCGATAGACGCAATACAATGTCCCAATCATCACCCATGCGTAAGCTCTCATCGAATGAGCCAACCTGTTCTATATATTTCTTCTCAACCACCAGGGAGGAATGCGGGACAAAATTATTAACATACAGATAATCCACCACCCGTCCCCGTCTAAGCGTCTGCCCTTTTACATGTTCGAATTTCACCGGGTTACCCTCTTCATCGATTCCCGAGACTTCCGTAAAGCAGATGTGGTTTTGGGGATCGTCAAGCACCTCCATCTGTCGTTCGATTTTTCTGGGCTCCCATACATCATCGGCATCAAGAAACGCGACATATCTGCCTGATGCATTCTGTACACCATACCTGCGCGCAGAGGCCTGTCCACCATTTTCCTTCTTTATATATTTTACCTTTTTATTTTTCGCATGTTTTCCCACCACCTCGGCGGTATTGTCGATGGAGCCATCATCGATAACCAGTAACTCCCTTACAGACTGAGATTGAGCGAGCACCGATTCTATGGCCAGGCCAATATATCCGGCACAGTTGTATGTGGGTATGATTACACTTATATCGGTATCTTTTGATCTACTCTTCACCCCTCACTCCCCTCGTGATAACCATTATTTTTTTGTTTTGCAGTATACTGCAAAACAAAAGAAACTTGGGAAGCCGGCGTTCTGAACACACAAAACACTGAGCGGTGTTCAGGCGAAGTCAAAAACGCCGACCTATTTATTGGCCGTTTCAACATTCTCATATGTCGGAAAACGAATCAGTTGCTCCACGGATTTGCGATAATTTGCAGTATAGTGCTCTTCTGATAAGTGATCCTTTGCAAATGTATATCCATTCCGAGCCAGACTCCTGGCCAACGAATAATTTGAAAGTACCATACGCATTTTCTCCGCCAACGCCTCTGCATTCTCCGATTCGAACAACAACCCATTGTACCCGTCTCTTATGATAGATGGTATCCCATCGACATTCGATGCAATAATCGGTTTTCTGCTTGCCATTGCCTCGATAAGCACGCGGCCCAATGCTTCCGTTCGAGAGGCAAGGACAAACAGAGAGCAGTTGCACATAAGCTGCGGCACCTGGTCGTAATAGACAGGACCACACAGTTGTATTCGTGGATGGCCACCAGCCAGCCTCTGAAAGTAGTCCTTTCCCGTTGGACACCACCCGACAATTTTCAACGAGTAGCGGGGAAAGTCGTCGGCGATCATTTTGAATGATTGTATGAGGATGTCTACTCCCTTTAAATACCAGGGGTAACCAAGAAGAAGAATATACTTACCATTGAGCCTCTTTCGATTGACATAAAGTGAAATGGGTACAAAATCGGGAAATTTTGTAAGTTTTATTCTTCTGCGTACCCGCTCGGCGAGGAAATTGAGTTGCCCCTCATACATGTATTTTGTCAGATTTGCCTTACCGATAACGGAGGAGGCAAGGGGGCCGGCGATTCGATGTTTAATTTTACCCATTACCCCCGGCTCCACCAGTCCGGTCGCCCCGTATTTGAATGCCTGCTGTAAATTACCCTTAACCTCGATCATGACTTTCGCTCCGGTAATCTTTCCCAGCAACAGGGCAATAAGGCCAATCAAAAGTGGATTTGGCGCTACGATTACGTCATATGTGTTACCGCCCAGATGCAGTGCAAGAGCCTTGGTTATCGTATGGAAACACAACTTGAGGTTACGAATGACGCAGTTGCCATCATGAAAGATGTATGCCAAAAATGCAAATGAGGCGATGTGGTCCAGCTTCATATGATTGCTTCCGCTGACGGGAGTGATGATATAGCCGCTGCACCACTTGCTCAACCATTCGAAACGAGCACGATATGCAAATGATTTCTTCGGCATCTCGGGTCCGCATCCAAGAAACAACAGTTTAGGTGGTTGCATAAGTATATTCCTTCCGTATACCGTCCACAATTGCCGCCGGATCACACAGCGTCTCGTAAGATGTGTTAATCAGCGCATTGTAAATCTCCATCATCTCAAGCATCTTCTTCTCGAGAGTAAAGCTCGACGCCGCCCTCATACAGAGTTCTCTCATATCCCACAACATCTGCCTGCTGCTTAATGCAAGTGACATTTTTTCGATGAATCCATCGTATTTGTAAGGATCGAACAAATACCCGTTTTTACCATCGATGACTATTTCCCGGTGAACGTCTATATCCGAAAGCACACATGGCAGCCCCATTGCCTGAGCCTCGAGGACAACATTGGGCATGCCTTCGGAATAACTTGGATGAACCAGAAAATCACATCGTGCCATAAGCGGAAACAGCTGCGTTTTGGGCATTTCCCGATGCACATGCACATGTTTAAATGTACTCAGATGCTCTCTGAAAGTGTCCAGAATGACACCGCTTCCGACAAAATGGGCCTGAAAATCAAATCTCTCACTCAGATGTCGCAACGCTCTGAAAACTAGTTGAAAGTTTTTGATCGGAAACATGTTCGCCACACCGATGAATGTGATTGGCTCCTGGGGTGGAGGCAGCGTTTTTCTGCAGGAGATTGGCTCCACTCCATTGGGAAGATATTTGATTCGAGAGCCCTGCGCCCCGAAAAGCTCGAGAAGCATGGAGCATAGATAGCGACTGGGGGCCGTAATAAAATGTACGTATGGAAGCGATTTGCGCAGCGCCGCGTCATAAAAGGGATCCAGCCGGGCCCCGTATGAAAATTGTGGCATCGCCCGCAGCTCCGCTCCCCGCAGAGTTGCGACAACCGGAATGCGGAAACGTCTGGAGGCCAGGACCAGGCTTTCGCCAAAGGGCTCGAAGAAATGAGAATGGATGCAGTCGATTTTATGTTTTTTTATTATCTTTGCACACGCCCGCTCCACCCCACACACTCGCATCGTTTTACTGAAACTATGTCGGATCATTGGTAAAAAAAAGGAGAGATGACGGAGAAGGAACATGACGTTACTTATCCGTCGAATAAAAGTAGAGGATTCCAGAATCTTATCCTTCGACAGGTACATAACCCCATTTTCACTTTTGTGCTCCGGCAGATCAGATAAATAAAACACCTCCACACCGGCAGCGGCCAGCCAGTTAAGCTCCTTGAGTATGAAATTATAGGTAATCTTATCACGCCTGTCATCGTCTTTTACGTTGATGGCCAGAGAAAGTATCTTCACGAGTATCCTTTCACTAATTTGCCGGCGAGTTTACCGGCAAGTGGTAGTTTACTGATGTCCTTCCGGATAGTTTTTTTCAGCTCCCGTGTCTGCCACGAGCTATCGACTAAGATAAAGGCCCCATAGACACAAACACCAAGCAGACAGAGTACGATCAGGTTGACGATAGTATACTCAGGCATCACATATCGGCCAAACAGATATACCATACCGCCCATGATAAGCGATCCGATCAAAGGTGGACTTACCGGCGAGACAAACTCTCTCCATGTGACCGACAACTGCCCGCAGACCAGAGAACCGGTCAAGCTCATGAATAATACGCAATAAAAAAGGAATGCCAAGGCTATTCCTTCTATCCCAAACTTCATCGCATACAAGCAGGCCGCGACAAATCCGATTATGGAGAAAAAAGACCGTATGGTGTGTTGGCGATATTTGCCGGTCCCTACATTGAATGCGGCAACCATCCCGGAGAAAGACTTGACCATACATGCGGCAAGGATTATTTGAAAACAGGCCACCATTGGAGCCCACTTCTCTCCCAGTAAACTGTTGACCAGATGAGGAGCTGTTACGGCCAATCCGACGTATATGGGAAAATTGATTCCCGCAATAAGCGTAAACGACTTTTTCAACTGCGTCTGTAATTCTTTTCTGTTCTCTTTGTTTGCACTGAATGATGAAAATAGCACTGCATTGATATTCATGGTCAGGTGATTGAGAGGCATAACCGCAAAACTCATTGCCTTATCGTAGAACCCAAGCGCCACCGTCCCCATCCATCGACCGATCACAAACTTGTCCACATTCTTGGAAATAAACTCCAGCTGTGATTTCAAAAAATTCCATATACCGAAATCGTATATGCTTTTCATCAATTGATGATTAAAATAGGGAACCGGAAACCATCCGGCACGGATAGAGAGCATTATATTAACGAAAATAAACGGTACGAGTTGACCAAACACCAACGCCCAGTACCCCAACCCCATGTATGCCAGAATCAAAGTCAGGACCGCCACCAGAAATCCTTTTGTGATGTCTATGATTGATATTGCTTTGAAATCCATCTTTCTGCGTAATATTGCGTGTGGCGTCGATTGGAAGGCGGTAAGAATGAAAAATAACGACAGAATCTGTATGACAGTCTTGGCCTGCGGGGTATCGAAAAAATCGGCAATCACTCCACTTGCCGCATAAAAAATCGATGCGAGAATCAGGGAGACAGTTAGGTCGATAGTGAAAACCGAACGTATGACACGACGATCGGTTATTCCGCGCTGTATGAGAGCCTCACCAAAACCAAATGTGGTAAAAAGGTTGGCGTAGCCGATTAGCATCATCCCTATTCCCACAATTCCATAATCCTCCGGAACCAGTTTACGAGCCACAACCACCGATGATACGACACGCAAGGCATGCGCGGGAATTCTTACCAACGTGTTCCAGTAGAGCTGATTCCGTGTCGTAGAAGGGTTATTTACGACCTTTTTCTGTGTGTACTCATCTTTCATGTGTGGCCTCACATATGAAAAGTCATCGAGCCCGTATAGAACCTGCCATAAGCGTTTATCTCGCCTCGATTCACACCCCCCACTTGAAACATAGAGGTGCACAATAGCTCAACCCTTCCGCCCTCGATAGATTGAGCGGGCTCATCCGCTCAGAACCGCTCGGTTCAGGTAGAAGCAATACTTGTGTTATCTGTATGCCTCCATGGATCACATGGCTGATGAATTTACAATCAATTCCAAGGCCAATTGTGGAGGATTATCATTCGCATTTTACTTTTTTCTTATCAGTGTGGCGTGGTTCCAGACTATCGGCTTTTTGTTGCAGACAAATCCGGTAGGTTTTAAATGTATGCCTCATGATGATTTCTCCGCAAAGTTTCTGATAATCATTTTGAAAGTTCTTGTCAGACTCTTGTGCGGGATTTACCGGCGCACCATGAAAATGGGGGGAAAGCCGCCTGGCGACTTTCCCCCCTCTGTAAAAAATTCCATACGGAACGTGATCCGATCAATAAACCTTAATCATCTTAGCTTCTTTTACTCCACTGTTTACCAAATCGAGCTTTACGATATAGCGTCCGGAGGCGCTGTTTTTCATGTCGATAGTATTTACTCCTGTACTACCGAATTTCGAATGACCCCATATCTTCTTTCCATGCAAATTATATACGTTCAGATTAATCTGATCCGGCTGCGGAAGCTGCACGGTAAACTGAATTCCGCCGTTTACAACGGCATGCTTCATCGAATAGCCCGGCTTGCCTGAAGCGCCGGTGATCCGACCCCCCGCAATGCTTGTCGAGGGAGGCTCGGGATTTAAGTGTGTCGAATCCGAATCGCCAGCGGCCATCTGACCGATCCTTTGGGTGGAGATCACAAAGTTATCGAAATAGCGGCTTTGATCTTTGGGCGAGCCGTCATTCCAGTAGCCATCCAGCATCACCTCATTAAACGTCCAATCGTCGTCACCCCGAATGTCAATGCCGGTTTTCTCCACAATCAACTCATCATCCGCCCAGATTCTGCAGTATCCGTTTTGCTCGCCGGGGTCGTTTAGTTTCACCTCCATCTCAAAACAGATCCACCGCCCCACATTCTCCGGCGCATTTACGTCGAAATCGGACCACGCCTTGGGCAGCCATCCGCTGCCGTTTGCCTGGGAGCTGGTCGTCGCCTTGATTTCCGCCACAATCCGCCCGTCCTCGACCCAACAGTAAACCCCAAAAGGCTTTGTCCAATTGCTGTGAGAACGGTTGCGCATACGGGCCATCTTCTGCGGTGCCCCATCAAAGCCCTCCTCGTATTTGTGGTACCATCTCATAAACAGATGCTCGGGAAACCCCTCTTCACGGTAGCGTATGATCCACCCACCATTTTTCTGTCCACTCGAATAGTGCTGTCGCAGCGATTTGTTGCCTGCAAATGCGTCCTCATCGGTGACTCCGAAACTGTTACTGTTGTCACTATAATCCTGATAGTTCTCTCCTAAAGCGCTTAAATCTTCGAAATCGTCGAACCATAACCACTCAGGATGATCCTCCCAGTTGTCCTCTCCCATGCCCACTGGAGAGGATGTCTCATCTTCCATTCCGGCATCATCCTCTCCCGTTGCAGGATCATCCTCTCCCGATTGAAGGCTGTCCGGGGTCGAACCTCCATCGTCCGACTCCGAATCTTTGCCCCCCTGGTCCGGGTCATTCTCACCGACCTGCGTGGTGCTTATCGGTCCTATTCTTTCGGTGGAGATGATAAAATTGTCGAAATAACGATTTTGTTCTTTCGGTGAGCCATCATTCCAGTATCCATCAAGCATCACCTCATTAAACGTCCAGTCATCATTTCCCCGAATGTCAAGTCCGCTCTTCTCCACAATCAACTCATCATCCGCCCAGATTCTGCAGAACCCATTCTGCTGGCCCGGATCGTTGAGTCTGACCTCCATCTCGAAACAGATCCACCGCCCCACATTCTCCGGTGCGTTAACGTGGAAATTGGACCACGCCTTGGGAAGCCATCCGCTGCTGTTTGCCTGGGAGCTGGTTGTCGCCTTGATGTCCGCCACAATCCGCCCATCCTCTACCCAACAGTAAACCCCAAAGGGCTTGGTCCAAGTGCTGTGGCATCGGTTGCGCATGCGAGCCATCTTCTGAGGTGCCCCGTCGAAGCCCTCTTCATACTTGTGGTACCATCTCATGAACAGATGTGAAGGAAAACCCTCTTCTCTATACCGTACGATCCATCCGCCATTGACCTGCCCATTGGCGTAGTTTTGACGCAACGATCTGCTTCCCTCAAACGCATCCTCATCGGTTACCCCGAAGCTATTGCTGTTGTCGCTATAATCCTGATAATTATCGCCGAGATCGCTTATATTCTCAAAATCGTCAAACCAGAGCCATTCGGGATGCTCATCCCACAAATCTCTTTCCTTCACCGCAATCATCTTGTCCAAATCGGCATTTGTTTGAGCGACTGCCGATGTGATCCAAAGCAGCATTGCGCAAATGGTGACTGTAAAGAAATGGAAAGCCTTTTTCATATAACCCCTTTGAATAATTTCTAAATCATTGTTTCACATTTAACTGATTCTTACGCTAAGCGGTTTTGTCGCGGCAATTTGCTCGATCTCCCGGGCAAATCATCCACTCAAAACTGCTCAGCTCAGGTGATTTCATTCTTTGTATCCGCTACAGCGCGTAAATGATTTCTTGACAGTATCGTTACTTTTATGAGTTTTGTTTTCTCTTTTGCATGATAAATGCCTCCTTTCCGAAGAGTATTCGGATGTGATTAGATATCGGGCGTATCCATACTCACAGGTGATAATAGATATACTGAAAATCATGCCTGCAATCGCCTCTTTTCTATTTAACCGGATAAATTCCTGCAAAAAACATGTCTTTGCGTGCTTTTTAAGTCTCGTGAC
>CAYQOU010000001.1:36969-42443 GCA_964419255.1 uncultured Fibrobacterota bacterium | reverse complement strand
AGTCTCGTGACCATCGATTGTGGTTTAATTGATACCAGAATCACATTATGCTTACATGTGCTTTTTGGTCTCACACGCTATGGCGCATAATGCACACCTGTATTCGTGAGGTAAGAATAGAAAATTGCACGCTTATGAGAGGGACATTGTCCGAAAATTTCCATTATTTCGGATCCGGTGTCTCTTGCAGGATGCCACGACTATTCCTCCAGGACGGGCAGCGATGAGAGTCGAATCTCCGGGTCCGCGAGACGCGAGAAGACGATTTCTTCGGCAGCGACGATAAATGCCGTAATATACCAATAATGAGCATAGTAGAGAACCGAAACAAACGTTCCGGAGGCAAAAAAGCCTGCCAGGCCTGCCACAAATGCTCGAGCCAATGCCTGTAGATATTGATTGTCAGGACTCTGCTCCCCGCCAGTCATGTCAATGATGGTAAACAGGGATCGCAAGTTAAGCACGAGTAAGATGAGAAACAGGACTATTCCGACGATGCCAAGCTCGGGAATGAGGGTAAACCACAACGAGTGGGCCACTCTGCCCCACATACTTCGGGGAAACTCGGGTGACTGGTATTCCGGCAGACGTATCTGGTAGTTGTTTCCACCGACCCCCAGGGGATTATCCAGAAACATATCCCAACCGGCTTCCCACAAAAGAATGCGGGTGCGTGCGGTGGCTTCCTGAGAGTCGGTGACGGTTTCCATCTCATTCCAATAGGCTTCATTTCCTGCATATAAGACGATCATGGACAGCAATGCAATTCCGGCAAAGGCCATTATCTTTTGTCTACTAAACAGCCATACCACAATCGTGGCGGCAATCAGGCCAACAAATCCGCCACGACTAAAACTCACCACCACCGCCACCAACCCGATCACCAGCCCCGAAGCATATATGGTTTTTTTCAAAACCGATTTTTCGACGCTGAACAGATAGTAGCAGAACGGAAGCCAGGTATTGATAAAAAGAGAAACGTCGTTTTCGTCAAGAAAGTAGTTTCCCTGCCCGCGCCCCTCATTTACGATACTGTAAATCGATGTGACAATCATAAGGATAACACTCGTCAGTATCAGCACGCGAAGCCGTTTCATTGTGGATACCACAAAAACAATAGAAAGAAGAAAAGGTATGTAGGAGAACATGGATCGAAAGGTCTGGAAAGCATAGTAGTTGTTTTCGGCAAATGGTGTATGAATCGCGATCAGGGCTACTATCATCCAGATCACATTCAGGTGCGGACTCCAGAAATAGTCCAGCCTCCCTTTTACGATGACATAGGAGATAAGAACGAGAGTCAGAACCATCAACGGACGCACGGCTCGGAGCCCCTCCACCATATCATGTGGCCGTCCGTAATCGAAGATCAGGTACAAGAGTACAAATAAGAACCAGAGCTTACCTTCTGTGTGTGACTGTGTCCCTTCCATTTTTTTTCCGTATGCTAAAGGGTTTGCTGTTCATAAGGAGTTTCTGCTCAATTGTGTTTCAAATCGCGTACCATCAGGAGTCAACCATCACCGCATTTCTCATGTACAGTCTCTCATACGCCCTGGTCATGGGCTCTGCACTGAAGCGTCGAGCAAAGAGCCTGCGGCCGTATTCACCGAAGCCTCTGGCAAGCACCGGATGCTGCAGAAGCATTTCGATTTGCCCGGCCATCCCCTTGATATCTCCCGGCGCAACCAGATAGCCGCTTCTTGCATGCTCGACAGCACTGGGAACCCCCCCCACCGCAAACGCCACGACCGGACATCCCGCCGCCATCGCCTCCAGCACAGCCATGGGAAGGCCTTCACGGGTGGAGGAAAGAACAAACAGATCCATAATCGCAAGAATCGGGGCGACCTTGGAATGCCGGCCCGCGAAGATCACCTTTTCTTGGAGGCCAAGCTCCCGGGTCTTTGTGCGAAGCTCGGACTCACATGGTCCTTCCCCCACGATGATAAACCGGGCCTCTGGGATGGTGTGGCTTACGATTGCAAACGCCTCTATTGCCTTGTCGATCGCCTTTTCCCCACTCAGCCGTGCCACCGTTCCGATGAGGGGCGCCCATCGCGGCACCCCCAGCGTTTGGCGTATTTTTGCGTGGTCCACCCGCTCAACGTAGGGGGCGGGATCTATGCCATTGGGAATGGTCATCAGCCGGCGGGGTGAGATTTTCTCGAAGTAACGAAGATTATGACTGGTATCCTCAGAAACCCCAATCATACGGTAGATGAAATTGGAGAGGATGTTTTCGGCGACCATGTATCGGTGTTTATCCGGGAAACGACGCGCATGATCGGTGTGCACAATCGTTTTGACTCCTGCCAGTATCGCCCCCATGGTTCCATCTATGAGCGGCTCGGTGTTATGGGTATGGATCACATCGATGCGCTGCCGGCGCAAGATGCGGGCGACTTTCAGAAAGGCAAGTCTGTCGGGTTTTTCAGAGCCGCGGGCAAGACAGATCACCTCTATGCCCTGCTTGGCAAGCTCATCCTGAAGCGGACCGCTTCGCCGAAGACACAACACCGAGCATTCGAACAGATCGCGCCTGATAGTTTTGCAGATGGTGACCACCACACGCTGAAGCCCACCCACCGAAAGATCATGGGTAATCTGCATCACCCGCAACGGCCTGGCCTCGCGTCTTGCATATCCGCGGGCGGAGACTCTCTCAAGAGTACCAGGCATCTAGCCCCCCAGTTTGTGTCGGATGTTGAATCGTTTGTTTGTGCGCTTTTTGATATCACAAGAGACAAAACGAGTCATGTAATTAGTGAGCAACTAACGTACCGCGCGAATTACTCCTACTTCTCCAAAGTGGCTCATTCGGCTCACTCGACACAACACTCCCATTGGCCACGAAAAAACACACTAAATAAACGGTTATGGAAACTCTTACTACCTGGCTGAGAGGTGATGCCAATTTAATCCAGATACAGGTGCTGGTATACAGATCCGAGAAAACCACATCGAAAGTCGATAAAGCATTCGAAACACAGCCCCCGGATGATATAACACTTTTCCTAAATCCGGCAGAGCCGTAATCGGATATGCACCTGGCATTTTTGTTCCCCCTCCTCTTTCGTGCTTTTTTCGTGCATTTCGTGGCCCTACGCCCTTTTGTCCGCAACCAACGCATGGCAGCGACATCATGTCCGAAAAATAATGATAAAAGGCTGTTGTCGAATAAAAACTTTACGAGCGATGACTCAAAAAATCATATTTGACAGACACTGATCAGCCTTGTTTCGGAAGGGTATTTTTTTCTTACCTGCATACACAACTTACCAGACTCGGAAGCATTCATGGCGAAAAAAAACGATGACCCGACTATCGAAACAGATATACTGACAACCGCTGAGTCGGGTAGGGAAAAGAAACGGCAAAACGAAACCAGACATGTTGTGAACATAGGCCTGGCTGCAAATGCCTTTCTTGCTGCATTGAAGCTTGCTGCGGGGATATTCGGCCATAGTCAGGCACTTCTGGCTGATGGGGTAAACTCAGTCTCGGATGTGGTTTATTTCATCGTGGTTCGCATTTTCGTGGTTTTTTCCGCTAAGCCAGCCGATCCCGAACACCCGTACGGTCACCATCAATTCGAAAGCATATCGGCTGTGGTGGTAGGAGCATTTGTCATCACCACCGGTATGGCTATTTTTTGGGATTCGGTAAATACCGCCTTCGATATGGCTATGGGGACTTTGGATGAAAATCCCATAGAATATTTCACCATCATCGTGGCCATATTTACTATAATAACAAAAGTAATCCTGATGGTAAATGCCCGCAGGGCCGCTCGTCGCACGGGCAGCATTGCGGTTTCGGCACTTGCCAGAGACCACCGCAACGACGTATTTGCCTCCATCGGTGTCAGCATCGGCATATTCTTCGGTCTTATCGGTTTGCGGTGGCTCGATCCGCTGGCCGGTGCAGCGGTTGCGGTTCTGGTGACAAAAACCGGTGTCGATATCCTGCGTGAATCAGCCGCCGATCTTATGGATACGGTACCAAGCAGGGAGCTTGATTCCGAAATACGCGCCGTGATGACGGGTTTCCCTGATGTTATGCGAGTGGAGACAATCCACGCCCATCGATTCGGCCCCTATTTTGTCGTAAACATTACGATCGGTATCGATGGGGATCTGAGCGTCCGTGAAGGTGATCGGATCGCGGATCGGGTGGAGGAGTTTCTTCTGGATCGGATAGAGATGCTTCGTAAGATATACGTTCATTATCATCCGGTAGAAAAACGTCATAAGGACTCATCATTTTAGATTTCTTGACCGAAACCCGTCCGTTTTTTGTTTCATGACTTCTTGTCCATGTGTTCGTGTTATCCTATTGCTTGAACCTTGATTATCCGGCTTTGCCGGACCAAAACTTTTTTCGCGAATCTCATCGATATCGAGAGTGCTTTATCCGGGCAAAACGCATACGTTCACCCGATAATGGTGATTTTCGTCAGTACGATGCACAGCCTTGTCAAACCAGCTGAGCTTTGGCCGCAAAAACGCCGACAGAAACTTCCCACTTCCTCCTCTATTTTTATTATCGCCTCTGAAGCTTGGAAAGAAGATGAAGGATTTCCACGTAAAGCCAAATCAGGGTAACCATGAGTCCGAAAGAGGCGTACCATTCCAGATACCTGGGAGCTCCCTGTTTTGCCCCCTGTTCGATGAAGTCGAAATCGAGAACGAGATTAAGAGCTGCTATTATGACAATTACAAAGCTGATCCCGATACTCAGAAGGGAGCTGTCATGAAGGAAAGTCATGTTTACGCCGAAAAAACCCAGGATAAATGAAGACAAATAGAGGAAAAATACCCCCCCTGTGGCAGCTGCCACGCCCAGCTTAAAGTTTTCGGTAGCCTTTATCAGACCGCTTTTATAGGCAAGCAGCAGTGCCCCAAGTGTACCGAACGTCAGCATCACCGCATTCATGACAATGCCCGGATATGCCCGCTCAAAATACATGGAAATGCAACCCAGGAAAAGCCCTTCCAGCAGCGCATAAACCGGGCCGGTGACTGGTGCCCAGGTCTTCTTGAAAATGGTTATCATGGCAAACACCAACCCGCCAATAATCCCCACGGGTAGAAAAATCGGGAAATATTGTGGATGAGTCCAGGAGTATGACGCACTCAGCAGGATGAGAATCAGCATGAATCCGGTCTTGTTTACCGTCCCCTGAATGCTCATCGATTCGGCATTTGTGGTGTATCGGGTGGTGCTCAGCTGCTTGAATGTATCCTTGTTAAGCGCGGGATTTGCCGATCTCATAGCCATTTCGTGAGCCTCCTTCTCAAGGTAATCGATATCCTCTATTGTGTATGGAATATAATGGATGGATCAATTCCGCCTTTTTCGATCACTCGAGTCGCGAGCACCTGGGGAAGATTGTGCATGTCATCGTTGATGGAAGAGAGAAGTCGGCGTATACATCAAATATTCCGACTTCCACTCTTTCTTTTCACACA
>CAYQOU010000001.1:0-36869 GCA_964419255.1 uncultured Fibrobacterota bacterium | reverse complement strand
GCAAGCAGAATGGACCGCTCGCGATCGGACATCTGCACATGAAGCACAATGCTTTCCTTGTTGCTTTTATTATGAAGCAGCAGATCGGCTCCCCGTTCAATAGCCTCCCGAACCGCTTCCAGGGTAAGCGTATCGCCTTTATTGATTTTGTGGTAATCCTCCGGATTGGCAAATATTGCCGGAATGATGCCAAAATTTATCAGATTAGCTCGGTGAATACGTTCGATCGATTGTGCGATTACCATTTTAACCCCAAGATACATCGGACAGATTGCAGCGTGCTCCCGTGACGATCCCTGACCGTAGGACTCTCCTGCCACAATGATATTAGCTATGCCCTTTTCTTTGTTACGCAGGGCATTTGCAGAAAACTCCGGATCGGCACGCTCGAACACATACTCCGCATATTTTGGAATATTCGACCGATATTTCAGCCTGTTTCCAGCGGGCATAATATGATCGGTGGTGATTTTATCTTCGACCTTGATTGTCGCCTCGCCTTCGATAATATCCGGACAAGGGTCGTTTGTTGGTGGGTTTCCGATATTTGGACCGCGCTCGACAGTCTGATCGGCGGGCGTTTCAGAGGGGTGAAGAATCATCGAATCATCGATCAGAAACTCTTTGGGCTGCTCGACTGAAGGATAGTCGTCTGAGGCGAAATAGTTGGTTGGATCAACAAGCTTGCCGGCCAAAGCGGCTGCTACCGCAGCCTCAGGGGATACGAGGTAGACATCGGCGCTTGTAGTTCCGCTTCGTCCAAAGAAATTGCGGTTGGATGTTCTCACCGAAACGGCATCGGTTTTGGGGGCCATGGAGTTGCCGATACAAAAGCCGCATGCACTCTCCAAAAGCCGGGCGCCGGAAGCAATGATATCGGCAAGGGCACCGTTTTTACTGACCATCTCAAGAACCTGCCGCGAGCCGCAGGATACTCCAAACGACACACCCGAAGCAACTTTTTTATCCTTGAGGGCAGCAGCAACAGTCATAATGTCCTGATAAGATGAGTTGGTACAGGAGCCGATTAGAACCTGATCCACTTCCATTCCAGTGAGCTCTCTGAGTCTTTGAATATTACCGGGTGAATGAGGGCATGCGACACGAGGCTCAAGAGTCGACAGGTCGATGGTTATAATTCTGTCATACTGGGCATCATCATCGGCTTGAAGCTGTGCATAACCATCCCCACGCTTCTGTGCCTCCAAAAAATTGCGGGTGATTTCATCCGAAGGGAATACCGAAGTGGTTACTCCAAGTTCTGCTCCCATGTTTGTGACGGTCGAACGCTGGGGGACCGAGAGGTTTTTTACCCCCTCCCCGCCATACTCTATGATAGTTCCGACATTACCTTCCGTAGACAGGATCTCCAAAACCTTAAGAATGATGTCTTTTGCGGCTACCCACGGACGAAGTTTTCCGTTAAGCTCTACTTTAACCACCTTAGGATAGGTCATGTAAAAGGGCCCGCCCCCCATAGCGACTGCAACATCAAGGCCTCCCGCACCGATTGCGATCATCCCGATTCCACCGCCGGTTGGGGTATGTGAGTCACTGCCAAGAAGGGTTTTTCCCGGGAGTCCGAAACGCTCGAGATGTACCTGGTGACAGATTCCGTTACCGGGTTTCGAAAACAGTATGCCATATTTGCGGGCTACTGTTTCCAGATACCGATGATCGTCGGCGTTCTCAAACCCCTCCTGAATCGTATTATGATCCACATAAGATACGGAAAGCTCCGTCTTCACCCGGTCAAAGCCCAGGGCCTCAAACTGCAGATATGCCATTGTTCCTGTTGCATCCTGGGTAAGCGTCTGGTCGATACGAATACCAACCTCCTGCCCCGCAACGGGTTCGCCTTCAACTATATGAGAATCGATAATTTTCTGGACTAAATTTTTGCCCATTGGTCTCTCCTTACAAGATCAGAAATCAAAATATCCGGAGGCTAAAATTACAGCATGCCGCACCGTTCACGCAAAAGCAAATGATTTTGCGTGTTTCACCCTCATTGATAATGTCTTTCCGTGAGTGAAAGCTCGCCGGCATTAATACTTCGTCTGCATGAGTTTGAGCGCGGAGTTTTTTTTCTTTTTATGCCATAAAAACTGCTGAAAAGACCGGAAGTTCTTACCTAAACTGTGCGGTTTCGAGTGACTGATTCGCGCAATGGCCTGGAGGGCATAAGGATTGCCCTCCGCGGTATTTCCAAGACGGTTTAAAAACCTATGCCCAAGGGATTGGCGAACAAGCGTTAGGAGAATCGCACAATTGGTGTCTTATTTTACTACGTAATCGACAACAGATCGCTCCAGACGTACAGAGCTTACAAAATCCGCGACTTTTTTGTGCTCAGGATGATTGATATACTTTTCTAAAGCCTCTTCATCGGCAAATGTTGAAACAAGTACGATGTCGCTTGCCGTAGGGGACACATTAATATTTATGCCGGCTTCTATAGACTGGATTTCAGGAATTTTTTCCTGGAGTCCCTCCAGGCGAGTCTTCATTGCCAACGCATTTTCATATTTTGTCGCTCCCATTGCAGTTTCTCTCAGCTTCCACATCACAACATGTTTAATCATTCACTTCTCCAATCGTCGAGGGTTGGGAAACAGTAACCATAAGCATAGAGACGTTGTATGCTGTTACACTATAACATAACCGATTACAGGCAGTAGGTCAAAACCTGCTAGACTAACGGTACCTTGTTATCTCTAAAACGTAGCACCAGCACATCGAATGTCAGATAAACACCGAATTGGCCGGATTCTCTTGCGACTATTCCCAAATACTTTGGGGTATAAGGGCTTCAGCAATCCTGAAGAACCATAAGAATGTTTTGCGAGCGATAGTTCAACGACCTAACAGCTCAAGTGCTGCGCGACTCATCCGCTCTGAGCCACTCAATTCAGATACTTTATTTTTCTGGCAGCTGTTTTAAAACTGTTTGCAATCTTTTTTTTCGTAACAAATTTCTCAGTATGTATGGACTGAACGGTTGATCTCCCGGAAAAACCGCCATAAACGGGATACTGCGTGACCCCAAGTGATGAAGAAGAGATTCGGCAGCCGGATTTTTCTGTGTCAGATCGGCTTTGAGTGCTATGACATCTTTCCTGTCCAGCAGCTCTAAAATTCCTTTAGTGTTTAGGGTGCTTAACTTGGTGTATTGGCAATTCATACACCAGTCGGCAGTAAAATTTACGACTACGTGATTGCCCTGCGCATGAGCCCTTCGCAGGCGGTCAGGAGTGAAAGGTTTCCACAACTCTTCGTAATTCTGGGCAGTATGCCGTTGGCCGGAGAGTGAATGGTAGAGAAGCGGAAAGCTGATGTACCAGCCAAGGGTTGCAACGAGCAGGGTAATCAGGCCGGTAGTCAAACGGCGTTTCGCTTTTGAGCCAAAAGGAGCATATCTACCATACAAAAACACTGCACATGCGAGAAACACACAAAACAGGACCGTACTAACCATCATATATTCAGGAAGGGCAATCATCAGATAAGCAGCAAACCCAAACAGCAGAAAGCCCATGAAATGCTTGAAATCATTCATCCATCTCCCGGGTCTGGGGATAAGACTCATTAATCCTCTACTGGAGGAAAGCAAAACGTAGGGAAATGCCATACCGATTCCTAAAGCGGCAAAAATCAGATAAACAACCGCAGGAGTCTGACGAAGCGTCCAGGCGAGCGTCGCGCCCAGAAATGGACTACTGCAGGGAGTTGCCAGAATTGTGGTTAACATCCCTTTTATGAAATCACCAACATATCCGCGACCGATGCTTTTTTGTTCCAAAGCGCTAACGCCTGCAGGCACGAGGATATGATATATATCAAAGAGTCCCAGAGCAAAAACAACCATAACAGCAATTATGGTCACCAGCATCTCCGGTGTCTGAAACTGCTCTCCCCAGGAAAAACCGGCAAATGCGGCAAACGAGGCCAAAACCATAAACACGGATACCATTCCTGCGGCAAAAACAACGCTGCGCATAAAGGCGGCTTTACGTCCGCCTCCAATACCCTGTGAGTGGCTGAGTATTTTGATGCCAAGTACCGGAAGAACACTGGGCATCACATTAAGGATAAGTCCCGCTATAAAAGCAAGGATCACTGCAATCGGAATATTAAAATCGAGGCTACTCTCAACCGGATCATAATCCCACCGTATCATTTTTTGTTCTTGAGTCTTTTGAACTGATCCTGACAGCTCTGTGCTCTGCGTAGATGAGCCGCTCAGAGTCGGTGTTGCGGACATAATGTCATAATCGCCGCTTCCTGCCTCTTTCCCCATAGCCATCGCCTGTGCGCTCGAGAAGTTTCGGCTCAAAAACTCATCGCCGGCAAACAGTTCATCATCATCCGACCTGCCTACCTTAAATGAAAAGGGAATGGTCTTTAGTATAGGAACACAAGCGGTATTGCAGATCAATCCGTCCAAAACGAGTTTACCGGTAATTATGTCGGCCGAGGTTTGAGAAAGAACACCCGAGAGGTAAAATGCCGCTTTGCCTTCATAGGCCCATACCCAGTCACCAATATCCGGGGTAAACTTTTCTGCCGGCGTTTTTCTTAATCTACTCCAGCTCACGTCCTCTGCACCCTCGATCCTGATATGCAAAGGCTTACCGATACCGGGGCCAAGAGGCCGGCCATATAAGTGAAATCTTTCCGGTATTTCTACAGCGATTCCGATCGTAACGGTATCTCCCGGCTGGAACGCGTCACATGCCGGCAGGATGGATACCTTCAGATCAGGACCTGATGCAAAAAGTGACTCTGTAAACAGCAGGAACGACAAAAGAAAGAGACAAACGAGCGTCCGCATGCAGCCACTCCTCATAAAGGCACATGGTGAGATACGAGTTTTTATTTCAATCCAGAAATATACAGCATGAGTCTAAACCGCCGAAATGGGAATTTATTTCCCTATCCTGAATACCATGGTTCCCCGAGCCAGCTTACGCCTCTGCTTCCCGGTCGCGAGGACGACAGAGGAACTAATTGAGAGGATTCTGAATAGATGCTACTTATGAGGCAGAAATAAGACGCCACCTCAAAGAGTGAATGTAACTTAAGAGTTGACAATACAATGAATTAGATGCATATTATGTAAATACCTGGTACTGTGCAAAGAAAGGTCATACATGAATACAGAGAAGGAATCACAAGGGCAGGAGCGTTTCGCAAAAGAAAACAGCGAGGCGGAGGAGTTTATCACAAATGGAGACCTCCCTTCCGCTGCCCGGATTCTGGTGAAAGTGGTTGAGCAGGATTCTCAAAACTGGCGAGCATATAACGATATGGGTATCATCTCCTGGATGCAGAAAGCGTGGGAAGATGCCTGGTCCATGTTTAAGATGGCTTGCTCGATTAAGCCGGACTATTCTGACGCACTGGTCAATTTCTTTGATGCCGGTCTGAAGCTCAGGAGAATAGAGCAGGTACTTCCTTTTCTGCAAAAAGCTCTTGCGGCAAACCCGGAGCTGGAAGAGATCCGCATTTTGGCCGAAAGCATCGAGAGTCAGGGTGAGGAGATTTATTCTTCGGAAAGAGCCATGAAAGTAGGCGTGTATAACCCGCGTATCGAAAAAGCCAATGGCCTTCTCGAGGAAGGTAAGCTTAATGAGGCGATGGCTGAGTTTCTGGCCATAAATGATACGGAGGGGCCGAGTGCCGAGACGTTCAATGGTTTGGGAATAATCTCTTATTACCAACAACGGTACAAGGATGCTTTCTCTCTCTTTTTCGAATCGATCAAACTTAATCCGACCAATAAGGATGCTTACTTAAATCTTTTGGATGCCGCCAGGCAGACAGGAAATGTTGAAGATGCAAAAAAAATTTACGACCTGTATGCTCAAGAGTTTCCGGCCCTGAAAGAAATTGAAGAAGAATTCGAAAAAGCATGAGAAAAAAACTAAAGTGCCTTGTTTCGCCGTCCGATATAAGCTAATGTACACCCGACATACTCTACACCTCCCTTGTGTGTGCCCGGTTGCTCTTAGCTTCCCCAAAACCTACGAGTACCGGCAAAAGAGTTGAGGGGCTGTTACTTCCCTGAAGGCGGACGCACTTTTGTGAGTCCGCTTTTCTTTTTTTTGGCAAACTTTCGATTGCTTTTTTTCATTTATATACCCATTCTAAAGATAAGTGCCTGTTATGCTGATCTTTTTAGGAAATTCTTTGAGCGGCCGAAAACGTTCGATGACGTGTCCAGGAGCTATTTTTGATATCAGTATATAGATAAATCATTCCGATCGATGAAAGTGCATCCAAGCCATGAAATCACCTCTCGTAAGAATACTTTTACTATTTGTATTCGTTTTGTCCATCATTCAAACAGACATACAGGCAAAATCAAGAAGAACTCTCACTCCCAAAAGTCATACATTCTATCATGCCGCAACTAAAAGCCGGCGCATACAATTATTTGAAGAAACATTCACCCCTTCCCTTGAGGCAAAAATCAGGGGTGAACAATACGGGCAAGATGATTCGCCTCCTCTAAGTCAGGCAGATATAACCTTTCTTGCCAAACACTGGTCAGCTCTGAGCCCTGCATTCCGCACTCTCTACCAGATGGCATTCGATATTCCCCTCTCATTTAAGCACTATATATCTCCTTCAAATCGTTTTGAAATTTATTACACTCTAAGCGGTGCCGATGCAGTTCCTGACGAAGATACGTATGGATATGGTTACGACGGCGACTGGCGAGTGCTTGTACGCGGTGGAAATGGAATCCCCGATTATGTGGACGAGGTGGCATGGGCCTTTGACAGTGCGTGGTCGATGGAGGTGGAGCGGTTTAATTTTCCTGCTCCATTTGTATATCAGACATCTCGATTCAATTCCGAGCGCTATAAAGTCGTTATAAACCAGCAGAGTCCCGGCTATTACGGGCTTACGTATTTTTCTGGCTTAGCGGAAGGGCAAGTGTATGGAGGCACCAGCCTTATCCACCTGCGAAACGAATGGAACGGCTGGGATGAGGGAACTCTCGACTATGAAACGCATCCCGAAAAGGCTATCCACATAACCGCCGCCCATGAGTTCTTTCATGCGATTCATTACAGTGTCGGTCCCACTTTCGGTGCAGGCGATATCGATTATCCGGCGAGCTGGCTAGAAGGTACCGCTGTTTTGATGGAGGAACTGGCATTTGATCACATTAACGACTATATGCAGTATGTGGACGGTTTCTTTCTGAACCCCAAAGCACCGATGCTGGATAACACCGCCAACGGTTATGTAGAATACAAGAATTCTCTGATAGCCATTTATCTGTATGAATCAACGTATGATCAGCCTGCCATCGATTTTATTCGCGATGTATTTATGATAGAATATACCCCGACGGTTACATTCAATCGACGGCTGCAGCAGGCATCGCGGCAGGCCGGGAAAAGTTGGCCGCAAATATTCAGCCGATTCTTTGCAGAAAGTTACTTTACGGGAACACGTGCAGAATCGAACATGTTTATACAAGAAGCTGAAGATCTTCGGCAATGGAGATATAAACCCGATACCCTATCATCCATTAAGAAGATGATAGCCCCTCATTGCATGCAGATTTATTCTTACGGCAGGACAAATCACAGCCCCGACAGCCTGGATATATACGTACATGCCGATGAGCTATCCTCCCCTTCCTGGGGAATACAGACTATACTTCTGAGCGATCAGATTAATGACACGATTATTTCCATTGCGGCAGATGGCATCAATCCTCTCCATCAGACTATTGCCCATTGGAAAAACTACGATTCGGCCCTCGTCATTATAGCTAACGCCGATCCTTTCGTGCCATTGAATGCCACGGTTTCTTTTGGATCCGAGATTGAAGGGGTTGGGGATTCCCCTACGGTTGAGGTTTTTCCAAACCCGGTAGCCAGAAGAGGAAACGTCCGCTTCCAGGGAAAAACGATTCAGGATATCACCATTCGCTCACTTGATGGAAATGTGGTTGCATACCTCGGTGATGCGCGACACATGGATTCGAAGGCCTTCGGCCGCAAAGAAAACGACCTTCTGTGGAATACGAAGAATGGTGCGGGAAAGAGCGTTGTATGCGGATCCTATGTCGCATCTGTCGGATACAAAAACGGCAAGAATGAAATATCTCACAAACATTTTAAAATACTGGTAATACCATAATCATGTTTTCTCTGATTCTTTGCGTTGGTTTAGTATTTTTCTCCGGCTGCGCCTCCAGTCATCAGAAAATTCCACGGAATCTTATCGATGTGGAAAATAAGACAATCCGTTTACAGGGGCTTTTGGGTTTGAATTCCTTATCTAAATGCAATGCATGGCCGGATGATTCAGGGCAGCAACAGGCTCTCATTACACAGGTGGAAAAATTTTACTCACGAATCGTATCTCATTTGCAACATCAGCAAAAAAACGGTCTTTACACAACTGTAGATTCCACCCATCCTGCAGATATGATTTTGGAGTTTTCACTTTCAAGCCACTGTTTCTCCGCAGAAACACTGAATCTTTCACTGACTGTCGCGGCCCACGACAACCATGTCGATTCGACTCGTTCTTTCACTATTCATGCCTGGGGACTGACAGATACTCTGATGGAAGAACCATTTAAGAGGATGGGTGTCGCATTAGCGGACTACAGACGGCGTTTTCCCTACTCCGCAATCACCGACAATTTCATAAACTACTCGGCAGAAACACGCTGAGCAGTTGCGATAACCAGCGCCTGAACGCCTTCTCCTCTGCCGAATGCGGTAAGCCCCTCACCGGTGGTTGCGGTTAATCCTATTGAAGATGATTCCAGATTCAGCAATATGCCGAGATGTTTTTTTATGCTGTCAATATGAGGAGATAATTTGGGACGACGGCATTCGACCGATATTGAAACATGCCGCAGGCGGTACTCTCTTAGTGTGTCAAGTGCATATTTCAGATATACTGCACTGTCGGTTATTCCCTGATCCAGGCACAACCTGTCGCTTATAGTGCCCAGAATGTTTTGTCCACTTATTCCGGATATGGCATTTGTTATTGCATGAAGGATCACATCCGCATCGCTGTTGCCGGCCAAGCCCGGGCAGTCTGGTATATACACCCCACCCAGCATCAGGGGTTTATCACTCCCCTGTTCTTCAAATCGGTGGGAATCCTGTCCTATTGCGGTACGTATCATATGATTGAAAATACATTTAAGCAGATTTAAAAAGGGGCTTTCATCACTGAAATGAAAACCCCCTGAAAAGCGGAAAATGTCAAAATGCGATGTTATGCACGACCGACAAGACGAATATCTACGGCCTCCACAGATTTGCGTTTTTTCTTTCGGTCGTAAGCCTGCTTGGCATTAAACACTACGCGTGTCCCCAACATAACGCGTCCCGTAAGATTGGTCATGCTGAAGAAGTAATCCTTCCCATCATCTCCGGCGATGAAACCAAATTTTTCTCTTAAATTTTTCACCGCCCCCATCTTTCTGGGAACATAGGGCCGGTAACGCTTACGCGAAAACCTGTCGGTTATGCGAAGCATCTTTGGAAGATCGGGATCATCCTCGGTGGAGGGTACAGGATACTCCTCCAGAAGATCCTCGGCCTCTTTTGGTACCGGCCAGCCCTGGGCCTGTTTAAACAGTATAAAAAGATACAAAGGTATCCACAGATTAGCCGGTTGAATACGGTACAGCATCTGAGCCCATACCAGATAGGCCTTTATTTTCAGCTGCATTTCTTTGCACTTTACTATTGCTATTATGATGTGCTGCTCGGCACTGTTCCAGTCCTGAAGCTCCGCATATATCTCGGCCAGATCGTAATGCAGATACCACTCGTCTTTAGAGTTGATAAGCGCATCGTATTCAACCAACGCACGTTTGTAGTTTTTCTGAGCTTTAGAGCATTTGGCCGCACGATGACGAAAGAAGAAATTTTTCTTGAATACCTTTTGCGCCTTCTCACAAAAGATACGACACCGATCATAGTCGCCCAGTTTCTCCAGAGCTTTTGTGTATTTGAAATACCACTTTTTCTTGTCGGACATTTTTTTGCCGGGATCCACTTTCACCGGCTCGGTTTCTATTCCCCGTATGTCTTCCAGCCATCGGCGAATCGTCTGCCAATCGGTCTCAACATCCTTGGACAGGATATCAGTGACTTTAAACGCGGTCAACTTCCTGGGGAGAAAATCATTTGTTAATTTCATGACCTCCCGTGCCGCACCTAAAAAAGTCTCCCGATCCTCGACGGTAACAGGTTTGATGTACTTGGCATACAAGGTCCATGCCTTTTCCGTTTTGAGCCATGCGGCATTACTGCTGGAGTCAATCGCCAATGCTTCGTTGGCAAACGTCTCCGCATCGTCAAGATGCCCCATGGATCGCAGACAGTTGACAATACCCGCCGCAACTTCACTGGACGGTTCATTATCCCAGATCTCCTGGTATGACGCAAGAGCTTTTTCGTAGTTCCTGCTTTTTCGTAGTGCCTTGGCTTTGCTGATTTCTGGCACGTCAAATCTCCTGATAAGTTTTGAAATGAACTTTAGCTACCTGAGAAAGCCGCTGCTTTCCATAACGTTGAACGAATTGTTTTGCTGCCGCCTTTACCTGAGCGGAACATCCCAGTGGAAATTTCACCCCATAGTTCTGTTCCATGCGTATGCATTGAGCAGCAAAATGATTGCGTGCAATGATTGAAGCCGCCGCGACTGCGACGTTTGATTCTCCTCTGTGTCGCTGAACCAGTCGTATCTGCTTCATAGAGGAGAGTGCATTTGTGATATACTTTTTGTCCCCAAACTGATCGGCAACCGCCCCTTGTATCTGAACTCCATGTTTTTGCTGCCAACTGCGCACAAGGTCTTCTATACACCGCGCGTGAGCCCAGGCAAGAAGCTTATTGAGATTACCGAAACTGACATATAATTCATTATACTTCGAAACACCGGGAGCTACAACTGTAATATGTTCGGGATATTCACCATGCAACCACCCTGCTATCCTTCGGATCTGCTCCTCCGAAAGCTTTTTGCTGTCCGTAACTCCGTTTTCAACCAGCGTTTTTTGCATATCCGTGGTTACATAGAATCCTGCTACCACCAGCGGACCGAAAAAATCACCTTTCCCCGATTCGTCGGTACCGACCCATTTTTCAAATGCCAGCTCCTCCTGCCCCTCATCTGAATCATCGATATGACCACAGTCGGCCTGTCCCGATAGTATTCGCAGAGCCAGCTCCGATACCGCATTCTGGGAACAATCCACCCGGCTTATACCCTTTTTTCGGGAAAAATAAATATTTATCAGCCCTTCTCTGCTGCCCGCAACCACCCTGAACTGAGTTCCATATGGCATCTCCTGCTTGCGGCTCAGATGCAGGCCCGCACTCCTCAGCTGCCCCGAGTACTTCTTCACCAGAGTATCAATAGCATCAATTTTGGAGAAACTTCCGGGCAAAGCCTCTGCATGGCTCGCGCTTGAATGTTCAGAATGTATCATGATTATGTTATTTCTATTTTAACTGTCGGCTCCGCAGCATTCTCGAAACTTCATCTTTTAGTATAGCCCCGCGGCGTTCACGGAATAAAATCCCGCGCATTATCGCAAACGAGATTGCTGCTTTTGCATATATGCCTGTATGTATGTGCTGCATATTATGTCACAGAGCGCATATCTTCCCGATCATTACCCCCGAAGTTTCCTCCGGTCACTCTGAAAATGAATGTTGAGATTATAATATACGATTTATGTGTTGCTATTATCAAAATTTAATTAATTTCCCATCCGTTTGTGCATTTACCGCTTCATGCGATTTATTTTCAATGGTACTGTCAGCTTCATACTCAGCAACCCGTATGTTATTTGTAAGTCATTGAACTAAAAGCGCAACGGAGCGCCGATGGTTGGAACAAGCCTATATGCGCGCTGCCATTACCAGTAATGCTATTGGTCTGAAAAATCGCAGCTCCGAAAAAAAAGCCATAACACGGAAACATTTGTTCGGGAGGTTTCTATGCTTTCTCTTCTTCGCCAAAGACGTTCGATACGTATCTTCAAGGATAAAACGATTGATCCTGTGTTTATGGATACTCTGGTCGAATGTCTGCTTCGCTCTCCTTCTTCCCGTAATATTCGCCCCTGGGAATTCATTGTTGTTACTGATAAAGCACTTTTAGACACGCTTTCCAGAGCCAAACAGCACGGTTCATCGTTTCTGTCTCAGGCAGCGGCAGGAATAGTTGTATGTGCCCGGGAACACGCATCGGATGTGTGGATAGAAGATTGCTCGATTGCTTCAACAGTCGTTCAGCTCAGTGCAGAGGCTATGGGGCTTGGCGCCTGCTGGATTCAGATCAGAAATCGTGCCCATGACCAGCAGACCGGTTCCGAAGAGTTTATTCGTAATCACCTCAACATCCCCGATACTCTCCGCGTAGATTCGATAATCGCTATCGGCCATCCGGCAGAAAAAAAGGCTCCGCATCCAATCGAAAGCCTTCTGTATGAGAAAGTACACATGAATGATTTTAATAGACCGTATGAGGTTGAAAAGTAGAAAATGATGTCTCAGGCGGTTGGCACTCATGAAATGGATTGATTATTTTTTGGCTAGTCCGGATTTTGCGCGTAGCAATCAAAAAGGCACCGTCGCAAATTCATTAAGTCTACATATCAAGGAGCATTCATAAACCATGCTGGATATTAAACTCATTCGTGAAAACACCGAACAGATTCGAAACGCGCTTCTCAAACGAATGGATCATATCGATTTCTCCGAGCTTCTACAGTGGGATACGCGAAGACGGGAAGCCATAAATAAATTAAACGATCTCCAACAGAAACGAAATACCGTCTCCAGCGAAATTCCTAAACTCAAAAAGCAGGGAAAGGACGTAAAAGATCTTCTGGATGAGATGAAAGTCGTATCCGGAACGATTAAGGAGATGGAAACGACCGTCGCTCAGATGCAGGAAAAAATCCAGGATTTCCTTTCGGCTCTACCAAATATTCCGGCTGATGATGTGGTTGCCGGGGGTAAGGAAAACAACGTGGTCATTCGCAGTTGGGGAGAAAAACCCCACTTTGATTTCACCCCCAAAGACCATGTCGAACTGGTAACATCTCTGGGATTGGTCGACTATGAACGCGGGGTAAAAATCGGCGGCAGCGGCTTCTGGCTATACAGCGGTATCGGTGCACAATTCGAGTGGGCATTGATCAACTACTTTATAAACGAACACATCAAGGATGGTTATACCTTTGTTCTGCCACCTCACCTGCTTATCCACCAGTGCGGCTACACCGCCGGACAGTTCCCCAAGTTCGCGGATGATGTTTTCCATCTGCAGGCCGAAGCTGATGAGAAAGGAACTCACTTTCTTCTCCCGACCGCTGAAACGGCACTGATTAACTATTACCGCGATGAGATACTCAAAGAAGAACAGCTGCCCGCTAAGATGTTTGCCTACACCCCATGCTACCGTAAGGAAGCCGGAAGTTACCGGACCCAGGAA
Organism: uncultured Fibrobacterota bacterium; assembly: GCA_964419255.1. Lineage (GTDB taxonomy): Bacteria > Fibrobacterota > Chitinivibrionia > Chitinivibrionales > CAYFVL01 > CAZPHU01. Next base: position 23,360 of record CAYQOU010000001.1, on the reverse strand, counting down.
CGTGGCATGATACGCGGTCATCAGTTTAATAAGGTAGAAATATTCCAGTATTGCCGCCCGGCAGATTCCGACAATGCACTCGAGGAGATGATCACAAAGGCGGAACGACTCGTTCAGGGCTTAGGCCTGCATTATCAGGTATCCAAACTAGCCGCACGCGATTGCAGCGCATCAATGGCAAAGACCTATGACATCGAGGTGTGGATACCCAGTATGAATGAATATAAAGAGGTTAGCTCGGCTTCCAGTGCCGGTGACTATCAGGCCAGACGGGGCAACATTCGATATAGGCGCAAAGCTACTAATAAACCTGAATTTCTCCACACCCTCAATGCCTCCGGTCTGGCAACAAGCAGGCTTCTGCCGGCTATTGTGGAGCAGTTTCAACAGGCCGATGGAAGCGTCACTGTTCCTGAGGTTTTACGTCCGTTTGTCGGAAAAGAGAAACTGAATCCATGCGAATAAAAAGTTTCTATTGTATACTCTTATTGACGTGACCTGTATGGGCCTGTCTCTTAATTGACAGGCCTCCTTTCGTCAAATCGGTCGCCTCAGAATAAGCTTCTTTTTTATTCGTATTTTTTTCACTATGAAACACTCCTTTCCACAGATCCCCCGAGCTGTTCTCCAGGCACTGCATCAACGCTTTGGAAACGTTAATACTCGTGTTTTTTTTGAATCTGACATAACACTTGACGGCTCCTTCGGCTCGGAATTTCTGGTCATCACCAGCACCAGCATTATCACGGTTACTAAAGAGCGTAACGCGTATGTTGTATCTCATGCCCACAACCTCTCGCGAATAGAAGATGTCAGTGTCGAGCAACTGGTGGGTTGCAGTGTCTTAACCGTACGGATCGATGGCAATGCTCACCGTATATTGGCTTGGAGTGATGCAAAAGAGGCGATCTTCGACCGCGCGATAAAACAGATCCGAAGCATTCTTTTCCCCTCCAACCATGCTTACAGAGGGGCAACCGATAGCCACATCCCGGCAGAATCTGACTCCAATGAGAACTCCGGCTCCCGCCTCAAGCGAAAGAAAGCCGTTCTGATTCGTTTAATGCAATTTTCGCGTCCTTATGCAAAACATTCATTTGCTCTTTTCGGTTGCATGATTACTGCCACCGCATTTGGTCTGGCTACCCCATACATGAGCAAACTTTTCATCGATTATGTCTTTAAAAAAGATCCTGCAAGCGGCACCTACCCCCTGGCACATTGGCTCGGAGTATTAGTTTTGCTTTTGTTTGCGGCGCATGCCGGGCAGCAGCTTTTCTATGGGCTGCAGTCGAGGTTGGCGGGATGGCTTGGTCATAAGACCGTCTACGATGTACGCAAGACACTCTATGCCAAATTACAGCAGCTTTCTCTCTCTTTCTACGACAAGCATCAAACCGGATCGATAGTTTCAAGAGTCAATCAGGATACAGGAGAGCTGCAGCAGTTTATGGTCAATTTCTTACCCCTTACACTCGAAAGTCTTCTTACTCTCGCCGGCGTCGGAACGTTTCTTTTTATTCTCAGCTGGCAATTAACCACCTTTGTACTTCTTCCGATCATCGCGACGGTGATTTTTCTACACCGGGTCTTTCCCCTGATGCATCAGTACATGCACCGTCTGTTTCATAACCGCGCCCGTTTGAGTGCTGCGGTAAATGACTCCATTTCCGGCATGAGAGTTATAAAATCCTTTGGGCAGGAGCCTCTCGAGCTTGAAAAGTTTGACATATACAACACATCATACCGTGATGCCGGTATCGATCTTACCAGGAAGTGGAGCCTGTACAATCCTGTTCTGCACACATTAATAATTGTCGGATCGGTTCTTGTGTGGTTTGTGGGAGGGAAAATGATACTCAGCGAGCGCATGTCAATCGGTTCGGTGGTTGCATACGCAGGCTACCTGGCGATGTTTTATCGTCCGGTTTTTACCCTTTCCCGTATGATACAAATGCTTTTTAGTTCACTGAGTGCCGCGGAGCGACTTTTCGACATTCTTGATACCGCCCCCGAGATTGTGGATATCCCCGAGGCGAAGAAACTAGCCGACATAAAGGGTGCGCTCAGTTTTGAGAGTGTAACCTTCGGCTACACTTCAACCAAACCGGTTATTCACGACATGAGCTTTACCATTCGGGAGAATGAAATTGTTGGTCTGGTGGGAAAAAGCGGGGCGGGGAAAAGTACGCTTATTAATCTTATGTGTCGTCTCTATGTACCGGATAAGGGTCGAATTCTGATCGATGGCCATGATATGAATGAGGTGCGATTTCAGGATGTCCGTAAGCATATCGGTGTAGTGCTTCAGGAAACTTTCCTCTTCAATGGTACAATTTATGAAAATATCGCATACGCAAAGCCGGAGGCCACAACCGAGGAGGTTATAGAGGCCTCGATTGCTGCCAATGCACACGAGTTTATCCTGGAAAAACCCGACTGTTATGATACTCAGGTGGGTGAGCGGGGAAATAAGCTTTCCGGCGGCGAAAAACAGCGCATTTCAATCGCCAGAGCGATACTGCGCAATCCGCGCATTCTTATTCTCGATGAGGCAACATCTTCTGTGGATACTGAAACAGAGGCAAAAATTCAGCAGGCACTTGATCGACTAACCCACAATCGAACGACAATCGCGATTGCCCATCGACTATCTACTCTACGCAACTGCCACCGTCTGTTTGTTATCGATGAAGGGAGGCTGGTTGAGATTGGAACGCACGAGGAGCTTCTCGCCCGTAAGGGCATATTCAGTCGCCTGGTCTCTACACAAAAAAGTCTCAACCGAATATTTGCCTTACACGAATGACCATGAAAACAATAAAAGCACCATTCAAGTTTACTTTAACAGCCGGCGGAACCCTGGAAATTGTTTTTCAGGATAACCGCCGCTATTCACCAATCAGCTGTATACCCCTTTTTCCCTTGTCCGATCCTGACAACTACATTGCCCTGGTTCACCACACCTCGGACGGGAAGCGAAATCAGATCGCCACGATAGATCACCTGAAGCAACTCGAACCGTCTCAGCAATTATTGGTAAAAAAAGATATCAGATTTCGATACTTTACCCCGGAAATCCTCGAAATCTACTCTATTAAATCACACCGCCGCACCGATAACTGGTTAGTTAGAACCGATCGGGGTGAAGTCAGCTTCACGGTCCGAAACCGGCAGGAGAACATGCTGCCGACTGCGAATAATAGTATACTTATCACTGATGAAAACAAAAGCCGATTCAAGATAACAGATCGTCAAAAGCTCAACAGGGAATCTCAAAAAGAATTGAACCGTCTCATATGAGGATAAAAGCAGCTTTCACATAGCTTCTATATGAGAAATACACACCTAAATCGAGCGGTTCCGGGTGGATGAGTCGCGCAATCGCCGCGAGATAATCGCCCATTTCAGTATATAACTTTTTTTCTTATGAAGCTTAAGCGGCTCTCACCAGCATTTCTGCCAGGAACGATACCTATCGTCCTTTTTCTTCAGCCATGCATCCAGATCCTCATCCAGTTCGCACAATTTGTTGTCGTAAATTCCAAGGTAATTTAGGTCCATATTCATAATAGAAGCCGGTAATGATTTTAACCGGTTATTTCGGAGATACAACTCCTTCAACGATTCCATATCCCCGATCTCCTCCGGAAGAAAACTAAGCTCATTACCCCATAACTGCAACATCCAAAGCTGGTCGAGTTGACCTATTTCCGGTGGAAGTTTCCGCAATTCATTATTCCGCAGATCGAGGACCTTGAGTGCAGATAGTTGCCCGATTGTCGACGGCAGACTCATTATCTCATTGTTCTTCAGCTCCAGCTCTGTCAATGACTGTAAATTACCGATCTCAACCGGCAAGGAATCAATCACATTATCATTGATGGTCAAGGTGATCAGCGCATCCAGCTGCCCGATAGAAGCCGGCAAAGTTTTGAACCCATCTTTAGCCACATCCGGGTTATTCAGATTTAGTTTGATTGCCCGGTCTTCCTTGAATGTAGCTACACTCTCCACAGTAGTCTCTTCAAGCCCGTTTTCATCAAGGATAGACCTGATGATTGCACGATCATCGGCCTCGGCTTGGCTGCAGATAAGCACCGCTGCGATATAAAACAGAACTATTCGGACTCGCTTCATAGTATCCCCCGTTTGCATTATTTGATGATGTTTTACTTCAGGTCACAAGTCAATACCTAACGTGAGCGGCTCTGAGCGAATGAATCGCCCAAATTCAGGTAAACCTTTGTACCAGACGTTTTCAGGTAACTAGTTCAAAGATAATACATAATGGGACATAAATCCTGCATTAATCTTGAAAAAATAAAAGGCCTATTTTTTCACAGGCCTTTATTTGTTACCATTTTTGAAAAACAGAGGCTTTCTCTTTGTCGACAGGTGACATGATACCCAAAAAAAAATTATACGCGTTATTTTTTTCTTAGGCGGGGCGATCAATTCACCCGCTTCAATTTATCGCCGATATATTCAATGGGAAAACTATAGGAAAACCCCTGGTACTCTTCAGATTTTAGCATGCTTTCGGGAACGAAAAACACTTCGATATCATCCGCATCAGAGCTGCCATTAACCTCCACTGGAGCACATTCGAAGTATGAAGCAGCAGGAGAGGTTGAAAACAGAGCCTTCAATTTGGTACCCTTGGGAATGATTTTAGTGAAACCGTCGGTTGCAGTTCCCATTTGTACTGTTGCGGTTTCGCGCAAATCGGTCAAAACCTCGAAAGTATCTCCCTGGTTCACGCTTTCGACCGAGCCGCAAGCGGTAATATAAAGCATAAGTAAAACTGCAATAATAAGTGAACGTGTCATCCTCACGCCTCCTTTGACGTTGATATGCTGATATGCTGATATGCCGATATGCCGGAAAAATGGTTTTATTCCTCCAACATACGGGCAAAAACTGATATAATACTACCCGAAACTAAGCGGTTCTGTTCTAAATGGGTGATTCGCGAGAGAATCGCTCAATTTATGTATATTAAATATATACCTTTTGAAGTAAAAAAAATAGAAAAGAAATAAAAAAAGTCCTTAGGGATAAAACCCAAAGGACTTTTGTGGTTTTCTTTATTAAAAGATCGACCGATCCATAGCATCTAGCCAGCTCAGGTAAAGCCTGACGAGCTACACGAGCCACCCACGGCGCCTGATCCGCCGATACCGCCGAAGATAGACATTTTCTTTTCCGTTTCTTCCGAATTGCAGTGAGGACATGGCGGTGTCGATGAAGCTGTTAGCGGCATGAGTTCTTCAAAAACATAGCCACATTCACGACATTTGTACTCATATATAGGCATGTGAACCCTCCTGAAAAACATCCATTCCAGGTACTGCACCCAATTAACAGCTATTTGAAAATAAACGATTTTTTCTATCGTTTTCTCTTTTTTTTTACCGCGGTACAGTAACCTCGATTTACTCTCTAAAATAGACCACCACATCTGAGCATATTCTATGCCGTTTTTAAGAGCTTATCTACCAAGATTCAAAGCATCACAGGAGAAGTTAGAACATAGTTAATGAATTTTGCACAAAAACATTGCAACGCACGCAACACCGTGCTATGTTGCATGCATCACCTGTCAGCTCCGTGCAGTTCTTGTCCAGGCTGCCGACTTTATCCCCCCGACGAAACGAAAAAAACCAAGCAGAAGTGCCGCATTCATAGTCAGGAAGTAAAAAACGGGCCTGAAAGTATTTAGACGGAAGAAACGGAAAGATAAACCGGTAGCAATTCCAATTAATCCTGTCATAAGCAACACCTTGTAAAACATCCCCGATACCATAACGCTTAGAAGAGCGCAGCTTACTAACCCCAGAGCCATAAATAACGGAGAAAACCATCTCGTTGCCTTATGAGACAGGAAACAAAACGCGGGCCATCCGCGGAAAGGATTAACAAAGTCCAGTAGCCAGAAAAATGCCTGGAAATTACCCGCACCGATTCTGATACGCCGGATGAACTCCATCCCGATGTTCTCTCCCATATCTTCCTGGGACACGGCCTTGGGCTCGTAAACGACCCGAAAACCCTGTCGGATGACATTCATGGGAATCAGTACATCATCATTGGAATAGGCATTATGCGGAATGGGACGAAAAAGGGTGGTACGCATGCAGTAAAATCCGCCGAAAGCGGATATTGTGCTGTGAAGCCTGCTTTCCAAAAACTTCTGCCGAGCCTCAAACGACCGGTACAACACCTCCTCAATCTGTTTCTGCTCCCCAACCACATGCTCCACATGCCCAGCCACCGCGCCCACTTCCGCATCGGCAAAGTGTTTCACAAGCTGCCTGAGGCTATCCGGGCTGTGTATGGTATTCGCATCGGTCAGAAATACAACATCCGTACTAACCTGAGGCACAAGATTATTGAGAATCTCTGTTTTTCCGCCCCTCCGTTGTGCCACCCAGAGTGTAACACGCGGATCTCCGTATTTACGAACAATCGTCTCGGTTGCATCGGTTGACTGATCGGATCCGACCCATACCCGAATCTTGTCGGGCGGGTAGTCGAAAGACAACACATTGTCTATTTTCTTCTTTATCACATCCTCTTCATTATAGGCGGGGATAACCACTCCAACGGTCGGTTCATATTTATCATCAGGCCGCGTTTCGCGTCCAAAAATCCTTGCAAATAACGGAAGGATTATCGGATACACCACATAGGAATATGCCACAAAGCATACCGACACCCAGAACAGCACCTGTAGAGTTGCAATCATGCAGGACTCCCGGTTTTTCTGAGTGAGGGGGTAAACAGATGCTTCATCAGGGTGCGAAAACCTTTTAACAATCGGGGCGCTTCTGACGGATGCCGTAGGGCTTGAATGGCTTTTTGAAGAAGGTAGGTCGGCCTCATGTAAAATTCACGACGCGCACGGTCGCAAAAGGCTACCAGGGTCTCGTAGGTCAGATCGGGATTGCTCACGACGGATGAATGGAGTCCCTCTTCGGTCAACCACTGACGATAATTTTGGGTAACAATCCACCCTTTTTCGCGAAAATAGGCATAATCACTGGTTCCGGGATAGGCCATAATCGGATAAAACTGTGCGGTATCAGGATTAAGCTTCTTCGCAAAATGCAAAGTCTTTTCCAGCGTTTGGACAGTTTCTCCCCTGTTTCCCACCATGAAACAGCCGTGCACCAGGATACCGGCTTTTCTAGCATCCCTTCGAAACTGACGAATGCGAGGAATCTTTGTTCCCTTCTTAATATTGTCAAGGATCTGCTGCTCACCACTTTCAAAACCGACGCAAAAAAGCCGACATCCCGCCTTTTTCATCATCCTCATCGTCTCGTAATCAACATCGGCGCGCGAATTGGCAGACCAGGGGATACTGGTCAGTTTCTGCTCGATCAGCTTCTGCGAAAGCTCACGACATCTTTTACGGTCTGCGGTCAAGGTGTCGTCTTCAATCATGATCTCTTTGGCCTGCGGGAAATTTTGGGCAATATAGCGAAACTCCTCCACGATATTATCCACCGAGCGCTTGCGGTACTTATGACCATGCATGGTCTGAGGGACCACGCAGAAGGTGCAGTGGAAAGGACATCCCCGTCCGGTCACCAAAACAATCAGTGGATATCTGCTGTGCCCGTAAAAATAGGGCGAGATGTCCAGGTGCCTCTTATAGACTTCGGAAACGAAAGGAATATCGTCGAGGTTATCCATGGGAGTTCGTGCCTCGTTTTTGACTACCGAACCGTCGGATGCACGAAATGCTATCCCCTGCACCTTCTTAAGTGCATCATCACCGGTGCCTTTTTCCTCTATTACGGCAGCCAGCTCCACCAGGCTTTGATCATACTCTCCAAATGCAACGGCATCGGCTCCATGCGGATGGTCACGAAGCGTTTCTTCGGGAACGGCCGAGACATGAACACCGACAAGAACCGTGAATGCTTCAGGTATCCGCTTCTTCAGCTCACCCGCAAGCTGAGTGTCATTATATATGCTGGGAGTCGATGTATCGATAACAATCAGTGACGGACCAAACTCTTTTGCCCTTCGCATCGTGTCTTCATGATCACTACCGATTGCCGGAGCATCTAAAAACATGACTTCGTGGCCATGTTTTTCAAGATAGCCTACCGCATAGGCTAACCACATGGGATAATACAGGGTGCCGCTTTTGGTAACTGCCGGAGAACGGGATTCTCTGGAGTATTTAGGCAAAAAAGGAGGATTGAGTGCCAGAATTTTCATGAAAAAGTCTTCTATTTCTTCTATATGCCGCAGCTTGAGGCAAAGCTATTATTGAGGAAAAAAGCGGAGCATTGTTCATCAATGCTCCACTTTCATCTTATTACGATGCGATAAAGGCATCAATTTTCGATTTCAAAGGATCTTTTGCCAAAAGCCCCACATGCTGATCGGCCACAGAGCCATTTTTGATGAAAAGCATAGTTGGAATGCTGATTATTCCATATTTCGAAGCCGTCTGCGGATTATCATCCACATTCAGCTTACCTACTTTGATCCTGTCTCCGTAATCAGCCGCCAGCTCTTCAAGGATTGGACCAAGCATTTTACACGGTCCGCACCAGGGAGCCCAGAAATCAACAACAACCGGTGTGTCAGAGCCCAGAGCGTCACTGCTGAAATTGCTGTCGGTAAACTCTACGATATGCTCACTTGCCATTATGCTGCTCCTTTTCAGATGAAATATCCGGTTTAGGTGACGTATATGTTTCTAAGATAGCGACAACAGACTGTTGAATCTTTTGCCACATTTCGGGACGATGGTTATGCTTTCGTAAAAGCGCTATGGCACGATCTGCCGAAATCCCGGTAATCTCTTCCAATTCCCGATACAAACGCGCCCTCTGTTGTGTGTCGATTCCATGAGCCTGTTTAATCATCTCCAGGCCCGCCACATATTGTGCCAAGCCGTTAGTGGTGTCGGGCGGATCTGATAAAACGACCCCACGAATTAAAACAATTAAAAGAAAACCCAAAACAATTATATTTTTTACGCTTTTCATGATTGTGTCTCAGACTGTCATAATATGGTGCGTGGGTCGATTTTTGGTCAAGTAGACGATTACGATATTCTATCTCTTTTTATGTTCGTTTCGATAAAAAAGCTATTGTTTTGGCCCTCTTTAAGGCTCAAATCATGTAGTCGCTCCAAACCGGCGATTACCTTTTCGGAGCTGATCCCCTCAAGACACACCCTTTTACCTCGCCGGCAGCTGTTGCCACCATGAGCATGACACGGCCTGCAGCTCAGCTTTTTCTCAAAAATAACAAAATTAGGAGTTCCATAGGGAAAAAATCCAAGATGGTGTGTTGTAGAGCCAAAGATTACTCCCCCTGGCACACCACACGCCCGCGCCAGATGTGACAGTCCGGTATCATTTCCCAACGCCATCGATACCTTCTGAAGCACACCACCGGCTTCATACAGACTAGTCCGTCCGGTCAGATCCATACAGCGCTCCCCGATTATGGAACATAATCGCGAAGATTGCGCCTGATCCTGTGCCCCCCCCATAACGATAATGTTCCATCCCTTATCACGGAAATATCGTCCGACAGCAGCATATCTCTCGATCGGCCACTGTTTGTTTTTCCACGCGGCAAAAGGAAACAGCGAAAGTATTGGTCTGTCATGGCATGCAATTTCCAGTTTCCTTTCACATACGGATCGCGTAAAGAATAGCTTAAGAGACGGCAAAGCCGAGCCTGATAGATCGGTTTTTTGACCGCTTCGGCAAACGGCAATATCTGGATGAATCGATGAAAGTAATTTGCGGGCCGCATGAATGTATCGGCATGCAACACTATTGTTCTCGGGATATAGGTTCACACGGGCTGTCAGTAGCAAAGCGCGTGCGAAACGATGCTTATTCAACCTGATGCAGGGAACCCCTCGAAAAAAACTTCTGCACAGCCTCTTGCTTCGCCCGTTGTTCTGGAGATCGATAACACCACCCCACCTCATATGGCCATATTTCCGTACCCCGCACTGTTCTCTTCCCTTTGATACAGCAATAATTTTACAAAGCCGGGGATCATCCTGAAAAAGGGGCGCATACTGCTCCAGAGTGAGTAGATTGAGGTTAATATCGGGATGATTCTGATATAGCCAGGCGATGACAGAAGAGACCAATACCACATCGCCCATGGAGGAGAAGCGAATAATCAGAAGATTCATAAGGAATCCGCACGGGCAAATATCAACGGTTGTTCGGGGAAAAAATATTTCTGAGGATCGACAGGTTTGTCGTATTTTCGTATCTCGTAATGCAGCTGCGGACCGGTTGTGAGCCCGGTTGAACCGATTGTTCCGATGACATCCCCTCGCTTCACCCTCTTTCCACGATGCACCTCCACAGATCCCAGATGCGCATACACCGTCAAAAACCCATGTGAATGCGTGATTTCTATTCTCTTACCCCAGAACTTATGATTCTGTACGGAAGTTACTTTACCGGCAGCGGTGGCTATAACCGGCCTTCCCCGTTCCGCGGCAAAATCGACTCCATAATGTTTTTTCATTGTGCCGCTGAATGGATCTTTCATCTCACCAAAGGTGTTTGTGATGACGTAGTTGTCAGTAACCGGTTTCACCAGCGGTACGTCCTGAAAGTAATAATCGGAGGAGTCCACCTTCATGGCAAGAGCACCCAGGAAACGCTCCGTGTTGCTCAGAAGGTTTAACGTATATGTAAGATCCGGCTCTCTTTGCTTCTTTTTTGCCAGCTCGGCGGAATCGGTGGTTGCCGGCAGGGCGAAATACCCTTCGAGTTCTTTTTTCTTGTGATCCAGACTGTTGACCCGTGTGCCCAGCGAGTGAAGCATCTGACGCATGCTATGAATGCGCTGAAGCAGTTTTTTATTCTGCTCGGTAAGGTTTTTTTTCTGGTTCTGCTCCACTACATCGAGGGTGTAATTATTAAACGGAATAAAATAGCCCGCAAAACCACCGACCAGAAGTAAGGACATAACAATAAGCACGCTTACGCGGACCCGCATCATACGGATTCGCGCAAAGCGTGGCGGTACAATTAAGAATGATCGGTGTTGCCTGGTCATTGTTCAGATGTTACGGTTTCTTCTTTGTTCTTACCATCTTCGCTTGCAGCCTTTATCTTCTCGCTGGTAACCGAAAGTTCCTCTTTGAGGCCCTTGACGTTCTCGATTGCTTTCTTAATCGTGATATCCTCTTCGATATCGCTTCCACTCTTGCCCTGGTTCATAAGATCGAACATACGTTCCCCGATATCCATGAAATTGCGCTCAATCTTGCGTTTGGCTGCGATCTCTTCGATTTTCAGTTTGCCAATCTTGGAATACTCCTCGATTTTCTCCACCGACATCGAGGCACCCTCTTTCAGACTCTTTTTAACCTTCTCCCACATGTTGTCCATCCGAACCTCCTTTAAAGGGAATTATTGAGATGATGTTCTCTTATGTCGCTTAAATAATATAGCACATCACCCAGTCGTTATAAAAGCATGTTTTTAAATAAAACGCTGCTGTTCACCCCGGAGGTACAGCAGATATATTTTATAATAGTATGTCTGTGAATGCTATGATTATAATCGGCCACTCCAATGCGGGCAAAAGCCCGCTTGGTCAAACACTGCAACAGAGGGGATTCCCTCCTTTTCGCAACTGCCACCATTTTGATTTCGGACAAAACCTGCGAGAAATCGCCGGCGGCACAAGCAGCATCTCTTTACCCAAAAATGATATCGATTATATCCGCTCGATACTTGACGGTAGACTGTTTGATGATGCTCACCAGCAGCTTGCCATCTCTATTATCGAGCAATTTTTGTTCTCCCGCTCTTTTAACCGGAAAGCCGATCTACTAATCTTAAACGGTTTCCCCCGTCACACAGGACAGGCAGAAATACTCCAGGAAACCGGCTTTGCTATCAGAAAAATCATCTGGTTGAACTGTCCACTACCGGAAGCATACACTCGCAAAAAGCTTGCCGAAAAAGGCGTCGGCCATGAAGACCGCGGCAATCGGGGGGACAGTGCCCACGGCATCTTTCGTAGAAAAATAATCTCCTTTGAGAGACAGACTCGCCCCCTCTTATCGTATTACCAACGAAAGAAGATACCGGTTTTTAGACTGCCGGTCTGTCGGAATACCACTCCCGAAGATATGTATCGGCATCTGAGCAGAGAGACGATATGACGAAAAATAATCCTCTGTCGCTGAAGTGTTTCCTGTTAACCCACTCATACGGGGACAGAAACGGCCGCTTTGAGATGACTCTCCACGGCCGTGCCGATAAAAGCAGCCCGGTAGAAATTCACATCACTAATTTCCGACCGCTTTTTTTCGTGCCTCATGACACACCTCAAAGCCTGACCTCTTCTGCAATTGAGCGTAAACAGCTTCCTTTAAAGGCGATGGACGGAACAGAGGTCGATTGCCTTTACTTTACCAGACTTAGTAATCTGCGCCAATGCGCTCAGAGCCTGCGCAGCAACGGCATTATGACCTATGAGTCTGATATCCACCCAGTGGAACGCTACCTCATGGAGAGATTTGTGGCAGGAAGCTTTCTGGTGGAAGGTACAGCTTCCCAGACCGAACGATCCATCACCTTCGTTAATCCGCGAATACGAGGTACGGATGCCGATATTCACTTATCGGTACTCTCCTTCGATATCGAGACATGCACCCGGAGCGGAGAAATCTATTCCATAGCCGCCGATGGTCAGCGGCAGGTTGTCTTTATGCGCGGAAAAGGTCCCGCTGTACCCGATGTCATATACTGCGAAACAGAGCACAAGTTGCTGCAATGCTTTTTTGAGCACATCCACAAGGAAGATCCAGACATTCTGATTGGCTGGAATGTGATCGATTTTGACCTGAGAATGCTTCAGATGCGCTGCGAGGTACTAAGTGTCCCCTTTCACCTCGGTAGGAAAGGCCTGTGCCGGATACTTACCCCTGGCGGAATATCAAACCGGTATGTTGCGCGCATACCGGGAAGAGTGGTCATGGACATACCGGTGATGCTGCGGGCCTATTTTCATACCTTCGAGAGCTATGCGCTGGACTTCGTGGCCTCAGCCATGCTCGGTGAGGGGAAAAGTATCGACAAAACCGGTGAGGAGAAAATCGCCGAAATCGACCGGCAGTTCAGGGAAGATAAGCCCTCACTGGCCAGGTACAATCTCAAGGATGCTGTGCTGACCAGGCGCATTTTCGAAAAAGCGCGTCTTCTTCCCGATGCGATAGCTCGCTCCAAACGAAGCGGCCATCTTCTGGACCGCTCGGGGGCAAGTGTCGCGGCGTTTGACTATGTCTATCTTCCCCGCCTTCATCGCAAGGGCTATGTCGCCCGGGATAGGCAGGATATCATCGCCCCGTCTCAGCCGCTGACAGGCGGCTACGTGATGAATTCTCAGCCGGGTATCTACGAAAATGTGCTGGTGCTAGATTTCAAAAGCTTGTATCCTACGATTATAAAAACATTTATGATCGATCCTCTCGGATATGTGGCAGCCTCGGAGGAAGAATCTGTCAGAGGGCCGGTGGGCCCTTCATTCAGCCGAACCACAACCATTCTTCCCGAGGTCATCGAAGAACTCCTTGAAGCCCGTGGGGAAGCAAAAAGGACGCAAAATGCTCCCCTTTCCCAGGCAATCAAGATCCTGATGAACAGCTTTTACGGCGTACTCGGTTCCACCGGTTGCCGCTTTTTTATGCCCGATCTTGCTCAGGCTATCACCGGTACCGGTCAGTTTATCCTCAAGAAGACCCGCGTCTATCTGGAGGAGCATACACCATATACGGTGATCTACGGCGACACGGATTCACTTTTTCTTCTGCTTGGTCCGGGGCATGAAAACGAGGCTGACTCTATCGGCAATGGTCTTGCAAAGAGAGTAAACGAGTGGCTGACAGGCGAGCTGAAGCAACGCTTCGGTGTTCTTTCGGCCCTGGAGTTGGAGTTTGAGCAGCATTTCCGCTACTTCTTCATGCCCACTATCAGGGGAAGCAGTCAGGGAAGCAAGAAACGATACTGCGGAGCGATAGAGAAAGATGGACGACTGAGGCTGAGTTTTAAAGGACTTGAATCGGCGCGTTCGGACTGGACCGATTTGGCTAAAGAATTTCAACACGAGTTGTATATGCGCATTTTTACCAATAAGCCGGTGGAAAAATATATCTCCCGAATCGTTGCAGACCTGCGGGCCGGTGTTTATGATAGTAAACTGATCTATCGCAAAGGTGTGCGCAAAACTCTGGAAAGCTACGTCAATCACGTTCCTCCTCACATCCAGGCAGCCCGCATGCTCGATCATGTTCCTTCTCGTATCGCCTACGTGATTACCGTGGAAGGCCCTCGGCCTGTCGAGAAAATATCCGCGCCGTTAGATTATGACCACTATATAGAGACACAGCTCAAACCGATAGCGGATTCGATCCTGGACTGGAGACGTCTGGATTTTGATACGATCGTGAGTGGGCAGATGGATCTGTTTAGCTGAGAAGTACTTCCCTTCAAGCAGAACTTTAAGACAAGAGACGGCAAAAATCCGGTTGCTAAAAATGGAACCATGACTCTGGAAAATGCTCACCGCCAGGTTTTTTTTCTGCGATGACATTTTGACGTCAATATGTCCGATCCGATAGACATTGTCGGATCAGAAGTCCCGCATGACATTTCTGCGTCAATTCTCCCTCTTCTCCCCGCCTCTAAACGCGGCTCCTATGCGCTGGCCGAAAGAACTGAACACTTTTTTTACGGCTCGCCGCGTATGTTTGCGATCAATCGTTATCCACGGATTGTCATAGGTCCCCTGCACGCGACAGGTAAATGTTCTTCCCTTGTTTTTTTCGTCAGGAAAAAGGGCATTCCAGGTGATTGGAGACAGACTGTCTCGGAAACTTTCAGGAAAAAAACCTTCTACCCTCATATCCAATTTATTATCGGCATCAATTAAGCCCGTGCCCCAGATATCTATAGGTTGACCGTTTCCCTGCATATTGGACACAGTAATTTTTTTCCCACTCAATACCACATCCGTTTTCAGATTTTTGAATCGAAGAGTTCTCAGCTGCGGCAGCGTAAGGGTGGTCACGATCGTGTTAAGCAGCGGTATTTTCTCGGCGTAAATATCCTGCGCGTTCAACTCTCCCTTCCCGCGTATATGATCGGGTTCCCAGGAAGAACTCATTAGTTTCAACCTTATATCCGCCTCCCCCTCAAGAGCACCTACCTTCCTGGGGTAATCCGCATACAGCCTGGCAAGCTCAACTTTACGTAGTGTTATGGTGCCGTCCAGCACGCGTCCTTTTTCGCCGTCAAGAAAGAGTGTACCACCGAGACGTCCCCTGTAGCAGTCGCCTTTCAGGTTAGACACCTTTATTCTGCTTCCCTCGATCGAAATGTCTGTTTTCACATTTTTGATACGAAATGGCCCGTTTTTTAATTGGCCCAGAGCCACCCAGCCCTCAGCCTTCATGCCCTCGACCTGTTGGACGGCGATTTTGGCATGTATCCCCTCCAACTCACTGTTTGCTCCCCCGGAGCGCATGATCGAAGCACGGGCGCCTCGTATCCGCATCCCCGCAAAGCCATCCTCAACCAATGAGTCGATATAGGCGTATTTTCCCGATCTAACCAGATAGGCAACATGTTCCATGGCTTTTTTTCTGTTTATAAGAATTCGTATAGGTGAATACCTGATCTGCATGTAAGGGATCTCCATGCTGGCATGGCTGCGTCTATCCAGGTTTCGTGTCACCACCACTTTTTTCAGCGCCAGTCCTCTGAAAGGAATAAGAGAGGCCTTCCGCACCGTGCAGGAACCATCCGTAATCTGCTCGAGCATACTACGCACCCTGTCGGTGATGGTCGAATGTGAATAGGGAAGAAAACCGGCAACACCTAACAGCAGAAAGATCAGCAACAGTGGGTGTCTGCTCAGTTTCAGACCGGATCTCTTTTTCGAGGACTTCCGTGACCTTCGACTCTTTCTCTTTGCGGATCTGTTGGTTTTTCTGGGCATGCTCCCTCTCTGAGCAAAAACGTTTGTCATAGAGACATATTCTATCTTACTCCAGGATCAATTACCTGTACTGAACGATTCTCTCGCGGCGATTTGCTCAATACTTGGGAGAAAAAGAATTTCAACAATTTTGAAAATACCACAGCGTGGTATTCCACACAACTGCCTCACCCCTTCTGCCCTCAAGGCATTGAGCAACTCATCCACTCAGAAACGCTCAGATTAGCATTAGTATAAAAATATACACCGAAAGATCATGGTTATGATGGGAAATACGATCATTGTTTCTTACTGAACGGTGTCAGGAGTGCTGCGGCTGTATATGCCTGTGTCCTCAACTTGCTATTTGCGAAAAAAAAATGGATATGTAACCTCAGGTGCCCGGCGGTTGTTATTTTTTCTGTTGCAAAATGATGCGATCGTAAATCAATATAACCTCTATTGAACGATCCTCTTACGGCGAATACGTCTGGAACCGCTCAATTCGGGTATAAGAAAGATGCAAAAACATGTTTGACGCTTTGGTTTTTGATTTGGATGGAACGCTGTGGGATGCCTCGGAGGCATGTGCCGTGGGATGGAACAAGGGACTTCATTCGCTGGCCTTAGGCAAAGTAATCACCGCGGAGGATATAAAAAAGGTCACCGGAAGACCAACAGCTGAGTGTGTACAGATTTTATTTCCGGAAGAATCACGACAATTCCAGAATCTGTTATCAGTGCTATGCGACTATGAAGAGGAGGCGATAAAAAGGCTTGGAGGTAAAGTATATGACAGTGTTAATGAGACTCTAAGGCTTCTGGCACAAGGATGTGATCTGTTTCTGGTAAGCAATTGTAAGGACTGGTACCTGGATGCATTTATGGATTTCTCCGGCCTTGGTGGGCTATTCAAGGGCTGCGACTGTCATGGCAAATCGGACATGGATAAACCTGAAATGCTTCGCCGTCTCAGAGATACGCACAAATTTACACATCCTGTATATATCGGGGACACTCCGGGGGACGAAGAATCGGCCAGAGAGGCGGGATACAGATTCGTACATGCCCGCTACGGATTCGGAGATGCCTTTAAGCCAGACTACTCTATCGATTCATTCGGTGATCTGTTAACGATAATCCCAAACACAGCAATTTAAATCAAAATGCAAGGGAAAAAATCTTAACAGGAGATGGGGTCATTAAAAAGGCATTCGTATGTACATTTCTTCTCGGCATATCGCTGTCGGTTTCGGTTTAAAAGGACATGTACATTCCCTCTTCCATAACACGAAAGGGCATGGACCTCAATGACCCCTCACCAAGTCAATGGTGCTATTCGCGAAGCATGGAAACCCATAACATCGCGGTGTTCTGGGAAGCCGGTAGAAAGAGGCGCCCAATGCTTGTGCTTTCCAGCAACCACTATATGTCTTCTTCATCGATTCCGTCCAGAAATCAATTGGTTTAGGGCAAAGTTCAAAACCGGAGCTATCTGTCTTTTAGGTACAATCTTTGATTGAATCTGATTAGTTTCTAAGTCCGTCAAATACACATTTTTTCCTTACATACTTGTTTTCAACATACATACCGAGGTACATAGATGAAAATAGCAGTACTAAACGGCAGTCCCAAAGGGGAATACAGTATAACGTTGCAGTACATTCACTATGTACAGAGGAAAATGCCAGCCCACACGTTTGAGGTGTATCCCATCTCTTCTCTCATTAATAGTTTTGAGAAGGATTGTGAGACTTTTGATCATTTCTTAAATGATATTCTCGATTGTGATGGAATATTATGGTCTTTTGGTGTTTTCGTCATGGTGGTACCATCGCAATATATGCGTTTCATCGAGCTTATCTTCGAAAGAGGAAAACAGGATGTTTTCAAAGATAAGTATGCTGCGGTGCTGACGACTTCCATCCATTATTTCGATCATACGGCTCATAGCTACATGAGAGCGGTCTGTGAGGATTTGGCAATGCAATATGTTGATGGCCTTTCCCTCGACATTTCTGACCTTTCGAATGAGAAGGCCCGGCAAACGCTTGTACGTTTCATCGAAATATTCACCGAAGAGATTAACGCCCGGGCACATACTTCAAAAATGTTTCCGCCAATTACCAGAAACGATTTTGTGTATATGCCAGGCGAGAATGTGACGCGAATCTCCACAAATGGGAAAAAAATACTGGTAATAACCGATAATAGCGATATGAAGAGTAATCTGGGTAAGATGATCGATCGTTTCAGACAGGCTTATACAGAGGAGATAGAATTAATCAACCTCCATGATATTGATATTCGGGGAGGATGTTTAGGATGTATGCGGTGCGGATACGATAACATGTGTGTACAGAAGGACGGGTTCCGAGAGTTGTACAATAATCGCGTGAGAACCGCCGACATCATCGTGTTTGCAGGAATCATTAAGGGACGGTATCTTTCTTCGATGTGGAAGACCTTTTATGATAGAGCGTTTTTCTGGAATCATACCCCTTCACTGACCGGTAAGCAGGTCGGGTATCTGATCTCAGGACATTTGAGCCAATGTCCCTATCTACCCGATATTCTGAATACCGCCTCCATTTTCAGAGAAGCAAATCACGCGGATACAATCACCGATGAAGTGCAGGATTCGGCAGCAATCGACCATCAGTTAGACACCTTCGCCGGCCGACTGGTAAAATTTTCCGAAAAAGAATATGTAAGGCCTCATAACTTTTTAGCTGTAGGGGGCCAGAAAATCTTTAGAGATGATATCTGGGGACGTATACGAGTAGTCTGGCAGGCAGACCATCGGTACTTTAAAACACACGGGAAATATGATTTCCCACAAAAAGATATTAAGAACAGAATCTTAAATTTTTTTATTCTCACCATGTGTAAAAATTCGACCTTCAGAAAGAAATTTTATGAAAAGGTAAGAAAGGTGCCTGTCAAAAAGCTGGAACGGATTGTTAATAAAAACAGCTGATCAGCATTTCCGTCACCTCCTTTTTGTAAATAATTGGTTTTAAAAAGCAGCCTTTCCCCCGCCGCCTTCTGCAGAATTGCTTTTGCCGGGTTGCTGCTTCGGATCACGGCCGCTTTAGGATTAGCTCATCGAAGGCAGAAGCTGAGATATCATGTCGCGATCTCCCTTCCCGATTCTCTTTCTCCCCTGCGCCTCCCTCCCTCAATTATTTATCTTTATATCTTTGATTTCGCTGTTTTTGCTTCAACAGGGCCTTGCGACCGACCTGGCAAAAACGGATTCACCCATGTCCTTGAACCGATACATTCAGTATTCAACTCACAAATTATGGCTAAAATAGCTAAAACTCGCTCCGTACTATTCGTAACCTCCGATCAGGATCTGATCGATCAGATTCGGGAAAATACCTGCATGCAGGATGTGACCATTCGAATCGCCGGTGACCATGTGGAGGCGCTTACGTTTCTTGAAAAAAGCACCGTCGATCTGGTGTTTATCGATATCCAAACGGTCTCCGCACAGGAGATGGATCTGGTCAATTATATCAAGACCCGTATGCCGGAGACCGAGGTGGTGATCCTGACCTCGGTCAGTGAGCTGGATGATGCCACCTATGCGCTACGCAACGGAGCATCCTTTTACCTGATCAAGCCGATAGACTGTTCGGATCTCAAATCGGTGATCGATAAGGTCGCGGGGCGGCTAGAGCGCTCGCGGGAGCAGGAAGAGCTTGAGCAGCGTTTCTTGCACGACCTTATGGGCAGCAACGCGGTGATGACCAAGACGCTGAAGCTTGCTATGAAAATCGCCCCCACAAACTCCACCGTGCTGATCGGCGGAGAAACCGGTACGGGCAAAGAATTTTTCGCTCGCATTATCCACCGGATGAGCAAGCGCTATGAGGGTGAGTTTGTGGCGATGAACTGCGGGGCGATTCCGGAGACGCTGTTTGAAAGCGAGCTGTTCGGTCATCGCAAAGGAGCCTTTACCGGCGCCGACCGAGACAAGCCGGGGCTTGTGGAGCAAGCTCATATGGGCACTCTTTTTCTGGATGAGGTCGGAGAGCTTTCCCCCCAGGCTCAGGTGAAGCTTCTTCGGTTTCTGCAGGAACACTCCTTTCGCAGAGTGGGTGATACGACAACCCGAACGGTCAACGTCCGGATCATTGCCGCAACCAACCGCCACCTCCCTACGCTTATAGAGGAAGGTCGGTTCAGGGAAGATTTGTACTACCGACTCAACATATTCTATCTTCACCTGCCGCCTCTTCGCGAGCGCAAAGAGACCATCCCCAACCTGGTAAGGCTTTTCGTGCACCGGTTCAACAACACGCTCGGAAAGAATATCACACGTATCAGTAAATCCGCCGAGGTGATCCTTGCCAACTACGACTATCCGGGAAACGTGCGGGAGCTGGAGAATATCATCGAGCATGCGATGGTGCTTGCAGAGGGTAACGAAATCACGGAAAAGGATCTGCCTGAATTTATGTACCGCAACCGGCTTCTTCTGACCGCTCCCACGCCGGCAAAATCGGTTGAGGAGATAATCACTCTGGAGGAAGCGGAGAAACGTCACATCGAGATGGCACTGGCTCTTCTGGACCACAACTACACCGAGACGGCAAAAAAACTCGGCGTCTCCCGCTCCACTCTGTGGCGGAAAATTAAAACGTATGGGCTGGAGCAGTAGACGGGGCAAGAGTATTCATCCCAACTTGGAAGGATTTTATGCAGATACGTGTTTACTATGAAGATACCGATTGCGGCAGTGTGGTTTATTATGCAAACTACCTTAAATACATGGAACGGAGCCGAACCGAATATCTTCGGGATCGCGGCGTCGATCTGGCCGAATTCCACCAACAGGGCCTGATGTTTGCGGTTATCGAAGCACATGTAAAATATCGCCGCCCCGCAAGGTACAACGATTTACTTGAAGTAGAGTCCACAATCACCGACAAAACATCGGTCAGCATGACCTTCGAAACCAAAATATTCAACCAGAAAGGCGATCATCTGGTCACCGGTACGGTTACCCTAGCCTGTATCAGCACGGAAGGAAAAGCCCGGCGACTACCGGAAGAGGTCAAGAATGTAGCGGATTGAAGGATGAGAAAGGCGGAGAGAGCCAAGTCCCGCAAAAGCGGGAACGGACTAGTTTCAATCTCTACGTTTTTTATGCTAAAATGAATCTTTCCTCTTTCGCAGCTCTCCGAATACCTCGTATGCTTCGGCATCCGGCATAGCCAAAGCAGTGCGGATGGATTCCGAATCTGCCCGCAGGAACGGATTGGTTCGAAGCTCCTCGCTCATAGTTGACGGGGTCGTCGGCTTCCCTGCCTTAAGCTGCTTTCTCACCTTCTTTAGCCGAGCCGAAACCTCCTGATTGTCCGGTTCAATATTCAATGCGAAACGCAGATTCTCCTCCGTGTACTCGTGCCCGAAATAGATGGCGATATCCTCCCCCAGTGCAGCCATGATCATCAGCGAATCATACATCTGCTCTGCACTGCCTTCGAAAATTCGCCCACAGCCGGCTCCAAACAGGGCATCCCCGCTAAACAGGATTTTGTGCTCCCGGCAGAAGAATACCGTGTGCTTTTTCGTGTGACCGGGTGTTTTGATCGCATTAAAAGCCGCCCCTGGCACTTCCACCCGATCGCCATCATGAATTTTCACATCCACCGGACGAATCCTTTTGTCGTTGGGGGCATAGATTACTGCACCGGTTTCTTTGCTCAGCCGCGCAGCCCCACCCACATGATCGGTGTGGTGGTGGGTCAAAAGAATGGCCTCGAGAGCAAGATCGAGTTGCCGGAGTGAATCGCTGACGGCTTTTGCATTCCCGGGATCGATTACGGATGCTCGAGACTGCTCGATTACTAGATAAGCGTAGTTGTCACCGGCGTATGGTACGGGCAGGATATGCATGCGTGTCCCTTTCTTCAGGATGCAAAATTCGTCATTTCCCAATCACCTTAAGCCGTAAAGAAAAATAAATACTGCAAAAATCATGAGATTGAAGACACAGGGTAAAAAAATCGTTAAGGGATAAGAATAATCCGTCCCCGACTCCTTCTCAACTCTTCTTGCCCCCCTGAGATGAACATACTATATTAACCGTACGTTCAGTTATTATACAGGAGGCGTGATGGCCCGGACCGGCGGCAAACAAACCAGGATGAAAATCCTTCGGACCGCCGAGAAGATCTTCTCGGCAAAAGGATACGACGGCGCCAGCATCCAGGAGATATCGGATGCGGCAGGCGTTAACAAGGCACTGATCTACTATCATTTTAAAAACAAGCAGGATATTATCGATTCACTGTTTGCCCAGACACTGGAGGAGATGTTTGGGATGCAGGGTAAAACGGATGAGCAGATCAGGCAGTCTCTGCACGGCTCGGATGTCGACAAAAAAGTAAGGGAAACCATCTCCTTTCTTCAGAAAAAAGAGAAGATTCTTACGGTAATGCTCATGGAAGCATTAAAAAATGATAAGACCGGCTACATATCATTATTTAAATGTGCGGACGCAATCATCTCGAAGAATGTCAGTGATATCATGCACAGGCTCACCGATAATCAGAAAAAACGTATCAATCGGGATGAGCTTATGATGCATGAGTTTTTCACCGGCTTTGTTCCTATCGTGTTCTTCGCACTGTTTAAGGATAAATGGGCCGATTACTTTCAGGCAGATCGGGATGCGATGATGAAAATGTTTATCAGGGTATTCAAGGAAAGCCATATTCGACACGAGTGAAATCTTTTACTTTAATATTTTACCGTACATTCAGTTAACAGAGGAGGATGCAATGGCTCACAGTACAGATGTGTGCGGGGTGGAACATGCAAAGTGGCTCGATAACGGAGTAAGAAGACTGATTCATAATCCCCAAAGACTCTTTGGCCCTTACGTGAAACGTGGAGGCACGGCAATCGATATCGGCTGTGGACCGGGGACCTTTACCCTCGGCCTGGCCAAGATGGTAGGCTCCGATGGAAAGGTGATCGCAGTCGACCTCCAACGGGATATGCTGGACATGACACGCACAAAAGTCGAATCGGCGAGATTTGGTGATCGCGTGGATTTTCATCAGTGTAAAGAGGATGAAATCGGTCTGGATGTAAAAGCCGATTTTATCCTTACCTTCTACATGGTTCATGAAACCCCCGATCCGATCGCATTTATCGATCAGGTGAGTGCACTTCTGGCAGTCGGCGGCTTTTACTACCTGTCGGAGCCGAAATTTCATGTTTCTAAAAGACAATTCGACGAGGTGCTTGCCCAGTGCAGATTGCGCGGTCTATCCGTGGTAAATACATCCGGTTTTCTCAGCAGAACAGCGATTCTTCAAAAAACAGAGGTA